>NZ_JASGET010000116.1:0-48149 GCF_047606145.1 Nocardioides sp. | reverse complement strand
CGGACACGGCGCGCCGCTGCCGACGCTCGTGCACGGTGGGCCCGGCCGGGCCGGCGGCGGGGAGGAGCTCGGCGGCATCCGCGGCGTGCTCCGCCACCTGCAGCGCACCGCCCTGGAGGGCTCCCCCGATCTGCTCACCGCCGTCACCGGCACCTGGGCCCCGGGGGCGCGGCGGCACGAGGACGGGGTGCACCCGTTCCGCAAGAGTCTCGCCGAGCTGCGGATCGGCGACACCATCCGCTCCGCCGCGCGGAGGGTGACCCGGGCCGACATCGACCACTTCGCGGAGTTCACCGGGGACACCTTCTACGCCCACACCGACGAGGAGGCCGCGGCGGCCAACCCGCTCTTCGGTAGGATCGTGGCGCACGGCTACCTGGTGGTCTCGCTGGCCGCCGGTCTCTTCGTCGACCCCGACCCGGGGCCGGTGCTCGCCAACTTCGGGGTGGACAACCTGCGATTCCTGACTCCGGTCAAGGCCGAGGACGAGATCGCCGTGACCCTGACGGTCAAGCAGATCACCCCCCGCGCCAGCGCGGACTACGGCGAGGTGCGCTGGGACGCGGTGGTGACCAACGCCGCCGGCGACCCGGTGGCCACCTACGACGTACTCACCCTGGTGGCCAAGGAGTAACGAGCCACCCCGACCCAGGGCCCCGCGCGAAGCGCGCGTACGACGCCGAGTCGGCGCAAACTGCTCGCCCTACGACGTCGAGTCGGCGCTTGATGGTCCAACAAGCGCCGACTCGACGCTCTCCGGCGTACAACAAGCGCCGACTCGGCGGTCGCTCAGTTGCCGCGGAAGACCGGCTTCTGCTTGGCCAGGAAGGAGTTCACCGCGCCGGCGTGGTCGGCGGTGGTGGCCAGCCGGGTCTGCGCGTCGGCCTCGGCATGCACCATCTCGAGCACGCCGAGACCACCGGCCGCGGCAGCGAGCAGGGTCTTGGTCTCGGCGTACGCCCGGGTCGGGCCGGCCGCCAGCCGCCTGCCGAGCTCGAGGGCGGTGGCCCCTACCTGCTCCCCCGGTACGACGCGCCCGCTCATCCCCCACTCGACGGCCTGTTGCGGGGAGAACATCTCCCCGAGCAGGATCAGCTCGCTGGCCCGAGCCTGCCCGACGGCGGCCACCAGGGTCGCGGCGAGGCCGGAGTCGGTGGTCAGACCGATGCCGGTGAACGCCGTGCCCAGCCGCGCCTCGGCGGCGTAGACCCGCAGATCGCATGCCATCGCGAAGCCGAGACCCGCCCCGACGCAGGTGCCGTTGACGGCGGCGATCACCGGCTTGGGCATGGTCACGATCGCGGAGACGATCGGCGCGTAGTGCTCCTCGACGGTGTTCAGCGCGGTCGCCGCCTCGGCCGCCAGCGCGGCGGCGTGCTCGCCCAGGTCCTGGCCGACGCAGAAGGAGCGACCGGCACCGGTCAGCACCACCGCCCGCACCTCCTCATCGGCCGCGACCGCGGCCAGCACCTCGCCCAGCCGCACCTTGAGCGCGACGTCGAGCGCGTTGTGCGCCTCCGGCCGGTTGAGCGTGACCACCGCGAGCGCATCGCGGATGTCGAGCAGGACAGGTCCCGAGGTGAGGCTCGTCGTGGTGGTCATGCGGTCCTTCCTATCAGTCGCTGGTGTCGCTCAGCGTGTGGGCCGGCGGTCCACGATGCGCCGCATCTTGCCCACCGACCGCTCGATCCCGCCCGGCTCCCGCACCTCGACCCCGACGGTGACGCCGATCCTGCTCTTCACCAGCCGGCGCAGCTCGACCGCGGCGGCCTCGGCCGCGGCCGTGGCCGCGCTCTCCCGCCGTTCGACCGCGACGACCATCTCGTCGAGGGTGCCGACGCGCTCCAACACGCATTGGAAGTGCGGCGAGAGGGCCGGGGTGGACAGGATCAGCTCCTCGATCTGGGTCGGGAACAGGTTGACCCCGCGCAGGATGATCATGTCGTCGGTGCGACCGGTGATCTTCTCCATCCGGCGCATGGTGCGCGCCGTGCCGGGCAGCAGCCGGGTCAGGTCGCGGGTGCGATATCTGATGATCGGCATCGCCTGCTTGGTCAGCGAGGTGAACACCAGCTCGCCCTCCTCGCCGTCGGGCAGCACCTCGCCGGTGATCGGGTCGATGACCTCGGGATAGAAGTGGTCCTCCCAGATGTGCAGTCCGTCCTTGGTCTCCACGCACTCGTTGGCGACCCCGGGACCCATCACCTCGGAGAGGCCGTAGATGTCGACCGCGTGCATGTCGAGCCGCTCCTCCATCTCGCGGCGCATGTCGTTGGTCCACGGTTCGGCGCCGAAGATGCCGACCTTGAGCGAGGTCGAGCGTGGGTCGATGCCCTGGCGCTCCATCTCGTCGACGATGGCGAGCATGTAGGAGGGCGTCACCATGATCAGATCGGGCTCGAAGTCGGCGATCAGCTGCACCTGACGCTCGGTCATCCCGCCCGAGACCGGCACCACCGTGCAGCCCAGCCTCTCGGCGCCGTAGTGCGCCCCGAGCCCGCCGGTGAACAGTCCGTAGCCGTAGGCGTTGTGCAGGATGTCGCCGGCCCGCCCGCCGGCCGCACGGATGCTGCGCGCCATCACCGTCGCCCAGACCTCGATGTCGTCGCGGGTGTAGCCGACCACCGTCGGCTTGCCGGTGGTGCCGGAGGAGGCGTGCACCCGCACCACCTGCTGGCGCGGCACCGCGAACATGCCGAACGGATAGTTCTCCCGCAGGTCGGCCTTCGTGGTGAAGGGCAGCCTGGCGAGGTCGGCGAGCCCGGTGATGTCATCGGGATGCACCCCGGCGGCATCGAAGCTGGCGCGATAGTGGGCGACGTGGTCGTAGGCGTGTCGCACCGACCAGCGCAGGCGCTCGGCCTGGAGAGCACGCAGCTCGTCGACGGAGGCGGTCTCGATCGGTTCGAGATCGCCGGGCCGGGGGCTCAGATCCTGCATCGGGCTGCTCCGTATCGCCTGGATCGACCGACTCGACCGACCGCGTTCCTGACCGTTCGGTCAGTAACCTAGTCCTGTGGTCGCGGTCACTCAACTTCCACTACCGGGGAGTCACCCTTAACGTGGCCGCATCGCCCTGCCCCTCACCTCGACGGGCCGTCCGGACCAACGGACAGGTCCACCCCAGGAGCCATCTCTCTCATGCGCATCGAGCAGTCCGGTCCGGCCGGCTCCCGGGTCCTCGCCTTCGGCGGCTACCAGCCCGCGACGGTGCTCACCAACGACGAGCTGTCGACCCGGGTGGAGACCACCGACGAGTGGATCCGCTCCCGGGTGGGGATCGCCGAGCGCCGTATCGCCGAGCCGGAGGAGACCATCGTCGACATGGCCGTCGAGGCCGGCGGCAAGGCGCTGGCCCGCAGCGGGCTGCTTCCGGCCGACATCGACCTGGTGATCGTGGCCACCTGTTCGGCGGAGTCCCCGATGCCTGCCCATGCACCGAGCGTGGCGAGCCGGCTCGGCATCCACGCTCCCGGTGCCTTCGACCTCAACGCCGCCTGCGCCGGCTTCGCCTACGGACTCGGTACGGCGGACGGGCTGGTGCGCAGCGGCAGCGCCCGCAACGTGCTCGTCATCGGCGCCGAGAAGATGTCGCAGTGGGTCGACTGGACCGACCGCAGCACCTGTGTCATCTTCGCCGACGGCGCCGGCGCAGCGGTGGTGACCGGTGCCGACCGACCCGGCATCGGCCCGACGGTCTGGGGCAGCGCCGGCGAGCTCGCCGACAAGCTGGTCATCGACGATCGAAGCTCCTTCATCCGCCAGGACGGCCAGGCGATCTTCCGCTGGGCGACCGGCTCGATCGCCCCGGTCGCGCTGGAGGCCTGCCGACGCGCGGGCGTGGCGCCGAACGAACTGGTCGCGATCGCGCCGCACCAGGCCAACCTGCGCATCATCCGGGCCATCGCCCGCGCGATCGGTGCGCCGGGCGCGCTGGTCGCCGAGGACATCGTCTACGCCGGGAACACCTCGGCGGCCTCGATCCCGCTGGCGCTCTCCCGGCTGCTCGATGAGCAGCGGCTCCCCTCCGGGGCGCCGGCCCTGCTGGTCGGGTTCGGTGCCGGCCTGGCCTACGCGGCGCAGGTCGTCGAGCTCCCGTAGGGAGACACCGAGGTGGACCAGTTGTCCCCGGCGACCCGTCCCGGGACGGCGTGTCCCACGGTCACAGGAAGTCGAGCAGCAGGCCCGCACCGAAGGCCAGGCCGAGCGTGACGAGTCCGCCGCCGACGGTGCGCAGCACCGGCCGGCGTGGGTCGGTGCGTGAGAGCCGCGCGCTGATCCAGCCGGCGCCCGCCAGCGCGGTCGCCACCACCGCGGCGGTGGCATAGAACCGCAGCGGCGCCGACAGCAGGATCGTCAGGGCCGGGATCAGGGCGCCGACGGCGAAGGCGAGGAACGAGGCCAGCGCGGCGGCAACCGGGTTCGACGTCTCCTCCGCTCCGTCGCCGAGCGCCTGCTCGGCGTCGCGCTGCGTGCTCACCGAGACGTACTCCCCGGTCGCCATCGACGCCGAGCCGGCCACCAGCCCGGCGACCCCGGCGACGAGCAGATGGCTGCGGCTCTCGGTCACCACGGCCACCCCCATCACCAGGCCCGCGATCGAGGTGAGACCGTCACTGGCGCCCAGGACTCCGGCACGCAGCCAGTTGAGGCGGGTCCGCAGTCGTGCACCCGGGTCGTCGAGGTCGAAGGCGGAGTCGTCCGAGGAGATCAGGGAGAGGGCCACCGAGTCATCGTGTCGACGTACGACGAGCGGGGCGGCACCAGCACGGGTCGCGTCCGTAGCCGGCGGTCGAACGTTGGGTGAAGAGCGGCCCCGGTACCGGCCGGCCGACAGCGGTCGATAGCCGCGGGACAGACCGCCCACAGCGCCCAACAGGCTGGCGCTCCTAGTCTTCCCACCGGCCGACGCAGCCGGCCATCTCGACCCGAGCCGTCCCGACGGCATGCAACGGCGTGAAGGAGACAGATCTCGATGTCACGGACCACGATGTTGAACCGCCGGAGGTTCGTCGAACTCAGCGGAGCCGCGGCGGCCAGCCTCACGTTGGCGGCCTGCGGCTCAAGCGAGGGCGACGGCGGCTCGTCATCGACCTCCAGCGCGGCGAGCACCTCGCTGCCGAGCCATGTCAAGAGCGTGACCGCGATCGACCGGGTCTACGGGGACGGACTCAAGCTGGTCGCGATCGCAGTGGAGTACGACGCGACGATCTTGACCTCCGGCCTGGGCAGCTCCGCCTTCACCGTAGCCGACCGCACCATCACGAACGTCTACGCGAACACCGCAGCCGCCCTAGCCGATTCCGGGACCGACGGGACCTACGTGATCATCGAGATGTCGACCGACGACTCGGCCGCCGCACTGTGGCAGACCGACACTGTCTCCAGCGACGACCTCAGCTCGCGATCCTCAGATGGACCATCGGGCGATCGCCCCTCCGGGGCGCCGTCCGGGATGGCGTCCGGGATGGCGTCCGGGATGGCGTCGGACGCAGCGTCCGGAATGCCGTCCTCGGACGCATCGGATGGCGCCGGCGGCGGGATGGAGATCGAGCGGCTCTCCGACGCCTCCGCCTCGATCACGCAGAAGAGCGCACTGCGGACCGCCTCCGGTTCGAGCATCGCCGCCAGTGACTCGGCGTTCGGGGTGACTGCGGAGATCCGGCTGATCGTCGATGACTTCGTCCAGAAGACCTACCAGGACTCCCAGACCGGCGAATCCCTGCCCTACAACCTCTATGTGCCCACGGGCTACGACGAGACGAAGTCCTATCCACTGGTGCTCTTCATGCACGACGCCACCGTGACCGGATCGAACCCGCTGAACACCCTGTGCCAGGGGTTGGGCGCGATCTCGTGGGCGAGCCCGGAGGCGCAGGCGAAGCAGGCCGCGTTCGTGCTCGCACCGCAGTACGACAGCGCAGTGGCCGGCGACGACTTCACCACCTCCGACATGCTTCCGACGACCGTGCACCTGGTGCGGGCCCTAACCAAGAAGTACAGCATCGACACCGATCGCCTCTACTCCACCGGCCAGTCCGGTGGCGGCATGCAGGCGATCGCGATGGACATCGACTATCCGAACCTGTTCGCCTCCACCTGGATCGTCGCCGCCCAGTGGGACCCGGCCAAGGTCGCACCGCTGGCCGACAAGCCGCTGTGGATCACCGTGGCGCGTGGGGACGCGAAGGCGTACCCGTACGAGAACAAGATCACCAAGGCGCTGGAGAAGGACGGCGCGACCGTCTCGCGGGCCACCTGGAACGGTAAGTGGCCGGTCGCGCATCTCGACGCGGCAGCCAAGAAACAGGCCGGCGAGGGCGCCTCGGTGAACTACTCGATCTTCAAGAAGGGCAGTGTCATCCCCAGCGGGGTGGAGGACAACGCCACCAACGAACATCTGTGCACCTGGCAGGTCGCCTACACCATCGACTACATCCGGGACTGGATCTACCAGCAGCACAAATAGCCGCGGCTCACCCGGCCGGGAGTACGACGACCCCGTCCTCGTCGGCCACCACGAGGTCTCCCGGCCGGATCGAGATGCCACCGAGCACCACCGGCACCTCGGTGACACCGGTGCCGCGCTTGTCGCTGCGTCGCGGGCAAGATCCGAGCGCCACGATCCCCACCCCGATCCCGGCCAGCGCCGCCACGTCGCGGACCGCGGCGTCGAGCACCAGGCCGGCCCAGCCGTTGTCCGCCGCGAGCGTGGCCATCTGGTCGCCGAGCAGCGCGGTCCGCCGCGATCCACCGCCGGCGACCACCACGACCCGGCCCTCCCCCGGCGTGGCGAGGAGCTGCCGGAGCAGGACGTTGTCCTCCACACAGGACACGGTGGCCGCGCGGCCGGCGAAGTGCGACCGTCCGCCGTAGCTCGCCAGCGCGAGGTCGATCACCCGGGCGTCCGGATGCTCGTCCAGCAGATCCGCGGTCGCCGGGAGCGGTGCATCGATCATCGTCGTCTCTCCTTGTCGAGCTCGGTCGTCGCTCACAGCTGATGCCATCGCATGCCCCCATCGATCGGGATGACGGCGCCGCTGACGAAGTCGCTGTCGGGCGAGCACAGGAAGGCCGCCATCCGTGCGACGTCGACCGGGTCGCCGTACCGGCCGATCGGGATCTCCCTGATCTGGGCCGCCCGCGCGTCCTGGTCGTAGTGCCGGCGCATCGGTGGCGTCAGGACGCGTCCGGGAGCCAGCGAGTTGACGGTGATGCCGAACCGCCCGAGCTCCCGGGACAGCCCCTTGGCGAAGGCGTGCATCGCGGACTTGGCGGCGAAGGTGCCGCTCGCCACCTGGGGTTCGGACTTGCCGGTGACGAACACGATCCGACCGAACCCGGCCGCCCGCATGATCGGCACCACTCTCTGGACCAGCCGGCGTTGCGCATCGAAGTTGACGGCTCGAGCCGCCTCCCACAGCTCCTCGCCCGCGTCGAGTCCGGCGTCGACCCGGCCGCCGGCGCTGCTGGCCAGGATGTCGATCCCGCCGTGATCGGTCACCACCCGCCGGACCGTCCGGTCGAGCTCCGCCGTCGAGGTCAGGTCGGTGGGATACACCGACGGCGTCGCGAACCCCTCGGCGGCGATCTCGGCGGCCGTCTGGGTCAACCGCTGCTCGTTGCGCGCCACCAGCGCCAGGCGCGCGCCCTCACCTGCCAGGCACCGGGCGATGGCTCGACCGATCCCCGAGCTGGCCCCGGTCACCACGGCGACTCGGCCGGCGAGATCCAGGTCCATTCAGCTCTCCTCGAGGTCGCCGGCACCAGAGGGCCGCGGCTGCCAGGCCGGAAGGTCCGCTCGTCGATCGACGAGCACACCCACCCGCCCACCCCGGGTCAGGCCGCGGGGCCGCTGCCCGAGGTTGACCACGAACCGGAGCCCGCCGACGCGACAGGTGACCTCGGTGTGGTTGCCGAGGAACTCGACCAGCTCGACCTCGGCCTCGAGACCGCCCTCCTCCGCAGCAGCGATGGTCAACGACTCCGGACGCACCAGCAGGTCGATCGGATCTCCCACTCGAGCCCGACTCGCGCCGTTGCTTTCCCGGATCGGGAACGACGGCGCGCCCGCGGCCCCCTGGATCGTCGCCGCCGCGCCGGCGCCCTCGGCCACCACCACCGCCGGCAGGACGTTGATCGGGCCGAGCGCCTCGGCGACGAACCGGTTCGCCGGCGCGGAGTAGAGCTCATCGGGCGTGCCCGTCTGCTGGGCGATCCCGTCGCGCATCACCACCACTCGGTCCGAGAGCGCCAGCGCCTCGCTCCGGTCGTGGGTCACGTACAGCATCGACAGTCCGAGCTCTCGTTGGACGGTGTGGATCTCGGTGCGCATCCGCACCCGGAGCTCGGTGTCCAGATTGCTCAGCGGCTCGTCGAGCAGCAGCAGGTTCGGCCGGGTCACCAGGCCACGTGCGAGCACGACCCGCTGCTGCTGCCCACCGCTGAGGTTGGTCGCCGATCGCGGTCCGTACCCGCCGAGCCCGACGAGGTCCAGCATCTCCTCGGTCCGGCGCTGGATCTCGGCTCGCGGCAGACGCTGCGCCCGCAGCCCGTACGCCACGTTCTGGAAGACCGTCATGTGCGGCCACAACGCGTAGGACTGGAAGACCATGTTGACCGACCGACGCTCCGGCCGCACATGCGTCGTCCGGTCCCCGACGAGCTCGCCGCCGAGGCGGATCGAGCCGGCGCTGGCCCGGTGCAGGCCGCCGACGCACCGCAGGGTGGTCGTCTTGCCACAGCCGCTCGGCCCGAGGAGCGTGACGAGCTCACCGCGTCGGATCTGCAGATCGAGCCCGTCGACCACCTTGGTGGTGCCGTACGTCGCCTCGAGTGCCGTCACCTCGAGCACCAGCTCGGATCCGGTGCCGCCGCCGGTGCTCGCCGGCACCTCCGGCCGGCGGTGTCGCAGCATGCTGGTCATGACTCTCCTCGCTTGAGTCGGAAGACGGCGCGCAGGATCGGGACCGAGACCAGCATGATCACCAGCTGCAGCAGTCCGACCGCACACGCCCGGTTGAGCGCGCTCGTCGAGTAGTTCCAGGCGACCACGGAGAGCACCTGGGTGTTGGGGGAATAGAGCACCACCGCGACGGTGAGCTCGCGCAGGGTCAGCACGAAGATCAGCACGAAGGCGCTGAACAGCGACGGCCTGATCAGGGGCATCACGATCTTGCGGACCGTGGCCAGGCCCGAGACGCCGCACATCCGGGAGGCCTCCTCCAGGGACGGGTCGATCTGCTTGAGTCCGTTGGACACGAGCCGGATCGCATGGGTCACGCAGATCGCCACCATGCCGACCCCGATGATCGCCAGCGTGCCGTAGAACGGCGTACGGATGAGGAACAGCAGCAGGCCGGTGCCCATCACCAGGCCGGGGACCGCCAACGGGGCCGTCGCCAGATAGGAGAGCGCGGCGGCTCCCCTGATCTTCACCCGATCGGAGAGATAGACCACGACCAGGGCGATCGCGATGCAGACGATCGGGACGACGACCGCGAGCTCGAGAGTGTTCAGGGTCGCTTGGCGCACCCCCGGCGTGTTCAGCGCGTCCCACAGGTAGGAGAAGGACAGGCTGATGTCGGACAGCGACGGCGGCAGGTAGGCCGAGAGAGCCATCAGGACCATCGCCGCGAGTGGCACCAGGAAGGCGACCATGCCGTAGACCACCGTCACCGCCCACACCAGCGACGCGGTACGGCGCGTCGGGCGGCTGACGCTGTGCTGGAGCCCGCGGCCGGTCACCGACACGAAGCGCTCGCCGTTCCGCACCGTGCGGGAGTAGAGGTACAACCCGATCAGGCTGACCAGCATCAACTCGACCGCGACGGCTGCCGCGTAGGCGTAGTCCTGGAACTCGCCGTACAGGGCGCGATAGATGGTCACCGACAGCGGCCGGAACGCACCCTGCTGGCCCAGGATCTGCGGGACCGAGAACTCCCCGATCGACAGGATCGCGATGAAGAGCATCGAGGACAGGATCGAGGCCCGCAGCAGCGGCATCGAGACCCGCAGGGTGGTGTAGAGACTCCCGCGCCCGCACATCAAGGATGCCTCCTCCATGCGCGAGTCGATCCGTCGCATCGAGGCGGAGATGAACAGATACGCGTACGGCACGTGGTGGGTCACCAGGATGAAGATCATCCCCCAGATGCTCAACACGTTGACGTGCAGCCACCCCGGTACGCCGAGGGAGCCGAGGGTCTTGTTGATCAGACCGGTCTCGGGCGTGCCCAGCCAGACCCAGGCCACCGCGGTGACGAAGGAGGGCACGAAGAGCGCGCCGAGAATGAGCACCTCGCGGATCCGGGTGCCGCGCATCGAGAGCCGCACCGTCGTCCAGGCGAAGCCGGCGGCCACCACGGTGGAGAGCACCCCGATGACCAACGAGAAGGCCATCGACTTGGCCAGCAGCCACCACTGGCTGGCGCGCCCGAAGGCCTCCTGGAGCGCCCGCGCGGTGAACCCGGCGGCCGGCTCGATCGGGTCGACGGAGATCGACGCCACCACGACGTAGACCAGCGGAGCCCCGATCAGGCCGAGCATGACGAGCCAGCACAGCACGAGGAGTGCGCGATCCTGGGCGGATCTGGCCGGCGCCGCAGACGCCCGGTCGGGCGCGGCGGCCACCGGCAGCGCGGCCGAGGGGGTCGGCGGGGTGGCCAGGGTCATCGGCTCTGGCCGAACGTGTCGTCCCACTTCTGCACGAAGGTGTCCAGGGCGTCACCGGTGAAGTCGGGATCGGTCTGCCAACCGGTCCACACCGTCGTGGGCGGGGTGTACCAGCTCAGCTTCTTGATGAAGTCCCGGTCGTCCTTCCAGCCGTTCATCACCGAGATGCCGCCGGTCGCGGAGCTCACCGCGTCCTGTGCCTTCATGGTCATCATGTATTCCTGATACAGCCGCGCGGCCGCCGGGTGCGGCGCGTCGGTGACCACCGACTGGTAGAACTGCGACCCGGAGCTGGTCGGCAGGCCCGCGAACTTGAGCGGCGCGCCGCTGGCGGCGAGCTCACCCCATTGCGACTCGGTGGCGAAGATGGTGGCGCTGTAGGTTCCGGCGGTGATCTGTTGGGACATCGCCATGATGCTGGTCTGCACCGAGGGATCCTGGGCGGCCAGCTTCTTCAGGTAGTCCCACCCGTACGTGTCACCGTAGTTCTCGATCAAGTTGGCGTAGATCGCCATGCCCGAGCCACCGGCGGCCGGGTCGATCACGATGACCTTGCCCTTCAGCGTGGGGTCGAGCAGGCCCTCGTAGGGATCGGCCTCGAGCTCCTTCTGGACGTCCGCGGGGACGGTCTCGGTGTTCCAGCCGACCACCGCGGTGGCCTGATAGAGCGGGTAGGCGTAGCCCGCGACCACGTCGTCGCTGGGGAACTTGCCGGCCGTGGCGGGCGTGTACTTGGCGAGCGCACCGTCGTCGACGAAGGACTGGACGTCGTCGAGGTTGCCGGTCGAGAACACGTCGGCCTGCACCTTGTGGGTGGTCACCTGGGTCTTGAACGTCGTCCCGATCTCCGAGCTCGACTGCCGGAAGACCTTGACCTTGATCCCGTACTTGTCGGTGAAGCCCTTCGACCAGTCCGCCACCTCCTCCTGGTCGGTGGAGGTGAAGACGGTGAGGGTGCCTTCCTTCTTGGCCTCGGCCACCAGGTCACTCATCGAGTTCGCGGCCGAGTCGACCTTCGCCCACTTGCTGTCCGAGGCGCTACCCGACCCGGACCCGCAACCCGCGACAGCGGTCAGGAGGAGTGCGGCCAGACACGCTGCCGGTAGGTGGAGCTTACTCATGTTGGATCACCTTTCTGGGGCTGAGCGTCAGCGAGGTCGGTGCGGCCGACCAGCTGCACGACCTCGCACCGGGGAGCGGCCGAACTCAACGGGGCACGATCGGATGCCGCGGAGCCCGTGATCGGCTACCCGGACCTCGGGCGACGCGACCTCGATCAAACGGGTGGTGGCATGCGCGGTCATGGCTGCTCACCTCTCGTTGGACAACCGCGCGCGCCGAAGATGGGCCTCGGCTCACCGACGATGGCGCGCCCCTCGGTGCTCGACGGGCTCGTGTTCAGACCATGTCACCGTTGTGTTACGTATTGCGTCAATAAATTTCTTATGACGTAATACACTCCGACACCCCATCGACCCAGGAGCGTCCGATGAAGAAGCGAAGCCAGCAAGACACCGCCGTCGCCGGCCGCCAGGAGGGACGACACGAGTACTTCATCCAGTCCCTGGCGCGCGGACTCGCCGTGCTCGATGCCTTCTCCGCACATCGGCCGGAGCTGGCGATCAAGGACATCGCCGACGTCGCCGGAGTCAGTCACCCCAGCGCGTTGCGCATCGGCTACACCCTGGTGGAGATGGGATACCTGGTGCGCAATCCAATCTCGAAGGGCTACCGGCTCGGCCCGAAGATCGTCTCCGTGGGTATGGCCACACTGAACTCGCTGACCCTCCCCGAGTTGGCCGAGCCCTATCTGATCGACCTGCGCAATCGCACCCAGGAGACCGTCAAGCTCGCCATTCATGCAGGCCCGACGGTCGTGTTCGTCTCACGGCTCCCGTCGCTGCTGCACCCGCCGTCCGGGCACTACCTCGGCTCGTCCCTTCCGATCCACGCCTCGTCCCTGGGGCGCGCCATCTTGGCGTGGCTTCCCGTGGAGACGGCGGACGAACTCATCGCGCAGGCGGCTGACGTCCGGCTGACGCCCCATACGCCGACCAAGGACGAGGTGCGGAAGCGGCTCACCAGGATTCGACGCCGCGGTTACGAGACCAACGACCGTGGCACCACCCTGGAGAATCGTGCCGTCAGCGCGCCGCTGCTCGATGCCACTCACACGGCCGTCGGTGCCATCAACATCTCCATCTCGGCGCAGCGGATCACGGTAGCCGAGCTGACCAAGCGTATCGCGCCGGAGGTGGTCGCCACCGCACGAGCGATCAGCTCGAGCCTGCCACTCAATCTCCAGGGATCCGGATGGACCTCACATCTGGTCTCCTAGACCGACACGAGTCCTAGATCGAATCCCCCTGCTAGCAGCGCCGGGGAGCAGTCGGTTGTGGACAGCAGATGCGGAGCGGAGGGCCGTGGGAATGTCCTCACCACAGGTCGCGCGAGCGATAGAAGCGCTCGAAGAAGGAGACCTTCGCGCGATCCGCGGCCGCCATGGCGCCGAAGCCGTCACCGAGCTTCATCACCCGCGCGGAGCCAGAGGTGGTGCGCCTCCAGCGAGGCAGTCCGCGACCGTTCGGATCGCCATGCGCGGCGAAGTTGACGACGTAGGAGGAGAGCGTGTCGGCGATCTCGCGATCCGTGTCGGTCCAGTCCACGTCGCTGGCGTAGAGATTGTCGAAGACGTACGGAATCTCCGATCCGTGCCCAGCCCCGGTCGAACCGGGCTGGGCGTGGTTCCAGAAGTAGTTGAACACAGGGCTCTTCGCGTGCGCTGCCCATTCACTCGTCCACAGCCAGGTCGAGACACGGGCACTGTCTCGGGCGGACTCGATGAACGCTGTCGTCGCCTCGTCATCGGTGGTCGCCGGATACCGTGCCAGGAACTCCCCAGCCATCGCGCCGTACTGGGTCTCGACGGCCGCCCGGTAGTCCGCGAGCGTCGTGGTGGTCCCCACGGCCGCGCCGTTCTCGTCCTTGTTGTTGCCGGTCAGGACCGGTACGTCGTTGAGGTGACCCTTCGCCAGTGTCTGGGCGATCGTGCGCGGCACGACCCACCCATCGAGCACGGGCCGCCACAGCGGAGCGCCCCAGAAGTCATACATCGGAACGGTGATGTTGGGATCTGAAGCACTGTTGTAGGTAAGGAGGTCGGCGACGCTGAGCGCACGCATCTCGGCCAGTGTGGACGCGCCGAGCTTCGCGGCGTAGTCCGTGCCGACACTCTCCGCGTAGGCAGCGGTCCGATAGGAGGTCGGCAGGCAAGCGATCTCAGGGTCGCCGGGATTGCGTACGCCGCTCTCCGCGATCGCGCGCTGGAAGAGCCCCTCGGCCAAGGGCGAATACAGCAGGAACGCGACCGAGCCGGCCCCGGCAGACTGTCCGGCCACCGTCACCCGGCGC
Organism: Nocardioides sp.; assembly: GCF_047606145.1. GTDB lineage: Bacteria > Actinomycetota > Actinomycetes > Propionibacteriales > Nocardioidaceae > Nocardioides. The sequence continues at coordinate 34,064 of NZ_JASGET010000116.1, read as the reverse complement.
GGATCGCCTCCGAAGGCCGCGATGTTGCGTTGAACCCACCTCAGCGCCGCGATCTGGTCGAGCAGGCCATAGTTGCCTGAGGCATCGTGCCCCGACTCCGCACTCAGCGCAGGCGAGGCCATGAACCCGAACATCCCGGTCCGATAGTTGAAGGTGACAACGACCAGACCCTTCTTGGCCAGTCCCGCCCCGTCGAACTGTGCGGCCGACCCTGCTCCCCCAGTGAATCCGCCTCCATAGATCCAGACCAGGACCGGGCGGCGCTCGCGTGAGCTCTCCGCGGCGGTCCAGATGTTGAGGTTCAGGCAATCCTCGCTCATCGTCGAGGTGTCACCGCTGCGCAGCGACTGTGGGCAGACATCGCCGAAGGTGTCGGCAACGCGGACACCCGACCAGGAGGGCGCCGGCTGCGGCACTCGCCACCGGTTCGGCCCGGCGGTGCTGGCCGCGAACGGAATCCCCTTGTACACCGTGACCCCCGTCAACGCCGCGTCGACGCCGCGTATCAGTCCGCTCTCGGTGCGTACGCCGGCCGATGTGGAGTCTCGGGCCGAAGAGCGGCGGGGGATGGCCTCGGCCGGATCCAGCCCGAGGGCGGTGCCGACGCCGACGCCGGCTGCCCCCACGACCAGCGCTCGCCTCCCGAGTCGGTTTCGGCCCCGCGAGTCTGTGCCATATCTGTGATCGCTAATCACGTCCGTACCTCCGGTCGCATTGACTTCGGCCATCCATATCGAGCCGGATTTTGACGCTAGGAGCGCAACGAATATCTCGTCAAGAAGTTTCTCAGACCGAAATTCTGTGAGTCGATCAGAATTGACCCGCTCCACTTTTTACCCGAGACAGTCCGAATAACGACACAAGGTCGGCGGAGTCAGGAGCGACCGGCACCCTGCACCTGCGGCGGCAGGATGGCGCTGATCGCGGCCGCGGTCTCCAACAGGAGAGGAGCCATGGTGCGTTTCAACTCACCGAGGGTGATGCGTTGGGCCGACATCGATAGGTTGATCGCTCCCGCCGGTCTCCCCTCGGCGTCGAGCAACGGCGCCGCCACGGCACGGTTCTCGACTGTGATGCCCTGGTCGTTCGTGGCGTAGCCACGCTGTCGAATACCCGCCAGCCCCTTGACGACGGTGTCCTTGCTGGGAGTGCGCGGGGTCAACTGACGGTCCTCGGAGGCCTCGATGAGCGCCCGTGCCTCCTCCTCCGGGAGATGCGCAAGGATTGCACGACCCATCGCCGACAGGTGGATCGGCAGGGACGAACCCACATAAGTGTTCCCAGGGGGATGGCGAAGCGACGGGATCCTGGAGATGAAGACCACCCGCGGGCCGTCATGGATGGCGAGTTTGATCGTCTCTTGAGTGCGATTGCGTAGATCCACCAGATAAGGATCCGCGAGTTCCGGTAACGTGAGTGAGTTGAGCGTCGCCATCCCGACGGAGATCGCCTTCGGCCCCAACCGATATCCTTTGGTTATTGGATTTCGGACCATGAATCCCGCCTGGGTGAGCGTGTAGCCGATCCGCAGCGCGCTCGGCTGGGTGACCCCTGCGATCTCGGCGATGCTGCGCAGACTCAGTTCGGGACGCTCCGGCGAGAACGCGTCCAGAACGGCGAGCGCCCGGCCGATGGCAGCGATGAAGTAGCTCGATCGCTCACCCATCGGCGCCGCGCCACCTTGCACGGTCGACTCAGACATCAGATCTCGTTTCCTGTCGCGAATACAAGGTACCGATAGCGTAACTCCTACCATCGCGTTCAGCTTAGGTTTCGTACGTCGTAATCTACTGCCGCGCTGCGTACTATGCCACGGCGACCGCCGCATGCTGAGGAGTACGGATGAGAAGCCCTATGTCAAGCCGCCCCGGTCTGGCTGGCGAGGAAGCGTTGCAGGGCGCGGTGTCGGGCGGGGTCGTAGGCGAGGTCGTCTTGCCAGCAGTGCCAGATGATGTGGAGCCAGGCGCGGGCCAGGATGCGCACGGCGTGGGCGTGGTCGTGCCCGCGCGTTCTGGCTCGGTCGTAGTAGTCGGCGGCCCAGGGGTTGGCCAGCCTGGTGTCGGCGGCGAAGTCGATGACGGCGTCGCGCAGTTGTTTGTCGCAGGCCCAGCGGAAGCCGACGGCGCGGAGTTTGCCGGATTGGCGGGTCGAGGGGGCGGCGCCGGCCAGGCAGGTCAGCGATTCGGGGGTGGGGAACCGGGCTCGGCAGTCGCCGATCTCGGCCAGGAGTCGGGCGGCTCGGACGCGTCCGGATCGGGGCAGGCTGGTGAAGATGTGGGCGTCGGCGTGGGCGTCGAGTTGCCGGTCGATCTGCTTCTCGAGGGTCCTGGTCTGTTGGACCAGGGTGTGCAGCAGCGCGACGTAGCTGGCGGTGATGACGGCCTGAACGGTGCCGTGGACGCCGGTGGCCCCGCGGGGCGCGGACAGGATCCGCTGGTGCAGCACGGCTGGGTCGACCTTGCCGGAGTAGCCCTGCTTGCTCAGCCACTCGCCGAGTCGTTTCGGGCTGAGCCAGTCGACCTTGTCCTGGGTGTCGAACCGGGCCAGGAAGGCCAGGCTGATCGCGGAGTCGAGGTCCTTGAACAGCCCCACGGCTGCGGGGAGCACGTTGCGCAGGTGTGCACGGAGCTGGTTCGCTGCGGCGACGCGGTGTTTGACGAGATCTTTGCGGGCGCGGCAGGCCCGTCGCAACGCGACCGTGTCGTCGCGGTCGGGGACCAGTGGACGCAGCCGGGCACGGTCGGTGCGCAGGGTGTCGGCCAAGACGTAGGCGTCGAACCGGTCGTCCTTGTTGCCCGCCGAGCCGTAGCGGCCACGCAGGTTCTTGACCTGGTTCGGCGAGACCACCACGACGACCAGGCCGGCGGCCAGCAGGGTGTCGATGACGGGACCGTCGGGTCGTTCGATGGCGACCTCGCTGACTCCGTGCCGGCCCAGGAAGGTGAGCAGTTCGCGCAGGCCGGCACTAGTGTGCTCGACCGTCGTGGTGGCGATCTTGCGGCCACGGCCGTCGACGATGCATGCGGCGTGGTCGTCACGAGCCCAGTCGATGCCCGCGGTCAGATCATTGGGCGGGAACTCGGGCAGTGCGTTATTCGTGGTGTTGCTGGCAGACTTCACGTCAGCCTCCTCGCTGCTAAGCCCAGTGGGGAGGCACCCTCATCTTCAGTTGATGGTTCGGGTGGCCATGGTGCCGGGACGTGTCTGCCGGTTCGCTCACTGATCGGCGCTCGCAACCATGTCTGGTATTGGCGCACAGCCCTATCGACGGTCCACACGTCCCGGACGACCACCAGGTCCTGCAGATCTCATCCTGGACATCGCTCCAGGTCTGGAACGGGTCAAGCGAGCAGGGCAGTGACCTGGTGGCACCCGGGGTGCATCGGCGCTCTGTCTGAGAACGCCGACAAGAGGATGGTGGACCAGTGAGCTCGGTGATGATCGACGTACGCTCACTGGGCGTCTCGTTCGGATCGACGCGCGTGCTGCACGACCTCTCCCTGCGGCTCGAGGCCGGCCGCACCGTCGGGGTCGTCGGCGAGTCGGGGTCGGGCAAGTCCACGCTCGCCAAGGTGCTCGTCGGCGTCGTCGAGCCGAACACGGGCGAGGTCGTCGTCGCCGACACGGACGTACGCCGACTCGGCCGCCGTAGCCGGCGCGAGATCCAGGCCTATCGCCGGCGGGTACAGATGATCCCGCAGGACCCGTTCTCCTCGCTCTCCCCGCGACGCACGATCGGGCAGACCCTCGCCGAGGCCCTCGACCCGGTGCGGGCCAACGTGCGCCGTGTCGAGGATCGCATCGTCGAATGGCTGGAGCGTGTCGGCCTCCCCGCGGATGCCATGGGTCGCTATCCGCACGAGTTCTCCGGCGGACAGAGACAACGCGTCGCGATCGCGCGCAGCCTCATCGTGGAGCCCTCGGTGGTGATCGCGGACGAGATCACCTCGGCCCTCGACGTCTCGGTGCAGGCCCAGATCCTCGATCTGATCGCCGAGATCAAGCAGGGACTCGGCCTGACGATGGTGTTCATCTCGCACAATCTGGCGGTGGTGCAGCGGGTCAGTGACATGGTCGCCGTCATGTACCACGGGGAGATCGTCGAGGTGGGCGCGGTGGAGCAGATCTACGCCGATCCCCGGCACTGGTACACGAAGCGACTCCTCGACGCGGACCCGGGCGCACCCGGATTCGACCTCGCATGGTGACCGAGCTCGACGCGGTGGGCGGTCGTCCGCAGCCGACCGGAGCGCGTCTGCCGGGCACGCCCATCGCAGCCGAGCCGGTGCGACTGGTCGGCGCGACCGTGATCGACGGAGCCCGGCACGATCCGCTGCCGGACGCGGAGGTCGAGATCGTCGAGGGTCGCATCGTCTACGTCGGCCCGAGACGATCCCGCGACCGCGCGGCGGCGCGGGTCGTCGACCTGCGTGGGGGCTGGCTCATGCCCGGGTTCGTCGACACCCACGTACACCTGGACATGAGCCCGGCGCCGGTCGAGCGTCGGCGTGAGTGGTTCCCGGAGGAGGCCGTGATCGCGACGCTGGGCAACCTGCGCGCCACGATCGACGCCGGCGTGACGACCGCACGCGACCTCAGTGGCCTGACGCCGGGCTACCGGTCGAGCATCGCGGCGGGCGACGTGGTGGGTCCGCGCCTGCACCTGGCCATCGCCTTGCTCTCGCCGACGGGTGGGCACGCCGACCCGGTGCTCGCGAACGGCTCGGTGCCACTGTGGGCCGAGCGCGCCACGACGCCGAGCTGGGCGGTCGTCGACACCGCCGACGAGGTGGTGCGCACGGTGCGCGCCCTGGTGCGCACCGGTGCCGACGTGATCAAGGTGTGCACCTCCGGGGGCGTGACCTCCCCGCACGACAGCCCCGCGGACGTCGGCATCCCACGCGAGCACGTCGAGCTCATCGTGCGAGAGCTGGCGAACAGGCAGGGACAGCCGGTCGCGGCGCATGCTCAGAACGACGTGAGCGTCCGCGCCGCGGTCCTCGGCGGAGCGGCGAGCGTGGAGCACGGCTACGAGATGACCGACGCCACCATCGAGCTGCTGGTGGAGCGCGGCACCACGCTGGTGCCCACCCTCAGCACACTGCTGCGGCCGCCACCGGCCGGCTCCGGAGCCGAGGCCGTCGAGGCTCGCCGCGTGCGTCAGGAGCACGGGCGCTCGTCGGTGCGGCGGGCGGTGGCGGCCGGCGTCCGGGTCGCCCTCGGCACGGACGCCGGCATCCATCCACAGGGCCGCAACCTGGCCGAGCTCGGCCATCTGGTCAGGGCGGGGCTCACTCCGCTCGAGGCGGTGCACGCCGGCACGCTCGCCGGGGCCCGGCTGCTGCGCCTCGACGACCGGCTCGGCTCGATCCGTGCCGGCGCGCTCGCGGACCTGGTGATCACCGGGATCGACCCGCTCGACCGGATCGACGACCTCGCCGAGCCGAGTGCCGTGCGTGCCGTGCTGCAGGGTGGACGGTTCGTCAAGGACCTCGATGGGCTCGGCCGACGCTGAGCGTGGATCCGGGTCGAGCCGGTGCGGGGCCTCACCGCGCGAGCGTCGCGAGCGCGTCCTCGATGACCGCCACGACCGCGTCCGGCGCCGCGTGCGGTACGGCGTGGCTGGTGGCAGCCTCGCTCACCCGTGCACCGGCGCGCTCGGCCATGTCGCGCTGCGCCTCGACCCGGAGGTGCTTGTCGCGGGTCGCGAGCAGGTACCAGCTCGGCCGGCTGGCCCACGCCGGGGACCCGGTCGTCTCGGTGAAGATCGCGTCGGCGCAGACCCGGTCGTCGCCGTGCCGTTCCCAGATCTCGTCGGGGACGTCCCAGGCGAGTGCGGCGCGCGCCTCGGGGCTGCGGTCGTAGATCCATTCGCCGCCGGGCCCGCGGGTCATGGAGGCCGACACCTCGGCCGGCGGGTAGGAGTTCACGATCTGCTGCACCGACTCACCCTGGTCCGGCGCGAACGCGGCCACGTAGACGAGACCGCGCACGCGGTCGTGCCGGCCGGCATCGGTGATGACCGCGCCGCCGTAGGAGTGACCGACCAGCAGCACGTCGTCGTCGGCCTCGCCGATGATCGCGCGCACGCGCTCGACATCGGCGTACAGGGACTGCGAGGGGTTGTCGGCCGCGGTGGCGGCGATGCCGCGTTCCGCGAGCCGGGGGAGGACGGAGGACCACGAGCGGTCCGAACCGCCGGATCCGTGGACGAGCACGACATGCATCGGGATCTCCTCGGGTCACCGGGCCGGCGTGTCCGCAGCGCACTCCAGGCTCAGCCACAGTTCGAAGCAGTTGCTGCGGGTGAGGCTCACCGCGCCGATGCTCGCGCGCCCCACGGACCCGACGTCGGGGCCGAACACATCCAGGTACAGCTCGGTCGCCGCGTTGGAGACCTCGTTGAGGCGGTCGAAGCCGGGGGCGCACAGCACGAAGCACAAGGCGCGGGAGAGGGCCACGACGCGGTCGAGCGAGCCGATCGCGTAGCGGATCATGCCGAGGCTGTGGACCGCGGTGAGCCGGGCGGCCGCTCGGGCCTGGTCGAGGCTCACGTCGGCTCCGACCACCCCGGGATGCAGCTGCTCGCCGGCGCGGCTCTCCGGGGTGAGGCCGCTGAGCTCGACGAGCGCGCCGATGCGGTGGAACGCCTTGAGCCCACCGCCGTAGCGGCCGCCGTACGGCGGGTTCGCGTAGTCCGGGATCTCCAGGCCGAGCTCGCGGACCCGGTCCTCGGGGCTGGTCACCGTGCGCTCACCGGGCCGGCAGCAGGATCGTCGGTGCCGGCGCCGCCTCGCGGCCCACGAACGGGATCGGCTGGCACACCATGTGGTGGTCACCCGGCTCGGCGAGCGCGAGGTCCGCGTTCTCGAGGATCACGACGTTCGCGCCGAGCAGGATGACGTGGGACGGCCAGAGGTCGGTGTGGTCGGGCGCCTCCATCGTCAGGTAGTCGATTCCGGCGAACACGACGCCGTGCTCGACGAGCCACTCGGCGCCGGACGGACCCAGACCCACCCAGGTCTCGCTCTTCTCGTTCCGGGTGAGGGCATCGGTGGAGTTCCGGGTCTTGAAGAGCACCCGGGTGGCGCCGTCGGCGCCGGCCGCCCGGAGGTCCTCCGCGGTGATCTCGCGCTCGACGTGCCGCAGGTCGAGCACCCGGGTGAGGCCGATCGTGCACTCGGCCGGGATCGCGTCGACGGTCATGGCGCCCTTGACGAAATGGCTGGGGGCGTCGACGTGCGTGCCGGTGTGAGCGCCGATGAGCCAGCGCGAGACCTCGCTCGGACTCGTCTCGGTGATCTCCTCGACCATCTCGAAGGTGGGCCGGCGACCCCAGTGCAGCATCTCCGGGTGCACCGGGATGGTGAGGTTGATGATCTCGTGGTCCATGGCCCCAGTATGCCAGATCTGGATACGTTCGATATAGGATTGGATCCATAAGGTCGAAGGAGGCGGATCGAGTGCTCGCACCGGCAGAGCTGGCAGAGGATGTGCGCGGCGATGGGGAGCGCCTCGTCGTGATCTCGGCGGTGTCTCCGTGAGCCGGAGGACCGCCGCGGGGCAGCTGGTCCGCGGCCAGGCGGATGCCCCACCGCTCGCCGTCGCGGGGAGGCCGCGGCGCGTCGTGCCGATGGTGCTCGGTTACGAGCCCATCCCGGAGGCCATCTCGCTCGAAGGCGGCAGTGGGTTCCGCTACCTCCTCGAGCCGGTCACCGCCGCCGCGATCGTCTTCGACGAGGGCTGGATCCTCGTCGACGGCGGTTTCGCACCCGCCCTGCGCGCGCTCACTCGCGGGGGTGGGCCGTTCGAGTACGAGAACTACCTGCCCATCGTGCCGACGGTCGACCCGCTGCGTGAGCAGATCGCGGTGGCGGGACTCGCACTCGACGGACTCGCCGCGCTGCTGCTGACTCACGCGCACTTCGACCACACCGGCGGGGCGCGGCTCCTCGAGAGGCATCAGCCGTTGCTCCTGCAGCGTCGCGAGTGGGAGTACGTGCTCGGCGTCGAGGACGAGCGCGCCGCGTTCGTGTTCGCCGACGACCTCGTGCGGCCCGGGCTCGGCATCGTGCTGCTCGACGGGGACGCCGTGGTCGCACCGGGCCTGCGTGTGATCGACACCGCCGGTCACACCCCCGGCCACCAGTCCATCGTGGTCGAGCTCGCCGAAGGGACGATCGTCCTCGCCGGCGACGCGGCCGATCTCCGGACGAACATCGATCGCCGCGTCGCGACGGGCGCGACCGCCGGCGAGGACGGACCGAGTGCCGCGCGTCGTGCGATCGCACTCCTGGCCGATCTCGACGAGCGGCCCGGCACGACGGTCTGGCCCGCGCACGACCCGGACTGGTCGCCGTGGCGCGCGGCCGTCGACGCGCAGCCTGTCGACCGGCCCGGACGGTGAGGTCGTCGCGCGGGGCCGCGTCTCGAGGCCTGGGTGCGCTCGGCGCCCCTCCGGTGAACGCCGGGCATCTCGGGCCCACCCGGGCCGGCGACAGCGACTCGCGGGCGGCGCCTGCCCGCCTGCCCGTGAGTCGTTACGGCGAATTAACACGCAACGGCGACGGCGGGAAACAGCCGCTCACGACGCTATTACCTGTCAACTGACAGATATGTCCGTCCTTCCGGGAGCCCGCCATGAGCACGTTCTTCCATGACCCCAGAGAGCTGGGTGACCGCAGCGACCCGGCGCCGGGCTACGCCCAGGAGCTGCGCCGCGGCGTCGGGACCTTCTCCTCCTTCGCCGCCGGCTTCTCCTTCGTCTCGATCCTCACCACCGTCTTCCAGCTCTTCGGCCTCGGCTTCAGCCTCGGCGGCGCGTCGTTCTTCTGGACCTGGCCGATCGTGTTCGGCGGCCAGATGCTGGTCGCGCTCTGCTTCTCCGAGCTCGCCGGCCGGTGGCCGATCTCCGGTGCCGTCTACCAATGGTCCTCGCGTCTCGCCGGTACGACGATCGGCTGGTTCGTCGGCTGGATCATGATCATCGGCCAGACCCTCACCGTCGCCGCCGCGGCGATCGCGCTGCAGGCGGTGCTGCCGAGCATCTGGTCGGGCTTCCAACTCGTCGGCGGCCACGACGCCGATCCGACGCTGACCTCGTCCACCGGGGCGCAGAACGCGATCCTGCTCGGCTGCCTGCTGCTGGTCGTCACGACGACGGTCAACGTGCTCGGCATCCGCCAGGTCGCGTTGTCCTCGAGCGTCGGCGTCTGTGTGGAGATCGTGGGCGTGGTGGCCCTGATCGTCATCCTCTTCTGCCTTCCCGAACGCGGACCGGGAGTGGTCGCCCACGCCACGGGATGGCACGGCACCGGCTACCTCGGCGCCTTCCTCGCCTCGTCGCTGATGGCGGCGTACGTCATGGTCGGCTTCGACTCCGCCGGCGAGCTCTCCGAAGAGACGCACGCACCTCGGCGTACGACGCCGCGCACCATCATCAGCGCCTTGCTGACCTCCGGAATCGGCGGCGGACTGCTCATCCTGGCCGCGTTGATGTCGGCCCGCAGCCTGACCGACGGCAACCTCTCCCTCGGCGGCCTGGCATGGGTCCTGACCGACCGACTGGGCGATGTCGTCGGCCGGCTGCTGTTGTGCTGCGTCGCCGTCGCGGTCTTCGCCTGCACGCTCGCGGTGCAGACCTCCGGCGCCCGCATGGTGTTCTCGATGGCCCGCGAGCAGGCGCTTCCCTTCCACCGGGTGCTCGGTCGGGTCTCGTCACGCACCGGCACCCCGATCGCGGCGTCCCTCGTCGTCGGTGGCGGTGCCGCGATCGCTCTGCTGGTCAACGTCCACCAGTACGCCATCTTCCTCGCCCTCTCCAGCCTCTGCATCGCGATGCTCTACCTGGCCTACCTCGGCGTCACCGTCCCGCTGCTTGTCCGGCGGATCCGGGGCGAGGTCCCGGCCGGCGTCGACGAGGCGGGCCGGCCGCTCTTCTCGCTGGGCGTGTGGAGCGTCCCGGTCAACGTGCTCGCGGTGCTCTACCAGGTCGCCATGGCGGTCAACCTGCTCTGGCCGCGGGCGGCTGTCTACGACCTCACCGGCCACACCTGGTGGCTGCGGTGGAGCGCGCTGCTGTTCATCGGCCTCAGCCTGGCGATCGGGGCGGCGTACTTCCTCGGCCAGCGCCTGCACCTGCGCATCCGGCTGCGACCCCTCTCGCACACCCACGTCGCCGACCCCGCCCCGGAGCTCTGATGACCCCCGCCGACCAGCACCAGACCGACACCGTCCTGGCCGCCCGCGACGACGCCCGTGCCCGGGCCGGCCAGACCAGTGCCTGGATGCCCTACCTGCCCGCGTCGAGCAGCCCGCACTGTCCTGTCGACGTCGACCCGGCGACCCTGACCTGGGCCGAGACCGTTGCCCCCGGGGGCTACACCCACAAGATCGTGGCCCGGGGCACCCGGATCCGGCTGGAGGACCCGACCGGCGAGGCGTGTGCCCACGTCGTGGTCTACAACGCGCTGGAGACGGTGGAGCGGCTCAACGTGGCCGACACCCAGAAGATCCCCTGGCAGGCCTACCTCGGCGCCGGTCACCCGCTGCTCTCAGGAGACGGGCGGGTGCTGGCCACGCTGGCGAGCGACACCTCGGGCCACCACGATGCCTTCTGCGGCACGAGCACCGAGGCCTGGAACCGGCACAAGTACGGCGCCGCGATGCCCGAGGGTCCCACGCCGGCCGGGAGCTCGCTGCTGCTCAAGGCCGCCGTCAAGCACGGCCTGTCCGCGCGCGACCTGCCGCCCAGCGTCTCTTTCTTCCAGGGGGTGCGGGTGGATCCGGACGGCGACTTCTCCTGGACCGGCTCGGCCGGGGCCGGCACCTCGGTCGAGCTGCTCGCCGAGCTGCCGCTGTTGGTGCTGGTCGCGAACGTGCCCCACCCGCTCGACCCGCGCCCGGTGTACGTCGTCGGGCCGTTGCGGGTGCACGCCTGGCGCTCGACGCCCACCGGTCCCGGCGACGAGCGCTTCGACGCCACTCCCGAGTTGCATCGGGCCTACCTCAACACCCTCGACTACGCGGAGGCGCGCGGACTGTGATCGAGACCCAGACCTTCCAGACTCCCGCCGGCGCGGTGACCAGCACCGTGCCCGTCGGGGCGTCGTATGCCGCGGACACCGTCCTGGACTGGTCGGAGCCGTTGGCGCCCGGCACGCCGGTGCTCGATGAGCGAGTCTCCTCCAACGCCTCGTGGTCGGCGGTGGTGCGGGCCGGCCAGGTGCTCACCATCGTCGACGTCGGGGGCAACCAGTCCGGTGACTGCCTGATCTACAACGCCGCCGACCCCGAGGAGCGCTACAGCGTGCCGGACACGCTGGCCTGGCAGGGCAACGCCTACGTGCGCACGGGGACCGTGCTGCGCAGCAACCGGGGCAATCCGCTGATGACCGTGGTCGGCAACGAGGTCGCGCGGCAGGACACCATCGGCGGTGCCTGCTCGAAGGAGTCCAACACGCTGCGCTACGGCCACCACGTGGGGTATCACCACGGCTGCCGGGAGAATTTCCTCTCCGAGGCCGCCAAGCACGGCCTCGGCCTGCGCGACCTCGTCTCCAACCTCAACTGGTTCATGAACGTGCCGGTCGAGGCCGATGGCGCGCTCGGCATCGTCGACGGCATGTCGGCGCCCGGCAAGCGGGTCGCGGTCCGGGCGGAGATGGATGTGCTCGTCCTGGTCTCCAACTGTCCGCAGGTCAACAACCCGTGCAACGACTTCAACCCGACGCCGATGCGGATGATCGTGGTGCAGCCGTGACGCTCTCGCCGAACCGGCTGCTGGTCGCCAACCGAGGCGAGATCGCCCGCCGGGTCATCCGCAGCGCCCGGGCGCTGCGGATGGAGACGGTCGCGGTCTACTCCGACGCCGACCGGGCGGCGCCGCACGTGCGCGAGGCCGATCGCGCCGTACGACTCGGCCCGGCGCCGGCTCGCGAGTCGTACCTGCGCGCCGACGCGATCGTCGAGGCCGCCCGCGCCACGGGGGCCGGACTCGTCCATCCGGGCTACGGCTTCCTCGCCGAGAGCGCCGACTTCGCCCGGGCCGTCGAGGCGGCCGGACTCGTCTTCGTCGGTCCCACTCCTGCGCAGATCGCGGACTTCGGTCAGAAGCACACCGCACGCGAGCTGGCCAGGCGGGCCGGCGTGCCGATGCTCCCCGGGACCGGGTTGCTGGGAAGTGCCGAGGAGGCGGTCTCCGAGGCGGAGCGGATCGGGCTGCCCGTGATGGTCAAGGCCACCGGCGGTGGTGGCGGCATCGGGATGCAGGCCTGTACGACGCTGGCGGAGGTGCGGGAGGCGTACGAGCGGGTGGCGCTGCTCGCCCGGGCCAACTTCGGTGCGTCCGGGATCTTCCTGGAGCGGTTGGTCCGGCCGGCCCGGCACGTCGAGGTGCAGCTCTTCGGCGACGGCGCCGGCCGAGTCGCGATCATCGGCGACCGCGACTGCTCGCTCCAGCGCCGCAACCAGAAGGTGATCGAGGAGGCACCCGCGCCGGCACTCCCCGACCACGTCCGTGAGCTGCTGCACCGCTCGGCCCACGAGCTGGCCGTGTCGGTCGGCTACCGCAGTGCCGGCACGGTGGAGTTCGTCTATGACCCGGTCCGCGAGGAGGCGTCCTTCCTCGAGGTCAACACCCGGCTCCAGGTCGAGCACCCGGTCACCGAGATGGCGTACGGCGTCGACCTGGTCGAGCTGATGCTCCGGCTCGCCCGCGACGGCGCCGGCGGGCTCGACGAGCAGGTCTTCACCCGGCGCTGGGCGCCGGCCGGCTGTGCCGTCGAGGCGCGCGTCTATGCCGAGGACCCGGCCAAGGACTCTCTCCCCTCGGCGGGGTTGGTCACCCGGGCGCTCCTCCCCGGTCACGGCGGCCCCGGCATCGCGGGTGTCCGGGTCGACAGCTGGATCGAGACCGGCCTGGAGGTCTCGCCGTTCTACGACCCCATGCTCGCCAAGGTGATCGCCGCCGGGTCCAGCCGGCTCGGTGCGCTCGATCTGCTCGCCGAAGCGCTCGCGAGCTGTCGGATCGACGGCATCGTCACCAACCTCGGTCTGCTGCGGGCGCTCGCCGGCCACGACGACCTGCGAGCCACCGTCCACTCGACCTCGACGCTGGACGTCGTCGACGATCCCGCTCCGCGGATCGACGTCCTCGTGCCGGGCACCTTGACCACCGTGCAGGACCTGCCCGGCCGGACCGGCTACTGGAACGTCGGCGTCCCGCCCAGTGGGCCCTTCGACCCGGTCTCGTTCACCGAGGCGAACCTCGCGGTCGGCAATCCCGCCGGTGCGCCGGGCCTGGAGATCACCGCTGCCGGGCCGGTGCTGCGCTTCTCGACGCCGTCCGTGGTGTGCGTGACCGGTGCTCCGGTCGAGGTCACCGTCGACGGTGATCCGGTGCCGCAGTGGGAGCCCCTCGACGTGCCGGCCGGCGGCACCCTGGCGGTGGGCGCCGCCTCCGGACCGGGCCTGCGCACCTATCTCGCCCTCCGCGGCGGCCTCGACGTCCCCGACTATCTGGGCAGCGCCGCCACCTTCTCGCTCGGGGGCTTCGGCGGCCACGCCGGGCGGGCGCTGGTCGCCGGCGACGTGCTGCGCCCCGGCTCGTCGGCGGCCGGGGCCGATCCGCTGCCGGCTCGGGTCCAGGGTCCCACGCCGGCCTCGCGTCGACCGGCGATGGTGAGCCACTGGCGGATCGGGGTCACCGAAGGCCCGCACGGCGCTCCCGAGTTCTTCACCCGGCGCGATCTCGACACCCTCTACGCCACCGACTACGAGGTGCATCACAACTCCGCCCGTACCGGCATCCGGTTGATCGGGCCGAAGCCCCGGTGGGCGCGCCCCGATGGCGGTGAGGCCGGTCTGCACCCCTCCAACATCCACGACACGCCGTACGCCGTCGGCGCGATCGACTTCACCGGCGACACCCCGATCATCCTCGGACCCGACGGTCCCTCGCTGGGCGGCTTCGTCTGTCCGGCGGTGGTCGCCAGCGGAGACCTGTGGAAGCTCGGCCAGCTGCGGCCCGGCGACACGGTGCGGTTCGTGCCCGTCCGAGAGGCGGAGGCGGCGTCGCTGTCCGAGCGACGCGCGGCCCCCGACCTCGTCACCGGCGGTGGCGACGGCGACGACGGTGTGCTGGCCCGGCTCGAGGCGACCGATCAGCGCCCCGGTGTCACCTACCGCCGCGACGGTGACGACAACGTGCTCGTGGAATACGGCCCGATGACGTTGGACCTGGCGCTGCGGATGCGGGTGCACGCCCTCCAGGAGACGCTTGCCGCCCATGCACCGGCCGGCATCATCGACGTCACCCCCGGCATCCGGTCGCTGCAGGTGCACACCGACGCGAGCCTGCTCAAGGCCGGCGACGTGGCTCGCCTGCTGGTCGAGCTGGAGGACGAGGTGCCGGCCACCCAGGAGCTGGCCGTCCCCTCCCGTACGGTCCGGCTGCCACTGAGCTGGGACGACCCCGCCACCCGGTTGGCGATCGAGCGCTACATGGCCGGCGTCCGTGCGGATGCGCCGTGGACGCCGTGGAACATCGAGTTCATCCGCCGGATCAACGGGCTCGACCGTGTCGAGGACGTCTACCGCACCGTCTTCGACGCCAGCTATCTGGTGCTCGGTCTGGGTGATGTCTACCTCGGCGCGCCGGTGGCGACCCCGCTCGACCCGCGCCACCGGCTCGTCACCACGAAGTACAACCCGGCCCGGACCTGGACGGCGGAGAACTCGGTCGGCATCGGTGGCGCCTACCTGTGCATCTACGGGATGGAGGGGCCCGGCGGCTACCAGTTCGTCGGCCGCACCGTGCAGGTCTGGAACCGGTTCCGGTACGGACCCGGTCGGGGTGGGCTGTTCGGCGAGCACCCCTGGGCGCTCCGCTTCTTCGACCGGATCGAGTGGTATCCCGTCTCCGCCGAGGAGCTGCTCGAGCTGCGTGCCGAGACCGACGCCGGCCGGGCCGAGTTCGAGACCGTGGAGGGCACGTTCTCCATCGCCGAGCACACCCGGTTCCTCGCGGAGAACGCCGCGTCCATCGAGGGTTTCCGGCGTCGCCAGGCGGCGGCGTTCGAGGCGGAGAAGGAGCGCTGGCGGTCCACCGGGGAGTTCGACCGGCGCGATGAGCCCGAGCCGGGACCGGTCCCGGAGGTGAGCGTGCCGGAGGGCGCGGTCGCCGTGACCGCCTCCTTCACGGCGACGGTCTGGCAGGTGTCGGCCCAGCCCGGCGCCACGGTGGCCGAAGGGGACCCGATCCTCTCGGTCGAGGCGATGAAGATGGAGGCGAAGGTGACCGCGCCGCTGCCCGGCCGGCTGGTCCGGCTCTACGTCCGCCCCGGCGAGCAGGTCGCTCCCGGCCAGGTCCTTGCGGCGGTGGCGCCATGATCTCGCCCGCCGACGCCCCGGTCGGGCCCGTCGCCCGCGTGGAGGCGGCGTACGACCGGATCGCGACGGTGGACCGGCCCGAGATCTGGGTGACGCTCCGGCCCCGCGAGGAGGCACGTGCCGAGGCGGCCGAGCTGGTCGACCGACTGGCTGCCGGTGAGACGCTGCCGTTGGCCGGCACGGTGATCGCGGTCAAGGACAACATCGATGTCGGTGGGCTGCCCACGACCGCCGGCGCGGCGTCGTACCACTACCACCCCGAGGTCGATGCCACCGCCGTGGCGCGGCTGCGGGCCGCCGGCGCCATCGTGCTCGGCAAGACGAACCTCGACCAGTTCGCCACCGGCCTGGTGGGCACCCGCAGCCCGTACGGCGCGGTGCGCAACGCCTGGGACCCGAGCCGGATCTCCGGTGGCTCCTCCTCGGGCTCGGCGGTCGCGGTGGCACTCGGCATCGTCGACGCGGCGCTGGGCACCGACACCGCCGGCTCGGGCCGCGTGCCGGCCGCGCTCAACGGCGTCGTCGGGGTCAAGCCGACCAGGGGCACGGTGCCGGTGACCGGCGTCGTGCCGGCCTGCTACTCCCTCGACTGCGTCACCGTCTTCGCCCGGGAGCTGGCGCTCGCCCGGTCGGTGGCCGAGCTGATGAGCGGTCCGGACCGCGCCGACCCGCTCTCCCGGAGCATCGGCGTGCCGGTCCGGCTGCCGACCCGGCCGCGGCTCGCGGTGCCGACGGCCGAGCACCTCGCCGGGATGGCGGAGGGGTGGGCGGAGGGCTTCGCCGCGGCGGTGCGCCGGTTCGCGTCGGCCGGGGTCGAGATCGTCGAGGTGGACATCGCGCCTCTGCTGGAGGCGGCGACGATGCTGTACGGCGGCGCGTTCGTCGCGGAGCGGTACGCCGCCGTCGGTGCTCACATCGAGGCTCACCGTCACCTGATCGGCACCGACCTCGACCCGACCGTCGCCGAGATCGTGCTCGCCGGTGCCATCCCGACCGCTGCCCAGTGGGCGAGTGACTGGGCCCGGCTCCAGCGGC
This sequence comes from Nocardioides sp., assembly GCF_047606145.1. Classification (GTDB taxonomy): domain Bacteria; phylum Actinomycetota; class Actinomycetes; order Propionibacteriales; family Nocardioidaceae; genus Nocardioides. Next base: position 17,639 of record NZ_JASGET010000116.1, on the reverse strand, counting down.
TCGGTGCCGCCGGCCGCGAGCTGCTCGCCGGGTGTGACGCGCTGCTGACTCCCACCACCACCTGGCACCCGACCCTCGCGGAGGTGGCCGCCGACCCGGTCGGTGCCAACAGCCGCATGGGGCGGTTCACGAACTTCGCCAACCTGCTCGACATGGCCTCCCTGGCCATCCCGGCCGGCTTCGTCGGCGGACTGCCCTTCGGTGTGATGCTCACCGGTCCCGCCTTCTCCGACCAAGCCCTGGTCGCCCTCGCCGGGCTCTACCAGGCGCCGGGGCTCGACCTCTTCGTGGTGGGTGCGCACCTGTCGGGACAGCCACTGAACCCGCACCTGGTGCAGGCCGGCGGCGGCCTGGTCTCGGCGGCGAGCACCGCGCCGGCGTACCGGCTGCACGCGCTGGCGACCACTCCGGCCAAGCCCGGCCTGGTGCGGGTCGGACCGGCGGAGGCCGGCGCTTCGATCGAGGGGGAGATCTGGCGGCTGCCGGCCGCCGGCTTCGGCACCTTCGTGGCCGCCGTGCCACCGCCCATGGCGATCGGCACCGTGGAGCTCGCCGACGGCCGACAGGTCCCCGGCTTCCTGGTCGAGCCGTACGCCGTGGACCAGACGCCGGACATCAGCGGCTTCGGCGGCTGGCGCGCCTATCTCGGGGAGGTCCTCTGAGAGGATGACGGGATGACCACCCGACCTCGCCCCGGCAGGCCGCGGCACGGGTCTGACGGGGACGGTGGCGGCTCGCCGCGGGAGGAGATCCTGCAGGCCGCCGCCGGCCTCTTCGTCGAGCACGGCTTCGCCGGCACCTCGACCCGGTCGATCGCGGAGAGGGTGGGCATCCGGCAGGCCTCTCTCTACTACCATTTCGCCGGCAAGGACGAGATCCTCGTCGAGCTGCTGCGCACCTCGGTGCGGCCGACCCTGGACATCGTTCGCGCCATCGAGAGCGCGGACCCACCGATCCCGCCGGCAGCGGCGCTCTACGCGGTGGCGTTGGCCGACGTGGGCACGCTGCTGGCCTCGCCGCACAACGTCGGCACGCTCTATCGGCTGCCCGAGGTGCGGCAGGAGCGGTACGACGCCTTTCACCGGGACCACGCCGAGTTGCAAGCGGCCTATGCGCGCCTGGGTGCCCGGGTGGCCGGCGATGACCCGGGGGCCACGGCCGGCGTGTGTCGCGGAGAGCTGCTCATCCATCTCGTCGAGGTGGTCATCGAGCAGCGCCGCACTCGCGTGCTGACCTCGGAGGACGCCCACACCATCGCGGAGGCCTGCCTGCTCGTCTGCCGTGCGACGCCGGCGACGGTCGCCGCGGCCCGGAGCTGGCAGGAGAGGTCGGCAGCGGCGGTCTCCGGCCGCGGGGAGCCGGCACTCACCCGACCGCCCCAGCCACCGGCGGTCGTCATCGAATCGTCGGATGACAGCCATCCGGCTCTGTGAGTTCCGCCACATCGCCCCACCGCGGTCTACTGCCGTCGACGCCCGGCTCGGACGAGCCGGGCACGACCCGAGGAGACCTTCATGCCCCCTGCCCCCGCACGGGCGCCACGCCGGCGCCGATCCCGCCGCCGCGCGTCGCTCATCGTCGCGCTGACCGCGCTGAGCGTGCCGTTGGCCCAGGCGCCGTCGGCCTTCGCCGACGATACCTCGGCCGACACCGTCAGCTGTGACGGCGGCGACTCCCTCTCGGACGGCACGTTGACGGTCGCCTCCGGCGAGACCTGTGCGGTGAGCGCCACGACGAGTATGCAGACCCTGGTGATCACCGACGACACCTCGGCGATCACGGTTCCCGACGGCGACGTGCTGAGCATCGTCGTCGACGGCGTGGACGAGGGTCAGCAGTACGACGGCACCTCCGCCGTCTCCCCGAATCTGATCCCCGGCACCTACTCCAGCGACTCCGAGGACGGGGTGCAGCTGGTGGTCACCACCGCGTACGACTACACCCTGTTCGGCACCACCTTCCCGCTGCGCCAGGCGCTGATGGTCGACGCAGACGGCGTGAACGCCGATGAGTCGGTCAGCCAGGCGATCACTGCCGGGACCTACGACAGCACCGGCGCCGACGGCGTCGCCATCGCCTCCGACAACAGCGACGGCATGGCCGGCATCGACGTCGAGGACGGCGACTACGACATCACCGACCCGACGATCTCCCTGGACGGCAACAGCCGGCTCGACTTCGCCGGCATCGGCGCCGGGATCCGGGCCGCCAACTCCGGCACCAGCGTCCGGGTCGACGGGGCGAACATCGACAACACCGGCGCCGTACGCTCCGGCATCGTGTTCACCGACGGCGCCACCGGCGTGGTGAAGAACTCCACCATCTCCACCGCCGACGGCACCCTGCCGGACGACTACACCCTGTCCCCGCCGCCGAACATGCGGGCGGTGCCGTGGGCGCTGGGCCTGACCGGCAACGTCCGGGCCACCAACATGGTGGGCGACGGCACCAAGGCCACCTACCTCAACGACGATGTCACCTCGCAGAACTGGGGCGTGCTGTCGACCGACTCGACCTCCAACAGCTACCTGACCGCGATCGGCACCAAGGCGACGACGGTGGACGGCGGCTACGGCTCGTACGCCGACGGCACCAGCGTGACCGACACCTTCCTGGGCACCACCTTCGACGTGGACGACTACGGCGTGATCAGCACCGGCGGCACGATCAACATCGGCGACGCCAGCCAGGAGGCGGTCACCGCGCTCAACACCGCCAACAGCCTCGGCCTGACCGACGACGACATCGCGGACGTCACCGACCAGGCCACCACCATCGACTCCGGCCGGTTCGGCATCATGTGGCACGGAGGAGGCAGCAGCGACATCGCCGGCGGCACCGTCAACATCAGCGGCGCCACCCAGATCAACACCGGCGAGACCGCGTTCCAGGACAAGGCCGACGGCATGACGCTGAACCTGGACGGCTCCGACGGCGCCACCGTGAACAGCGGCACCGGCGTCATCTTCCAGGAGATGGAGAGCGACGACCCGGGCGGGCTGAGCACCACCTCGGAATACACCGACCCGGTCTACGCCGGTGACACGCCGGTGAAGGACACCGACTGGGATCTGACCTCGACCACCGACGACAAGCCGGCGATCGTGAACCTGACCGACATCGACACCACCGGCGACTACTACAACGCCGCCTTCGACACGGTGCCGAAGAACCTGGTGCTGAACCTGGACGGCTCCTCGATCACCGGAGTGGTCTCCTCGAGCACCTCGGTGCACGACGTGGCGACCATCTCCTACGACGACGGTGAGGGCTACAAGAACATCGGCGAGGTGACCAACACGGTCTCCAGCCCGGTCAACAACGGCGTCATCGTCGACCTCGCCGACGGCTCCACCTGGACGCCGACCGGGACGTCGTACCTGACCAGCCTGACCGTGGACGACACCTCGAGCATCGCCGCGGCCAAGGGCCAGGACGTCACCATCACCATCGACGGGGTCGACTACACCCCCGACGAGCTGGTGGCCGGACAGACCTACACCGGAGACTCCGACAGCCCGATCATCGTCACGACCTCGTCGACCTCGGCGGCGGCGACCACCACCAAGGTGTCGGTCTCGCCCGCCAAGGTCGCCTACGGCAAGGCCAGCACGGCGAAGGTCGCGGTCACCAGCACCGACGGCACCCCGACCGGTTCGGCGGTGGTGAAGGTCGACGGCAAGAAGGTCGGCAAGGCCACCCTGTCCGGCGGCACCGCCAAGGTGAAGCTGCCCAAGACGCTCAGTGTCGGAAAGCACACCGTCACCGCGACCTATGCCGGCGACGACTCCTACGCCTCGTCCTCCGGCTCGGCCACCGTCAGGGTGACCAAGGCCGCGTCGAAGAGCAAGCTGCGGCTGGCCACGCACCGGATCGCCAAGGGCGAGCGGGTCAAGGCGACCATCGCGGTGAGGGCCGGCGTGACCCCGACCGGCGTGGTGAAGGTCCTGTCCGGCTCGAAGGTGATCGCGAAGTACGCCCTGAGAGGCAAGGCGAAGGGCACGCTCGTGCGCAAGCTGCCCAGGTTCACCAAGGTCGGCACCTCGCACCTGCGGGTGGTCTACGCGGGGACGAAGAACATCGCCTCCTCGCGCAGCTCGGCGGTGACCCTGAAGGTGACCAGGGAGTGACCAGGAAGTGACCAGAAGGTCAGCTGAGCTGAGCACCTCAGCACCGGAGCCCCGTCGTCGCGTACGGCGGGGCTCCGGCGCGTCCGGGTGCCACCGGCGTCGCGGGATGTGTCACAGACCAGCCCCGGCCGGTGTCTGGATGTCGAGAGCACATCCCTACGGCAGGAGGAACCATGAGCACGCGGATCGAACCCCAGGAGATCACCGGCCTCTACGGCGTGGTGGTGAAGACGTTTGCGAGAAGGCTCTTCGGCAGGGTGCCGGAGTCGCTCGGGGTGATGTGGCACCACGTCCCGGCGCTGAGGGCGGGCATGGCCTTCGGCCAGAAGCTGCAGAAGTGGGACGAGTGCGACGAGACGCTGAAGTCGCTCGCCCACATGGCGGTCGCCTCCCTGGTCGGCTGCTCGTGGTGCCTGGACTTCAACTACTTCATGGCCAAGAACAAGGGGCTCGACATCGAGAAGGCCCGTGAGGTCCCGCGCTGGCGGGAGTCGGAGGCGTTCACGCCGCTGGAGCGGGAGGTGCTGGAGTACGCCGAGGCGATGACCCAGCTGCCGTCGACGGTGAGTGACGCGATGGTCGCCGGACTCTGCGAACGGCTCGGCGCGGCGGGCCTGATCGAGCTCACCACGGTGATCGGCTACGCCAACATGACCACACGCTCCAACGTCGCGCTGGGCATCGAGTCCGACGGGTTCTCGGCCGCCTGTGGGCTGCCGCCGATCAGCGAGCGCCCGGCCGCTCACCCGACCCGGCCGGGCCGCGTAGTCTCGCAGGCATGAGCGACGATCCGTTCGTCACCCATCGCAGCCTGCTCTTCACCGTCGCCTACGAGATGCTCGGCTCGGCCGCCGACGCCGAGGACGTGGTGCAGGAGACCTGGCTGCGCTGGGCCGAGGTGAGTCGGGACACGGTCCGCGACCCGCGGGCCTATCTGGTCCAGATCGTCACCCGCCAGGCGCTCAATCGGCTGCGGACGCTGGCCCGCAGACGTGAGGACTACGTCGGCGAGTGGCTCCCCGAGCCGCTGCTCACCTCGCCGGACGTGGCGGAGGACGTGGAGCTCGCCGAGAGCGTGTCGATGGCGATGCTGACGGTGCTGGAGACGCTCGGCCCGACCGAGCGGGCCGTCTTCGTGCTGCGCGAGGTCTTCGAGACGCCGTACGACGAGATCGCCGGCGCGGTCGGCCGGAGTGAGTCGGCGGTGCGGCAGATCGCCCACCGCGCTCGGGGGCACGTGGCGGCCCGCCGTCCCCGCACCCGGGTCGGCCGTGCCGAGCAGCAGCAGGTGGTGGACCGATTCCTCGCCGCTCTTCAGACCGGCGATCTGCAGGGCCTGCTCGACGTGCTGGCTCCCGACGCCGTCATGATCGCCGACGGCGGTGGCGTGGTCTCCGCCGTGCGGGTACCGCTCTCCGGGGCCGCGGTGATCGCCAAGGTGCTGGCCAAGTTCGCCGAGCGTGCGCCCGAGGGTGCGACCGTGACGCCGAGCTGGTTCAACGGGGCCGTCGCGGCCAGCGTCGAGATCGACGGAGCGCTCGACACCGCGATCAGCTTCGAGATCGACGGCCGTCGGATCCACCGCATCCTCGCGGTCCGCAATCCGGCCAAGTTGACCCGGCTCGACCGGGAGGCGGCGTTGGCGCGTCGACCCGAGGCGCGCTGAAGGTCCGCTGAGGCCCGCTGAGATTGGCTGAGGTCGGCTGGGTCGTGCCACCGGGAGGACCGTCTCGGCTACGGTGATGGGGTGAGTGTCTCGCCTCCCTTCCGGGCCGACATCGTCGGCAGCTTCCTGCGGCCCGACAGCGTCCATTCCGCCCGCGCCGAGCACGAGGCGGGTCGGCTCGACGATGCCGGCCTGCGTGCGGTCGAGGACGCGGCCATCCGCGATCTGGTGGCCGAGGAGGCCGCCAGCGGTCTCCGGCTGGCCACCGACGGAGAGTTCCGGCGCGCCTGGTGGCACTACGACTTCTTCTCCCATCTCGACGGTGTCGATCTGGTCGAGTCCGACCACGGCATCCAGTTCACCGGCGTCGCGACCAAGAACCAGGTGCTGCGGGTCACCGAGTCGATCGGGTTCCCCGCCGATCACCCGATGCTCGGGCACTTCGCGTTCCTGCGCGAGACGGTGCCGGCCGGCGTACTCCCCAAGATCTCGATCCCCTCGCCCACCGTGCTGCACTTCAGGCTCGACGCCGACGCCGTCGTCACCAGCCGGTACGGCGAGGACCACGAGGCCATCTTCGACGACGTCGCCGCCGCCTACCGCGCCGCGGTGCGCGCGTTCTACGACGCGGGCTGTCGGTACCTGCAGTTCGACGACACCGCGTGGGCCTACCTGTGCTCGCCGGTGGAACTGCAGAAGGCGGCCGAGCGCGGCATCCACACCGACGGCCTGGCGCAGCGGTACGCCGAGCTGATCAACGCCGCCCTGGACGGCAGGCCGGACGACATGGTGATCACCACCCACGTGTGCCGGGGCAACTTCCGCTCCACCTGGATCTCCTCGGGCGGCTACGAGCCGGTGGCGGAGCCGCTGCTGGCCGGCACCGGCTACGACGGCTACTTCCTCGAGTACGACACCGAGCGTGCCGGCGGCTTCGAGCCGCTGCGCCACCTGCCGCACGGCGAGAAGACGGTGGTGCTGGGCCTGCTGACCTCCAAGGACGGCGAGCTCGAGGAGACCGGGGCCGTCGAGCGTCGGATCGAGGAGGCCGCCGCGTTCGCGCCGCTCGACCAGCTCGCGCTCAGCACCCAGTGCGGCTTCGCCTCCACCGAGGAGGGCAACGTGCTCAGCGAGGAGCAGCAGTGGGCGAAGGTGCGCCGGGTGGTGGAGATCGCCGATCGGGTGTGGGGCTGAGTGGCCCTGCCAACGCACGACCCCGAGCGTGACGCCGAGCACGACCCCGGGGTGGGGTCCAACTGGCCGGGCCTGACCGACCCCGCGCACTCGCGGTGGTACATCGAGCGCTTCGCGGAGATGGCCTCCCGTGGGGAGGACCTGCAGGGTGAGGCTCGCCTGGTCGACGTACTCTCCCCGCGGCGGGCGCGCCTCCTCGACGCGGGTTGCGGACCGGGCAGGCACGGCGGCCAGCTGGCTCGGCTCGGGCACCAGGTGGTCGGGGTCGACGTCGACCCGCGCCTGATCGAGGCCGCCCGTGTGGCCCACCCGGACGTGACCTGGCTGGTCGCGGACCTGTCCCGGCTCGACCTGGCCTCCCACGGCGAGGCCGAGCCGTTCGACGGTGCCTTCCTGGTCGGCAACGTGCTGGCCTTCGTGACGCCGGAGCACCGCGCATCGGTCGTCCGGCGGGTGGCGGCCCACCTGCGCCCGGACGGGTTCCTGCTGGTCGGCTGCCGCACCGACCAGGGCGTCACCGCCGACGTCCTGGACGCGGCCCTCGCCGACACGGACCTGAGACTGGAGCAGCGGTTCGCCACCTACGACCTGCGCCGATGGCACGCCGACGCGGGGTTCTGCGTCAGCGTCGCCCGCCGGGAGCCCCTCGCCGGGTGATCCGCGGCGTTCCGGGGTACTGCCAGTACCTCCCAGCTCCCGGCAGCGCGGTCTAGCGTCGAGGGAGTGGAACGCATCGATTCAAGACCAACCCCCGTCGGCCCTGCCGAACTCGTCCCCGTACCCGAGGAGACCGGCGAATGAGCATCCCCACCCTCACCCTCAACAACGGCGTCACCCTGCCGGCCCTCGGCCTCGGCGTCTTCCAGAGCCCGCCGGAGGAGACGGCCGCCGCCGTCGACACCGCGCTGCGGGTCGGCTACCGACACATCGACACCGCCGCCATGTACCGCAACGAGCGCGAGGTCGGCGAGGGACTGCGCCGCTCCGGCGTCCCGCGCGAGGAGGTGTTCGTGGAGACCAAGGTGTGGGTCAGCGACTACGGGTACGACGAGACCCGGCATGCCTTCGAGAAGGCGGTCGCCAAACTCGGCATCGACCGGCTCGACCTGCTGATCCTGCACCAGCCGGCGCCCGACCGGTTCGAGAGGACGATCGCCGCCTACCGCGGCCTGGAGAGCCTGCTCGCCGAGGGGAGAGTCCGCGCGATCGGCGTCAGCAACTTCATGCCGCCTCATCTGCACGAGCTGATGGCTCGCACCGAGGTGGTGCCCGCGGTCAACCAGATCGAGTTGCACCCGTACTTCACCCAGCCCGAGGTGCAGCGCGCCGATGCCGAGCACGGCATCCTCGACCAGGCCTGGTCACCCATCGGCGGGATCACCTTCTATCCCGGGTGGGGCGAGGAGCGCCGCAGCGTGATGGACGACCCGACGCTGCGGGAGATGGCCGCGCAGCACCGTCGGAGCGCGGCTCAGGTGATGCTGCGCTGGCACCTGCAACGCGGTCGATCGGCGATCCCGAAGTCGACCGATCCCGGTCGGATCGCAGAGAACTTCGACGTCGCCGACTTCGAGCTGACCGCCGACGAGCTGGACCGCATCGATGCGCTCGACACCGGTGTGCGCAACGGGCCGGACCCCGATGTCGCCCGCCCCGAGCGGTTCGACATCGCGATCCCGGAGGCCTGACCCGAACGGCTGGCTGACAGGCTGACCGGTTGACCGGTTGACCGACCCGCCGGAGCGCGGGGCGAGAGAAGAGGAGCGAACAGTGCAGTACCGACCGTTGGGGCGCACGGGCGTCCAGGTGAGTCCGCTGTGCCTGGGCACGATGATGTTCGGTCCCTGGGGCAACGAGGACGAGGCCGACTCGATCCGGATCATCCACCGAGCGCTGGACGCCGGCATCAACGTCGTCGACACCGCCGACGTCTACTCCGCCGGCGAGTCCGAGCGGATCGTGGGCAAGGCGCTCAGGGGTCGTCGCGACGACGTCGTGCTGGCCACGAAGTTCTTCATGCCGATCGGCGAGGAGCCCAACCACCGCGGTGGCTCGCGGCGCTGGATCATCCGAGAGGTCGAGGAGTCGCTGCGTCGCCTGGAGACCGACTACATCGACCTCTACCAGGTGCACCGGCCGAGCCCGGACACCGACGTCGAGGAGACGCTCGGCGCGCTCACCGACCTGGTGCGTGACGGCAAGGTCCGCTACCTCGGCTCGTCGTCGTACCCGGCGAGCCAGATCGTGGAGGCGCAGTGGGCCGCCCGCGACCGGCGTCTCGAGCGGTTCGTCACCGAGCAGCCGCCGTACTCGATCCTCGTCCGCGGCATCGAGGCGGACGTCCTGCCCACCGCGCGTCGGCACGGGATGGGCATCCTCAGCTACAGCCCCCTGGCAGGCGGGTGGCTCTCCGGCCGCTGGCGCCGGGGCGCGGCGAGTACGCCGACCTCGGCGGCGCGCCCGGGCGCCGGCTTCGACATGTCGAGCCCCGCCAACCAGCGGAAGCTGGAGATCGTCGAGGAGCTCGCACTGCTCGCCGAGGAGGCCGGGGTGAGCCTGATCGAGCTCGCCATCGCGTTCGTGATCAACCATCCCGCGGTCACCTCGGCGATCATCGGGCCACGCACCATGGCGCAGTTGGAGTCCCAGCTCGGCGCGCCGGAGCTCACCCTGGACGCCGAGCTGTTGGACAGCATCGACGCGCTGGTGGCGCCCGGGGTGACGGTCAACCCCGACGACAACAGCTACGGCGCCGCCGAGCTCACCCGGTCGGCTCGACGGCGCTGAGTGCGTTCGCCTCTCGGGTGGCGGCCCAGGTGGCGAGCAGTCGCAGGCCGTCGGCGGTCGGTGAGCCCGCCGGCGTGGTGTAGACGTTGAGTCGCAGGCCGGGTTCCGAGGGCAGCTCCATCGACTCGAAGTCGAGGTCGAGCTGGCCGGTCACCGGGTGTCGCAACCGCTTCTGGCCGCTGCGATGGAACGTCACGTCGTGCGATGCCCACCGTCGACGGAAGAGCTCGCTCTGTGTGGAGAGCTCGCCGACCAGCTCGATCAGATCCCGGTCGTGCGGATTGCGGCCGGCCTCCAGCCGGAGCATCGCGGCCGCGTCGTCGGCGATCCGGTCGTAGTCGACGAAGAACTCACCGGCCGCCGGATCGAGGTAGATGAAGCGGGTCGTGTTGGCCCGCCGGCGTGCGGTCGCCCCGGCCACCGGCGAGTCCAGCACCGGGGAGTAGAGGGTCCGGGCGAGCCGGTTCATGGCGAGGATGTCGTGCCGGCCGTTGCGGACCCACGCCGGCGCGTCTCCGATCGCCGCCAGGACCTGCCGTACCGCGGGGCGCACCGCGGCGGGCGTCGTACGCCGTCGGCGGGTGCGACCAGGTCCGGCCGTCCGGGCCAGCGCGAACAGATGCTCGCGCTCGGCCTCGTCGAGCTGGAGCGCCCGTGCGAGCGCGTTCAGGACACTCTCGGAGGCACCGCCGAGATCGCCGCGCTCCATCCGGACGTAGTAGTCGACCGACACCCCGGCCAGCATCGCCACCTCCTCGCGGCGCAGTCCCTCGACCCGGCGATTGCCGCCGTACGCCGGCAGGCCCGCCTGCTGAGGAGTGATCCGGGCGCGCCGGGTGGTGAGGAACTCACGCACTTCCGCACGATGGTCGAAGGCCTCCATGTCTTCCACGGTAGGCCGCCGGGGTGTGACGAAGGGAGGCAGCACCCGGGACGACCGTGACACGTGTCGGGCACGTGCCGGACTCGCCACGACTGACACCGGGGCGGCTGGGCTGCGGCGCCGGCTCCGCCGGCCGCCCGGGTCGGTCCGCTAGCGTGTGAGGTGTGCACAGAGAAGTCGTCACGCTGGTCAGCGACCTCTCCGGCGGTGAGCCGGCCGAGACCGTCTCGTTCAGCCTGGACGGGACCGGCTACGAGATCGACCTGACCAATGCCGAGGCCCGCACCCTGCGGCTGGCGATGGAGGAGTTCGCGCTGGTCGCGAAGCGGACCGGCGGCCCGAAGCGCTATCCGCTGCGCTCCACGGTGGCGCCGGCGCCGAGCACCAAGCAGGAACGCGACGCGATCCGCTCCTGGGCGCATGCCCACGGCTATGAGTTCAGCGATCGCTCCAAGATCCCGGCCGAGGTGATCGAGGCCTACCACGCGGCTCGCTGAGCCGGTTCGCCGGCGTCACTGTGGTTGGGTGAACAGCCCGTCCGGGTCGTACGCCGACCGGACCTGCTGCAGCCGAGTCCAGTTGTCCCCGAAGTAGGCTTCTCCCGGGTCGCCCAGGCTGGCGTCGGCGTAGTTCACGTAGGCGTGGTGGCCGAAGACCGGGTTCATCCTCGAGCGGAACCCCTCGACGAAGTCGACGGCCGGCTCCGCCGAATCGCCCTGGTAGGTGGCCGTGTACTGCACGGTCGCACGTGCTCGTCGGTGGACGAAGGCGGTCGTCTCCGGTGCCATCTCGGCGACCCGGCCGCCGAGCCCGTCGATAGAGATCCCGGCCTCGATCAGGGAGTCGGGGACCGCGTCGACCCGAGCCAGGACGATCTCGGCCTCGGCCGCGGTCAGCGGCCGGTAGGCGATGTGGGAGGTGGCGGCGAACGCCTCGGGCGCTCCGGAGCCGGCGAAGGCCCGCATCGCGGCCAAGAAGCCACGGACGTGGTCGACGCGTCCGGTCGGCGCCACCGCGGAGACGAGCGGCGCGATCGCGGACTCGAAGCCGGAGCTCGGGCCGGTCCAGGTGACGGTCGCGGCCAGCGAGACCCCGGTCGGGTGGCTCGAGCCGCCCAGGACCTTCAGCGTCGACCACAGTCGCGGGTCGGCGCCGTCCAGCCAGTCGAACCAGGCCGGGATCACCTCGCCGATCGACGAGGGCGTCCAGGTGAGGTAGGTGGTGGTCAGGGTGGGTGCCGGCACCGTCGCCATCGTCATCGAGGTGACCACCCCGAGGTGGCCCCCTCCGCCGCCCCGCAGCGCCCAGAACAGGTCGGGCTCGCTGCTCGCCGACGCGGTCACCACCCGCCCGTCGGCGAGCACCACCTCCGCCGAGGTCAGGTGGTCACAGGTGAGTCCGTAGGCGCGCGTCATCACGCCGACCCCGCCGCCCATGGTCAGTCCACCGAGCCCGACCGTCGGGCACGATCCCCCCGGGATCGCCCGCCCCTTCGCGGCCACCCGCCGGTAGACGTCGGAGAGGACGGTGCCCGGCCCGAACCGCGCCTGGGTTCCCCGCCAGCGGAGCCGGTCGAGCCTGCGGGTGTCGATGACCAGCGCCCGCGGGGACCCGCCCGAGGACCAGCCGGGGTAGGAGTGGCCCCCGGCACGCAGGGCGAGTGGGATGCCGGCGTCCGCGGCGAACGCCAGTCCGGCGGCGACGTCGGCCGAGTTCGCCGCCTCCAGCAGCGCCAGCGGCCGGGCGTCGTCGTACCGAGGGTTCGGCGTGACCCGGAGCGAGTCGTACGCCGAGTCGCCGGGCCGCACCAGCTCGCCGGTGAGCCGTCGGGCGAGCCGTCCCCAGCCGGGGTGGCCGGCAGCGGTGGTGGACGCGCCGGTGGTGCCGACCCCGGTCGAGGTGGTGCCGGCGGTGGTCCCCGGTGTCCCCGATGTCCGGGCGGAGCCGGTGCCTGTCCCGGTGCCTGTCCCGGTGCCGGTGCCATCGCCACAGCCGGTGAGGGCCAGGGAGGCGCCGGCGAGCAGGACCGATCGACGCGTCCAGATGCTGGTCATGGGTGTCAGTGTGCCCAGTCGGTCCGATGACATGCCCGATCCGGCGGGTCGCGGGGTGGCGTGCCTCACGGCGCCGACTCGTTCCGCCGCGTCGACCAGATCGTTAGAGTGGCTAACGACATGACTCAGGCGCTCACCCGTTCCTCGGTCGGTCTGCGCAGTGAGCGTGGCCCGGTCCTGCTCTCCGCGATGCTCGCCACCGGCCTGGTCGCGATCGACTCCACCATCTTGGCCACCGCCGTACCGAGTGTCATCGACGACCTGGGTGGCTTCACCGTCTTTCCCTGGCTGTTCTCGATCTACCTGCTGGTGCAGGCGGTCACGGTGCCGATCTATGCCAAGATCTCCGATCTGGTCGGCCGCAAGCCGGTGATGCTGCTGGGCATCGCGCTGTTCGTCATCGGGTCGGCGCTGTGCGGCTTCGCCTGGAGCATGACCGGGCTGATCATCTTCCGCGCGGTCCAGGGGATCGGCGCCGGCGCCGTCCAGCCGATGGCGGTCACGATCGTCGGGGACATCTACACCATGGCCGAGCGAGCCAAGGTGCAGGGCTACACCGCCTCGGTGTGGGCGCTCTCGGCGCTGGTCGGACCGACCCTGGGCGGACTGTTCTCGCAGTACGTCTCCTGGCGGTGGATCTTCTTCGTCAACCTGCCGCTCGGCGTCCTCGCCTTCTGGATGCTGCAGCGTTCCTTCCACGAGAAGGTGGTGCGCCGTCGCACCAGACCGGACGTCACCGGCGCGGCACTGCTCAGTCTCGGCGGGGTGGTGTTGCTGCTGGCGTTGCTCGAGGGTGGGCAGAAGTGGGCCTGGGGCTCCGGAACCTCGATCGGGTTGTTCGCGCTGGCCGCGGTGGCGCTGGCGGCCTTCGCCGTGGTCGAGTCGCGCGTGCCCGAGCCGGTGCTGCCGCTGTGGGTCTTCCGCTACCGGGTGCTCAACGCCGGCAACCTGGACAGCCTGGTGGTCGGCTGCGTGATGCTCGGCCTCTCCTCCTATGTGCCGATGTACGCCGAACAGGTGCTCGGCCACGGTGCGCTGGTCGCCGGGCTGGCGCTGGCCGCGATGACGCTGGGCTGGCCGGCGGCTGCCTGGCAGGCGGGCCGGATCTACCTGAGCCGGGGCTTCCGGTTCACCGTCGGGCTCGGCGCGCTCCTCGCCCTCCTGGGCGGGCTGCTGCTGCTCGGCGTCGGCGCGCACAGCTCCATCTGGCTGCTCGCGTCGAGCTGTTTCGTGATCGGGCTCGGCTTCGGGTTCGTCGCCAGCCCGGGACTGGTGGCGGCGCAGTCGAGCGTCTCCTGGGCCAACCGCGGGGTGGCGACCGGCGCCACCATGTTCGCCCGCTCGATCGGCTCGGCGATGGGCACGGCGATCTTCGGCGCGGTCGCCAACACGGCCGTCGCCGCCCGCGTCTCCGGGGCGGTACCCGAGCTCGAGGACTTGGACCCGAGCATCCTCGCGCCCGCGCTGCACGTGGTCTTCCTGGTGGCCACGGCGCTGCTCGTCGTACTCCTGGTCGGTGCCGCGCTGATGCCTCGCCGGGTGCACGAGCCGGAGGCGGCCCGGCACCGCTGAGTCGGCGACGGCTCATGGGACGGCCCCGAGGGTGGTGAGCCTGTCCTGGCTTGCTCGGCCGCCGCCGGGGCGAGCACGATGGCGCCATGAGCACGCCGGCCGCCACCGCGCCGGCCGGCGGGCACGAGGGCGAGCCACACGAGGACGGGCTGAACAACCGGCTCAGCTGGCTGCGGGCCGGCGTCCTCGGCGCCAACGACGGCATCGTCTCGGTGGCGGGGCTCGTGATGGGCCTGGCCGGGGCGACCGATGACCGTGGCACCATCCTGGTCGGTGGTGTCGCCGGCCTGGTGGCGGGCGCGCTCAGCATGGCGGCGGGTGAGTACGTCAGCGTCAGCACCCAGCGCGACGCCGAGCTGGCCCTGCTGGACAAGGAGCGCACCGAGCTGCGGGAGATGCCGGTCGAGGAGCTCGCCGAGCTCCGGGGCCTGCTCGAGGACCGGGGGCTGACGCCCGAGGTCGCCGCGGAGGTGGCGGCGCAGTTGACCGCTCGCGACGCGCTCGGCGCCCACGCCGAGCTCGAGCTGGGCATCGACCCGGACGACATCACCAACCCGTGGAACGCCGCGCTGGCCTCCATGCTCGCGTTCACCGTCGGGGCGCTGCTGCCGCTGCTCACCATCCTGCTGCCCGGGCTGTGGCGCATCCCGGTGACGGCGGTGGCGGTGCTCGCCGCGCTGGCCGTCACCGGCGTCACCAGCGCCAGGATCGGGTACGCCGATCCACGCCGGGCGTTGCTGCGCAACGTCGCCGGTGGCTTCTTCGCGATGGCGGTGACCTACCTGGTCGGGATGATTCTGGGGTCGCACGTTGCTTGAGACCGGTGATGAGAGCCTTCGTCGCCATCGTGCCGCCAGCAGAAGTGATCGACGACCTGGACGAGTTCTGGGAGGTGCGCCGCCATGCCGGCGGGTTCCGCTGGACCAGGCCCGAGCAGTTCCACGTGACGCTCGCCTTCGCCCCCGCCGTACCCGACCGCGCGGTCGAGGACTGGCTCGAGCGACTCGGCGCGGCCGCCGGTCGTCGTACGCCGTTCGAGATGAGGGTCGCCGGTGGCGGAGCCTTCCCCCAGGTGGCCGAGGGCCGGGTGCTGTACGCCGGCCTGCGAGACGAACCTGAGCTGGCCCGGCTCGCGACCGGCGTGCGGAACGCCACCGCCACCGCCGGGATCGAGGTCGACGGCGGCCGCTTCCGGCCGCATCTCACCCTTGCCCGCCTCCGCCGGCCCACCGAGCTCACCCGGTGGGTACGGCTGGCCGACAGCTACACCGGGCCGGCCTGGCGGGTGGACTCGGCCAGCGTGGTCGAGTCCCATCTCGGCGAGGGCCCCGGCCGCCGGCCCCGTCACGAGATGCTCGCCGAGATCCCGCTCGGCTGAGCCGGGCGGGTGCGGTGCGGTCCTCAGGTGCGGTCACCGGTCCCGGCGACCGCACCCGAGGACCGGCGCGACACTAGCCCGCGACGCCGTACAGCCGGTCCCCGGCATCGCCGAGGCCGGGGACGATGTAGCCCTTCTCGTTGAGCCGCTCGTCGATGGCGGCGGTGACGATGTTGATCGGTACCTGGAGGTGGGAGACCTTCTCCTCCAGTGCGGCGATCCCCTCCGGTGCGGCGAGCAGGCAGATCGCGGTGATGTGGTCGGCGCCGCGCCGCACCAGGAAGTCGATCGCGGCCGCGAGGGTGCCGCCGGTGGCGAGCATCGGGTCGAGCAGATAGCACTGCCGTCCGGACAGGTCGGCCGGCAGCCGTTCGGCGTACGTCGTGGCCTGCAGCGTCTCCTCGTTGCGCACCATGCCGAGGAAGCCGACCTCGGCGGTGGGCAGCAGCCGCATCAGCCCGTCCAGCATGCCCAGGCCGGCGCGCAGGATCGGCACCACCAACGGCTTCGGTGCGGCGAGTCGTACGCCGGTCGTCGGCGCCACCGGGGTGCGGATGTCGCAGGACTCGATGCGGACCTCGCGGGTGGCCTCGTAGGCGAGCAGGGTCACCAGCTCGTCGGCCAGCCGCCGGAAGGTCGGCGAGTCGGTCTGCTCCTCGCGCAGGACGGTCAGCTTGTGGGCCACCAGTGGATGATCGACGGCGAGAGTCTGCATGGAGGCACCCTATGAGATCGAGAGGGTGAACGCTTTGTGACGAGGCAGGCAAAAGGCTTGGCCACGGGACCGCTCGCGTGTCACGCTGGTGAGGTGTCCGATCAGTCCGATCAACTCGCCGGCGTGGACTTCGCCGTCGCGGCCTTCCACGACGGTGAGGACTGGACCGTCGAGGAGCTCGCCGACGACGTGCTGAGCGACGTCGGCGCGCTCGCCCACGCGCTGCGCCGCTTCCCCGGCGAAGGCGGGGCGTTCGCGATGGTGGGCGTCGACGAGGACTTCTTCCTGATCGTGCGCACCGAGGGCACCAGCACCCACGTGCTGCTCTCCGACATCACCGCCGCGAGCGAGTGGGAGCTGGCCGCCTCCGCGCTGGAGCACCTGGCGCTGCCGATGCCCGAGGACGAGGACGACCAGGAGCCGGCCGGAGACCTGGCGATCCTCGCCGACCTCGGGGTGAGCGCGGTCGACCTCGGCATCCTGCTCGACGACTTCGACCTCTATCCCGACGAGCTGCTCAGCGAGGTCGCTCGCAAGGCCGGCTTCGGGATGCTCTTCGACGACGCCGTCGGACTCACCACCGCATGAGGCCGCTGGACCGCTGGGGTCCGGCGATGCAGGCGGCGCTGGCCGAGGCCCGCGCGGCGCTGGCCACGCACGACGTACCCATCGGTGCCGTGGTGCTCGACGCCGGTGGCGAGGTCGTCGGGGCCGGGCGCAACGTCCGGGAGGCGTACGCCGACCCGACCGGCCACGCCGAGATGGTGGCGCTGCGCGCGGCCGCCCGCGCCCGCGGCGAGTGGCGGCTGGACGGGCACACCCTGGTGGTCACCCTGGAGCCGTGCACCATGTGCGCCGGCGCGGCGGTGCTCGCCAGGCTCGAGCGGATCGTCTTCGGAGCCTTCGACGACAAGGCCGGCGCGGTCGGGTCGCTGTGGGACGTCGTCCGCGACCGCCGGCTCAACCATCGCCCCGAGGTCGTCTCGGGGGTGTACGCCGAGGAGCAGACCGCGCTGCTCACGGAGTTCTTCGCGGCCCAGCGGAGCTGAGGTCGCCGCGGAGTGGGCCGGTCGCCGGGCTGGGTGCGGAGCGGGGTCCGGACCGTGCGTGCGGCCGGACCGTCCGGCCGGGGCGGCTCACTGGTCCACCATCCTCTTGTCGGCGTTCTCAGACAGAGCGCCGATGCACCCCGGGTGCCACCAGGTCACTGCCCTGCTCGCTTGACCCGTTCCAGACCTGGAGCGATGTCCAGGATGAGAT
>NZ_JASGET010000115.1:0-6811 GCF_047606145.1 Nocardioides sp. | reverse complement strand
GCCCGAGCCTCCACCCCGGCCGTGCGCAGCAGCCGGGCCGACCGGCCGGCCAGCACGGCGATCGGGTCCAGTCCCCGCGCCCGCACCGAGGACGGCCGGGAGGGCACCGGCACCAGCACCGCCGGGGCGGGGCCGGTGATCCCGGTGACGTCGGTGACTCCGAGGGCCTCGATCACCGCCAACGTCAGCAGGGCGGACAGCGGCTCGGCCGCATCGAGCAGCCCGCGCTCCTTGAACCCCAGCACGAGCTGCTTGACCAGGTCCTGGTACGGCGCCGCGGCCACCGTCGGCACCAGGCCGGGCGGGGCGGGGTCGGGTCGGACCGGGTACGCCCGGGCCGGCAGGCCGGCACGGCATCGGGCGCAGACCAGGCGGCCGGAGGCGCCGCAGCCGACGCACCGACCGCCGAGCACCAGGTCGGCGTACGCGTCGCGCAGCGGGGTTCCGGACCGGCCCGGCTCGCGATTCACCGCACCATCGCAGCAGGGCGTCCCGGGTGCGGCAACCCTCGCCGGCCCGGTTGTGGACAACCCCGGGCCGGCGGGCGTGACCGAGGTCAGCCGGCGTAGAAGGCCGAGCTGACGCCGGAGGGCAGGCGCAGGTCGGCGTTGCCGGACAGGTCCGACAGCTTCCGGCCGGTGCGGGCGTACAGCGGCGTGCCGTCGACCGGAGAGCTGACCAGAGCCCGTGGCGTGCTGCCGACCGGGAACTCGTCGCCGGACACGTCCAGGGTCGCGCCGTCCAACGAGACGACGTTGACCAGGGCGGTGCCCGAGGTCCACTGGACGGCGTAGACGGTGGTGGGCGAGCGCCACCCGATGTCGCGCAGCCGCGCCCGCCGGCTGCTCGGATAGGCCAGCTCCACCGCGGGCGACGCGCTCTCGACCCGGCCGTCGGAGTCGGCACCGATCCGGCTGACCACCATCCGGTCGCCCACCTCGTGCCGGATCACGGCGACGAACCGGGTGCCGTCGCGTGAGACCAGGAAGCGTCGCACGTTGGCGCCGGTCACGCCGCGGATCCGCACCCGATGGACCCGGCCGTCGCGGACGTAGCTCACCACCGCGCCGTCGGCGGTTCGGTCCACCAGCCACAGTCGGCCGCTCAGGTCCCATGCCGGCTGCAGCAGATCGGTCCCCCGCAGCGGCAGCCGGGTCACCTTCGCGGAGCCCGAGAGCGGGCCGACCAGGACGGAACGCCGATCGCTGGTCACTGCGGCCACCTGACGGTCGTGCGCGTCGACGGCCGCGGTGACGAGGTCGTGCACCGAGGCCCATCGACCCGACACGACGTCGAACCCGGCTCCGTCGGCGTACCGCTCCAGCACGCCGGTGCGGACGGCGTACAGCGCGTCGCTGGCCCCGGCCCCGTTGGGGCTGTAACGCGCCGACCCGGAGACCGGGATCGTGCTGCCGGCACCGGGGAAGACGACGGTCTCGCCGCCGATCACCAGCCGCATCCGCTCGACGTCACGATCCTGTCGCAGCGTCCAGGCCAACTGGGCGGCGAGCAGTCGTTTCGTCCGGGCGGTGAGGTAGTCCGCACTGCCGGCCAGCGAGATCCGGGCCAGACCGTCCTCGACGCTGATCGAGGCGTCTTCGCGCCGGCCGACCGGCGCGAAGCTGTGCACCACGCTGCGTGCCGGCGCGGCCGGTCCGAGCAGCAGGCTGCGGATCAGGCTGGTGGCGAGCTGGGTCCCGGTCGGGACGAACACCGGTTCGGGGACCAGCACCCGGTCGCTCGGGTCGAGGTAGTAGACGAACCGCTGGGTGAAGCGCGACTGATACCAGGTGGCGGGGACGACCAGGGCGTTCGGCGCCGCGGAGATCCGCCACTGACCGGACTCGCGGACCAGCGAGAAGCGCAGCGCGGCCCGGCCCTTGTCCAGCTGACCCTTCCAGGTACCGCGCGCGTCGAGCCAGGTGGCGCCGGTGATGTCGACGACGATCGAGCTCCCGCCCAGCGGCGGTCGGGTGTTGTCGTAGAGGATGGTGCGACGATCCGGGTCCCAGGAGTCGGCGAAGGACCGGGACAGGTACTGCCGAGCGACGGTGGTCGACAGCGGCGAGGCCGTCATCGCGTCGAGGAACCCGCGCACCACCTGGCCGGGGGTGAGTCCCGGCTGCGGCGCGCGCGGCGAGTACGGGATGGCCTCGCTGCTGACCTGCGTCGGCTGGACGGAGAGCTCCCGCACCGGTCCCGAGGTGGGCACCGAGAGACAGCCGGTCAGCGCGACCAGGGCGGCCCCGGCGCAGACCATCGGGGCCAGGACCCGGAGGAGGGTCGGCCTCGGGCGGGAGCGTGGTCGTCTCATCGGTCCTCGAGGTTCGTCTGCGGGACGCCGGCGAGGTCGCGCGCGATGTCGCGCACGTCCTCGGGGACCAGCGGCAACGGCGACTGTCGCAGCTCGCCGTGGACGTGCCGAGGCAGGGTCAGCCGGAAGTTGGTGCCCAGCCGCGGCCGCCCCCAGGCCTGCAGCCAGCCGCCGTGCAGCTTGGCGTCCT
Source organism: Nocardioides sp. (assembly GCF_047606145.1). Classification (GTDB taxonomy): domain Bacteria; phylum Actinomycetota; class Actinomycetes; order Propionibacteriales; family Nocardioidaceae; genus Nocardioides. The sequence continues at coordinate 4,307 of NZ_JASGET010000115.1, read as the reverse complement.
CGAGCGCGATGGAGAGCCCGAGCCCGGTGCCTCCGCTCGATCGGTTGCGGGCCGGGTCCGAGCGCCAGAACCGGTTGAACACCATCGCCGTCTCCCCCGGCGCCAGTCCGAGGCCGTGGTCACGCACCGCGATCGCCGCCGCGTCGTGACCGGCGGCGACGGTGATGTCGATCCGATCCGAGTCGCCGACGTGGTCGATGGCGTTGGCGACCAGGTTGCGCACGATCCGCTCGATCCGGCGTACGTCGGCCTCGGCCAGCGCCGGACCGTCGGCATGCACCACGATCCGGACGCCGCTGCGCTCGGCCAGCGGTCGATAGCTGTCGGCCACCTGCCGGGCCACCTCGCCCAGGTCCACGTCGCTGGCCTCCAGCGCGGCCGCGCCGGCGTCGAACCGGGATATCTCCAGCAGGTCGACCAACAGCGTCTCGAAGCGATCCAGCTCGGTCTGCAACAGCTCGGCGGCGCGCGCGGTCACCGGGTCGAAGGTGTCCCGCGCGTCGTGCAGCACGTGACTCGCCATCTGCACGGTGGTCAGCGGCGTGCGCAGCTCGTGGGAGACGTCGGAGGTGAAGCGCCGTTGCACGCGGGACAGGTTCTCCAACTGGCCGATCTGGTTCTGCAGGCTGGTGGCCATCTGGTTGAACGAGACCGCGAGCCGGGCGAGGTCGTCCTCCCCGTTGACCCGCATCCGCTCGGTCAACCGGCCCGCGGCGAGCCGCTCCGCGGTCTGCCGGGCGAGCCGGATCGGGGTGACCACCCGGCGGGCCACGAACCAGGAGGCGGCGCCGACGACCAGCACCAGGACCGCTCCGGCCAGGATCAGTCCGCGGGTGAGCAGCGACAACGTGTCCTGCTCCTGGGTGAGCGGGACCAGGAAGTAGAGCGTGTAGGTGCCGCCGTCGGCCGGCAGGCTGACCTGGGTGCCGACCACCAGACCCGGCATCGTGCTGCCGGCCGAGTCGGTCTCCGCGATCGGGTCGTCGACCGACGACTCCAGCCGGATGGTGGTGTAGGTCCAGGCCTGACCGACGTCGGTCCGCTGGAAGTGGTCCTCCAGGGACGCCGGCACGCTCGTGGTGTCGAGGCCCGGCGTCCACTCGGCGCCACCCCCGGCGATCCGTCCGCCGTGCTCACCCAGCGGTCCGACCAGCACCACCCAGAAGCCACGGCTCAGGCCCAGCTCGATGATGGGCTCGACCAGATCGGTGCGCTGCCCGGAGAGGTTCACGTCGGCCCCCGAGGCGCTCCCCAGCCGTGCCTCGGCGTCGGCGACCTCCTCGCTGGCCTCCGCGACGGTGATCTCGCGACGGTGGTCGAGCAGCGCGCCCCTGGTCTGGACGAGCAGCACCGCACCGATGACGACGACCGCGACGGCGGTGAGCACCACCGTGCTGGCCACGACCCGCAGCTGGATCGAACGCCACCACCAGGAGCCGAGCCAGCCCAGCCAGCCGAGCCGGCCGGACCAGCGCAGGCGTCGCTGCATGCTCACACGGGGCCGGCCTTGTAGCCGACACCGCGGACGGTGACGACGATCTCGGGGTTCTCCGGGTCGTGCTCGACCTTGGCGCGCAGGCGCTGGACGTGCACGTTGACCAGGCGGGTGTCGGCGGCGTGTCGATAGCCCCACACCTGCTCCAGCAGCACCTCGCGGGAGAAGACCTGGTGCGGCTTGCGGGCCAGGCAGACCAGCAGGTCGAACTCGAGCGGCGTCAGCGAGACCTGCTCGTCCCCGCGACTGACCTGATGGCCGGCGACGTCGATGACCAGGTCCTTGATCGACAGCGTCTCCGAGGGCGCGGCGTCGTAGCGCCGTACTCGTGCCCGGATGCGGGCGATGAGCTCCTTGGGCTTGAACGGCTTCACCACGTAGTCGTCGGCGCCCGACTCCAGTCCGACCACCACGTCGACGGTGTCGCCCTTGGCGGTGAGCATCACGATCGGCACCCCGGACTCGACCCGGATCTGCTTGCAGACCTCGATGCCGTCGATCCCGGGCAGCATCAGGTCGAGCAGCACCAGGTCGGGACGGTGCTCGTGGAACGCCGCCAGCGCCTCGTCTCCACGCGCGACCAGGTCGACCTCGAAGCCCTCCTGTCGCAGGACGATCGCCAGCATCTCGCTCAGTGAGGCGTCGTCGTCGACGACGAGGACCCGGCCTCGGCTGGTCTGCTCCGGGAGGCTGCTCATGCTCTCGATTCTGCCAGCACCCGACCCCGGCCGGGGCCACGTGTGCGCGTCAGCGGCGAGCGGCGATCAGTAGCGGTAGGTGTCGGGCTTGTAGGGGCCGGTGACCGGGACCCCGATGTAGTCGGCCTGCGTCTCGGACAGCTCGGTGAGATTGACGCCGAGGCTGGCCAGGTGGAGGCGGGCGACCTCCTCGTCGAGGTGCTTGGGCAGCACGTAGACGTCGACCGGGTACTCCTCCGGCTTGGTGAACAGCTCGATCTGGGCCAGCGTCTGGTTGGTGAAGGAGTTCGACATCACGAAGCTCGGGTGACCGGTCGCGTTGCCCAGGTTCAGCAGGCGGCCCTCGGAGAGCACGATGATCGCGCTGCCGCCGAGCTCGTTGGGCTCCGGGAAGGTCCACACGTCGACCTGCGGCTTGACGTTCTTGCGGACGATGCCCGGGTAGGCCTCCAGCCCGGCCATGTCGATCTCGTTGTCGAAGTGGCCGATGTTGCCGACGATCGCGTTGTGCTTCATCCGACTCATCTGGTCGACCGAGACCACGTCCTTGTTGCCGGTCGCGGTGATGACGAGGTCGGCCACCGGCAGCGCGTTCTCCAGGGTGTCGACCTGGTAGCCGTCCATCGCGGCCTGCAGCGCGCAGATCGGGTCGATCTCGGTGACGATGACGCGAGCGCCCTGGCCGCGCAGCGACTCCGCGCAGCCCTTGCCGACATCGCCGTACCCGCACACCACGGCGACCTTGCCGCCGATGAGCACGTCGGTGGCCCGGTTGATGCCGTCGACCAGGCTGTGCCGGCAGCCGTACTTGTTGTCGAACTTCGACTTCGTCACCGAGTCGTTGACGTTGATGGCCGGGAAGAGCAGCGAGCCGTCCCGGGTCATCTCGTAGAGCCGGTGCACGCCGGTGGTGGTCTCCTCGGTGACGCCCTTGATCTCGGCGGCGATCTTGGTCCACCTCTCGGTGCTGCTGGCCAGCGACGCGGCCAGCACCTCGAAGACGACCCTCTGCTCCGCCGAGCCGGCGGTGGCCGGGTCGGGGGCCTGACCCGACTTCTCCGCCTCCACGCCGAGGTGGACCAGCATGGTGGCGTCACCGCCGTCGTCCAGGATCATGTTGGCGAACCGGGGCGCCCCGTCGACGGACGGCCAGTCCAGGATCTGCTGGGTGCACCACCAGTACTCCGCCAGCGTCTCGCCCTTCCAGGCGAAGACCGGCACGCCGGCGGGGGCGTCGGGAGTCCCGTTCGGGCCGACGGCGACCGCCGCGGCGGCGTGGTCCTGGGTGGAGAAGATGTTGCACGAGGCCCAGCGGACCTCGGCACCGAGGGCGACCAGCGTCTCGATCAGGACCGCGGTCTGGATGGTCATGTGCAGCGAGCCGGCGATCCGAGCGCCCCGGAGCGGCTGCGCGGCGGCGTACCGCTCGCGCATCGCCATCAGGCCGGGCATCTCGTGCTCGGCGAGCGTGATCTCGGTCCGGCCGAAGTCGGCCAGGCTCAGGTCGGCAACCTTGAAGTCCATGGAGGTGGTTCCTTCAGCTTCGGGTCTTTGTCTGCGTCGCGCATCTGCGCACTCGTCGGGATCTCCCACGCGGACCTCGTCAGGCTACAAGCGGGGTCGCTCCGGCGCTGAATCACCGGCCTCACCGGCACCATCCCGCCTCACCGGTCGCTGAGGGGATCCGCCGGCGAGAGCGACGAGGCGAGCAGCTCCAGGTCGGCGAGCACCAGCCGGAACCGGCGGCCGTCGCGCTGCAGTCGCTCCACCTCGTCACGCGCGGCACCGGAGGAGGCCGCCAGCGTGGTGTTGCCGATCAGGTTGACCAGCGCGATCCGAGCGCTGGCGCCGTACGCCGTCGCCGCGGCGACCACGTCGGCGCGCACCCGCGGGTCGGCGTGCTCGCCGAGCAGGCGTACGGCGGGCAGGGCGAGCGCCGCGAGGTCCAGGATCGCCAGGCTGGTGTCCGCCGCCCGGATCGCCGCGGCGGCGACCTCGACCGTCCTCCCGCCGCGGATCGCCTCGACCAGGTCCCGGGAGGCGCCGGCGTCGCGGTCCGCCGCCGACAGCGCGTGCCGGCGCAGCAGCTCGCCCTCGTCGCCGGTGCCGCGGAG
>NZ_JASGET010000114.1:0-66302 GCF_047606145.1 Nocardioides sp. | reverse complement strand
GCGTCGCGGTGCGGCGGGACCTCCGGTCGCGACCGCCCCCGAGATCCGGTCGCGACCCGTCTGGCCGGTCAGAAGCTCTCGAACCCGCGAGCACCCCGCTTGTCGGCGTGGATGAAGTCGAGATTGGCGTCCGCGACCAGCGTGCTGTGCTTGGACAGGGCCACGACCATCTCGTTGATGGCCTGGTCCCAGGTGAGCTTGGCGGCGTCGTAGGCGATCTTCGCCTCCCCCGACCAGCGCTCCTTGAGCACGTCCAGCTTGCCTTCGAGCTCGTCGAGGACGCCACCGATCTGTACGACGCCGTTCTTCAGGTCGTCCCGGGCACTGTCCAGCGCGGGATGGTCGACGAGGATGTGGTCACCCATGATGGAAATTCCTTTACGTGAAGTCGAAAATCGAGGAGGGAGTTCGGCACGGTGTCGGCCCGAATTGCGCCGATACCGGAAAAACCCGTCCATGCGTCGGCGCGATTGTCGGCGAGGCGGTCGGCTCGTGGTCAGCGGGCCCGACCGCCCCGGCACAGGTCAGCCCAGGCGGGTCGAGAGCGCGTCCAGCGAGGAGCTGGCGCTCCTGAGTCGACCGGCGACGTCCTGGTTGGTGCCGGTGCCGACCTTGCGGGTGTTCTCCAGGCCCGAGATGAGCTCGTTGAGCGCGTTGGTGATGGTCGTCTGCTTCTGGATCCACAGCTGGTGCAGCCCGAAGAACGAGTCGCCGGCCTCGCCCTGCCAGCGGTTCCGGTAGCCCATGATCTGGCTGTCGAGCCGCCGGCCGAGCGTGGTGAGTCGATCACGGGTGTTGCCGATGTCCTTGACGGCACCGTCGATCGCATCGTCCTGCTTGATGGTGTGGTGGTCACCCATGGTGATTCCTTCCCCGAGGTCTGCCCGAGATATCTCGGCGTATTCCGTCTGCGAGGTCCGGGGCGATTCCGTCGTTATCGGCGGGCCGGACACGCAGCCGTATTCCCGGGGTCGGAATCCTTAAACCCTTGTCCACCGATCTCCACCGATCTCCACCGATCGTCGCCGGGCGAGGCCCACCACGCCGGCACCCGGCGGATCCGGGTCGACCGCGGTTCACCTCTCCCACAGCCGACGCACCACGCCGATCGCCACCGGCAGCACGCCGAGGACCGTGGCGCCGGCCAGCACCTCGACCAGATCGGCCCGGGCGGCCCACCAGACCGAGCGCCAGCCCCGGCCGGTGGCGACGGCGACCGAGACCACCACCAGCCCGCTCACCACGGCGGCGCCGCCGAGTGCCGCCACCACCCCGGTCGAGGCCGGGGCGAGGGCCGCGACCAGACCGACCACCGCGGCATAGACCCCGGCCAGCCGAAGCAGCAGCCGCGGCAGCCAGTATCGGTAGGCGCGCGCGGCGAGCAGGAGCGCGACCCCACCGGCCAGCACCATGACCCGGGCACCGACCCGGTCGACGGCCACCGTGGCGGTGGCCAGGAGCAAGGGTGCGCAGACCAGGGTCAGGACGAGCACCGCGACCGAGGCCGCCGCCAGCAGCCGGGTGCCACGGGCCGCGATCGCGCTGACCTCCTCGACCGGGACGACGGTCCGTCCACGGCGCCCCGGCCCCGGCTCCCGCGCCGACCAGGCCGTCACGGCGAGCCGGTCCACCTCGATCAGCGCGGAGTCCGGCACCTCGACGGCGGAGCCCGGCACCAGCCGGGCGGCGAGCGCGGCCGCCACCAGCAGGACCGCCCACGGCACCTGGCGCGGCGCGTCGAGCAGTGCGGCACCGAAGGTGACCACGAAGACCACGGCACCGGTCACGATCCAGACGCCGAGCGCCTCCATCACCCCGTCCTCGGCCCTGCCCACCGCACGGACCGCGGCCGCGAGCACGGCCGCGACCAGTGCGGCGCCGCCGATGATCGTGGCCAACCGCTCCGGCTCCGGGCTCCACGCGGCGGTCAGGGCCGCGCTCCCGGCGAACGCCGGCGCCACCACGGCCCGCGGGCCGGCGTACCCGCCGAACGGCAGCAGACCGGTCAACGCCCCGATCGCCAGGAGTACGACGACCAGGTCCTGCCGCGTGCCGCTCACCTGCGTCCCGCACCATCCGGCCAGCACCGCCAGCCCGGCCGCGACCCCGAGCGCCACCCCGCCCAGGCGTCGGTCGTGGCGGTCGGCGGGGGCCACCTGCCCACCGGGAGTGAAGTCTCGACCGGGCGGAGGCGACGACGCGGCGAGGTCGGCGAGGTCGGCGGTGAGGATCGCCCCGGAGTCGAGCCCGCACGCGGCCAGGCTGGCCTCGCCCGAGAGCGAGCCACCGCCGGGGGTGCGCAGCGAGGGGGTGCGCGGCAGCCGGCAGGCGGCGGCATAGGCGGCGGCGAGCTCGGTCACCCGGGTCTGGGCCGGGACGACCAGGTCGACCACGCCATAGGAGCTGTGCACCGTCAGCGCCAGCCCGCCGGCGCCCAGCGCGTCCGCCTGCTCCGGGTCAGGACCGGCACCCTCCCCACCGGCGTGCCCGACTCCGGTCCCACCCGCGGACGCGGCGGGGTCCACGGCCATGGCGCCTCCCGGATGCGGTGTCGGTCAGGTGGTGTACCGACCTCTGGGTCAGGGTAGTGCTGCCCACGCCGGCGGTGCGGGTGGGCGCGGTGCGACCATGCCATGATCACCGGTACCACCGGAGCTTTTGCGCAACATCACGGGCGAGAAACATCGGGAAGGCGGAGGTCAGCGGGTGGCCGAGGGCGAGGGACGCGGCGGTGCGGGGCACGCATCGATGACCGTCGCGACCACGCTGCGCGGCGGCCGCACCGAGGAGCCCGAGGTCCCGCACGGCGAACTGGTGCTCCAGCCGCCCCCGCCGATCGACCAGAGCGAGGGCGCCGGCGGGGTGATGATGAACGCCATCCCGATGCTCGGCAGCCTGGGCTCGATCGTGCTGGTGGCGACGATGAGCGGGTCCGGCGGCGCCAGCGCGCGACAGTTCATCTCCGCCGGGATGTTCCTCTTCGCCACCCTCGGCTTCGTCTTCGTCCAGATCGACCGGCAGCGCAAGCAGCGACAGCAGAACGTCGGCGGCCAGCGCTCGGACTACCTGCGCTATCTGGCCGGCGTCCGCCAGACCGCACGCGAGGCCGGTGAGCAGCAGCGCCGGGCGCTGACCTGGCACAACCCGAGTCCGCAGGCATTGCCGGCACTGGCCGAGGAACGCTCCCGGCTGTGGGAGCGTCGACCGGGCGATCCACGGTTCCTGCAGGTGCGGTACGGCGCCTGCGCCCAGCCGCTCTCCCTCGAGCTGGTGCCACCGCAGAGCGCTCCCATCGACCAGGTGGACCCCGCCTCGGCCTCCGCGCTGCACCGGCTGCTGGTGGTGCACCGGGTGCAACCCGATCTGCCGGCCGCGCTCGACCTGCGCGCGTTCGACAAGATCGAGGTCTGCGGCCCCGAGCACACCGCCCGGGCCGCGGCGCGCGCGCTGATCTGCTCGGCGACCGCGTTCCACTCCCCCGACAGCCTGCTGGTCGCCGTACTCACCGGGGAGCGGACGCTGGTGGAGTGGGACTGGATGAAATGGCTGCCGCACGCCCAGAGCGCCCGGGAGACCGATGCTGTCGGACCGAAGCGGATGGTGGCGACCTCGGTGGACGAGCTCGCCGCACTGCTGCCCGCGGACCTGGTCGACCGGCCACGGTTCGGCGCCGAGGAGCGGCCGGTGACACCACACGTACTGGTGGTGGTCGACGGCGTGATACTGCCGCCCGGCAACCACCTGCTGCCCGCGGACGGCGTGCTCGGCGTGACGGTGCTCGACCTGCCCGCCCGGTGGGACGAGCTCTCCGACGCGAGCCAATTGCGACTGCAGATCGCCGACGACGCCCGGCAGGCGGCACCGCAGGCGGCCGAGCCGGAGTCGTGCCCGGCGCAGGTGGTGCGGATGCGCGAGGAGCCGGTCCGGGTGCAGCTGGACCAGCTCAGCCTCCCCGTCGCGGAGGCGTACGCCCGTCGGTTGACGGCGCTGCACACGGTGAGCGCCGCAGGAAGCGGCGAGGCGGTCCCCTCGGCCGAGCTCGCCGGCCCGAAGGACTTCATGGAACTGCTGGGCCTGGGCGACGTCCGCAGCCTCGATCCGGCGACCGCGTGGCGGACCCGGCCGGCCCGCGACCGGCTGCGGGTGCCGATCGGCCTCGGCGACGCCGGCGCGCCGGTGCACCTGGACATCAAGGAGTCCGCCCAGCAGGGCATGGGCCCACACGGGCTGGTGATCGGGGCGACCGGGTCGGGCAAGTCGGAGTTCCTGCGCACGCTGGTCCTCGGCCTGGCCATCACCCATCCGCCCGAGCAGCTCAACATGGTCCTGGTCGACTTCAAGGGCGGCGCGACGTTCGCCGGCATGGCCGAGTTGCCGCACGTCTCCGCGGTGATCACCAACCTGGCCGGCGAGCTGACCCTCGTCGACCGGATGCAGGACGCCCTGTCCGGCGAGATGGTCCGTCGCCAGGAGTTGCTGCGCGAGGCCGGCAACTTCGCCTCGCTCAAGGACTACGAGCGCGCCCGCACCGCCGACCCCGGATCGCGGCTGCCACCGCTGCCGTCGCTCCTCATCGTGGTCGACGAGTTCTCCGAGATGCTCTCCGCCAAGCCCGAGTTCATCGACCTGTTCGTCGCCATCGGCCGGCTCGGCCGCTCGCTGGGCCTGCACCTGCTGCTGGCCTCGCAGCGCCTGGAGGAGGGCCGGCTGCGCGGGCTCGACTCCCATCTGTCCTATCGGGTGGGCCTGCGCACCTTCAGCGCCCAGGAGTCGCGCTCGGTGCTCGGCGTACCGGATGCCTACGAGCTGCCCGCGGTGCCCGGGCTGGGCTACCTGAAGCCGGACCCGACCACGCTGCAGCGGTTCAAGGCGGCGTACGTCTCCGGTCCGCCGGCCGGTGCCGGACGGGTACGCCGGGACGACGCCGGCCGGCTGCCCGGCATCTTGCCGTTCACCATCGCGGAGGTGCGACAGCTCGCGGCGCCGAGCCCGGAGCCGGCCGCCGAGCCGAGCCCGACGCCGGCCACCGAGACCGGCCAGGCCTCGCTGCTGGACATCGCGGTCGGCCGGCTGGCCGGACACGGCCCGGCGGCGCACCAGGTGTGGCTGCCGCCGCTGGGGGCACCGGACACGCTCGACGGGCTGATGCCCGACCTCACCGCCGACCCCCGGCTCGGGCTGGTCTCGCCCCACTGGCGCGAGCTGGGCGGACTGGTGATCCCGCTCGGCATCGTCGATCGGCCGCGAGAACAGCGTCGCGACGTGCTGACCATCGACGTCGGCGGCGCGGCCGGCCATGTCGCGGTGGTCGGCGGGCCACGCAGCGGCAAGAGCACGCTGCTGCGCACCATCGTGACGAGCATGGCGCTGACCACCACGCCGACCGAGTCGCAGTTCTTCGTGCTCGACTTCGGCGGTGGCACCTTCGCCCCGCTGGCCCGGCTGCCCCACGTCGCCGGTATCGGGACCCGGGCCGAGCCCGACGTGGTCAACCGGATCCTCGCCGAGATCACCGGCATCATCGACCGGCGCGAGGAGTACTTCCGCAACGCCGGCATCGACTCGATCGAGACCTACCGGCTGCGGCGCGCGCAGGGCACCGCCGACGACGGCTGGGGCGACGTCTTCCTGGTGGTGGACGGCTGGGGCACGCTGCGCGCCGACTTCGACGACCTGGAGTACGCGATCCAGCAGCTGGCGCCGCGCGGGCTGACCTTCGGCGTACACATCGTGGCCGCCGCCACTCGCTGGCCGGACTTCCGTGCCGCGATGCGCGACATCTTCGGCACTCGGCTCGAGCTGCGGCTGGGCGATCCGCTCGACTCCGAGATCGACCGCAAGGTGGCGGCGCTGGTCCCGACCGGCCGGCCCGGTCGCGGCCTGGTGATGCAGAAGCTGCACTTCCTCGGCGCGCTGCCGCGGATCGACGGCTCGGCGACCGCCGCCACCCTCGCCGACGGGGTGGAGGACCTGATCGGCCGGGTCGGCGCGGCCTGGCGGGGGCCGGCCGGGCCGAAGCTGCGGCTGCTGCCCGAGCGGATCGCACTGGAGGACGTCCGGAGCCAGGCCGCCGCAGGCGGGACCGGCCCGGGCGGGGCGCTGCTGTTGGGCATCACCGAGAAGGACCTCTCCCCGGTCGCCCTGGACCCCGACGCCGAGCCGCATCTGCTGGTCTTCGGCGACGGACAGTCCGGCAAGAGCGCGCTGCTGCGGACGCTGGCCCGCGAGATCATGCGCACCCGCACCCCGAAGCAGGCCCAGATCGCGGTGGTGGACTACCGACGCTCACTGCTGGGCGAGATCCCCGGGGAGTACCTGCTCAACTATCTGACCTCGGCCACCCAGGCGCAGCCGGCGCTGCAGGATCTGGCGGCGTACCTGGAGAACCGCATCCCGGGACCCGACGTCACCCCCGATCAGCTGCGCCGGCGCAGCTGGTGGAACGGGGCGGAGGTGTTCGTGCTGGTCGACGACTACGACCTGGTCGCCACCCAGCAGGGTTCACCGCTGCACGTGCTGGCGCCGCTGCTCGCCCAGGCCCGTGACATCGGGCTGCACCTGGTCGTGGCCCGGCGCTCCGGCGGCGCCTCGCGCGCGCTCTACGAGCCGGTGATCCAGGCGCTGCGCGACCTGGCGATGCCGGGACTCATGCTCTCCGGTTCGTCGGAGGAGGGGCCCCTGCTCGGCAACCTCCGTCCCACGCCGGCCGCACCCGGGCGCGGCCGGCTGCTCACCCGCAACCGCGGCTTCGAGGTGGTCCAGCTGGCTTGGAGCGAGCCGACGGCGTGAGGCCGCGACCACCGGTCTGTCAAACTAGAGTGAACTACTTGACTTTTGGGCAACCGTCACGTAGTTTTAACGTTCCAACAACCTGGCGGCGATCTACCGCAGGCAGGCTGTACGCAGAACATCCAGCAACCGGTCAGGAGGCCAAGATGGACATGCAGGAATCGAACGGCCTGGACCAGGCGATCGACCAGGCGATCACCCAGCGGCACAGCCTGAAGTTCCGCCACGCCAGCGCGCTGGCCAAGCTCATGGACGAGCGGGAGGACCTGCGCGGGACCTACGCGTTCGCCGACTTCGTCGACGACTCGCTCCGCTGGTCCGCCTGATCGCCGAGTCGGCGCCAACTGCACGCTCCACGGCGTCGAGTCGGCGCCAATTGCCCGGTCGTCGGCGTCGAGCCGGCGACAACTGGTCCATCAAGCGCCGACTCGACGTGCTACGGCGTACAACAGGCGCCGACTCGGCGTTCCCCGCGGCCCGTCAGCGACGGCGGAAGAGCCCCTTCATCAGCTCCCGGGTCGCGGTGTTCATCGCGGACTTGAACGCCGAGGACTTCACCACCTGCTCGAGGACGTTGTCGTCGTCCTTCTTCTTCGCCGACTTCGACGAGGACCTCGGGCGGGGCTGTTCCGGCAGGTCCACCGTGACGTGGTCGTCGGCCGGCGCCGGAGAGCCGGGCTCGGCCTTCTGCGCGGCCGGCTTCTGGGCGGCGAGTCGGTCCGCCGCGGAGTCGACCTCGGTGACCTCGGCGTACTTCGCGTAGGTCGGGCTGGCCTTGACCGCGGCCTCCATCGCCGCCGTCTCGGCCGGCCCCATCAGCGACTCCGGCGCACGCAGCCGGGTCCAGGCGACCGGGGTGGGTGCGCCGCGCTCGTTCATCACCGTGACGATCGCCTCGCCGATGCCGAGGGTCTGGATCACCGCACCCAGATCGTCGTACGACGAGGTCGGATAGGTGTTCACGGTGAGCTTGAGCGCCTTGGCGTCGTTGGGCGTGTTCACCCGGAGCTGGTGCTGGACCCGGGAGCCGAGTTGGCCCAGCACCTCGGCCGGCACGTCGGTCGGCGACTGCGTCACGAAGAACACCCCCACCCCCTTGGACCGGATCAGCCGCACCGTCTGGGTGATCTGGTCGAGGAACGCCTCGGAGGCGTCGTCGAAGAGGAGGTGCGCCTCGTCGAAGAAGAAGACCAGCTTCGGCCTGTCGACGTCGCCCACCTCGGGCAGGGTGCGGAACAGCTCGCCGAGCAGCCACATCAAGAAGGTGGAGAAGACCAGCGGCCGGTCCTGCAGCCGAGGCAGCTCCATCAGTGAGATCACCCCGGCGTCGCCGGCGGTGCGCAGCAGGTCGGCCACGTCGAAGGCGGGCTCGCCGAAGAACCGGTCGGCGCCGGCATCGGCGAAGGCGATCAGGTTGCGCAGGATGACGCCGGCGGTCGCCGCGGAGAGGCCACCGAGGTCCTTGAGGTCCGCCTTGCCCTCGTCGCTGACCAGATGCTGCACGACCGCCCGCAGGTCGGCCAGATCGACCAGCTCGAGGTCGCGCTGGGCGGCGTAGTGGAAGACCAGGCCGAGGGAGGACTCCTGGGTGGCGTTCAGGTTCAGCACCTTGCTGAGCAGGGTCGGCCCGAAGGACTCCATCGTGACCCGGACCGGGATCCCGGTGCCGTCGCCGCCGAGCGCGTAGTACTCGACCGCGAAGCCCCTGGCCTGCCAGTCCTGGCCGACCGCCTGGGTGCGCGCGAGCAGCTTGTCGCCCGGCTCGCCCGGCGCCGAGAGGCCGGACAGGTCGCCCTTGACGTCCGCGGCGAAGACCGGTACGCCGGCGGCGGCGAGCTGCTCGGCCATCAGCTGCAGGGTCTTGGTCTTGCCGGTCCCGGTGGCACCGGCGACCAGCCCGTGCCGGTTGAGCATCCCGACGGGGATCCGGATGTGGACATCGGTGAGCGTCTCGGCGTCGGCCATCAGCGCCCCGAGCTCCAGCGCGGGTCCGTCGAACCGGTAGCCGGGAGCCACCGCCTGGGAGAGTGCCGCAGCATCAGTCATGCCCGCAGCCTAGGTGGTTTCGGTGGACGGTGTCGGGTCTCGATCCGCTCGGCTCGCTGCTCGACCCACGGTGGGCACCTGCGACGAGGTGGCCCGCTCTCTGTGGAACCTCTGTCAGAACCGCGATCCGGGCTGACACGCGAGTGATAGGAGATACAGTCGGGCGCGTGATCTTCAAGCGCGTCGGGAGCGAGAGGCCCTATCCGGACCATGGCCTGAGCGCGAAGGACTGGGCCACGCTGCCGCCACGACAGATCCGGCTCGACGAGCTGATCACCACCAAGGACACCCTCCAGCTGGGGTCGCTGCTCGACGAGGACTCCACCTTCTACGGCGACCTGTTCGCCCACGTGATCCTGTGGAACGGCGAGTACTACCTCGAGGACGGACTGCACCGCGCGCTCCGGGCGGCGTTGCAGCAGCGCAATGTGCTGCACGCACGGGTCCACGCCGTAGGGTCATGAGCATGTCCGATCCAGCACCTCGCCCGGTGTTCGGCTCCGTCACCGCACGACTGCGCACCTTCGTCGTACTCCTGGTGCTGGCCCTGGTGCTGGTGATCGCGGCGGTGTGGGGCTGGCGGGCGATGACCAAGCCGCTGCCGGGCAAGGCGGATGCCTCGGTGTGCGAGAACACCAAGGTGGCGGCCGGCAGCAAGGTCTACCCCGCACAGGTGGTGGTGACGGTGCTCAACGCCAGCACCCGCGGCGGGCTGGCCGCACGGACGATGGCGTCGCTGACCGACGAGGGCTTCGTCGCGGGGGTGACCGGCGACGCCCCCAAGAACGCCGAGGTCAAGCGGGTGCAGGTGTGGGCGAGCGACCTGCACAACCCGGCGGTGAAGCTGGTGGCGAGCTGGCTGCACGACCCGACGATGGTCAAGCGCAAGACCACCCAGCCCGGAGTCGTGGTGGTGGTCGGTCACGGCTTCCCGCGGGTCTCCGGCGGGAAGAAGGCGGTCAAGGCCGCCGAGACGACCACCATCTGCAGCCCGAACCCGGACTGAACCCGGACTGGACCCGGACTGACCCGGACACCATCGTCGGTCGAGACCACGGCCGGCACGGTGGGTCTCGCTCAGCTCCGCGCTGCTCGACCGACCCCGGACCGGGGCTCACTCCCCGCCGAGCCACTGGGCCAGCCGGCCGTGCCGACTCACCTGCTCCAGCCGGCGCTCGGTCTCCTCCCGCAGCGTGCGAGGTACGACGACCAGCATCACGTCCCGCGCGCGCAGCACGGTGCGGTGCTCGGGGACCAGGGTCTCGTCGTCGCGGATCAACAACGACACCGAGGCGCCGTGCGGTAGGCGCAGCTCGCCGATCTCCACGCCGTGCAGCGCGGACTCCTCCGGGATCCGGAACTGGATCAGGTCCGCGGCGATCCGCTCCAGCGGCGCCACCTCCAGATCGAGGCTGCGCGGGTCCATCGGGCGGGACAGCCCCAGCACCCGCGCGACCACGGCAAGGGTCGGCCCGGTGAGCAGGGTGTAGACCACCACCATCACGAAGACCAGGTCGAAGAGCCGCTCGGACCCGGCCACCCCGGCGGCCAGCGGAATGGTGGTCAGCACGACCGGGACCGCGCCGCGCAGGCCGGCCCAGGAGATGAACAGCACCTCGGCCGGAGGCAGCCGCGCCACGCCGGTGCTGACCAGCACCGAGAGTGGCCGGGCGAGCCCGGTCAGGATGAGCCCGCCGAGCAGGGCGAGAGCGACCGTGGAGAGGGAGATCCGCCCGGGCGAGAGCAGCAGGCCGAGCATGACGAAGAGCCCGATCTGGGCCAGCCAGGCCGCCCCCTCGGTGAAGGAGCGGGTGGCGCCCCGGTGGGGCAGGTCGGAGTTGCCCAGCACCAGCGCGGCGATGTAGACCGCGGCGAACCCGGAGCCGTGCAGGGTGGCCGCGGCGCCGTACCCGAGGAAGGCCAGGGCCAGCACGGCCAGCGGGTAGAGCCCGGAGGCCGGCAGCGCCGCCCGCCGCATCAGCCAGGCGCCGCCGTAGCCCGCGGCCAGGCCGCAGACGATGCCCAGCAGCAGCTCGCCGAGGATCATCAGCACCACGAGCCACGGCGGGTGCTCGCTGAACCCGCCGTGCGAGATCAGCGTGACCACCACGACGGTGGGCGCGTCGTTGAGGCCGGACTCGGCCTCGAGCACGCCGGTCAGCCGACGGGGCAGCGGCACCACCCGCAGCACCGAGAAGACCGCCGCCGCATCGGTCGGCGAGGTGACCGCGCCGAGCAGGAAGGCCAGCTGCCAGGAGAGTCCGAGCAGATAGTGTCCGCCCAGCGCGGTCACCACGATCGAGACCGCCACCCCGACGGTGGCCAGCGTCAGGCCGAGCCGCATCGCCGGTCGGATCTCGCGCCAGCTGGTGGTGATGCCGCCCTCGGCCAGGATGATCGCCAGTGCCGCGAACCCGAGCGCGTGTGCCGCCTCGACGTCGTCGAACCTGATCCCGATCCCGGACTCGCCGAGCGCGACGCCCATCAGCAGGTAGATCAGCAGCGAGGGCAGCCCCGCCTTGCTGGAGACCCGGACGGCGAGGATCGCGAGCAGCGTGACCGCCGAGCCCACCAGCACGAACTGATCGAGCTGCTCGACGTCGATGCTCATGTCACCTCGCGATTTCGGGGGTGGCGGGTGACCAGCCTACCGATCGCGGCGGCCGCGGCGCGCCCACCGGTACCGTCGGCTCCATGTCCGAGACCAGCCGCCTGCGCGTCGCCGAGCGGGCCGGAGTGCCGCCGTTCCATGTGATGGACATGATCGCCCGGGCGGCCGAGCGGCAGCGCACCCACGGTGACGCCCTCTCGTTGATGACCGGCCAGCCCTCGACCGGGGCGCCCGCCGAGGTCACCGCGGCGGCGATCCGGCTGCTGAGCAGCGGCGAGCCGCTCGGCTACACCCCGGCCACCGGCATCCCGGAGCTGCGCGAGGCGATCGCCGCGCATCACCGTCGCTGGCACGGCATCGAGGTCGATCCCGCGGACGTGGTGATCACCACCGGTGCCAGCGGCGGCTTCCTGGCCGCGTTCCTGGCCGCCTTCGATGTCGGCGACCGGGTGGCGATGACCCGGCCGACGTACCCCTGCTACCGCAACGTGCTGACCGCGCTGGGTGGCGAGGTGGTGGAGATCCCGACCGGTCCGGCGCAGCCCACGATCCTCGACCGGCTGGCCGAGCTGGTCGGCGCCCCGGGCGGTCTACAGGGACTGGTGGTGGCGAGTCCGGCCAACCCGACCGGCACCATGACGACGCCCGACGAGCTCGCCGCGCTGGCCCGGTTCTGTGCCGAGCACGGCATCCAGTTGGTCTCCGACGAGATCTACCACGGGATCACCTACGACGGCTCACGTGGCAGCAGCGCGTGGGCGACCAGTCGTGAGGCCATCTGCTTCGGCAGCTTCTCCAAGTACTTCTCCATGACCGGCTGGCGGCTGGGTTGGCTGCTGGCCCCGCGCCGGTTGCGGCGCGCCATCGACGTGATGGTCGGCAACTTCACCATCTGCCCGCCGGCGCTGGCGCAACGTGCCGCGTCGGCGGCCTTCACCGAGGCGTCGTACGCCGAACTGGACGGCCATGTCGCCCGCTACGCCGCCAACCGGCGGCTGCTGCTGGACGGCCTGGGTGACCTCGGGGTGAGCGAGCTGGCACCGGCCGACGGCGCCTTCTACGTCTACGCCGACCTGTCCCGGTGGACCGAGGACACCACCGCCTGGGCACATCGGCTGCTGGACACCGTCGGGGTCGCGGTCGCGCCCGGCATCGACTTCGACACCACCTCCGGTCACCGGTTCGTCCGCTTCTCCTTCGCCGGTGACGGTGCCGAGATCACGGCCGCGCTGGACCGGCTCTCGACGGTGCTGTGAGCCGCCGACGGTTTCCGGGAAGGGGCCATCGGAAACCCGTCGGGAGCCCACGGCAAATAGTTGAAGATTCGACGCAGGTGGGTGTTTGAGCCTCGCACGGGTGGGGTACGCGCACGTCGGTGGCCTCCGTTCCCGTCCCTGACGCAACCCTCGGGCGGTCTCGGCCCGGCCACCGGAGGAGGGACCGGACCAACCTCGGGCGAGCGGCCGCTGCCAGGCCGGTGGAGGAGATGCATGTACGGCGAGGGTGAGGTGATCCGCCGCCGGGTCACCCAGCTGCGTGAGCAGGCCACCGACCTCAGGGGGGCTGCCGACCGACTGGTCGCCCGGGCCGAGGCGGTGCCGTGGCACGGCCGGGCCGCCGAGGCGATGCGGGCCCGGATCACCGAGCGCGCGGTCGTCCTGCGCGCGGTGGCCGAGCGGCACGAGACGGCCGCCGAGGCGTTGGCCCGACACGAGCACGAGGTGGCCTCCCGCAAGGAGCTCATCGAGGAGACCGAGAAGCGTGCCGAGTCGTTGCGCGCCGAGGGTGGGCTGAGCGACGTCACCGCCCCACCGCCGGGGCACCGCGACTGGCTGGAGGTCGAGCTCGGATGACCACGATCGACTTGGGCGTCTCTCCCGACGCCGCCGACGCAGTCCCGCCGCCGATCGAGGAGCCTTGGGCCGGCGTGCCCCGTCGGATCGGGCTGACCATCGCCGAGCTGCGACTGGCGTGTGCGGTGATCGGCGCACCGATGCCGTTCGAGGTGCGGACGGCCGAGTCGGCGAGTGCCCTCGACGCGCGGCTCGGCCGCTCCCGCCGCAGTGCCGAGGACGAGGCCTATGCCGCGGCGGTGACCGCGCTCGGCGACCCCGCGGTCTCGCTGCGTGCGCGCGACCTGATGCATGAGGATGGCGCCGATCCGGCCCGCGCCGCGCTCGACGCGGGTCTGGCCGGCGCGCTCGGCCTGCTGGCCACCCCCGAGGTGGCGGTGGAGATCGACGTGGTCACCGACGAGGTCCGGATCCGGTCCTGGCAGCGCCAGGCCGGCGACGTGGTGGCCACCCTCGCCACCGCCGACGGCCTGGTCTTCGAGCTCGCCTGGTTCGGGGTCGAGCACTGGCCGGCCGAGCTGGCCCGGGTCGCGGCGCTGCCCTCGGAGGACGACACCGACCGGCCGGCCTCCCGGGTGCCCGATCACGTCGAGGTGCCGTTCGAGCTGGCCGATGCCGTGTTCGAGGCGCTGCGGGCCGGCCGCACCGACCTGGTCGGCGTCCTCACCTCCGGGGACGCGACCCTGACCAGCACCCTGACCGCGTTCACCACCGAGACCCGTGGCCGGCTGCGTGCGGTGGTCGGGGCGGTGCCGCGGCCGGGCGACCCGACGGCCGAGCGGCCCATCGGCGTGACCGCCTGGACGCTCGTCGCCGACGGATGGTGCGCTCTGCGCACGGCCATCACCGACGGCGAGCCGACCCTCGTCATCACCCGCGTCCAGCCGACCGATCTCGCCGCCGAGCTCGCTCCCGTCCTCGCCGAGGTTGCCCGATGACCGATCTGCCACCCTCCACCGACCGCCCGACCGGCCGGGTCGCCGCGGCCCGCACCGCGGGCGAGGTCCCCGCGGGCAGGACCGGGGAGAAGTACGAGGACATGCTGCAGCTGGCCGACTCCTTCGACCTGGTCGGCCGGGAGCTGCGGGACCGGGCCAAGCTGGGGGCCGCGATCCTGCACGACCCGGAGGTGGCCGAGTCCGCCGAGCTCGCGCCGAGGACCTGGGCCGTGGCCGAGGAGGAGATCCTCGCCGCCACCTCCGGCAAGCACGGTCTGCTCGACCGTGGGGTCGAGCTCGACGCCGACGCGTTGATGGTCCGCGCGACGGTGCTGACCTACCGGTGGATCGACGAGCTGGCCAGCGCCGCCTACCACAGTCTCGGCGAGATCGCCGGCCGCGCCATCGGCTATCTCGCCCCCGAGGTCGAGCTCGGCGGCTCGCTGGTCTCGGCCGGGCTGATCGAGACCGATGCGCTCGACCGCGAGGGCGTCACCGCCTACCTCGGCGAGCTCGCTGCCGAGCATCCCGAGCTGATGGACCACATCGTCGGCGGCGGTGGTCTGGCCGAATCGCTGCAGCTGCGCTCGCTGCTGACCGCGTCCGCACCGCGGGGTGAGGACGCCGCGGTCGCGGCCGCCGGGGCGAGGCGCGCGGTGGGCATGGCGCCGTTCCCGGCGGACGTCGGGTCGGCGCTGCGTGACGTCGCCGGCGACGTCGTCGGCGAGAGCCAGCCGGACGCTGCCGACCAGGGCGAGGACCGGAGCGCCGACGCTACCGGCGGCGTACCGAGCTCGTTGGAGGAGCTCATCGCGACGTTGGAGTCGGTCGAGTCGGGCGTCTCGGTGCGGCCGGCCACCGCCGGCCGTTACATCGCCTACCTGCCGGGACCGTACGCCGGACGGCAGCGGCTGCGCCTAGTCTCCGGCGACCTCTCCGGCTATGCCGCCGAGGCCACCGCAGCCATCGAGGCCGCGGTCGAGCCGGGAGCGCACCTGATGCTGGTCGGCGCGGCGGCCGGCGGCGCCACCGCGGCGAGCCTGGCCGCGGCTCCGAGCGCCGGCTACGACATCGACCAGGTGGTCACCGTCGGTGCTCCGGCCGCCGCCGCGCCGCGGATCCCCGCACGGACCCGGGTGCTCTCACTGGAGGATCGCGCCGACCCGGTCGCCCTGCTCGGCGGGCTGATCAACGCCGATGCCGGTCACCGGCTCACCGTGGTCTACGACGGCACCGAGGCGGCCGACGAGACCGGCTACACCCTCGGTGGACGGGCCGCGGACCGGGCCTCCCATCCGGAGCTGCGGGCCGAGCTGGACCGGTTGCGGGAGCTCGGCTACCTCGGCTGAGACGAGCAGGACGCCGTACGTCCGGAAACAGTCCTATCGTCGTCGTCATGAGCAATCGCCCCACCGCACTGTTGGTCATCGACGTCCAGCACGGCAACACCGCCGACGCCTGGCACCGCGAGGAGTTCCTGGCCAACGTCCGCGACCTCATCGACCGTGCCCAGGCCGCCGGGACCCCGGTGATCTGGGTCCAGCACGAGGCGGGCCGCTTCGTGCCCGGCTCCGAGGCGTGGCAGATCGTCGAGCAGGTCCGTCCGCAGCCGGGTCAGCCGGTGATCGGGAAGCAGTATCTGGACGCGTTCGTGGACACCGCCCTGCGCGAGCGGCTCGACGCACTCGGCATCGGCCACCTGGTGATCTGCGGCGCCGCCACCGACGCCTGCATCCGGGCCACCACCGCGCGTGCCCAGATCGAGGGCTATGACGTCACGCTGGTCGCCGACGCCCACACCAGCGACGCCGGGCCCTGGCCGCTGCCGCTGCCCGACGGCGAGGAGGTGCCGATCGGCGCCGAGCAGATGATCGCCTACACCAACTTCTTCGTCGCCGACACCGAGTACCCCGGGATCACCACCGCGGTGATCCCGACCGGTCAGGTGAGCTTCTGAGCCCCGTCCGGACGGAGAGGTCACGGCCCGCTGCCCGGGTCAGGCTGCCCAGGTCAGGCTGCCTGGGTCCGGGCTCAGGCCACCTGGTGCACGAACTCGGAGAGCTGGGCGAGGTTACGGCACTCCACCATCTCGACCACGCCGGCGTAGCGGCCGGCCTCGGAGTCGCCGGTGTCCCAGGCATGCCGGGCCTCCGGGTTGAGCCAGAAGGCGCGACGAGCGGCGCCGGCCATCGCGGAGAGCGCGGGCAGGTTGGGATCCGCATAGTTGCCGCGGGCGTCGCCCAGGATCAACAGCGTGGACGTCGGCGTGAGCGCGTCGGCGTACCGGTCGGTGAACTGGCCGAAGGCCCGGCCGTAGTTGGTCCGGCCGAGCAGCGCGGCGTGCTCGGAGGCGCGCACCAGCCTGGTCATCGTCTCGCCGAGGTCTCCGCCGGCGCCGAAGTACGGCGTCACCTCGTGCACGGCGTCGACGAAGGTGAACGCGCGGACCCGGGCGAACACCTCCTGCAGCGCGAAGACGAGGAGCAGGGTGAAGGAGGCGAAGTTGGCCACCGATCCCGAGACGTCGCAGAGCACCACCAGGTCGCTGCGGTGCGGCCGCTTGGGTCGATGCCGGGTCTCCAGCGGTACACCGCCGGACGCCATCGAGGCCCGCAGGGTGGCCCGCATGTCGAGCGGCCCACGCCGACGGTGATGCTGCTCGCGCGCCAGCCGCGCGGCCAGTCGCCGGGCCAGCGGATAGATCTCGCGCCGTACGTCGTCCAGATCGGTACGGCGCAGGCTCACCAGGTCGAGCCGGTCCAGCGCCGGCCGCTGCTGCGCGGCCAACCGCTGCGGCCCCTTCTCCTCGGCGATCCGGCGGCGCGCGTCCGCCTCCACCAGCGCGGTGAACCCACCCACCCGCCGATGGGCCGATCGCGCCGCCTCGGCCTCGGTCCAGCCACCCGCCCGCAGCGCGTCGAGCAGCCGGGCCACCAGCTCGTCCGCGGAGATCCGGCGCATGGCCGTGTACGCCGACCAGCTGCTCAGCCCGGGACCGCGGCCCGGCATCGCGCCGAACCGCGCCATCGCCTCGGCCGCCAGCCGGCGCAGCACCTCCTGGGACTCGGCGCTGTCGGCGCCGCCGACGCCGAGCGCCTCGCTCACCCGGTCGCGGAACTCGGCCGCCGCGGCGGCGTCCGGCGGTTCCGGCGGCGGCCCGGGCGGCTCCTGGATCGCCCCGGGCGGCGGGATCGGCGGCAGACCGGCCCGAGCGCCGTACTCGCCGTTGCCGACCATCCGCGGGAAGTAGAGCTCGAAGAGCGCATCGAAGGTCGGCCGGTTCGCCTGGCGCTTGATCAGGGTGGCGGCGTAGGCGTCCTTGACCCGCTCCCGCGAGGACCAGCCGATGGCCCCGGTCCCGGCGACCGCGTCCAGTCCCTCGGCCAGCGAGACCGGCACCCCGGCGCCGCGCAGCGCCTCGAGGAAGGCGAGGTGCCGGTCGAGCAGGCTCATCGCGGACTCATCTCGGCAGCCGGAGCTCTCGGATCGCACGGTCGGCGTCCGAGACGTGTTTGAGCACCACGCCCAGCGTCCGCCGGACGGCCTCGTCGCTCAGGTCGTCGATCTCCAGCGCGATCAGGGTGCGGGCCCAGTCGACCGACTCCGCGATGCTCGGCGCCTTCTTGAGCTCGAGCTCGCGCAGCCGGGCGACGACGGCGACCAACTGGCCGGCGACCTTCTCGTCCAGCTCGGGGACCTGGGAGAGCACGATCGCCCGCTCCCGCGCCGCGGCCGGATAGTCCAGATGCAGGTAGAGGCAGCGGCGCTTGAGCGCCTCGGAGAGCTCTCGGGCGGCGTTGGAGGTCAGCACCACGAACGGACGCCGGCGGGCGGTCATGGTGCCCAGCTCGGGGATGGTGACCTGGAAGTCCGAGAGCACCTCCAGGAGGAGCCCCTCGACCTCGACGTCGGTCTTGTCCACCTCGTCGATGAGCAGCACCGTCGGCCGCTCGTTGCGGATGGCGGTCAGCAGCGGGCGGGTGAGCAGGAACTCCTCACCGAAGATGTCCTGGTCCCAGTCGGCGGACCGGTCGACCGCTTCGTCACGACCGCCGGAGTCACGCTCGACCACCGCCGCCTGGATGCGCAGCAGCTGCTTCTTGTAGTTCCACTCGTACAGCGCGCGGGCCTCGTCGAGTCCTTCGTAGCACTGCAACCGGACCAGCTCGGCACCGGTGACCCGGGCGATCGCCTTGGCCAGCTCGGTCTTGCCCACCCCGGCCGGGCCCTCCACCAGGACCGGCTTCTCCAGCCGGCCGGCCAGGTAGGCGGTGGTGGCGGTGGCGGGATCGGCCAGGTAGCCCGCGTCGCCGAGCCGGCCGGCGGCGTCGTCCGGGGAGGAGAACCAGGTCATGGACCGAGGCTACGGGGCGATGACCCGTCGCGAACTGTCGGTGGACTGTGCTGGACTGGCCCGACCGACGACGCTGTCGATCCACGGGAGCATGATGATCCACGCACGAGGACTCAAGCACACCTTCTGGTCCGGACGGGGCAAGGAGAAGAAGCCGGTGCAGGCCGTCGACGGGGTCGACCTGGACGTGGCCGAGGGGGAGGTGGTCGCCTTCCTCGGTCCGAACGGCGCCGGCAAGACGACCACGTTGCGGATCCTGACGACACTGCTCAAGCCGACCGAGGGCACGGCGAGCGTGGCCGGCTTCGACGTCGCCACCCAGGCGGTCCAGGTCAGGCGCAGCATCGGGTACTGCTCGCAGGTCGGATCGACCTTCTCCGGCGCCTACGCGGGCGACGAGGTGGTCGACCACGGGATGCTGTACGGCCTGTCCCGGCGGGACGCCGTGGCCACCGGCCAGGAGCTCTTCGACCGACTGCAGCTCGACGGGCTGTGGCGGCGGATGCCGAAGCACATGTCGGGCGGGCAGAAGCGACGGCTGGACATCGTGATGGCCCTCATCCACTCACCGCGCCTGGTCTTCCTCGACGAGCCCACCACGGGCCTGGACCCGCAGGCTCGGGCGAACCTGTGGCAGCACATCGGTGACCTGCGCGCCCGCCAGGGCGCCACCGTCTTCCTGACCACCCACTACCTCGACGAGGCCGACGTGCTGGCCGACCGGCTGCTGGTGATCGACCGGGGCCGGATCGTCGCCGCCGACACCTCCGACAACCTCAAGGCCGCGGTGGCCGGCGACCTGGTCGACCTCGAGGTCAGCGATCGGACCGAGCTGGCCGTCGCGCGCGACAAGCTGGCCACCATCAGCGACGAGGTCGAGATCGTCGACCGACACGTGCGCGGCCGAGTGGCACGAGCCGGCAAGGCCGTCCCCGGTCTGCTGCGCGACCTGGAGGCCGGTGGCGTCTCGCTGGACTCCATCGAGGTGGTCCGACCCACTCTCGACGATGTCTTCCTGACCCTGACCGGCCGCTCGCTGCGCGACGCCGAGGCGGCCACCGAGAAGCCCGCCACCGAAGGAGGCCGCTGATGAACTTCTGGCGCGAGTCCTGGATCGTGTTCAACCGCCAGCTGCGGATGAACCTGCGCAATCCCGCGTGGGTGATCATCGGCATGCTGCAGCCCGTCCTCTACCTGCTGCTCTTCGGGCCACTGCTGGAGCCGGTGATCAGCCAGCTCGGCGGCAACAAGTACACCTGGTTCGTCCCCGGGATGCTGGTCCAGCTGGGCATCTTCGGGGCGTTCTTCGCCGGGTTCAGCCTGATCGGCGAATGGCGCGAGGGCGTCATCGAGGCCGAGCGGGTGACCCCGGCCAGCCGGGCCGCGCTGCTCTTCGGCCGGCTCTACCGCGACCTGCTGCAACTCCTGGTCCAGGCCGTCATCCTGGTCGTGCTCGGTCTCATCCTCGGCATGGACGCCTCCGCCGGCGGGATCGTCGTGGGTGTCCTGCTCACCCTGCTGCTCGGCGGTGCCTGTGCCGCCGCGTCCAACGCCTTCGCCCTGACCACCAAGAGCGAGGACGTGATGGCGCCGGTGATCAACCTGGTGATGATGCCGGTGCTGCTGCTCAGCGGGATCCTGCTGCCGATGAACATCGGCGCCCACTGGCTGGATCGGCTCTCGGACTTCATGCCCATCAAGCACGTCGTCAACGCCGTCCGGGATGCCTTCTTCGGCGACTTCCACGCCTCCATGCTGTGGGGCGTGGGCTGGTCGGTGGTGCTCTTCGGCCTGGCGGTGTGGTGGGGTGTGGCGGTCTTCCGGAAGGAGAACGCCTAGCGATCCTCGGCCGCTAGCCTCCGGCAGCCGGCCGGCGCCAGGTCAGGTAGCGCGCCGGGTTGACCCGCAGGATCTGGTCGAGGATCCGCTCACCGACCCGTCGTCGCAGACGCGGCAGGTAGCGGTCGCCGAGGTAGGAGAGCCCGGGCAGGCCGCCGTGGCTGACGTAGCCGGACCGGCGGGCGACGTCCCCGCCGATCAGGACGCGATCACCGTGGCCGCGCTCGACGACGGCGGCCAGACAGTCCAGCAGCACCGACTCCGGCCAGTCACGCAGCCTCGCGGCTCCGTCGTAGCCGAGGTAGGCACCGGTCTCGGCGACCTCCGCGTGCAGCCCCGGATCCGGATTCCGGTCGGCGTGGGCGATCGCCACGCTCGCGGCCGGCACACCGTGATCGCCGAGCAGCGCGAGCACCTCGAGGACGGCGCTCATCCGCTCGGTGTGCACCATCACCGGTGCGCCGGTACGACGGTGCGCCTCGGCCGCGGCGAGCAGGGCCTGCCGCTCGGCGCCGCTGATCCGCCAGTAGTCGATGCCCACCTTGATCTGGCCGGCGCGGATCGGGGCTCCGGATCGCGTCGCCGGCTCCGGGGTCGCCGTACGCCGGTAGGCCGCGTCGTCCGCCGGTACGCCGACCACCAGCTCCCGCGCCAGCACCTCGGCCAGGTCGTCGTCGGCGATCGGGAGGGGCTCGGCGTAGTGCGCGTCGCGGTGCCGCCCGGTGGAGGCGACGACCACCCCGCCGGTGCGCGCCGCGATCCCGGCCAGCTCGGCGGTACGCCGCCCCAGCCCGATCGGCGTGGCGTCGATGATCCCGTCGAATCCACTGTGCAGCAGCGCGGCGAACTCCCGCTCGCTGGCGGCCGCGTCGTCGAGGTCCTCCCCGGGCAGCAGCGGCGAGGCGTGGAAGAGGTGCTCGTGATAGTCGAGGATGCCGAGCCCGGCCGGGTCCCGGTCGCCGAGCACGGTGCGCACCATCCCCGTCATCCCACCCGTCATCCCACCCGTCATCCCACCCGTCATCCCACCCGTCATCCCACCGGTCACGTCATCGGTCACCTCGCGGGTCATCGCACGGTCTCGGCGATCGCGGAGAGCTCCTCGACGGTCCGGTCGGTGAGGGTGAGGTCGAAGACCTCGGCCACCACCTGGCTCCACCCGTGCACGAAGTAGGTCCAGCCGTCGCTGACCGTCAGGTTCCGCTGCTCGCGCTGCGCCCGTGCCTGGCGCAGGAACTCCAGGCTGCCGCGGTAGTTGAACTCCCAGACCACCGCGTCGGCGGGGAACACCGCGTCGACGGAGAGCGGGGAGCCCGGTCGGTCCTTGCCCATCCCGGTGGCGTTGACCACCACCGCGCCCGGCGTGGCCGCCTCGACCTGCGCGGTGGCGTCGGCGACGGCCGCCGCCGGGTCGAGCACGTGATAGTCGAAGAGCTCGACGGGCAGGCCGCCACGGGCGTGGATCCGGCGAGCCTGCTCGATGCTCGCGGCGCCGAGCCCCACCAGCCGCACCCGGCTGGGCCGGTCGCTCCGGCCGGCGAGGTACCAGGACAGCGCGATCCCGGACCCGCCGGAGCCGAGCACCACCACCTCGGCGCCGGTGCGGGCGAAGTAGTCCTCGGCCACGATCGCCTCGAGCGCGAGCCCAGCGGTGATCGGATCCTTCGCATGCCCGTGGAGCGCACCGTCGCGTTTCGAGATCGAGGAGACCTCATGGCAGGCACGGGCGAAGTCGTCGAGGTGGTCGAAGAGGTCGTGGGCGGCCTGGTGGAGCCGCATCTTGTGGGTGGTGACCAGCGCACCCGCCTGGCCGGGATCGTCGCGGATCGCCTCGACCACGTCGCGGTAGGCGGCGTCGGGGGCGCCCAACGGGAGGTCGAAGCCGCGCAGCTCCCGGGTGGGCAGGCCGAGGTGATCGGCCCACAGCGGGAAGACCCGTTGGATGGACGAGCGCGCGGTGTCGACGCCGACGAACCCCATCCGGCCGTGCTCGATCATGCGGTCGTCGCGCGGGCGGCGCGGTAGGCGGCGACGAGCTCCCGGGCCCTGATCCGGATCTGGTCGAACCGGCCCTGCGCCAGGTCCGCGGTCGAGACCAGGTCTCCGCCTGCCCCGACCGCCACCACCCCGGCGGCGACCCAGGCCGCGACGTTGTCGGCCGAGACGCCACCGGTCGGCATGAACGCGACGTCGGGGAACGGGCCGCGCAGGTTGCGGATGAGCGCCGGGCCGTGCAGGGAGGCCGGAAAGATCTTGACCACGTCGGCGCCGTGCGCGTCGGCCGCCATCACCTCGGTCGGCGTGAGTGCGCCGATCATGGTGGTCAGTCCGGTCTCGGTCATCGCGGTCGCGAGTGCCGCCTCGAAGCCCGGCGCGACCAGGAACCCGGCGCCGGCGTCGGCGGCGCGGGCCGCGTCGTCGGCGGTGCGGACGGTGCCGGCCCCGAGCAGCACGTCCTCGCCGTACTCCCTCGCGATGCGGGCCATGACCGCCGGCGCCTCCGGCGTGGTGTAGGTGATCTCGATCCCGGTGATCCCGCCGTCGACGAGGGCACGCACCCCGTCGACGGCGGCCTGCGGGGACGGGCCGCGGATGACCGCGATCACCCCGACGTCGGCGAGCTGGTCGAGCACGGGCAGCATGGCGATCCCTTCACTGACGGGCGGATGGGGCGGATGGGGGCGGGTGAGGCGGATGGACATCGACAGCGCTAGGACACGGGGTTGACCGGCGGCCGGCCCGCGACGACGGCCAGGACGTTCTCGGCCGCCCCGAGCCCCATCCGGTCGATCGACTGGACCGTCTGCGCCCCGAGATGCGGCGTGACGACCACCCGGTCGGCGAGGTCGGCGGCCATCAGCGGGCAACGCCCGGGGGCTCCCCCCTCCACGCCCAGGGTGTCGGCGGCGTACGACGCCAGCCGGCCCGCCCGCAATGCCTCCGCGACCGCCTGCTCGTCGATGAGGTCGGCGCGCGCGGTGTTGACCAGCGCGAGCTGGCGAGCGTTCGCCAGCCAGTCCCGGTCGACCAGGCACCTGCCGCCGGGCGCATGCAGCGAGACCGCGTCGCAGCCGGCGAGCTCGGCCAGTGACTCGGTGCGGTCGGTGCGGTCGGGCAGCTCCGCGGTCCCGGCGAGGTAGGGGTCGTGGACCAGGCAGTCCGCCCCGAGCGCACGCACCCGGTCGGCGAAGTGCCTCCCGATCCGACCGAATCCGACGATCCCGACCCGGAGCGTCGCGATCTCGCGGCCGCGGATCGCCGACCAGTCCCGGCGCCGTACGGCGTCCATCCCGGTCACCACCCGGCGCAACGAGGCGAGCGTCAGCGCCAGCGCGAGATCGGCGACCGACGCGGAGTTGGCACCGGGGGTGTTGGTCACCGCGATCCCGCGCGCCCGGGCGGCCTCGAGATCGACCGCGTCGAACCCGACGCCGTAGCGCGCGACGATGCGCAGTCGTGGCGCCAGGTCGAGCAGGTCGGCGGTCACCGGCGCGGTGCCCGCGATCCAGGCGATCGCGTCGGACAGCATCGGGGCGAGTGCCTCCCGGGCGTGGCTGGCATCGGCTCGGACGACGCGCAGCCCGGCCTCGGCCAGCCGGGACTCGACGTCGGCCGCGCCGGAGGAGAACGATCGGCTGGTCACCACCACCGTCGCGCTCATCGCGCTCCTCGCGTGGTGGCCCGTCCCAGGCTGCCGAACCAGGGCTCGAGCCGCTGATAGGCGTCGACGAAGAGCCGATGCCGCGCGCGATAGGCCCGATGCCGGTCGCCGTCGGGCTCGACGACGGCGAGGGGGTCGGAGAGCCGCCGAGCGGCGCCGAAGCCGCCCAGCGTGCCGCTGCCGACGGCGGCCACCACCGCGGCGCCGAGGCTGTTGCCCTCCTCGACGATCGTGCGGCGTCGTACCGTCACCCCCCAGACGTCGGCCAGGATCTGCAGCCATGCGTCCGACCTGGCCCCGCCGCCGATCGCCTCGACCCGGGTGACCTCCCGGCCGGCCTCGCGGAAGGCGTCGAGGCAGGTCAGCAGGTTGAACGCCACCCCCTCGAGCACCGCCCGCACCAGGTGCGCCCGGGTGTGGTGCCGGGCCAACCCGACGAAGGCGGCCCGCGCGTCCGGGTTCCAGTACGGGGATCGCTCACCCAGCAGGTGCGGCAGGAAGTAGAGCCCCTCGCTCGACGCCGCGGCCGTCTCGGCCTCGGCGACCAGCCGGTCGAAGCGCCGGCCGTCCTCGCTCGGATCGAGCACGTCCGCGATCCATTCGAACGAGCCGCCGCCGGTCTGCATCGTCGCCGTCGGCACGAACCGGCCGGGGACCACGTGGGTGAACGACATGGTGCGCATCTGCGGGTCGTGCAGCGGCTCGGGAGCCGCCATCGAGACCCAGGACGAGGTGCCGAGGTAGGCGTAGGCGCCGTCCTCCGGGTCGAGGATGCCGGTGCCGAGCGCGGCCATCGGACCGTCGCCGCCGCCCAGCACCACCCGCACCCGCCGGGAGAGGCCCAGCCGGTCGGCCATCTCCGGGCGGAGGGCGCCGACGACCTCGGTCGAGGGCACCACCTCGGGGAAGAGCTCCACCGGCACGCCGGCGGCGTCGAGGATCTCGGTCGACCAGACCCCGGCGCGCTGGTCGAAGGCGTTGGTGCTGGACGCGTCCGACGGGTCGGTGACCAGCCGGCCGGTGAGACGGTGCACCACGTAGTCCTTGGCCAGGCAGACGTGCCGGGTCCGGCCGAACAGCTCGGGCCGCTCCTCGGCCAGCCACATCACCTTGGTCAGCGAGTACGTCGGATTGAGCCGGTGCCCGGTGATCCGGTAGCCGCGCTCCATCCCGACCCGCTCCACCAGCCGGCGGCTCTGCGCGCCACTGCGGGTGTCCGCCCAGATCATCGCCCGGGTGACCGGGCGGTGCTCCCGGTCGAGGAAGACCGCGCCCATCATCTGGCCGCTGAAGCTCATCGCCTGCACCGCGGAGGGGTCCACCCCGGACTCGGCGAGCAGCCTCCCGGTCGCCTCGACCACCGCGCGTACCCAGTCCTCCGGATCCTGCTCGGCGATCCCGCCGTCGGCGAAGTACGAGCCGTAGCGGACGGTGACGGCGGCCCGCAGCACTCCGTCCTCCTCGTGCAGCGAGGCCTTGTCGCCGGTGGTGCCGAGATCGTGCGCGATGATCATCGTGGCGCGGGCTCCGGCCGGGGGTGGCCGAACGGCCGCAGCTCGGGCCCGGCGCTGCCGGCGTACACCCGCGCACCGAACCCGTGCTCGAGGACCCAGCCGTAGTCGTGACCGGCGCCTCCCGGGTAGACGGCCAGGAAGCTGTAGTCCGCCTCCCCGGTGTTGATGCTGCGGTGTGCCCAGCCCGGCGGGATGTAGCCGACCCGGTCGCGGGACAGTTCGAGGAAGACGTGGTCGGTGCCGTCGAACATCAACAGCCCGCCCTCACCGTCGAGGCCGAGGTAGATCTCGCCCTCCGGCCGCGGGTGGATGTGGCCCTTGGTGAAGTTCAGCTCGCCGCCGACGTCGCCGGGGCGGATGGTGGTGATCGACTGCGGCAGCTCGGCCGGGCTCTCCGGCACCGGCGAGGAGGAGACGGTGTAGACCACCGGGTCGCCGTCCTCGACGGCCGCCCGCCAGGCCGCGGTGTCGAGGAAGAGACCCGCCAGGTCGGAGAGGCGACGGGTCAGCACCGGACCCTCGGGGCGCAGGGTGAGAGCGGACCGATCCAGCTCGATGGCGAACGGCCTGATCGGCGGGGTGGCGAATGGTGCCATGGGGCAGCTCCTGGGGTGTCTCCTCGTCGAGAGAACTGTAATCCTGTCATGACATTTCGGCAAGGCATCGACGGATTCCCTCTCAGCGGGGACTCAGCGATCCGTGGCAGTCTTGGCCCGTGACTGGTGCCTCGCAGAAGCCACGGATCCTCGTCGTCGACGATGACAAGGCGGTCCGGGAGTCCCTCCGTCGTTCGCTGGAGTTCAACGGCTACGAGGTGACCCTGGCCGGCGACGGCGCCGAGGCGTTGGCCGGGATCGCCACCCACGCGCCGGACCTGGTCGTGATGGACGTGATGATGCCGCGACTGGACGGCATCGAGACCACCCGGGCGCTGCGCAATGCCGGGAACGACGTACCGATCATCGTGCTGACCGCCCGGGACGCGGTCGGCGACCGGGTCGAGGGACTGGACGCGGGCGCGGACGACTATCTGACCAAGCCGTTCGCGCTGCAGGAGCTGCTCGCTCGGCTGCGGGCGCTGCTGCGCCGGGCCACGCCGGTCGACGGCGAGGACGACGAGGTGGTCGGCTTCGCCGATCTCAGCATGAACCTGGCCACCCGGGAGGTCACCCGGGGCGGCCGCGGCATCGACCTGACCCGCACCGAGTTCGCGCTGTTGGAGATGTTCCTGCGTCGGCCACGCCGGGTGCTGGAGCGCTCCTTCATCCTGGAGGAGGTGTGGGGCTACGACTTCCCGACCACCGCCAACTCGCTGGAGGTCTACGTCGGCTACCTGCGCCGCAAGACCGAGGCCGAAGGTGAGTCGCGGCTGATCCACACCGTGCGTGGCATCGGCTATGTGCTGAAGGAGTCATGAACCTGGGCCTGGCCACCGCGGCCCGCCGCGCCGGCGCTCGGTGGCACTACCACCGCTCCCTGGCCAGCCGAGTCACGCTGCTGACCACCCTCGCGGTCGGGATCTCGATAGCCGCCATCGCCCTCGGGGTCTACTTCGTGCTGCGCATCCAGCTGCAGGCCAACATGGACGACTCGCTGCTGCGCCGGGCGCGCAGCACCGCCGAAGACGCCCAGATCGTGGTGAACTGGCGCACCGGCGACACCGTGCCGACCTGGGCATTGAACGCCGGCGACGTGGAGATCCTCGAGGTCGGCCTGGACGGGTACTGGACCCCGAGCCAGGGTGACTTCCCCGAGCCGGGTGCGCCGGAGTTCGCCGTGGCCGCCGGGAAGTCCTCCTCGGAGGTGCGCACGATCACCACCAAGACCGACGTCTACCGCGCGGTGACGGTGCCGCTGGCCGGAACCAACGACGAGGCGCTGATGCTCGCCCAGTCGCTGGAGCCGCAGGAGCGGATGTACCGACGGCTCGGGCTGGTGGTGCTCTTCTTCGGCGCGGCCGGCGTGATCGTCGCCGGGCTGGCCGGGTGGGCGGTGGCCAACGGCAGCCTCCGGCCGGTACGCCGGCTCACCGCCGCGGTCAAACACAGCGCCGACACCGAGGACCTGACCCCGCTCCCGGTCGACGGTGACGACGAGATCGCCAGCCTGACCAGCTCGTTCAACGACCTGCTGGCGGCCGTGGCCAGATCCCAGGAGCGGCAGCGGCAGCTGGTCGCCGACGCCTCGCACGAGTTGCGTACGCCGCTGACCTCGTTGCGCACCAACATCGAGCTCCTCACCCAGGCCGACGAGTCGCTGGACCGGAGCCAGCGCGCCGAGCTGCTCGGCGACATCCGTGCCCAGATCGAGGAGCTCACCACCCTGATCGGCGATCTGGTCGAGCTCGCCCGCGACGAGCCGCAGCTGCCGGTGGTGGAGGCGGTGGACCTGGTCGACGTACTCGACAGCGCGCTGGCGCGGGTGCGACTGCGCGCCCCCACGGTCACCTTCGAGGTCGACGCCGAGTCGTGGTGGGTGCTGGGCGAGGCCGGGAGCCTGGAGCGCGCGGTCACCAATCTGCTCGACAACGCCGCCAAGTGGAGCCCCGCCGACGGGACCGTGCGGGTGCGGCTCGCCGCCGGCACACTCACCGTCGACGACGAGGGCCCGGGCATCCCGATCGACGACCGGCCGCTGGTCTTCGACCGGTTCTACCGAGCCACCGAGTCGCGGGCGATGCCCGGCTCCGGCCTGGGACTCGCCATCGTCCGGCAGGTGGCCGAGCGCGCCGGCGGCACCGTGCACGCCGACCGCGCCCCCTCCGGCGGCGCCCGGCTGGTGCTGCATCTGCCCGGGTCACCCCTTCCGATGCCGACCAGGACCCCGACAGGAGCCCCGCTGCCGTGAGCCGACCCTCTCCGACCCGACCCACCCTGATCCGGCGGGCCGTCCTTCCGCTGTGTGCCGCCGTGCTCGCCTGCTCCGGTGCGCTGGCCGCCTGCGGCGACGGCTCACCGGAGGACGCGACGGCGACGGCCAGCTCCTCGGGCCAGGCCAGCGAGCCGGCGTACGACCCGTGCGACAGCCTGGACGTCGCGGCGGTCTCGAAGACGCTCGGCCAGCGGGTCACGATGAACCGTGGCACCAAGAAGGTCAGCCGGTGCGCCCTGCTGCCGGTCGCCGAGAACGGCCCGACCTTCGGGCTCAACTACACGTGGTTCGCCGGTGGGCTGGACGCGGCCTGGAAGACGATGAACATCAAGGCCGGCACCGTCACCAAGCCCGCGGTGGCCGGCGCCGACTCCGCCCGGCTGGTGGTGCAGCGGATCGACAAGAAGAAGCGGCACTCCTACGCGATCACCGGGTTCATCCAGAACGGCGAGCTGATCCAGGACGTGAACCTCCTCGCCCCGGCGCCGTACGACGCCGCCAAGCTGCGCCGGGCCACCCTGCTGATCATGGCCCAGCTCTCCGCCGGCGCGTCCGCCGTCTCCGCGTCGGCCTCCGCCTCGGCCTCCGCATCGGGCTGAGCCCACCCATGGTGCCCCTGGGGGCCGAAGGGACTCAGACGTGGCCCTTGTGCTCCCGCCACGAGCGCTCGAACGGCAGCCGCCAGGCGTGCGGGGCGATCAGCTGGTGGATGGCGTTGGGTCCCCACGAGCCGGGCGCATAGAGCCGGACCGGCGGCGGGTCGGCGAGCAGCGGCTGGGAGATCTCCCAGAGCGTCTCGATGCCCTCGGCGGTGGTGAACAGGGTGTGGTCGCCGCGCATGGCGTCGTAGATGAGCCGCTCGTAGGCCTCGAGGACGCCGATGGCTGAGGAGGTCTCCTGGGTGGCGAACTGCATCGACAGCTTCTCCAGCTTCATCCCGGGACCGGGCCGCTTGCCGTAGAAGGAGAGCGACATCCGGGACTGGTCGGCCAGGTCGAAGGTGAGGTGGTCGGGCCCCTGGGTGCCCGCGTTGGAGCCGGCCGGGAACATGGTCAGCGGCGGCTCCTTGAACGCGATCGAGATGATCCGTGCACCCTCCGCCATCTTCTTCCCGGTCCGCAGGAAGAACGGCACCCCGGCCCACCGCCAGTTGTCGATGATGACCTTCAACGCGATGAAGGTCTCGGTGTCGGAGTCGTCGGCGACCTCGTTCTTGCCGCGATAGCCGGTGTACTGCCCGCGCACGACGTTGGCCGGATCGAGCGGCCGGATCGATCGGAAGACCTTGTTCTTCTCGTCCGAGATCGGGCCGGGGGCGAGCGAGGTGGGCGGCTCCATCGCCATGAAGGCGAGCACCTGCATCAGGTGGGTCACCACCATGTCCCGATAGGCGCCGGTGCCCTCGTAGAACGCCGTACGGCCCTCCAGGCCCAGCGTCTCGGGGACATCGATCTGGACGTGATCGATGAAGTTCCGGTTCCAGATCGGCTCGAAGAGACCGTTGGCGAACCGGAAGGCGAGGATGTTCTGCGCCGCCTCCTTGCCCAGGAAGTGGTCGATGCGGAAGATCTGCTCCTCGTCGAAGACCTCGTGGATCTTCGCGTTGAGCACCTTGGCCGAGGCCAGATCGGTGCCGAACGGCTTCTCCATGATGATCCGCGCGCGGTCGACCAGGTCGGCCTCCTCCAGCTGCTGGATCACGTCCAGCGCCGCCTTCGGCGGCACGCTGAGGTAGTGCAGCAGATGGACCTCGCGACCCAGGCCCTCGAGCTTCTTCTCGGCGTCCTTGACCGCGACCGCCAGCTCGTGCGGACCCTCCGCGGTGGAGACGTAGCTCAGCATCGCGGCGAACGGGTCCCACCGCTCGTCGGTGACCTCGCCCTTGCCGAACTCCTCGCACGCCTTGCGGGCCATAGCGATGAACTCGGCGTCGTCGAGCGTCTCCAGCGACGTGCCCACGATCATCGCGTCACGCAGCAGACCGGCCTCGAAGAGGCGCAGCAGGCCGGGCAGCAGCTTGCGGCGGGCCAGGTCTCCGGTCGCACCGAAGAGCACGATGACCTGCGGGTTGGCGAGTTCGTCTGGGGTAGCCATCGGCTCAACGGTATTACGACGTGCGGGCGCCGGCCAACGACTCCCGGTTAACACACGGGAACATCCTCGCCCGCGGCCAGGGCCGCGAGGACCCGCTCGGCCTTCCACCAGGTCTCGGCCCACTCGCCCTCGAGGCCCGAGGCGACGGTGATCCCACCGCCGGTGCCCACCTGCCAGCGGCCGTCGCCGGCGGTGACGGCCGTCCTGATCACCACCCCCAGATCGGCGGCGTCGGCACTCAACGTGCCGAAGACGCCCGCGTACGGACCACGCGGCCCGGGCTCCACCCGGCCGATCAACTCCATCGTGCGCAGCTTCGGGGCGCCGGTCATCGAGCCGGGCGGGAAGAGCGCTCGCACCGCGGCGGTCGGCGTGACGCCCGGGCTCAGTCGGCCGTGGACCGTGGTGACGAGCTGGTGCACGCTCGCATAGGACTCCACCGCCATCAGCCGCGGCACCGTGACGGTGCCGGCCGCGCAGCAGATCGCCAGGTCGTTGCGGAGCAGGTCGGTGACGATCAGGTTCTCGCTGCGCAGCTTGGGGTCGGTGAGGAGCAGCGCGGCGTTGGCCGCGTCCTCGGTCGTGTCCGCGGCACGCGGCGTGGTGCCCTTGATCGGCTTGGTCTGGATCCAGCCGTCCTCGATCAGGGCGAACCGCTCCGGGCTGCTGCCGGTCAGCCACACCCGGGCTCCGTCGACGTCGTGGCCGAGATAGCCGGCGTACGGCGCGGGGCTGGTCGCGCACAACCGACCGAAGACCTCCTCGGGGTCGGCGGTGGAGGCGACCTCGATCCGGTAGGTCAGGTTGGTCTCGTAGGTCTCCCCCGCGTGCAGCGCCTCCTGCACCGCGGCGAAGGCGTCGGCGTACCAGGCCGGCGGCCTCGACGCCTCCGACGCCTCGGGCGGGGCAGGCGGCGCGGGCCGGCGCCGAGTGGCCTCGGCGGAGCTCACCGCTCGGCCCGGCCGGTGGGTGAGCAGCAGCACCGCGTCGGGCATCCCCGGTCGGTCGCCCCCGCTCAACGCCGGCAGGTCGGGTCGACAGGCGTAGCCGAGATAGCCGATCGCGGTGGCGCCGCCGGCCAGTTGCTCCCCGAGCACCGTCCAGATGTCGTCGCCGACGATCTCCGAGCAGCCGTCGCGGTGGCGGCGTACCTCGCGGCGGGTGGCGTCGAAGCTCAGCGAGGTCTCCCCCGGGGCCAGCTCCCACCGCCGGCCACCGAAGATCGCGACCCGCCCGCTCACCGGAGCTCCAGGAAGTTCGCGATCAGCCGGTCGCCGTACTCGCTCGCGACGGACTCGGGGTGGAACTGCACGCCCTCGAGCGGACGCAGCCGGTGACGCACCCCCATCACCACCCCGTCCTCGCTGCGTGCCGTGACCTCGAGCTCGGCCGGGACCTCGACCGCCGCCAGCGAGTGGTAGCGCACCGCGGCGAACGGCGTGGGGATGCCGGCGAAGACCCCCAGACCGCGATGGCTCACCGAGGCGACCTCGCCGTGCGCCGGACGGGTGCGGTCGACCCGGCCGCCGTACGCCGTCACCAGTCCCTGCATGCCGAGGCAGACGCCCAGGATCGGGGTCGCGGCGGCGCGCAGCAGCCCGGTCCCCAGCGCGAAGTCGCGCCGGCGCGCCGGGTGCCCCGGCCCGGGTGAGAGTACGACGTGGGTGAACCCGGCCAGGTCGGCGGCGCCTGCCTCGTCGTGCTGCACCACCGCCGGCAGCTCACCGGTCACGCCCGCGATCAGGTGGGTGAGGTTGTGGGTGTAGGAGTCGTGGTGGTCGACCACCACCACCCCCCGGCCCCGCAACAGAGCCGGTCAGTCGCCGTCGGTCTCGGCCAGGAGCAGTCTGCAGATCGCGTCGTGCAACAGGTCGAAGCCATGCTCGGTCAGGATCGACTCGGCATGGAACTGGATGCCGACGTAGTGCGGCCCGGCCAGGCCGTTGATGTCACCGGTCCCGGGGTCGGCGTCGAGACGCACCCCGGCCGCGGCCAGGGCGGCCGCCTGGGCCTCGTCGCCGACCCGGCCGACGAAGGTGTTGTAGAAGCCGACCCGCTCGGTGCGCCTCGACCCGGTCACCGCCGGCAGGCTGACCGGCGACTGCGTGCCCTGGAAGACGATGTCCTTGTAGGTCAGGTCGATGCCGAGCCGATGGCACAGCGCCTGGTGCCCCAGGCAGACGGCCACGAAGGGCTGCCCGGTCTCGAAGAGCTCGGCGACCGCGGCCCGCAGCCGCGCCATCTTCGCGTCTCCGTCGTCGCGCGGGTCGCCGGGGCCGGGCCCGACGATGACCAGGTCGGCGCCGTCGAAGGCACCCGGCGCGTAGTCCTCGTGCCGCACCACCGCCGACGACATGCCCATCACCCGCAGCAGGTGGCGCAGCATCCGGACGAAGTCGTCCTCGCCATCCAGGATGACCACGTGCTTGCCGGCCAGCCGCGGGTCCGGCTCCCCGCCGCCCTGATCGGCCAGCCAGAACGACGAGAGCCGCCGGTTGCGCGCGTTCAGGGCGAGCAGGACGTCCTCGTCGCTGACCAGCTCGGAGACGTCCAGACGCTGCTCCGCCGCGCGCGGGACCAGCCCGAAGGCGGCCAGGATGCCACCCGCCTTGGCGTGGGTCTCGGCGACCTCGTAGTCCGGGTCGGAGTCGCGCACCAGGGTGGCCCCGGCGGTCACCTTGAGCCGGCCGTCGAGGTCGACGTCGGCGCTGCGGATCACGATCGGGCTGTCCACCACCGGCTCGCCGGTGGCGTCCCGGCCGAGGATCGCCAGCGCGGCGCCGTAGTAGCCGCGGCCCTCGGCCTCGTACTTCTTGATCAGCCGGCAGGCGTTCTCCACCGGAGACCCGGTCACGGTCGCGGCGTACATGGTGTCACGCAGGATCTCGCGCGGATCGCGGGTCGAGCGGCCGGCCAGCAGGTACTCGGTGTGGATCAGCCGCGACATCGGCTTCAGGAACGGGCCGAGCACCTGGCCGCCGCCGGCGCACAGGTCGCACATCATCTTCAGCTCCTCGTCGACGACCATGAAGAGCTCGTAGATCTCCTTCTCGTCGGCGAGGAAGTCCAGCAGCTGCCGCTTGAGCGCGAGCGCGTTCGGGTCGGTGCCGGCCGAGACCTGGGCCGGCACGTCCTGCGGCAGCCGGAAGGTGCCGCTGATCGGGTTCATCCGCACGTGCGCACCGTCCGGGGCGCCGTGCACGCTGACGTGCCGCTCCGGGCTGGCACCGATCAGGTAGCGGTCGCCGGTGAAGAAGCAGTAGGTCCAGTAGGCGCCGCGCTCACGCTCGAGCAGCCGACGCAGCACGGTGAGCGCCCGGGTGTGGTCCCAGTCGGCCACCGTGGCCCGGTAGTGCCGGCCGACCACCAGGTTGGCGCCCTCGCCCTGGCCGATCTCGTCGTTGATGATCGTCTTGACCACCTCGGCGTAGGCGTGGTCGTCGGTCTCGAAGCCGCCCCGGTCGGTGAAGGCGACCTCGACGTCGGGCAGCGCCTCGATCACCTCGGCGACGCTGAACTCCCGCTCGGTCTCGATGTCGACCACGACCAGCGGCGTACCGTCGTCGTGCGCCTCGAAGCCGCGCTCGGCCACCTGCCTGAACGGCACGGCGAGCAGCCGGTCGGCGACCTTGCCGGCCTGCGGCGCGCCCTCCTCGAGCGGTACGTCGAGCAGCGAGGAGGCCACCCAACGTCGACCGCCGAGCACGCCGACGGTGTCGCGATCGCCGGCCCTGCTGGAGCGGCGGATGATCGCCCACGCCTCGTGCCCGGTGATCTCCTCGATCGCACGCTGCACGTCCTGGGGGGCGGTCTGGCTCATGGGCCGAGCCTAATCGGGCCGACGCGGCCGCAGCGCGCCCTATCAGATCCCGGTCAGATCCCGGTCAGATCCCGCCCGGCCCCGGTCGGATCCCGGTCAGCGGGCGAGCACGGTGAGCAGCTGGGTGGCGCGGGTGAGGACGACGTACAGCGTCGCGGCGCC
This sequence comes from Nocardioides sp., assembly GCF_047606145.1. Classification (GTDB taxonomy): domain Bacteria; phylum Actinomycetota; class Actinomycetes; order Propionibacteriales; family Nocardioidaceae; genus Nocardioides. Next base: position 31,750 of record NZ_JASGET010000114.1, on the reverse strand, counting down.
GGTCGGCGACTCCTCCTCGATGCCACCGGGGTCGACCACGAGGATGGCGTCGAACTCCAGGCCCTTGGTGTCGAGACCGGTCAGCACCACGATCCGGTCCTCGCCGGACGGCGGTCGGGTCGGGTCGGCCGCCGCGGTCGGCGCCGAGGGAGCGTCGGCGGCGAACTCCGGCCAGGAGGCCAGCCAGCCGTTCACCTCGGCACGACGGGCGGCCGGCACGACGACGCCGACGGTGCCGGCGACCTTCCCGGCGAGCTCGGCGACGGCCTCGCGGGTGGCGCTCTCGAAGGAGCCCACCGGCCGGCGCACGTCGGGCTCGACGCCGGTCGAACGCACCGCCGTCGGGAGGTCGGCACGCAGGCCGACGCGCTCGGCGTACCCGGCGGCGAAGGCGTAGATCTCGGCGCTGTTGCGATAGTTGGTCGACAGGTGGAACCGGTGCACCGGCTTGCCCTCCAGGGCCGCCTCACGCGCCGCCTCAGCCTCGGCCGGGACCGGCCAGGAGGACTGTGCCGGGTCGCCGACGATGGTCCAGGAGGCGGTCCGGCCCCGTCGGCCGACCATCCGCCACTGCATCGGGGTGAGGTCCTGGGCCTCGTCGATGAGCACGTGGGCGTACGGGTCGTCGTCGATGCGGTAGGTCGGCGGCGACCAGGACCGGCCGCCGCCGTACTCCCGATCGGCGGCGGTGAGCAGCTCGGCGACGTCGATGCCGCCGGCGTCCTGGTCGCGCTCGTCGGCCGGCCTCTCGGGCACGTCGCCGATGGCATAGCGCAGCTCATCGAGCAGGGCCACGTCGTCGACCGAGAGATCGTCCTCGGCGCGACCGATCCAGGAGCCGAGCAGCACCTTCTGCTCCTCGGGGGTGAGGACGCCGTCGCCGACCCGGCCGAGGAAGGCCGGGTCGCGCAGCCAGCCGAGGACCTCGGTGGCGCTCAGCGGCGGCCACCAGCCGGCGACGAAGTCGAGGAAGGAGTCGGTGCCGAGCAGCTCGTCCTCGAACGCCTCGCGCCCGCGCTCCCGACCGCGGTCGGAGCGGACCTGGCGCCACAGCAGGTCCAGCAGCGCACCGGGCACCCGGCGCAGCTGCTGGTTGCGGCGGCCCTGGCCCATCAGCTGACGGCGCAGTTGACCGAGCCGCCCGCGGTCGAGCGCGAGGACGTCGTCGCGGTAGAAGATGCGGAACTCGCCCGGCGAGCCGGGCGCCTGCTGGCGCGCCGTACGACGAAGGAGCTCCGCCATCCGGGCCGAGCCCTTGATCGCCGCGACCGCGGGCTCGTCGCGACGGGTGCTGCGGACCCCGTCGACCACCTCGCCCAGCGAGCGCAGCGCGACGGCCGTCTCGCCGAGACTGGGCAGCACCCGCTCGATGTAGCGCATGAAGACGCCCGACGGCCCCACCACCAGGACGCCACCGGACTCGTAGCGGCGGCGGTCGGTGTAGAGCAGGTACGCCGCCCGATGCAGCGCGACCACCGTCTTGCCCACCCCGGGGCCACCGCTGATCAGGGTCACGCCCTTGCCGGGTGCGCGGATCGCCTTGTCCTGCTCGGCCTGGATGGTGGCCACGATGGAGTGCATCTGACGGTCCCGGGCGCGGGAGAGCTGCGCCATCAGGGCGCCCTCGCCGATGATCGGCAGCGCTGCTCCGCCGGTCTGCTCGACGCGTTGGGCGGCCTCGGCGTCGAGCAGCTCGTCCTCGACCCCCACCACCTGCTGGCCGTCGGAGCGCAGCACCCGACGCCGGATGACGTGCCGCGGCTCCAGCGCGGTGGCCTGGTAGAAGACCGCCGCGGCCGGCGCGCGCCAGTCGATCAGCAGCGAGTCGCGGTCCGCGTCGCGCAGTCCGATCCGGCCGACGTAGCGCGGCTCGGGATCGAGGTCGGGATCGAGGTCGAGCCGGCCGAAGACCAGGCCCTCGTGGGCGGCATCGAGCTGGGCGATCCGCCGGGCCGCCTGGAAGACCATGGCGTCCCGCTCGACGAGACCGCCCTCGTGCCCGAGCCCACCCCGGGCGTGACCCTCCCGCGCCAGGCTCTGCGCCGCCTTCGCCGACACCTCGAGCTGGGCGTAGACCCGGTCCACGAACTCCTGCTCGCGCGCGATCTCGCGCTCGACCACCTCGTCACTCAAGGCTTGCTGCTCCCCCAGGAACCGGACCGGACGTGCCACCCGCCGAGGTCGGCGACGACAAGGCGCCCAACTCTACCCGGTCGGGTTGGGCGGCGACGGTTCGGCAAGGTGCGGGGGCCGGCGACGGTTGCGGCCGGCGACGGTTCGGCAAGGTATGCAGCCGAATCGGCACTTCCCCAGTGGAGTTCCACCCGGGAAGTGCCTGTCGGGCCGCATACCTTGCCGAATGCGCGCGCCCGCGCCGCGTCACCCGACCGCCGATACGGAATGATCGCGCCGCCGAAGGTCCGGCCTGGCCCTGTCACGCGGGGCCGCAACCTCGAGGCCAACCCCTGCGGGCCAGTCCAGCCGTCAGTCCAGCCGTCAGTCCAGCCGCCGGTAGATCACCAACGCGCCGCCGAAGGTCTTCTTCTTCGTCTGATCGGCCTCCTGCGAGAGCGAGATCGTGTAGGGGTCGCCAGCCAGCAGCATCTGGCCCGGGCCACCACCTTCCCAGGACGGCACCCCGTTGAGGCGGATCATCTCGCTGGATCCCTCCGGGAACCTCGACCCACTGCTCACCGCGGTGATCCGCTGATCCACCGCCGAGTTCGGACTCAGCGCCACACCCAGTGCCCGGTTCTCGGCGCTCTGCTTGAGCGTGGTGGAAAACCGATCGGTCCGTTCGGCGATGGGAACGACCCGCGCCACCGTCCACCGTTGTCCGTCGAACTCCGTCACCCGGTCGATCCGGAGTCCGCCTACTGCGACTGTCGCCGCACCGGTATAGCCAGCGACCCCGATCTCCGTGTCCGGTAGGTGGACCCGCTTGGCGGAGGCGCGATAGCCGGTGGCGGTGTCGACGCGGATCACATGCGTGCCCGGGGTCGTGAGCGCGTCCGACAGATAGGAGTCGCCGGCGCGTTCGCCGTACGTCGTCGCGACGTTCTCGCCCTTGGTCAGCGTGTCGCACTGCATGCCGCCCTCCGGCTTGCCGTCGATCGTGAACCGCAGCCATACCCGGGTTCGGCCGGCGGGCTGGATGCAGGAGTATGCGATCCGGCGCACCTTGTCGGCGCCGTCGACCGTCACCGTTGCGCTCGAACCGGTCGACCACGCACCGTTGACGAGTCTCGCGTCGCCGACGGTCCTCGGGAAGACTCGGCTCTTGCCGGCGATTCCCTGTGCGGCAACGTCGGAGCGACGGTAGACGGCTACCCCGACCACCGCGTCCGGGCCGGCGCCACGCACGGTGACCGTCAGGGTCTGCTTCGAGGAGTCGACGCTCACCGGGGCGTCGAGCGCGCTGGCGGAGATGATGCGGTCGGTGTCCTCACCGTCCACCGCCAGCGTCGCTCGCCCACCGTCGAGATCCGTCGCCGCAAGGGCGACCACCTGCTCTCGGTCGGACTTCGGCAACGTGACCGAGAGTTTCTTCTGACCCGGATCGCTCTGCTCGGTGGTCGAGAGTTGGTAGTCGAGCCCGAGGACCTCGACATGCTCGGCCAGCGCATGACCGGCGAGAGGCTCAGCGCCGTGGTCGCGCGGCATCCAGACCACCGCTCCGGCCACCGCCACCACGGCGGCAAGCACCCCGGCGGCCCCGGCGCGCCGACGGGCACGGAGGCGGCCGACCCGGCGTCGTACGTCACCGGCGCGGGTGGGCAGGGCGGTGTCGATCTCGGCACGCTCGGCCAACTGGGTGCGCAGGTCCTCGAGGGTGGGCATGTCAGTTCACCTCGCTGGTGAGAGCGGGATCGATACGGAGCTTGGCGAGCGCCTTGGACGCCTGGGACTTCACCGTGCCGACCGAGCAGCCCAACAGACGGGCGGTCTCGGCCTCGGTGAGGTCGTCGAAGTAGCGGAGCACCACCACCGCCCGCTGTCGGCGTGGCAGCCGACCGAGCGCGGTCCACAGGTCGTGGGCGCCCTCCTCGGGGTGCGCGACGCCCCGGTCGGGCAGTTCGTCGGTGGCATGCTCGCCGTTCCACTTGCGGCGCCACCAACTGGCGTAGGTGTTGACCAGCACCTTGCGCACGTACGGCTCCGGCTCGCCCTGGATCCGTCCCCAGGCGAACCAGGCCTTGGAGAGCGCCGTCTGCAACAGGTCCTCGGCGAGTCCGTGGTCACGGGTGAGCAGGTACGCCGTACGCAGCAGGGCGCCGGAGCGAGCGCCGACGAACTCGTCGAACTCCACCGTCGCCTCCCGAGGAGTCACGGGCACCAGACTCGGTGCTTGAGCGGTCATACCTGCCATCACCGGCCGAGCCGGGGCGATGGTTGCCCAGCGGCCCGACTATTTCTTCCGGTCCAGGAAGGCCAGCATCGCCTCCCGGGCCTCCGCGGAGCCGAACAGCCGGGCGGAGAGCTGGGCGACGTCGTCGCCCTGGGCGTCGATCCGAGCGACGGTCTCCCTGACCAGCAGCCGCTTCGTCTCCCGCAGGCCCTGGGGCGCTCCCGCCGCCAGCGCGGCGACGACACGGTCGACCTCGGTGTCGAGCCGATCGTCGGGCACGGCGGTGGTGATCAGCCCGATCTCGGCGGCGCGGGCGGCATCGAAGGGCTCGCCGGTGAGCATCGCGTACGACGCCGCGCGCGGGTCCAGCCGGGGCAGCAGAGTCAACGAGATCGCGGCCGGCGCCAGCGCGAGGCGGACCTCGGTCAGGGCGAAGCTGACCGAGTCGGCGGCAATGGCGATGTCGGCGGCGGCGACCAGCCCCACGCCGCCCGCTCGCGCCGGCCCCTGCACCCGCGCGACCACGGGCTTGCCCAGGGTCAGCAGGGCCCGTTGCAGCGCCACGATCTGGCGGGTGCCCTCCTCCATCCCGATGGTGGCCGCTTCGCTCAGGTCCGCGCCGGCGCAGAACGCCCTCCCCTCGGCGCGGAGCACCACCACCCGGGAGTCGTCCTTGTCGACACACCGCAGCGCCGCGAACAGCTCGGTGACCAGCTGCGCGGAGAGCGCGTTGCGGTTGCCCGGCGAGTCGAGGGTGATGGTGGCGACTCCGGCGGCGACGTCGAGGTGCACGAGCTCGGTCATGGACGGCACCCTGCCACTGCAAAGACGTTCCTGCCTACCCGAGGGTGCCGGCCGAGGTTCGGGCTCGAGGAGAAGGGTCCGAGCTGGCCGGGACGACGGGCGGGTGGTCCGCGGTCGTCAGTGGGCCTCCTCGGCGCTGCGGGAGTCGGTGAGGGTCAACGCACCCAGCACCGCGACCACGCCGACGACCCCGGCGATCACCCCGTAGGCGATCCGCTCACCGTGGAAGAACGAGGCGACCAGCGTGCTGCTCCAGGTGCCGGCGGGCAGCTCGGCGGTGACCAGCGCGGCGATCAGCGTGCCCACCAACGCCGTGCCCAGGCTGGTGCCGACCTCCTGCGCGGTGTCGTTGAGGGCCGCCCCGATGGAGGTGCGGTTCTCCGGCATCTCGTCGACCAGCGCGACCGCGCAGATCGTCATCACCGTGCGCAGACCGACGGTCATCACCACCATCGCGATCACGATCACCAGGTAGCCGTGCTCGACGCCCCAGGCGAGCCCGCCGACCCCGCAGGCGAGCAGCACCGCCCCGACGAGGCAGGCGATCCGGTGGCCGTAGCGCCGGATCAGTCCTTCGGAGAAGGGGGTGGCCAGCAGCATCGTGGTGATCATCGGCAGGTTCGCCAGGCCGGCGCGCACCGGCGACCAGCCGTAGGCGTACTGGAAGTGCAGCACCAGCCCGAACATGACCGCGGCCATCGCGATCGCCGTACCGGCCTGGGCGATCGTGGCACCGCGCACGGTGCCGTTGGAGAAGAGACGGATGTCGAGCATCGGCGACGCCGTACGACGCTCGTGCCAGACGAATCCGATCGCGGCGAGCACGGCGCCGAGGATCGAGCCGAGGGTGACGACGGAGCTCCAGCCGTAGTCGACACCGGAGGTCGCGGCGTAGCAGGCCAGGCCGATGGTGAGCACGCTCAGCGCCGCACCGGGCAGGTCGAGGACATCGTGGGTCAGGTCCTCGCGGCGATCCGGGGCGACACCGAACCGGACGCCGAGGCACGCGATCAGCGCGATCGGGGCGTTGACCACCAGCAGCCACTCCCAGCTGACGTGGGCGAGTGCCGTGCCGCCGAGCACCGGACCGAGGATGAACCCGGACATGCCGACCACCATCATCACGGTGATGGCGCGCATCCTCAGGCCCTTGTCGTCGAAGAGCCGGAAGACCAGCGAGTTGGTGATCGGCGCCATCGCCGCGGCGGCGATGCCGAGGGCGGCACGCAGGGCGATGAGCTCACCCGAGCTGTGCACGGCCACCACGCACAGCGAGATCAGGCCGAACGCCGCCAGTCCCACCAGGAGCACTCGACGCCGGCCGAACCGGTCGGCGATCGAGCCGGCGGTGAGCAGCAGGCCGCCGAAGGTCAGCGAATACGCACCGGTCACCCACTGCAGCGCGGTGGTGCCACTGCCGAGGTCACGCCCGATGGTGGGCAGCGCGATCGAGAGCAGGGTGTTGTCGACCATCTCGACGAAGAAGGCCAGGCAGAGTGCCGCCAGCGGGATCCACGCCGCTCGCAGCGATCGGTAGGTGCGCGACGACGCGCCGCTGCCGGTGTCGTCGCCGGTGGCGGTAGAACTCGCGGTGGTGGACATGCTGGCTCCTCGTCGGTGGTCGCGCATCGAACGCTTCACCGGCAACGCTAGGAGCGAGCGGTTTCAGCACACCTTCAGCCGACTTTCACCCGGCTTCGCGGCGCTTTCACGTCGCGCTCCGACCACGCCGCGACCGAGCGTCCGTCACCGGCGACGACCCCGTCAGCGTCGCGCCGAGCCTCGCGGCGGCTCGCCGGACTCCCCATGATCCGGCTCCGCGCGATCCGGTCGAGTGGCCGGCGGCGGACCGGTCGGCGGCGCGGGGCTCTCCTCCGGCTCGTTGGGTACGCCGCGCAGATGGCCGCGCCGCACCACCCTGACCGGACGGGTGAACGCGTCGTTGTCCGGGGAGTCCAGCTCATCGCGTGGACTGGGCGTGGGCTCGGCCGCGGCGCCGCCCGGCTCGGGCGCGAACCCGGCCGGCGGCGCCTCGGGATCGGCCGGCAGCTTCTCTCCCAGCTGGTCGCGCGGTCTGACCTGGAGCTTGCGGGTCGCCTTCTGCAGCCAGGAGGGGTCCATCACGATCTCGTGGGTGTGCCCGTCGCGGCCGTCGAAGGTCACCGCCACCGTCTCGAAGCCCTTGTGCCGCTGCATCAGCGCATAGCCGGCGTACGCCCGCCGGTCGGCCTCGGTCAGGTCCACCCGGTCGGTGAACGGGGTCAGCAGGGCCCGCGGCCACAGATGGCGCGCGACGACCACGTTGACCTCGATGGAGAGCACGCCCATCACCGCGGCGATGTAGATGAAGCCCATCAGGCCGAGGACCAGCGCGAAGGTCCCGTTCATTCCGCTGGTCGCCTTGATCACCCGCTCCACATAGACCGTCCCGAGGTACTGCAGCAGCTGCCACATCAGCGCGAAGGCGAAGGCGCCGGGCAGCGCGTTGCGCAGCGAGTGCTCCCGGGTGGTGGCCAGCCGGAAGAGCACGGTCAACATCGCGGTGACGATGGCGATGGTGCCGATGACCAACAGCCATCGGGTCGCCTTGTCGGCCTGGGCGCCGAAGGCGTTGGTCGAGCCGAACAGCGTGGACAGGATCGAGACGCCGAGGACGGCGACTCCTGCGGTGGCCAACAGCACCAGGCTGCGCAACCGGAGCAGGAACGGGTTGGGACGGCTGTTGCGCGGCACCGACCAGGCGGTGTTGACGGTGTTCTGGATCGCCTGGCCGAGCCCCATCGCGCCGTACAGGGCGGTGATCGCGCCGACCACGATGCCGGCCGTCGAACCGGTCAGCTCCTGACGGCCCAGCGAGTCGCCGATGATCGGGAACTGGCTGAGCGCCGAGTCGAGCAGCTCGTCCTGGAGATGGGCATTGTCCTGGAGCACGAAGCCGAGGATCGACGAGCCGAGCAGCAGCAGCGGGAAGATCGCGATGAAGGCGTAGTAGGTCACGATCGCGGCGAGATAGTTGCCTTGATCGTCGAAGAACTTGTAGATGACGCCGAGCACGAAGGCGACCGGAGGGATCCGGCGCTGGGCCCGGTCCACCGCTTGCATCACACCGGCCACATGCCTCAGCGTACTCGCAGGCGGCGTCGCCCAGCGGCATCGCTGGCGGCACACCGACCGTCCCCGACCTGCGAGGAAGACATGTCCAACTACGGCCCACCACCCGGTTCCCCGCACGACCCGTCCGGCCAGTCCGGCCAGAACCCGCCCCCGTACGGTCAGCCCTACGGCCAACCCCAGTACGGCCAATCCCCCTACGGACAGCCCCAGTACGGGCAGCCCCAGTACGCCCAACAGCCCTATGGACAACAGCCCTACGGCCAACCGGGATGGGGCACTCCGGCGTACTCCTCCTGGGGCCGCCGGGTCGGCGCCTTCCTGCTCGACTACCTGGTCTCGCTGATCTTCCTGATCCCCATCGTCGTCGGCATGGTGATCATGTTCGCCGGGATGGAGACGCGCACCGACGCCACCGGATCGGTGACGGAGGCGAGCGTCAGCAACGGCGCGGTCTTCGCGGTCGGCCTGATCGTGATGATCGCGGCGGGCATCGGCTCGGTCGTCTTCCAGATCTGGAACTACTGCGTCCGGCAGGGTCGCACCGGCTACACCCTCGGCAAGGGCTGGGTGGGGATCAAGCTCGTCCGCGAGGCCACCCTGCAGCCGGTCGGCGGCTGGCTCGCCTTCGGTCGCCAGATCCTGCACGTGGTGGACGGGGCGGTCTTCTACATCGGCTACCTGTGGCCGCTGTGGGACGCCAAGCGGCAGACCTTCGCCGACAAGATCGTCTCCACCGTCGTGATCGACGAGCCACAGCCGCCGAAGGGCCTCCCCCGATAGGCCGAGTCGGTCGAAATGACGGTCGAGTCGGTCGATAGCGCGGTCGAGTCGGTCAGTAGCGCGGTCGACCCCGGATCTCGATCGTCACAAGTGACGATCGAGATCCTCCACCGGGCCCGGCCAGTCCGGTCGGTTCGGCCAGTCCGGTCGGTTCGGCCAGTCCGGTCAATAGGACTTCGGCAGGCCGAGGGTGTGCATCGCGACGAAGTTGAGGATCATCTCCCGGCTGACCGGGGCGATCCGACCGAGCCGGGCGGCCACCATCATGTTGGCCAGCCCGTACTCCTCGGTCAGCCCGTTGCCACCGTGGGTGTGAACGGCGAGGTCGGTGGCGACACACGCGACCTCGCCGCCGGCGTACTTGGCCATGTTGGCGTACTCGCCGGCGCCGAAGTCGTCGCCGGCATCGCACAGCGCTGCCGCCTTCTGCCACAGCAGCCGGGCCTGCTCGAGCTCGACCTTCGCCTTGGCCAGCGGGTGCGCGATGCCCTGGTGTACGCCGATCGGCGATCCCCACACCGACCGGGTCTTGGCGTACTCGACCGCCCGACCGAGCGCATAGCGCGCCATCCCGCAGGACAGCGCGGCGCCCATGATCCGCTCCGGGTTGAGCCCGGCGAAGAGCTGCCACAGTCCGCCCTCGGCGCTCTCGGGGTCACCGACCAGCGCGGTGGCCGGCACCCGGACGTCATCGAGGAAGAGGGTGAACTGCTTCTCCGGCGCCTGCCACGACATCGGGATGGGCTGCCTGCTGAACCCGTCGGCATCGGTCGGGACCACGAACAGCGCCGGCTTCAGCCGGCCGGTCCTCGCATCCGCGGTGCGGGCGACGATCAGCACGCAGGAGGCCTCGTCCACGCCGGAGATGAACGTCTTCTGCCCGTTCAGCACCCAGCCGTCGCCGTCCCGGGTGGCGGTGGTGGTGATCGCGTGCGAGTTCGACCCGGCGTCGGCCTCGGTGATGCCGAACGCCATCAGCAGCGACCCGTCGGCGATGCCGGGCAGCCAGCGCCGCCGCTGCTCCTCGGTGCCGCACCGGCCGATGATCGAGCCGCAGATCGCCGGCGAGACCACCATCATGAGCAGCGGCGCCCCCGCGGCGGCGGCCTCCTCGAGGACGGCAGCCAGGTCGGCCATGCCGCCCCCACCGCCGCCGTACTCCTCGGCGATGTTGACGCCGAGGAATCCCGCCCGGCCCATCTCCTGCCACAGCTCGGTGGTCTTCTCGCCGGCCTTCGCCTTGGCGATCACGTACTCCTGGCCGTAGCCGCCGGCCAGGCGCGCCACCGACTCGCGTAGCGCCACCCGCTCCTCGGGCTCGCTGAACGCGGTGGTCGTGGACATCATTTCCTCACTCCTCGATCACGATGAGGGTCTCTCCCGCGGCGACCTGTCGGCCGCGCTCCACCGCGACCGCGGCGATCACGCCGCCGGTCGGCGCGCTCACGGTGTGCTGCATCTTCATCGCCTCCAGCACCAGCAGCGGGTGGCCGGCCTCGACCCGGTCGCCGACGGCGACCGCGACGCTCACCACGGTCCCCGGCATCGGCGCCACCAGACTGCCCGGAGCCATCACCGCGCTCGGGTCGGCGAAGCGCGGCCGACGGACCAACCGGGTGTGGCCGACCGGCGAGTCCACCTCGACGAGGGTCCCGGTGGCGTCGATCGCCACCTCGTACGTCGTCCGCACACCGTCGCGCGCCAGCACGACCCGGTCCGGGGCCGCGTCGATCACCTCCGCGCCGTCGACCAGGTAGCCGTCGCGGGTGCCGTACCACTCGACGACCGGATGCTCCTCGAACTCGGTGCGCTGAGGTTGCGAGACCACGTTGCGCCAGGCCACCGGGATGCCGCGCTGCACGGCTCGACGCGCCCGGGTCCGCTCGGCGAGCGCGAGGGCGGCGGCGATCGGTGCGCCGGCGTCGGTCCGGACCACGGTGGGGTCCCGCTCGCCGAGCAGCGCGGTGGAGACGTCCCCGGCCGCGAACGCCGGCGAGCCGAGCGCGTCGATCAGCTGCTCGCGATTGGTCACCAGGCCGCCGATCCGCGCTCGGCGCAGGGCGCCGAGCAGGCGGCGTACCGCCTGGGCGCGGGTGTCGCCGTGGGCGATCACCTTGGCCAGCATCGCGTCGTAGAAGGTGCTCACCGTGCTGCCGGCCGCGTAGCCGGCGTCCACCCGGATCCCCGGCGACTCCGGGATCTCGAACCGGGTGAGCACGCCGGACTGCGGTCGATAGTCGGCGGCCGGGTCCTCGGCGTAGAGCCGGACCTCGATCGCGTGGCCGTCCGCCGGGTGCTCCCGGCGTGGCAGTCGGCCACCCTCGGCGACCCGCAGCTGCCACTCGACCAGGTCCACGCCGTGGACGAGCTCGGTGACCGGATGCTCCACCTGGAGGCGGGTGTTCATCTCCAGGAACCAGAACCGGGCGGTGACCGGGTGGTAGAGGAACTCCACCGTGCCTGCGCCGCGGTAGCAGAGCGAGGCCGCGGCGGCGCCGGCGGCCCGGTGCAGCGCCGACCTGGTCTCCTCGCTCAGGCCCGGCGCGGGCGACTCCTCGAGCACCTTCTGGTGCCGACGCTGGAGCGAGCAGTCCCGCTCGCCGAGCACCAGCACCTCGCCGTGGCCGTCGCCGAGCACCTGCACCTCGACGTGTCGGGCCCGTTCGACGTACGGCTCGCAGAAGACACGGCCATCGCCGAACGCGGCAGCCGCCTCGGCCCGCGCGGCGGCGAGCTCACCGGCCAGGAGGCCGGCGTCGCGGACGATCCGCATGCCGCGACCGCCGCCGCCGGCGCTCGCCTTGACGAGGAGCGGGAAGTCGGCCGGGCCGGGGTTGGGCGGGGCCTCCAGGATCGGTACGCCGGCCGCCGCCATGATCCGCTTCGCCTCGATCTTGGATCCCATCGCGGCCATCGACTCCGGGGTCGGCCCCACCCAGGTCAGCCCGGCCGCCTCGACCGCCGCGGCGAACGGGGCGCTCTCGGAGCCGAAGCCGTAGCCCGGATGGACCGCATCCGCGCCGGTCCGGCGGGCGGCATCGACGAGCAGGTCGCCGCGCAGGTAGGTCTCCGCCGGGCTGTTCCCCGGGAGACGGACCGCATGGTCGGCCTCGGCGACATAGGGCAGGTCGGCATCCGCATCGCTGTGGACCGCGACCGTCTCGATGCCGAGCCGGCGGCAGGTGCGGAAGATCCGGCTCGCGATCTCGGCCCGGTTGGCGACCAGCAGCCGCCCGATCAGCCCGGTCGGTCCGGTCAGCTCGTCGGTCATGGCCGGAACACCCCGAATCGGCTCGTGCCCGCGGTCGGGCGACCGGCGATCACCGAGAGGCAGATGCCGAGCACCGTCCGGGTGTCTCGCGGGTCGATGACGCCGTCGTCGTAGACCATCCCGGAGAGCGCGAACGGCAGGCTCGCCTCCTCGACGGCACCCTCCACGAACGCCCTCATCTGGGCATCCGCCTCCTCGTCGTACGGCTGGCCCTTCGCCTCCGCGGAGGCACGCGAGACGAGGGAGAGCACACCGGCCAGCTGCGCCGGCCCCATCACCGCCGACTTCGCGTTCGGCCAGGTGAAGCAGAAGCGCGGATCGTAGGCGCGCCCGTTCATGCCGTAGTTGCCGGCGCCGTAGGAGGCGCCGATGATCACGGTCAGATGCGGCACCGTCGAGTTCGAGACCGCGTTGATCATCATCGCGCCGTGCTTGATGATGCCGCCCTGCTCGTACTCGGTGCCGACCATGTAGCCGGTGGTGTTGTGCAGGAAGAGCAGCGGCACGTCGATCTGGTTGGCCAGCTGGATGAACTGGGTCGCCTTCTGCGCCTCCTGGCTGAACAGCACTCCCTGCGCGTTGGCCAGGATGCCGATCTGCCGGCCGTGCAGCTGCGCCCATCCGGTGACCAGGCTGGGGCCGTAGAGCGGCTTGAACTCGTCGAAGACCGCGCCGTTGCCCGGGCCGACCCCGTCGCAGATCCTCGCGATCACCTCGCGGGGGTCGAACGGCTCGGAGAGGTCGGTCGGGATGAGGTCGAGGAGCTCCTCGGGGTCGGCGTCGGGCTCGGCGAAGTCGGGCCGGGGGCGGGTTTCACCGGTGAACCGGTGAAACCGGCACTTATCGGGGGTTGCAACCGTCGAGAAGTGGCAGTTTCGCCGGTGAACCGGTGATTCCTGTGACGCAAGTGACACCGGCCCCCGCCCCAGCCGCGCCACGATCCGTCGGCCGATCCGGATCGCATCGGCCTCGTCGGCGGCCAGGTAGTCGGCGAGGCCCGAGGTGCGGGCGTGCATCTCGGCACCGCCCAGCGACTCCTCGTCCGCCTCCTCGCCGGTGGCCATCTTGACCAGCGGTGGCCCGCCGAGGAAGACCTTCGCCTGGCCGCGCACCATCACCGTGTAATCGCTCATCCCGGGGATGTAGGCGCCGCCGGCGGTGGAGTTGCCGAAGACCAGCGCGATCGTCGGCCGGCGGTCCGCGGAGGCGACGGTCAGGTCGCGGAACATCCTGCCGCCGGGGATGAAGATCTCCTTCTGCGTCATCAGGTCCGCTCCGCCGGACTCGACCAGGTTGATCGTCGGCAGCCCGTTCTCCGCGGCGATCTGGCTGGCCCGGAACGCCTTGCGCAGGGTGAACGGGTTCGACGCACCGCCCTTGACGGTCGGGTCGTTGGCGGTGATCAGGCACTCGACGCCCTCGACCACGCCGATGCCGGTGACCAGCGAGGCGCCGACCGCGAAGTCCGACCCCCACCCGGCCAGCGGCGAGAGCTCCAGGAACGCGGAGCCCTCGTCGACCAGCAGCTCGATCCGCTCCCGGGCGAGCAGCTTCCCGCGGGCATGGTGCCGGTCGACGTACTTCTGGCCACCGCCGGCCACCGCCTTAGCGTGCTCGGCATCGAGCTCGGCGAGCCGGGCCTCCATGGCCGCCCGGTTCCCGTTCACGGTGCGTATCCCAACAGCGACGCCGCCAGATCCGTCATCACCTCGGTGGCTCCTCCCCCGATCGGCAGGATCCGGGCGTCGCGGTAGTGCCGCTCGACCTCGGTCCCGTGCATGTATCCGGTGCCGCCGTGCAGCTGGACCGCCTGGTCACAGACGTACGCCGCCGCCTCGACGGCCGTCTGCTTGGCGAGCGCGGCCTCGGCGATCGCCGTCGGGCTCGACCCCTCGCGGTCGTAGCGCTCCGCGACGGCGTGGGCGTAGCTCCTGGCCACCGCCACCCGGCGGTGCATCTCGACCAGCCGGTGCCGCACGACCTGACGCGCGATCAACGGTGCGCCGAAGGTGGCGCGCTCGCGTGCGTAGCCGGCGGTGAGGGCGAGCGAGCGCCCGGCGATGCCGTAGGCCTGGACGGCGAGCGCGATCCGCTCGGTGACGAACGACTCCGCCAGGTAGCCGAAGCCGGCGCCCTCCTCGCCGACCAGGTTGGTCGCCGGGACCCGGACGTCGACGAAGGAGAGCTCGGCGGTGTCGGAGCAGTGCCATCCCATCTTGCGAAGGTCGCGGGTGACGGCGAACCCGGGGGCGTCGGCGTCGACGACGAGCAGGCTGAGGCCGGCGGCGCCGGGGCCGCCGGTCCGCACCACGGTGGTGACGAAGTCGGCCCGGACGCCCGAGGTGATGAAGGTCTTGGCGCCGTTGACCACGAAGTGGTCCCCGTCGCGGATCGCGGTGGTGCGCAACCGGGCCACGTCGGAGCCGCCATCGGGCTCGGTGACGCCGAGCGCGCCGATCCTCGCGCCCGCCAGTGTCGGACGGACGTAGCGCTCGACCAGTTCGGGGCTGCCGTGTGCGGCCAGATGCGGGAGCGCGATGCCGGCCGTGAACAGCGCGGCCAGCAGCCCGGAGGAGGCGCCCTCGGCGAGCATGCCCTCGTTCATCGCCAGCACGTCGCACAGCGTGCCGCCCTCACCGCCGACCTGCTCGGCGAAGCCGAGGCCGAGCAGCCCCTGCTCCGCCGCCCGCGCATGGAGGCTGCGCGGCACCCGGCCGGCGTCCTCCCACTCCGCCAGGTACGGCGTCACCTCGCGCCGGGTGAACTCCGCACCCAGGTCGAACAGCTCGCCCATCACGCCTCCTCGACCAGCTCGACAAGGTCGATGGGGATCGGGACCCGGCGGCTGCGCACCCACTCGCCCAGCGCCTTGGCCTGCGGGTCGAAGCGGCTGGTCTGCGCCACCCCCTGGTCGAGCCAGCCGTGCAGGACGATGTTGAGGCCGCGCAGGTTCGGCAGCCGGTGGAGGTCGAGGTCGAGCTCCTCCGAGCCCGGGACCAGGTCGCGGACGAACTCCTCGTCGACCTGGTCGTAGAGCCAGTCGAGGGCGGCGTCCGGCCGGCTCTGCGGGATCCACAGGCCGAGGTTCGCGTCGCCGCCCTTGTCCCCGGAGCGGGCGAAGACCAGGTCGCCGAGCGGTCGGATCCGGACGCGCTCGTCGTTCCCGGACCAGCGGCGCGGGGCTGACAGGGCGGCCGCTGGCGGGGCGGTGGCCGGGCTGCTCGTGACCTCGGTCGGGCCGGGGACGGCCTCCACCGATCCGCCCGGCAGATGCACCGTCTCGGTGACGGCGTCCCGGTCGACGTACCTCGCCCGGAAGACGCCGTACGGCGTGGGCCGCTCCGGCGGCCGGGTCACGTGGAAGCCCGGGTACGACGCCAGGGCGAGCTCGATCACCGGTGCGGTGAAGGCGCGGCCGACCGTCTCGGCGTCCGCGGCGTAGACGTCGAGCCGCAGCAGCGCCGACGCCTGGGACTCGGTCGCCAGGGTCGGGACCGGGCCGAACTCGGTCGCCCAGCGGTGCTCGACGCCCTCGAGCACCGGCGCCAACTGGGCCCGCACCAGGGCGGCCTTGGCCTCCAGGTCGAGTCCGGTGAGGACGAACTCGGCGCGGTTGCGCCAGCCGCCCAGCTCGTTGACCGCCACCTTGAGCCGGGCCGGCGGAGCCTGGCCGATCACGCCGGTGATCGCGACCCGGTCCTCCCCCTGCGCGGCGAGCCGGATCGAGGTCAGGTCGGCGCTGACGTCGGGCCCGAGATAGAGCGGCCCCTGCACCTCGTAGAGCAGCTGTGCGGTCACGGTGTCGGGGGTGACGGCGCCACCGGTGCCGGGATGCTTGGTGATCACCGCGGACCCGTCGGCGGCGACCTCGGCGATCGGGAACCCGAGGGGGGCGGAGAGATCGAGCCCGGTGAAGCCGGCGAAGTTCCCGCCGGTGGCCTGGGCGCCGCACTCGACGACGTGACCCGCCACCGTCGCGCCCGCCAGGGCGTCCAGGTCCGCGCGGGTCCAGCCGTGGTGGGCGATCGCCGGACCGATCACCAGGGAGGCGTCGGTGACCCGCCCGGTGACCACCACGTCGGCGCCCGCATCCAGTGCCCGGGCGATGCCGAACGCGCCCAGATAGGCGTTCGCGGTCAGCGCACCCGGGGCCTCAGGCCGGCCGCGCAGGTCGTCCCCGTCGACGTAGGCGACCAGCGCGGAGGTACCGAGCCGACCGATCCCCTCGGCCAGGCCCGCCGGGTTGAGCCCGCCGGCGTTGGCGACGATCCGCACGCCGCGCTCCAGGGCGAGGTCGAGGCACTCGGCGAGCTGGCGCAGGAAGGTCTTGGCGTAGCCGACCGAGGCGTCCTCGAGCTGGTCGCGGCCGAGGATCAGCATGGTGAGCTCGGCGAGGTAGTCGCCGGTGAGCACGTCCAGCGGACCCCCGGTGAGCATCTCCCGCATCGCGGTGAGCCGGTCGCCGTAGAAGCCCGAGCAGTTGCCGATCCTGATCGGCCGGGTGGTGTGATCGGCGCTAGCCACGAGGCGCCCGCCCCGCTCCCGCCGGTCCGGCGAAGGCCTGCACGATGTCGAGCCACCGCGCGGCCTCGGGTCCGCCGGCCCGCAGCGAGGTGTCGGCGCGGTGGATGCGCTGGGCGGCCAGGCGGGCGAACTCGTACGCCGACCCGCTCACCCGCTGCTCGGCGTCCTCGGGCCCCCAGGTCCACAGCGCGCCCGAGGGTCCGGTCAGCTCGACCCGGAACTCGCCGGCCGGCACGGCCAGCCGCCGAGCGCCGAAGGCGAAGTCGCGGGTGCGCACCGCCAGATGGCACACGTGCCGGATCCGGTCGGTGGGGACGACCGGCACCCCGAGCGCGTCCCGGACGTCGAGCCCGTGCGCCCAGGTCTCCATGATCCGCGCGGTGACCATCGAGGCCGGTGACATCGCCGGTCCGAACCAGGCCAGCCGCTCCCCGGGCGCGAGGCCGCGCAGCGCGGCCTCGAGTTCGGCGCGGCCCTCGTCCCACAGGCCCAGCAGGCCGTCCGGCGGCAGGCCGGCGAGCTCGGTGGCCGCGCGATCGACGAAGTGCGCCGGGTCGGCGAGCGCGAGCTCCACCAGCCGGTCCCAGCCGGCCCGGTCGGTCGCCGCGGCCACCACCGCGGCGTCGGTCCAGGCCAGGTGGGCGATCTGGGTGGCCACCTCCCAGCCGACCGCCGGGGTCGGCGTACGCCAGCCGTCCTCGTCCAGCTCGGCGACCACCGCACGCAGGTCCAGGCTCTCCGCGGACAGGTCGGCGAACAGCTCGTCGATGAGCGTCATGCGGGCTCCTCCAGGACGGTGTCGAGGGTGCACGCCCAGCGGTCCAGGATCCGGTGCCGCCGGCGGGCGTCGTCGGAGAGGGTCGCCGCCAGGCCGAGACCACGCATCAGGTCGAGGGTGGCCTGCACCAGCTCTCGTACGCCGGCCCGCGACTCGTCGGCGGCCAGCAGCTCCACGGTGAGGCTGTGCAGCTCGCGCCCGATCTTCTGCTCCAGTGGCGCCACCGCGGCCAACAGGACCGGGTCGGTGCGCGCCGCGACCCAGAGCTCGAGAGCGGCGGTGAACACCGGCGAGGTGACGTGCTCGGCCAGCATCTCCAGCACCTTCCGGGTCCGCTTCGGGCCCGGCCTGATCCCGGTCGCGGCCGCACGCAGCGCGTCACCACGGGCCTCGGCGAGGTGCTCCACCGCGGCGACGACCAGGTCGTTCTTGGTCGGGAAGTGATGCAGCTGCGCCCCGCGACTGACCCCGGCCCGCTGGGAGACCAGCGTGGTGCTGGTCCCGGCGAAGCCACGCTCGACCAGCAGCTCGACGCAGGCCTCGAGCAGCCGGGCCCGCATCAGTCTGGTGCGCTCGGCCTGCGGCACCCGGGTGATGGTCACCGCCCCACCCTCTCGTCCATCTAACAAACAGTCAAGCCTGTCTTTTTCTGTCGCGGGCCGGCGTCACCGCACGGGACCCGGAGGGCGCCGACGTCCCCCGATGCCCACCTGCGGTCGCTCGCCGCATAGACGGACGCGAACCGTCCGGAACAAGCTCTACCGTGGGCCACATGGCTATCGCACGCACACCACACACCGTTCTCGACTGCCCCGACCCGAAGGCCCTCGCGACCTTCTACGGCGCCCTGCTCGACTGGACCGTGACCGACGACGGCGACTGGGCCGACGTCGAAGGATCCGAGCCCGGCGAGCTCCTCAGCTTCCAGCAGGTCCCCGACTATCGGCCGCCCGCGTGGCCCGGCCAGGAGGTGCCCCAGCAGTTCCACCTCGACGTGTACGTCGACGACCTCGACGAGGCCGAGGCGGCGACCCTCGCGCTCGGCGCGACCAAGCACGCGGTCCAGCCGGGCACGAGCTTCCGGGTCTTCCTCGACCCGGCGGGACATCCGTTCTGCCTGTGCCAGGCGTCGGCCTGAGGACCGGCGTCAGGCCAGGGCGAAGTACCGCAGCCAGACGTAGACCCAGGCGACCGCCAGGGTCGCGGCGGTGATCACCAGGCCGTGCCTGGTGAACTGCCAGAAGCTGATCGGATGACCGGACCGCGCCGCGATGCCGAGGACGACGACGTTGGCGCCGGCAGCGACCGCGGTGGTGTTGCCGCCGAGGTCCGCGCCGAACACCAGTGCCCACCACAGTGGACTCTCGGCACCCGAGCTCGGCGTGGCCTCGACCATCTGCTCCACGATCGGCACCATCGCGGCGGTGTAGGGGATGTTGTCGACGAAGCCGCCGACGGCGGCCGAGCCGACCAGGAGGCCGGTGACCCCGAGCAGCTCGTTGTCGCCCATCAGGTGCGCCGCGGCCTCGCCCAGGTCACCGATGACCCCCACCTCGACCAGGGCGCCGACCAGCACGAACAGGGCCATGAAGAACGCCAGCGTGGCCCACTCCACCTCCTCGAGGAATCGCTCGGCGCCGAAGCCCGAGACGAGCACCATCGCGCCGGCGCCCAGCATCGCGACGATCGAGGCGTCCAGGTGCAGCAGCGGGTGCAGCCCGAAGGCGAGCATCACCGCAGCGAGGACCACCAGGCAGCGCAGCAGCAGTCCCCGGTCGGTGATCGCCGAGACCGGTTCCTCGAGCAGGTCATCGAGCTCGACTCGACCGCGCAGGTCGTGCCGGAAGAGCACCTCGACCAACACCACCAGCAGGCCGAGCAGCACGACGCAGAGCGGCAGCGCATGCACCAGGAAGTCGTCGAAGGTCAGCCCGGCCCGGCTGCCGACGATGATGTTGGGCGGGTCCGCGATCAGGGTGGAGATGCCGCCGACGTTCGCGGCCAGCACCAGTGAGATCAGGTAGGGCTCGGGGCGCAGGCCCAGCCGGGCGCACACCGACAGCGTGACCGGAGCGACCAGCAGCACCGTGGTGACGTTGTCGAGGATCGGGGAGAGCCCGGCGGTGACCACGATGAGCAGCATCGCCAGCCGCCGCGGCCGGCCACCGGAGCGATGCGCGGCCCACAGCGCGAGGTATTCGAAGAGCCCGGTCTGTTTCAGCACACCGACGATGACCATCATCCCGAAGAGCAGGAAGACGACGTTCCAGTCGATCCCGGTCTCGTGGTCGAAGAACGCCGTCTCCGCGTCGACGAGGCCGATCACCGTCATCGCGGCGACCCCGCCGACCGCGGCCGCCACCCGGTGGACCCGCTCGGTGGCGATCAGCGCGTAGGCCACCACGAAGATCACCACGGCGGCGTACGTGGTCACCGGCGACTCCCCGCATCGGTCTCGTCACCGGCAGCTCGAGCGGGTCCGGCGGCTCGGGACGGTCGCGAGGCCGAGATGAGCAACACCTCGACCGCGTCGAGCACGAAGCGGTCGACCACGCCGCCGGCCGGACCGCCGAGGCGGCTGCCGTCGAGAACGGCTCGGACACCGCCGTCGCGATCCACCAGCCGGTCGAGGTCCCGCTCCCGGACCGCGGCGATCAGCTTGCGCTCGACGACCGCGCGCAGCGCCCGGACCGGCGCGACGTACGCGGTCCCCGGCCGCGGCGGATCGACGTCCAGCACGAGCGTGACCAGGACCCTGACGTCCGCGCCGTCGCGGGTCTCGGCGCGGACCCCCACCAGCAGCTCGACCGGTTCGGTCGGCCATCGGCGCGTCTCCTCGATCCCGGGAAGCACCAGCACCATCCGCCCGAGCGGTACGCGGCGGATCCGGCAGCGGCGCAGGACGACCAGCCGCTCACCCGGGCCCGCCAGCCGGACGGAGGCCGCGAACAGCAGACCGAGCAGCACCGCCCCGACCACCACGACCGCCGACATCGCCACCACCTCCGTCGTCCCGTCTCACCGCCCTCATGGATCAAGGGTCGCCGGACGACGCCTGCGGGCGAATGGGTGCTGACACCCATTTCCTGCCATCGCCCACCTGTCACGCTGGAGGCGTGAGACTGCGCGATCTGCCCCTCTACTGGAAGGTCTGCCTGATCAACGGCGGCGTCTTCTGTGTGGGCACGATCGCGCTGGCGCTCTCCCCGGCCCGCGTCTCCGAGCGCGTCCTCGCCTCCGAGGCGGCGGTGCTCGCCGGCGGGCTCGCGCTGATGGCGCTGCTCAACGCCCTCGCGCTGCGGCGCAGCCTGGCGCCGATCGACCGGGTCATCCGCACCATGGACTCGGTACGCCGGCTCGCCCCCGGACAGCGGCTGACGCCGCACGGCAGCGGCCCGGGCGCACGCCTGGTGGAGAGCTACAACGCCATGCTCGACCGGCTGGAGACCGAGCGCAGCACCAGCAACGCCAAGGCGCTCGCGGCGCAGGAGGCCGAGCGCCGTCGGGTCGCCCAGGAGCTCCACGACGAGGTCGGTCAGTCGCTCACCGTCGTACTCCTCGGGTTGAAGGGGCTCGAGTCGCGGGTGCCCGAGGACGTGCGCGACGAGCTGGCCACGGTGCGGGAGAGCGCTCGCGAGGGGCTGGACGACGTCGGCCGGGTGGCGCGCGCGCTGCGCCCCGGCGTACTCGACGACCTGGGGCTGCATGCCGCGCTCTCGGCGCTGTGCACCGACGTCGGCACCCACGGCGGGGTCACCGTACGGCGCACGGTCGGGCGCGGACTCCCCGATCTGCCGGAGCAGACCGAGATCGTCGTCTACCGGGTGGCGCAGGAGGCGCTCACCAACGTCGTCCGCCACGCCGCGGCGAGCACCGCCACGCTGTCGTTCACCAGGGTCGGCGAGCGGGTGGTGCTCGAGGTCTCCGACGACGGGCACGGCTGCCGCGACCTGGTCGCCGGAGCGGGGCTGAACGGGATGCGCGAGCGCGCGCTGCTGATCGGCGCCGACCTGGAGGTGGACAGCTCGCCGATGCGCGGCACCACGGTGCGGCTGGCGGTGCCGGGGTGAGCGCCGGGCCGATCCGGATCGTGCTGGCCGACGATCACGCGCTGGTACGCCGCGGGGTGCGACTGATCCTCGAGGCCGAGCCCGATCTCGCCGTCGTCGCCGAGGCCGGGGACGGCGCCGAGGCGGTCGCCGCGCTGCGCGAGGTGACGGCCGATCTGGTGATCCTCGACGTCGCCATGCCGCGGATGACCGGGCTGCAGGCCGCGCGCGAGATCGCCCGGCGACGGCAGCCGCCGCGGACGTTGATGCTGTCCATGCACGACAACGAGCAGTACTTCTTCGAGGCGTTGAAGGCCGGCGCGAGCGGCTACGTCCTGAAGTCGGTCGCGGACGAGGACCTGGTCGGGGCCTGTCGAACCGCGATGCGGGGCAACGCGTTCGTCTATCCGGGCGCGATGAGCGCTCTGGTCCGCGACTACCTCGACCGGCTGGCCCGCGGCGAGGACCTTCCGCGCACCGTGCTGACCGAGCGCGAGGACGAGGTGCTCAAGCTGATCGCCGAAGGGCACTCCTCACGCGAGATCGCCCGGCTGTTGACCATCTCGTACAAGACCGTCGAACGGCATCGGGCCAACATCCTGGCCAAGCTCGGCATGCGGGACCGGACTCAGGTCACCCGCTACGCGATCCGCGCCGGCCTGATCGAGCCCTGACGCCACGTCGGCGCCGGGTCGAGTCGGCGCATCATGTACGGCGATCGTCCGCGAGCAGAGGCAAGGGGGCCAGCCCATTTGCCTCTGCTCGCCGTGTTCCGGGCCACCATTTGCCTCTGCTCGCCGTACTCCAGGCCACCATTTGCCTCTGCTCGGCGTCAGGCCGGGAACCCCTCCCCGCGCGCGGCGAGCTCGCGCAGGTACGCCGTGGGGCGCAGCTGCTCACCGTACGCGTCGGCCAGCTCGTCGGCGCGAGCCAGGAAGGCGGCCAGCCCGATCGAGCCGTCGGCCGCCTCGTAGCCGGTCATGAACTGGGCGGCGCCGCCGGTCGCGGGCGGGAAGCCGATGCCGAAGATCGACCCGATGTTGGCGTGCGCGGCCGAGGTCAGCACACCCTCCTCGAAGCAGCGGGCGGTCTCGATCGCCTCCCGGAACAGCATCCGCTCCCGGGCGTCGGCGAGCGGGATCTGCTCGGCCGAGACCGGGAACAGGTCCCCGAGGCCGGGCCAGATCGAGCCGCGGCGACCCTGGGCGTAGGAGTAGAACCCGGCCCCCTTCAGCTTGCTCGGCCGGCCGGCCTCGATCATCGCGCCGCAGACCCGCTCGGTCACGGTCGGCTCCACGACACCGGCGGCGGCGCGGGTGGTCGAGGCGATCTTGACCATCAGCTCCAGGTTGAGCTCGTCGGCCAGCTGCAGCGGGCCCACCGGGTAGCCGGCCTGGGTGGCCGCACGCTCCAGGGTGTACGGCGCCAGCCCCTCGGCCAGCATCGCCAGCCCCTCCTCGATCCTGGTGCCGATCACCCGCGAGGTGTAGAAGCCGCGGCTGTCGTGCACCACGATCGGGGTCTTCTTGATCTGCTGCACCACGTCGTAGGCCTTGGCGAGCGCCTCGTCCGAGGTCTCCGCCCCGCGGATGATCTCCACCAGCGGCATCTTGTCGACCGGGGAGAAGAAGTGCAGGCCGATGAAGTCGGCCGGCCGGTCGATCCCCTTGGCCAGCTCGGTGATCGGCAGTGTGGACGTGTTCGAGCACAGCAACGCGTCCGGGGCGACATGGGACGCGATCTCGGCGAACACCCCCTGCTTGAGCGCGACGTCCTCGAAGACCGCCTCGATCACCAGGTCACAGCCGGACAGGTCGGCCGGGTCCGCGGTCGGGGTGATCCGGCCGAGGATCTCGTCCGCCTTCTGCTGGCTGATCTTCCCGCGGGCGACGCCCTTCTCGTTGAGCCCGGCCGTGTAGGCCTTCCCCCGCTCGGCGTTCTCCGCCGCCACGTCCTTGAGCACGACGTCCATGCCGGCCCGGGCGCAGGCGTAGGCGATCCCGGCGCCCATCATCCCGGCGCCGAGGACGCCGACCTTGGTGGCGGCGTACCTCTCGTGGCCGTCCGGCCGCAGGGTGCCCGCGTTGATGGCGCCGAGGTCGAAGAAGAATGCCTGGGTCATGTTCTTGGACTGCTGGCCGGTGACCAGGTCGACGAAGTAGCGCGACTCGATCCGGGTGGCGGTCTCGAAGTCGACCTGGGCACCCTCGACCGCCGCCTCCAGGATCGCCTTCGGCGCGCGCATGTCGGCCTGCTTGAGCTGCTTGCGCAGGATCGGGGCGAAGGCCGGCAGGAAGGCCGCCAGCTTGGGGCTGCTCGGCGTGCCGCCGGGGAGCCTGTAGCCGGCCCGGTCCCACGGCTGCGTGGCCGCCTCGGGATCGTCCGCGTTCGCCCGGATCCACGCCTTCGCGGTCTCCAGCAGGGCCTCCGGTGCGACCAGCTCGTCGACCAGGCCCTTCTCCAGCGCGGCGGCGGGCTTGAACCGGGTGCCCTGGCCCAGGATGTCCATCAGCGCCGTCATGATGCCGAACATCCGCACCGTCCGGGTCACGCCGCCACCCCCGGGCAGCAGGCCCAGGGTCACCTCGGGCAGGCCGATGTCGTAGCGCGCGTCGGCGGCGATCCGGTGGTGGCAGGCGAGCGCGATCTCCAGGCCCCCGCCGAGGGCAGCGCCGTTGATCGCCGCCACGACCGGCCTGCCGAGGGTCTCCAGGCGGCGCAGGGTCGCCTTGACCCCCTCGGTCTCGGCGAAGACGGTGGCGGCGTCGGCGCGGGTGGCCCGGCTCATCTTCTTCAGGTCACCACCGGCGAAGAACGTCTTCTTGGCGCTGGTGACCACCACCCCGACGATGTCGTCGAGCTGTGCCGCGAGCTCGTCGACGGCGTCCTTCATCGAGGTCACCCAGAGGTCGTTCATGGTGTTCGCCGAGCCGTGCGGGTCGTCGAGGACCAGGGTGGCGATGCCGTCGGCGTCGCGCTCGAGGCGTACGGCGGAGGTTGCGTCGTTCATTGTCGTCTTCCGTTCTCTCTGCCCGACTCAGACCAGCTCGACCACGGTGGCGATACCCATGCCGCCGCCGACACACAGGGTGGCCAGGCCACGGCGCTGGCCCCGACGGGCCAGCTCGTCGACCAGGGTGCCGAGGATCATCGCCCCGGTGGCGCCCAGTGGATGACCCATCGCGATGGCGCCACCGTTGACGTTGGTGATCTCCTCGGTGATGCCCATGTCCTTCATGAAGCGCATCGCCACGGCGGCGAAGGCCTCGTTGATCTCCCACAGATCGATGTCGCCGACCTCGAGTCCCGCCTTGGCGAGCGCCTTGCGCGCGGCCGGCGCCGGGCCGGTGAGCATGATCGTGGGGTCGGCACCGGAGACGGCCGCCGAGACGATCCGGGCTCGGGCGGAGAGGCCGAGGTCGGCGCCGACCTGCTCGGAGCCGATCAGCATCAGCGCGGCGCCGTCGACGATGCCGGAGGAGTTGCCGGCGTGGTGGACGTGATCGATCCTCTCCACCCAGGTGTACTTCGAGAGCGCCACGTCGTCGAACCCCGCGTCGGCACCCTGTTGGGCGAAGCTCGGCTTGAGACCGGCCAGCGTCTCGACCGTGGTCCCCGGCCGGATGAGCTCGTCGTGGTCGAGCACCAGTTGGCCGGTGAGGTCGTGCACCGGGATCACCGCATCGGCGAAGTGGCCGGATCGCCAGGCATGGTCGGCGCGGGCATGCGACCGAGCGGCGTAGGCGTCGACGTCGGCGCGGCCGAATCCCTCGAGGGTGGCGATCAGGTCGGCCCCGATGCCCTGCGGCACGAAGTCGGTCGCCAGCGAGGTGGCCGGGTCCATCGCCCAGGCACCGCCGTCGCTGCCGATCGGCACCCGGCTCATCGACTCCACGCCACCGGCGAGGATCAGCTCCTCGAAGCCGCCCCGCACCCGCGAGGCCGCCTGGTTGACCGCCTCCAGCCCGGAGGCACAGAAGCGGTTGAGCTGGACGCCCGCGGTGGTCTCCGGCAGGCCCGCCTTGAGCGCGGCCGTCTTGGCGATGTCCATGCCCTGGTCGCCGATCGGGGAGACCACACCGAGGACGACGTCCTCGATCCGGTCGGGGTCGAGGGTGGGGTTGCGCTTGCGGATCTCGTCGATGAGCCCGACGACCAGATCGATGGGCTTGACCTCGTAGAGGGCGCCGCTCTTCTTGCCGCGCCCGCGGGGCGTGCGCACGTGATCGTAGATGAATGCCTCAGCCATGACTTCCTCGCCAAGCTCGCGGTGATTGATGTG
This sequence comes from Nocardioides sp., assembly GCF_047606145.1. Lineage (GTDB taxonomy): Bacteria > Actinomycetota > Actinomycetes > Propionibacteriales > Nocardioidaceae > Nocardioides. The sequence continues at coordinate 5,800 of NZ_JASGET010000114.1, read as the reverse complement.
ATGGTGACACTAAGACTGTCACGATTGATCCATCTTCGGTAGCGGCGGCTCGTGGGCCTGCAGCGCCTCGGCGATGACCCGGTTGACGGCGTCCTGGAAGGAGACGACCACCGCCTCGATGGTCAGCTGCCGCAGCCTGGGCAGCACCTCGGCGAGACGCGCCATCTCGGCGGGGTCGCGCGGGCGCCGGACGAACTCCTCGACGACCTTGACCCGCAGGATCTCACCGAGCTCGGCGGCCAGGCCGGCCATGTGCCGCGAGGTGGCCTCGTAGGAGGCCGCCATGGTGTCCCGGGGCAGCCCGAGCTCGAGCAGCTCGCGCCCGATCCGCGCCTGGATGTCATCCCCGGGAGCGGCCGTCCAGGCGGTGATCATGATCCGCAGCATGTCCAGGTCGTCCACGCCGACCCCGCCCGGGAGCGCCCGCAGCTGCCGCTCGATCGCCTGCAGGGTGAAGCCGTGCTCCTGCAACGCTCGGACCAACTCCAGCCGGGCGCGGTGCTCGGGTCCGTAGTAGGCCACCCGCCCACGCCGGGTCGGCGGCGGGATCAGCCCGAGGCTGGCGTAGTAGCGGGTGGTGCGGACCGAGACGCCGGTGGCGGCCGAGAGCTCGTCGATGGTGAGCGCAGCTGCTGCCATGCGGTCGACCCTAGCATCGCGACCGGACTAATGTGACAGTTCTACTGTCACTATTCGCGTGCGATGAGAGGCCGCCATGCAGTCATCGATCTACCAAGCCGACCATGAGGACTTCCGTGCGTTGGCACGCACCTTCCTCGAGCGTGAGGTCGTCCCCCACCACGCCTCCTGGGAGGCGGCCGGGCAGGTGGACCGCGAGGTGTGGCGCAAGGCCGGTGCGGCCGGGCTGCTCTGCTTCGACGTCCCCGAGACCTACGGCGGTGCCGGCATCGACGACTTCCGCTACAACGCGGTCCTCGCCGAGGAGATCACCCGGGTGGGTGCCTCCGGGCTCGGCTTCCCGGTGCACACCGACATCATCGTCCCCTACCTCACCCACCTCGGCACGCCGGCACAGAAGCAGCGCTGGCTTCCGGACCTCGTCTCCGGCGAGAGGATCGCCGCCATCGCGATGACCGAGCCCGGCGCCGGCAGCGATCTGCAGGGCATCGCCACCACCGCCGTCGACGCCGGTGACCACTTCGTGCTCAACGGCTCGAAGACGTTCATCAGCAACGGCATCCTGGCGGACCTGGTCATCGTGGTGGCCACCACCGACCCGCAGGCCGGCGCGCACGGGATCAGCCTGCTGGTGGTCGAGCGCGGCATGGCCGGCTTCGAGCGCGGCCGCAACCTGGACAAGATCGGGATGAAGGCGCAGGACACCGCCGAGCTCTTCTTCGACGACGTCGCCGTGCCCAAGGAGAACCTGCTCGGCGAGCTGAACGGCGGCTTCGTCCATCTGATGAACGAGCTGCCCCGGGAGCGGATCTCGGTGGCCACCATCGGCGTCGCCGTCATCGAGCACGTGCTGGGCCTCTGTCTGGACTACGCCAAGCAGCGCGAAGCCTTCGGACGGCCGATCGGCAGGTTCCAGCACAACCGGTTCCTGCTCGCCGAGATGGCCACCGAGGCGCACATCGCCCGGGTCTTCCTCGACGACTGCATCCTGCGGCTCAACGCCGGCGAGGTGGACACCTCGCTCGCCTCGATGGCCAAGTGGTGGTGCACCGAGTTGCAGAAGAGGGTCGTCGACGCCGGCGTACAGCTGCACGGCGGCTACGGCTACATGAGCGAGTACCCGATCGCGAAGGCGTACGTCGACAGCCGGGTCCAGACGATCTACGGCGGCACCACCGAGATCCAGAAGGAGATCATCGGCAGGTTCCTGGGCGTGTGAGAGCCGCCCGTGGCTCAGGCCGGGCTGACGACGACCTGCTCCAGCGGGATGTCGGGGTCGATGGTGAGCCCGTACGAGCGGGCCCGGGCGCCGAAGAGCACCACCACCGCGTCGGTGATCGAGACGATCAGCTCCTCGGCGCTCGGATAGGTCTCGCCCAGGTGCACCCAGCGGCGCACGGTGGAGAAGACCATGCCGACCAAGCCGTGGATCAGCGGGTCCGCCGCCGCCCGCTGCATGACCTCGGGGCCGATGCCCGACAGGGAGAGCGCGAGGACGACCAGCTCGCCGATCCGCTCGGAGATCATGTCGAGACCCTGCTGCAGCGGGCGCTCCCCGTCGGAGACGGTGTCGGCGTCGGCGAGCTGGTGCAACTGCGGGTGCGCCACCGCCCAGCCGACGTAGGCGGCGATCACCCGCTCCACCGTCTGGCGGATCGTGCCCTCGAGCTGGACGCTCGGCAGCAGGATCTCCCACAGCGACTCGAGCACCTGGGCCTGGACGGCGACGTCGAGCTCCCGGCGGTCGGCGAAGTGGCGGTAGACGACCGAGCGGGACAGACCCGCCCGCTCGCCGATCGCCTGCAGGCTGACCAGCGGCCCCTCGGCCTCGATCAGCTCGATGGCGGCGTCCACGACGATGCGGCGGCGCTGGTCGTTGTGCTCCTGCCACCGCCTCGCCCGACCGTCCATAGGATCACAGGGTAGCCGGACGCGGTCGGGAGTCAGCGCCGCCGAGGCCCCCGCCACCGGCCCGGCATCCCGCCACCTGTCCCATCTACCCCGCGACCTGCTCCGCCGGCTGCTGCGACGCCGCGGCCGCGGACCGGATGCCGTCGATCACCACCGGCGAGTAGATGCTCTCGCCGGTCGTCAGGTCGCGGCTGTAGTGCTTGATGAAGTCCCAGATCAGCGGGACGTGATAGCCGGTCTGCGCGTGCGGCAGGCCGACTCCGGTGACGAACCGGGCGGCGACGTGACCGGCCGGACCCAGGAAGTCGCCGACGAGCCACTCGACCTCCTCCAGCTCGGTGCTGAAGGTTCGGTGGAAGTCGAACCCGAAGGCGCGCTTGGCGGCGTCGGGACTGCTCGTCACCAGCTCCTGGGACTCCGCAAGGCTCGGCGCGGTGAAGTCGGCGACCTTGGCGATGTGCTCCATCCAGATGCCGAAGTTCGCCAGGTGCTCCGACTCCTCCAACGGATAGCGATCGCCGCCGTCCATGGTGCCGGCCACCGAGATCAGCGGCAGCTGATAGGGCGCGTTCCGGGCGTAGGAGGTCGGGTCGGCGTACCACCGGCCCTTGGCGTACAGGTTCCCTCCCGGACTCGGCGAGACCGCCGCGAGCACGCCGGGATAGACGCACGCCAGCACGCCGGTGGCGTCCGAGCCGGCCGAGTAGCCCGCGGCGTAGATCCGGCCGTGATCGATCGGATAACCGGCCCGGACCAGCTCACCCAGGATGCGCGGGAACTCCTCCTCCACGCCCTCGTTCGACTCGCCGAGATTGTTCGGCAGGACGCAGATGAACTTCTGCGAGCCGACCAGCGCCGGGAAGCCGGAGGTCTCGGTCTTGTTGATCGGCTCCCTGCCGCCGTGGGAGACGTAGACCAGCGCATAGCGCTGGGTCGGGTCCATGTCCGTCGGCGTGTAGACGGCGTACCGGTGCTCGGTGCCCGCCTCGAACATCTCCTTGCGGACGCCGTACGACGCCCAGTGGGCGAAGACCTCGGGATTGAGCTCGTCGTCGGGGAACCGACGATAGAGCTCGTGCATCGCGTGCGCGTTCCGGCCCGCGCGCGAGGCGTCGTACGACGCCTGGTCGAAGCCGGGCCTCGCCCAGGCCACCTTGGCGCCACTGGGGGGCGCACCGGTCGGCATGTATTGCCGCATACCCATCTCCTTCAGTTCGTTTCGGTCATCACGGGTCCGCCGCGCGCGGCCCACGCGCGGTCATCGGCTCGCCAGCGCCTCGAACTCCCGGCGCCGCATGTCGAGTGATCGCGGCGTACGGTCACGGTCCGAGCCTTTCGATGAGATGCGGCCTACTCGTCGAAGTCGGCCAGGTGATGTCTCCGTGGAGACATCGGCTTCATCCAATTGAAGGTCCTTTCCAACTCATTGACCACCGTTATTGGTGAACAATTATCTTTCGTGCCGTGGCTCCACGGCGAGGGCGGCAATCAACGCGCGGCCGAGAACTACCGCAACCACCGGGACGGCACCCGCCCCAGCCCAGGCTGAAGGCTGAGCGGCTCCCGCTGCACCGGGAGTGGTCACCAAGGCGCTCGGCCAGTGGCTCGCCGGGATCCTCCTGTCTCGGCTCTTCGGGTGTCGCCGCGGTCTGCCTGGTCGGTGCACCGACCCTGGCGGGCCGAGCGGGTGAGAGCGGGTGAGACTGAGGAGAGGCCGTCCCAGCACGCATATGAGCGCATTAGTTGATAGATTATGCGCATGACCACCACCGCGCAGGACGTCCTCGCTCGGCACTTCCCGGGGCTCTCCCCGGAGCAGGTGGACGCCGAGCTGAGCCGCACGCCGGCGGCCGGGGCGACGCCGATCTCGGCAGCTGCGCTGCGGTTCCTCACCGAACATGGCGGCGAGGAGGCCCGAGCGGCGCTCGACGAGTACGACGAGACCGTGGTCCAGCAGAACCGGGCGATCGCCGCGGCGCGGACGCTCGAGGAGCTGCTGGCCACGAGCCTGACGATCGAGGAGGCCGCGACATCGCTCGGGTTGTCGCGATCGCGGATCTCGCACCGACTCCGCGGTCAGAGCCTGTATGCGTTCACGATCCAGGGTCGGCGCTACCTGCCTCGGTGGCAGTTCCGTGCGGACCCCGGAGGGGTGGTGAGCGATGTCATCCCCGGGCTGGCGGAGATCGTGCCCGCGATCCCGCGGGACATGCACCCGCTGGCGGTCAAGTCGTTCATGACCGAGCCGCTGGAGGACCTGGGGGATAGGTCACCGGTGGACCACCTGTGCTCCTACGGGGTGGTCGAGGTCGTCGCGGACCGGCTGGTCGCGCTGGGGCACTGGTGATCGCTACGTGAGCTCGTCGTATCCGAAGCGTCCGACGCGGCCAGCTGGGCCACTGACGCGCCTGGACGAGGACGTCCTGGTCGAGCAGCCGGTGCTGTGGCGGATCCACCGGACCGTGGGGGATCACGTGCTGCCCTGGTCGTCCCTACGTCACTGGGGTCCCGCAGACACCATGCGATTCGACCCGCACCCGCCGCCACCGAGCGAACACCCGGAGCTCGGGGTCACCTACACGGCGCTCGACGTCGCGACGGCGGTCACGGAGACCTTCCAGCAGCAGCGGCTCATCGACACCGCCAGGGGCAGACCCAAAGCGACGTCGTGGCGGCCGACCCGGCCGCTGCGGTTGCTGAACCTGACCGACGACTGGGCGCTGCGCAACGGGGCTTCGCACTCGTTGGCGTCGGGGCCGCGGTCGACATGCCGGACGTGGGCGCGCACGATCGCCGAGACCTGGTCCGACCTCGACGGGCTGTGGAGCCAGAGCACGCTGACCGGGCGTACGAATGTGACGCTGTGGACGCGGGCAGTCGACGCGTTCCCCGCGAGCCCGGAGTTCTCCGAATACCTCGAGGCCGCGCCGATGTGGGCGATCCTGCGCGAGATCACCCGTCGCTATCCGAGCTATCGACTGATCTGATCCAACTACTCGAGCTCCCGGCTCCGCGACCGAACCGCTCGGTGTCCAGCCGGGGTGAGAGATCCCGCGGCCAGGCGTGCTCAGCCGGCGTTCAGCGAGGGCGCTGGGCGCCGGTCCGGCCCTGGCCGGTCCGGCCCGCTCGACTCTGGCCCGCCCGGCTCCGATCCGCCCGGCCCTGGCCGGTAGGGGCAGCTCCCGCTCCGCCGCCGCGGCTCCCGCCACGCCGGGTGTCGCCGGACGCGCTCTCGGCGCGGCGGGTGGTG
>NZ_JASGET010000113.1:0-28204 GCF_047606145.1 Nocardioides sp. | reverse complement strand
TAGTTCTGGAAGACCATCGCGATGTCGCGATCCTTGGGCGGGACGTTGGTGACATCCCGGTCGCCGATCAGGATGCGGCCGTCGTTGACTTCCTCCAGCCCGGCGAGCATCCGCAGGGTCGTGGACTTGCCGCAGCCTGACGGCCCGACGAGCACCATGAACTCACCGTCCGCGATCTCCAGGTCGATGCCCTGGACCGCCGGGGTGGGTGCATCGGGATACCAGCGCTCGGCCTTCTCGAATGTGGTGGACGCCATCGTGAACGCTCTCCTTCACCGGCAGGTACGTGCCGGACGATCCGTGGTCAGGAAGTGCCGCGTCGTTGCGACGGGGCCGCCGGGAGCGGCGGGACAGGCGTGGGCGGCTCAGTGCCCAGGGATGGTCACCGCGTCATCGCGGCGGCTGATCGGACAGTACGGCGAGGACCTGGCAGACGGCCGTGTGCATGGCCTCGCGTGCGCTGGCGAGGTAGCGGCGCGGATCCACCAGCTCCGGCTCCGCGGCCAAGGCGGCGGAGACCGCACCGGTCATGGCCACGTTGAGGGCGGTGCCCACGTTGACCTTCGCGATCCCCGCACGCATGGCGGCGCGTAGCTGGTCATCGGGTACGCCGGACGAGCCGTGCAGCACCAGTGGCACCGGCACCGAGCCAGCGAGCCGGGCGACGAGAGCGGCGTCGATGACGGCGGTCCGAGTGGTCATCGCATGCGAGCTGCCCACGGCGACGGCGAGGGCGTCCACGCCGGTCTCGTCGCAGAACGCCGCGGCCTCGTCGGGGTCGGTGCGCACGCCGGGGGCGTGCGCGCTGCGGGGCGCGTCCGGCTTGCCGCCGACGTAGCCGAGCTCGGCCTCGATCCACAGGCCGTCCGCGCGGGCGATCCGGACCGCCTGGCGGGTGGCGGCCAGATTGTCGGCATAGGCCAGTGCGCCGGCGTCGTACATCACGGAGGCGAAGCCGGCGCTGGCGGCCTCGGCGAGCAGGTCGAGAGAGGTGACGTGGTCGAGGTGCATGCTGACCTTGGCGCCGGCGGTCCCGGCGATCTCCACGCAGGCGGCGGCCAGGGGGCGCAGCCGGCCGCCGTGGTAGGCGACGGCGTTCTCGCTGACCTGCAGGATGACCGGCTGCCCGGTGGCCTCGGCTGCGGCGGCGACCGCCTCGGCGTGCTCGAGCGTGATGACGTTGAAGGCACCGACGGCCGCGCCCGCGGCGCGGGCGTCGGCGACCAGGTCACCCGTGCGCGCCAGTGTCATCGGGAGGCCTCCTCGACCAGCACGTGTGTCTGCAGGCGCGCGGTCACGGCGTCGTCGATGTCGCCGGCCACGGGAGCAGCGACGGCTCCACCGGCCACCGCGACGGCGCGCCGCAGCGTCTCGCGCGGGGGGATGTCCTCGGCCAGCCCGAGCGCCAGCACGGCGGTGACGGCGTCGCCGGCACCGGTCGGGTTGCCGGACACGGGTGCGTCGGGGCGCGCGGTCCAGCGCGCGGCGTCGCACACCGCGGTGAGGCCGTGCGCACCGTCGCTGACCACGGCGGCCCGCGCACCGGCCAGGACCAGCTGCTCGGCGCACTCCAGGGCGCCACCGGCGGTGTCGAGGGCGTCGCGGGCCTCGGCGAGGTTCGGGGTGACCACAGCGGGGGAGGCGGGCAGGGCCGAGGCCAGCGCCGCGCCCGCGGCGTCCAGGACGACCGGCCGCGCTCCGCAGGCCTCGATCAGCTGGGCGTAGCCGTCGACCGGAGCGCCGGGCGGCAGGCTGCCCGCCAGCACCACGACGCTCACCCCGTCGGCGATCGCCTGTGCGCGGAGGGTCTCGACCATCAGCCGCCACTCGTGGGGGGAGACCTCGGGCCCGGGCTCGTTGAAGACGGTGGCACCGGACCCGTCGGTGACGGCGACGCTGGTCCGGGTGGTGCCGGCCAGTGGCACGTTGTGCAGGGCGATGCCGGCACGCTCGAGGTCGGCGGCCACCTCGCTGCCGGTGCTGCCGCCGAGCGGTGCCAGCAGCAGGGTCGGTCGGCGGAGGTGGTGCAGGACCCGGGCGGTGTTGACGGCCTTCCCGCCGGCACGCCGGTGCACCCGGACGACCGGATGCACCTCGCCGTGCCGGAGCTCGCCGACGCCGTACGTGACGTCAAGCGCGGGATTGGGGCACACACAGAGGATCACGAGGATCAGAGCCCCGGCTCCGCGACCAGCCACTGGGACCACACGGTGTCCTCGTCGCGGTCCCAGGCGGTCGCGACAGCGGCGCGTGCGGCCAGCCGTGCTGCGCGCATCGCCGCCGGGTCGCGCGGTCCGCCGTGCAGCACGACCACGGGCCAGGCGGCGGGTCGGATGCCGAGGGTGCCGGTGCGGGCGTCCACGGTGGTGACGAACACGTCGTCGGGCGTCAGGCCGAGGGCCTCCGCGACGGCGGCCGCGACCGTACGGACCGTCTGGGGCTCGGCGGCACCCAGCGGTGGCGCGGTGATGGTCACGACGGGCATGGCGTCAGTGCAGCTGCACCGAGCGGGCCAGGTGCCGGGGATGGTCGGGGTCGCGGCCCTGCTGGTGGGCCAGGGCCACGGCCAGACGATGCGCGGTGACCAGTTGCGCCAGCGGATCGAGGTCGGGCACCAGCACGTCCGCGCCGGTCTCCCGGATCGGGCCGCTGACGAAGTCGGCCGTCTCGGTCATGCACCACACCAGTGACCCCTCGCCGGCGACGGCCAACGGCCCATGCTGGTACTCCATGAGTGCGTACGCCTCGGTCCAGTAGCCGGCGGCCTCGCGGCACTTCAGGGCCGCCTCCTGGGCGACCCCGATGGTCCAGTCGTGGCCGAGGAAGACCACGTGGCGGGGGAGCGGCTCGGGGAGCGGCGCCTCCAGGGCCGCGCGAGCGGCGTCCGGCAACCCGGAGAGGTCCTCCCCGAGCGAGGCGCGCAGCAGCAGCAGTGCGGAGGAGGCGAAGCGGGTCTGGACGACCGACTCCTCGTCGGCGTAGTCCAGCAGGATCAGGTGGTCGCACAGCTCCGCGATGGGGGTGCCGGCCTCGCCGACGATGCCGATGACGCGGGTTGAGCGGTTCGCCTTGTGCTCGCGGATCACGTCGGCGACGTCACTGGTGGTGCCCGAGCGGGACAGCACCACCAGGGTCTCGTCGTCGTCGACGTACGGGATCTCCGAGGCGATGGCGGCTCGAGTGCGTCCGAGATCGGCGGAGTTCCGCAGCCGGGAGTAGGACTCACCCACGTAGTAGGAGGTGCCGCAGCCCACGAAGAGGACCGGCTCGCCCGGCGCGGGCAGCAGCCGGGAGTGCTCCGGGGCCTCGGCGAGCACGCGCTCCCAGATCTCGGGCTGGCTGGCGATCTCGCGACGGGTGGCGGACCCGGTCGCGGCGGTGCTGGTCATGCGATCTCCTCGGTGGTGAGCTGATTGGCCAGCAGTTCGGCGTGTTCGGGGCTCGCCAGAGCGCCGACGCCACCGAGGCCGGTGACGGCGACCGCGCCGCAGGCGGCGCCGCGGGCGAGGGCACGGTCCGGGCTCTCCCCGGCCAGGAGGCCGGCCAGGAAGCCAGCGTCGAAGTTGTCACCGGCTCCGGTGGAGTCCACGACGTCCACCGGGGCCGCGGCCACGCGCCATCGGCCGGCGGGCCCCACGTGCGCGGCGCCGCGGGTGTCCATCTTCACGGTCACGGCGGGCCCGTGCGCGGCGATCGTGGTGGCGGCGGCCAGCGGGTCATCGGTGACGTGGCCCATGGCGCCGGCGATGGCGAGGCACTCGGTCGCGTTCGGTAGCAGGTGGTCGACATGCCCCAGCACGCCTGCGATGGACTGCCACTTCTCGGCAGGATCCCAGCCCGGGTCGACAGACGTGGTGACCCCGTCGGCGCGGGCGGCGTCGAGCAGCTCGACGAGCCCGGCGTGCAGGCCTTGCTGGAGGTAGAAGGAGGACACGTGCACGTGCCGGACCGCGGCGAGCAGCGCACGCGGGACCTGGTCGACGGTGAGGGCGGCCATGGCACCCGGGAAGGTGAGCAGGGCGCGGTCACCGTCGTTCCCGGACAAGACGACGGTCATCCCGGTGGCCACGTCCGGACGGACCGCGACGGCGTCGGTGTCAACGCCTTGCCCGGCGAGCATGCGGAGGGCCGCCTCGCCGGCCAGGTCGTCGCCGACGACGGCACACAGCGCGGTGGGCCGTCCCTGCGCCACGAGCGCCGAGGCAGTGATGGCGCCAGAGCTGCCGAGGGCGAGGGCGGCCTGCTCGACGAGCTGTTCGGCTTGCCCGAACCGTACGGCGGATACGCCGCGAAGGACGACGTCGGGGTTGAGCTCCGCGAGCACGAGTACGTCCGGGGTCTCAGTCGTGGTCACGGCGTTCCTCTCAGTAGGCGGGTGGCCCTACTTAAGCAGATCACGGCTGAAACACGCAAATATGATCAATCTGTCGCGCACTATTGACGGAATCGGCTCAAAATGCCAGAGTTTCGCCTCACCAGCAACGAGCCGGCCCGGCAGCGTCGCACAGTCGGTCTCGTTCCCAAACGTGCCCTTGATGGGGGAGCCTGCCGTGCCCATTTCTCGTCGTTCACTTCTGGGTGGTGTCACCGGCACCGCCGCGCTGCTCGGTCTCAGCGCCTGTAGCTCAGTCCACTCTCGGTCCACCAGCACCAGCACGTCGGCCTCGGCCGGTAGCCAGGCGAGCATCGGCAAGGTGACAGGCAATCTGACCTTCGCCTACTGGGGCGGCAGCGACGGCGAGGAAGCCGGCTTCGCCTACGCGAAGAAGAAGTTCGAGTCGGAGAACCCGGGCGCCACGGTGACCCTCAAGGCGGTTCCCTACGCCAGCTTCTTCTCCAGCATCGACCGCGGCATCCAGGCCGGCAACGCCCCCGACATCTTCCGCGTCGACTACACGACGATCGGCAAGTACAGCAAGAACGGCGTGCTGCTCGACGTCAGCCCGTACTTCAGCACGGACGAGATCGACGCCTTCCTGCCGGCGATGTGGGGTGCGATCCAGTACGACGGCGTGCCGTACGGAGTCCCTCACCAGACCGACACCACGTGCATCGTCTACAGCAAGTCGGCTTTCGAGACGGCGGGCATCACCTCCGTGCCGACCACGCTGAAGGATGCCTGGACGTGGGACGAATTCTCCGAGGTGGCCGCCAAGCTGCGCTCCAGTCTGGCCAGCAACAAGTTCCCCTTCGCCTACGACTGGACGTTGGCCGGCGCCTATCGGTGGAACTCCTGGCTCTACCAGGCCGGCGGCACCCTGCTGACCAGTGACCTGAGCGCGAGCGCTCTGCCCAGCGACGCCGCCACCAAGGCGCTCGACTACACGAAGTCGTTCTTCACCAAGAAGTGGGTCCCGGCGACCAACACGATCAAGACGTCGACCTACTCCGACAACTTCTTCCTCGACCAGACGGTCGCGATGAGCTTTGTCGGCGACTTCCTCGTGCCCGAGCTGGCCGCGGCCAAGACCGGCTACCAGGGCGGCGACTGGGGCGCCACCTTCCTGCCCCAGGATGCCGGCACCGGCGCCGACCTCGGTGGCAATGCGATCGTCGCGCTCAAGGACACCAAGGACCCCGAGCTCGCGGCCGCGTTCCTCAAGACCCTGGTCAGCGAGGACTGCATGAAGTACTTCTGCGAGCAGGCCGTCGAGCTGCCCACGCTGCAGAGACTGGCCAGCGAGAAGCTGAAGTACGCCTACCGTCCCGACGTCGTGGCAGTCTGTGCCGAGCAGGCCACCACCATCAGCGACACCATCGTCGCCGAGACGACGGTGGGCGGCTTCGCCGACATCAACACCGCCCTGCAGAACCAGCTGGAGTTGGCCTTCCACGGCCAGTCCACCGAGAGCACGTTGAGTGCGCTCTCGACCCAGATCAACAAGGCGCTCAGCTCCTAAGGTGTCGACCGTGGGACAGACAGCAACCCCTGTGGAGCCTCCCTCGGCGATCGGCTCGCGGCCCAGCCTCGCGGGCCGATCGTCCCGACGGCGGTTCGCACGCGTGCAGGCCACCACCGGAGCGATCTTCCTGCTGCCCAACGTGGTGCTGGTGGCTCTCTTTCTGCTGTTGCCGCTGGTGCTCGCGTTCATCATCAGCACCGAGAGCCTGGGGTCGTTGGGCGACGCCCAGTTCCTCGGGATGAACAACTACCTCGACCTGATGCGGGACTCCGTCTTCTGGGAGACGGTGAAGAACACCGCCGTGTTCACCCTCTTCACCGTGCCCGTCGGGATGGCGATCGGGCTGGGCGTCGCCGTACTGCTCAACGGGGTGCTGCCCGGCCGTACCGTGATGCGCACCATCATCTTCTTGCCGATGGTGATCTCCGGCGCGGCCACCGGCGTGCTGGGGGCGTGGACGTTCAATCAGTACAACGGCTTCGTCAACGATCTGCTCACCTCGATCGGTCTGCCCGCCGTGGAGTGGCAGTCCAACGGGACCTGGGCCATGGCCTCGATCATCCTGGTGACCCTGTGGCAGCGGATCGGCTTCGACATGCTGATCTACCTGGCCGGCCTGCAGGCGATCGACACGGACATGATCGAGGCCGCCCAACTGGACGGCTCATCGGCCTGGCAACGGTTCCGCTACGTGATCCTGCCGATGCTCGGTCCCTCGACCTTCTTCCTGCTGATCATGAACATCATCTACTCGTTCCAGATCTTCGACGTGGTCTGGGCCATGACGGCGGGCGGCCCGGACTACTCCACCACCACCGTCGTCACCTACGCGTACCGCGAGGCCTTCGACGACCACGGCCCGCAGGAGCTCGGGTACGGCGCCGCGGTGGGCGTGGTGATCTTCGTGATCACCCTCGTGGTGACCCTGCTGCAGTGGCGCTTCAGCCGCAACCGGGACCAGGTGGCCTGACATGGCGGACGTCCCGATGACCAGTCTGGCCCGCGCGAGGGCCCGGGCCCGCAGGCGCAACCGCCGCGGCGGCTTCTTCTGGGTCCGTCTCGTGGTGGCCGTCGTGGTCACGCTCGTGATGCTGTTTCCCCTGTACTACATGGTGCTCACGGCGCTCTCGCCCCAGACGGACCTGTACCGCACCGGCGTGCACCTGTGGCCCAGCCACTGGACGCTGGCCAACTTCCGCGACCCCATCGAGCAGTTCCCGGTGTGGCGATGGTTCCGCAACTCCACGGTGATCACCCTGGCCGTCACGGCGATCACGGTGGTGACCAATCTGCTGGCCGGCTACGCCTTCGCGAAGCTGCCCTTCCGCGGTAGCAACGCGCTGTTCCTGCTGCTGCTGTCCACGATGATGATCCCGGTCCAGGCGATCATGGTCCCGCAGTTCCGGCTCTCCATCCACCTGGGCCTCTACGGCAACGTCTGGGCGGTCATCCTGCCCGAGAGTGCCACCGTGTTCGGGATCTTCCTGGCCCGGCAGTTCTTCCTGGCCGTGCCGGACGAGCTGATCGAGGCCGCCCGCTGTGACGGCGCCGGGCAGTTGCGGATCTTCCTGCAGATCGTGCTGCCCCTCTGCAAGCCGCTGATCGCCGTGCTGGTGCTGCTCACCATGATGTCGGAGTGGAACTCCTTCGCTTGGCCGCTGGTCGTCCTCTTCGGCAACGACCAGTTGTTCACGCTGCCGATCGGGATCGTGACGGACCTGCAGGGTCAGTACACGTCCAACTACGGAGCCATCATGGCGATCAGCTTGCTGATGATCCTGCCGATGGTGGTCCTCTTCGTGGCCTTCCAGCGCTATTTCATCCAAGGCATGGCTAGGAGCGGCATCAAGTGACGCTCTACCTCTCCACGCTCGACTTCGATGCGGCGTGGCTCGATCTGGTTCGCAGCCGTGTGCCGGGGGTGGAGGTGCGCCAGATCCGCGCCGCCACGGCCGACGACATACCCGACGCGGTGTGGCGTGAGGTCGAGGTGCTGCACACCTCCGCGGTGCTGCCGGACCCCGGCGCCGCCCCGCGGCTGCGCTGGGTGCAACTGGACACCTCAGGGGTCGACCACGTGGTCGGCACCCCACTGTGGGACTCGCGGGTGGACATCACGACCATCGGCGGAGTCTCGCCGGTGCCGCTGGCGGAGTACGTGATCTGCATGATCCTCGGCTTCGCCCACCGGCTGCCCGCGCTGCTGCAGGCGCGCGAGACCCGGACGTGGCCGGACGCCCAGGAGCGGTGGCGGACCATGCTGCCAGCGCGGCTCTCCGGCGCGACCGTCACCATCGTCGGTTACGGCAGGATCGGCCGTGAGATCGGTCGCCTCGCCCGAGCGCATCGCATGGACGTCGTCGGGGTGACTCGCAGTGGCGCCATCGACCATGCCCGCGACGGCACCCAGGCGTCTTTCGGCGAGCGCGTCGACCACGACGGTGTGGAGGTCGTCGATCCCGGACGGCTGCACGAGGTCCTCGGCCGCAGCGACTACGTGGTCGTGGTGGTGCCGTTGACCACCGAGACGCGGGGGATGATCGACGCGGCGGCGCTCGCGGCCACCAAACCCGGAGCCACGCTGGTCAACGTCGCGCGCGGCGGCATCGTCGACGAGGAGGCGCTCCTCGCGGCGTTGCGCTCCGGTCACCTCGCTGGTGCCGCCCTCGACGTCTTCGACGTCGAGCCGCTGCCGGCCGACTCGGTCTGGTGGGACGAGCCGAATGTCTTCGTCACGCCACACGCCTCGGGCCTTGCGCCCAGCTACGCCGAGCAGGTGCTAGACATCGTGACATCGAACCTCGCCCGCTTCGAGCGGGGGGAGCCGTTGCTCAATCTCGTCAATCGCGATCGGGGGTACTGACGATGCTCAGTCTGGAGAGGCAGCGGCGGGTGCTGCAGCTGCTGCGGGAGAACGGGTCCGGGAACGTCGCGGATCTCGCACAGTCACTGGGCGTGAGCGCGTCCACCGTGCGCCGCGACCTGCGAGAGATGGACGACCGCGGGCTGCTCTCCCGCGTGCACGGGGGCGCCAGCCTGCTCAACGCCGACCTCGAGCCCGGGCTCATGTCGCGCAGCATCGAGCACAGCGACGAGAAACGACGGATCGGCGAGGCCGCGGCCGCCCGGGTCCCCGACGACTCCACCGTGCTGATCACCGGTGGGACCACCACCGAGGCGATGCTGCCGTTCCTCGCCGGCCGGCAGGGCATCACGGTGCTCACCAACGGTCTCAGCATCGCCACCCACCTCTCGATCTATCCCGAGATCTCGGTCGTGGTGCTCGGCGGGGTGCTGCGCCACGAGGAGATGTCCCTGCTGGGCAGGATCGCCGAGCAGGCCCTCGCCGAGTTCCAGGTCGACGTCGCCTTCTCCAGCGCCTACGCCATGAGCGCCGAGCACGGCCTGTCCGGTGCGCACGTCAACGAGGCCGGCACCGATCGACGGATGCTGCAGACCGCAGACCGGCTGGTCGTGCTGGCCGACTCGACGAAGTTCGCCCGGCGGGGTCCCGTCCGGCTGGCGAGCGTCGACCAGATCGACTGCCTCGTCACCGACTCCGCCACCCCGAGCGACGACCTCGACACGCTGCGCGGGCGCGGCGTCGAGGTCGTCATCGCCTGACCCGCCCGCCTCGATCCCCAGGGAGAGCCCATGCCACCCGAGTCCGACACCATCTCCGCCGAGCTGGCGCTGCTGCGCGAATGTCAGGACCGCGTGCTCGAACGCGAGGGCATCCCGATGGTGCTGGCGCTGGTCGACGAGCGTGGCACCGCCCCCGCCGCCCCGGCTGTCACCGATGCCGACGTGCTGACGGACGGCGCCGCGCTCGCCGACGCGATGACGGGCTACCGCGACGCTCTTGTGCCCAGCTCCCGCGACGACGACATGGGCTGCCTGATCACGGTGCTGCAGACGACGTCGTACGCCGACTTCGGCCGCGAGGGGGTCCAGCTGTGACCGCGGCCACCGCGTTGTCCTACTCCGCCCACCACGATGCGGTCGCGGGCGGCCGGTTCATCCGCGTGGTCAACTACCACAACACGCCGCACGCCAGCCGGGACGCGCTGTGCCAGGAGCTGAGGACCTTCGGCACCCGCTTCGACTCCATCGGCCTCGACGAGCTGGACCGGTTCTTCGAGACCGGCAGCTGGGGCACCGACCGCCCCGGATTCCTGCCCGTGTTCTACGAGGGTTACCGCAACAGCGCCGAGGTCGCGGGGCCGGTCTGCGACGAGCTCGGGATCACCGGCTGGTTCCCGGTGTGCACGGGCTTCGTCGACTCTCCGGTGCCCGAGCAGGAGGCCTACGCGCGCTCCCATCACATCGGCCTGGTCGCCGAGGATCTGGCCAACCGCGGCCAGCGTCTGGCGATGACGTGGGAGGAGATCACGGACCTGTCCCGGCGCCACGTGGTCACTCCGCACACGGCGTCCCACTACGGGATCAACGACGTCGCCACCGACGAGGAACTGGAGCGGGAGATCGTGGAGCCCAAGCGGCTGATGGACGCGGTCACCGGCCAGTCCGCGCCGGCGTTCGTGTGGCTGCATGGCACCCCGTGGGGGATGAGCGCCCGCCACGACGATGCGGTCCGTGCGGCGGGCTACCGCTATCTGATCAGCAACACCATGATCCATCGGATCGGCTGACCTCAGCCGCGTCGATGCACTCTGTCCTCCGGTTCGGTCCAGACGGTCGAGGTGATCGTGCGGGGCTGCGGCCAGGCATCGTCGGTGCGGCCGGTCCAGGCGTGCGCGAGTCGGTCCCCGCGGCGCACCAGCAGGTCGGTCCGGCCGCCGTCGAGGGTGGTCCGGGCCGCTGCGGCCGCATCGGCCTCGATGCCCGTCTCGACGATGCCCCGTTCGCCCTCGAAGCGGACCCTGCCGTCCTGCACGCGCACCGTCCAGCCGTCGGGCATGCGTCGAAACTCCTCCCACGCCGCGGGTGGCGCCGGCGTGGCCGCCCAGGCCGGCTCGGGATAGCCCTCACCGCGCAGCCACAGCGTGCGCCCGTCGGTGGTGGTGATCATGGTGGTCATCGCGCCGGCGAGCTCTCGGATGGGTGCCACGGCCGCTGCCGCCGGTTCCAACACCCCGCCGGCCACGAAGCCCCGCTCGGGACACCAGAACATGCGTCGGGCGGTGTCGCCGCCGAGCAGCGTGACCTCGAGGAAGCGTGGCCCCGCCTCGATCTGACTGATGGTGACGGCAGTCAGGCGATCGTCCGTCTCCACGTGCAGGCCGCCGCTCCAGCAGCCGACGGCGGCACCGGAGCGCTCGTCGTGCTCGTCGGCGTTGAACCAGAGCACCCAGAATCCGGTGTCGACGGCCGGCACGACGAGCTCCAGGTTGCCGCGGGTGCCGTAGGCGCCCTGAGTGAGACCGGGCAGGCCGCCCACCGGCGGCAGGTCGACGGAGACCAGTGACGTCATTCAGTCAGGATCGCTCATTTTCAGCCATTGTCAACCACGATTAGTCAAGACTAGGCTGGACCGGTACATCGCTCGGTCACCTGAAAGGACCGTTTCCTGTGGAGAGTCGTCGGAGCCTCGTCCTGATCGGCGCGGGCAGCGCCGTGTTCACCCGCGGCCTGCTGGCCGACCTGATCTCCGCCCGGGATCTCGGCGACTGGGAGATTCGCCTGGTCGACGTGGCGGAGGAGCCGTTGTCGAAGGCGGTCGGGCTGGCCCAGCGGATGATCGAGGCTCGCGGCGTCGCGGAGCACATCCGCGTCGTGGGCAGCACGGAGCGCCGCGCGGTGCTGCCCGGTGCTGACTTCGTGGTCACGTGCGTCGGCGTAGGCGGGCGTCCCGGCTGGCAGACCGACCACGAGACCTGCCAGCGACACGGCGTCTTCCAGCCCGTCGGGGACTCGGTGATGCCCGGCGGCATCTCCCGCCTGCTGCGCACCACCCCGGTCCTCGTCGACATCGCTCGCGACGTCGTCGAGCTGGCGCCGGACGCGTTCTTCTTCAACTACAGCAACCCGATGACGGCCAATGTGATGGCGATGGCGACGTACGCCGGGGCCACCGGGGTGGTCGGTCTGTGTCACGGGATGCACCACGTGCAACACCACCTGGCCGGCTTCATCGACAAGCCGTTCGAGGAGACCTCGACGTTGTACGCCGGCATCAACCATCTGACGTTCATCTACGACTTCCGCTGGCGCGGCCAGGACGCTTGGCCGATGGTGCGCGAGAAGGTGGACCGCGAGCTGGCCGCGCCCGCCGACCCGGCCGATGTCGGCGACATCTTCAACGAGGGCGAGAAGGCCTGGAACAACCCCTTCTCGTGGGAGATCTTCCGTCGCTACGGCGCCTTCCCAGCCGCGGAGGACCGGCATGTCACCGAGTTCTTCCCCGAGCGGTGGCCGCGCGGCGCCTACTACGGAAAGACGCTCGGCGTGGACGCGTTCTCCGTGCCGGAGATCCTGGAGTGGGGGGAGAACCGCTACCAGTCGATGGTCGCCCAGGCCGACGGCATCGTGCCGCTGGACGAGTCCATCTTCGAGCGTTCCAGCGGGGAGCAGGAGCAGCTGATCGCGATCATCCGCTCGATCCTCGACGACTCCCGTGAGATGTTCTCGTGCAACGTGCTCAACAACGGCTCGGTGCCCGGGCTGCCCGACGACGCGGCGCTGGAGATCCCCGGTGTCGCCACCGCCCGCGGCATCCGACCGGTCGCCGTGCCCGACCTCAGCGCGCCGCTGACGGCGATTCTGGACCGGCGGCTCACCTCGGTGACGCTGGCGGTCGAGGCGGCCATGACCGGTGACCGGGATCTGGCGGTGGAGGCGGTCATCGCCGACGGCGCGGTCACCGATCCCGACGCCGCCGCCGCGCTGATGGACGACCTGATCGCCGCTCAGCTCCAGCATCTGCCGCTGTTCCGCTGAGGCGATGCGCCCGGTACTCGTCGTCGGCGCCACGGGAGCCTTGCGTCCCGCGGCCCTGGTGCTGGTTCGGGACGGCCGGCCGGTCGCCGGCCTCTCGCGCCGTTCCGGACCCGACACGGGGATCGACCACGTCGCCGCCGACTGGAGCGACGCGGCCGCTCTGGAGGGCGCACTCGAGACGGCCGGGCCGTTCTCGGATGCGCTGGTCTACGCGCCGGGGGCTGGCCCCTCCGTGGCCGACGCCGTACGCCGGCACACCGACGGCACGGTCGTGCTGACCCTGACGAGTGCGGCCGCCGCCCCGCCACCGCTCGACTTCGACCTCGAGCGACTGAGGAGACCCGGCTTCGTGCTGCTCCAGCTCGGCTGGGCCAGCGGTCCGCGCTGGCACACCCCCGCGGAGATCTCCGAAGGCGCCCTGATGGCCCTGGCGGACGGCCGCTCGCGGGTGCTGGGCCGGGTCCGGCCCTGGTCCGAGCGCCCCGCGTAGCCGGTGATCCGGGCTCTGGGCACGTCCCGACCCGACCGCACCCTCGGTTCTCACCCCGGCGCTCCGGCGCTGCCCCCATGCCAGTGCCGGCTCACCGCTACCGACGGGTCTGACGCGCACTCGTGGTCTCATCCCGGCCGGCGCGGGTGTCGGCGGCCCCGGCTAGCCTTCGGGGTGTGGAATCGCGACCCCGCCTGCTCCTGCTCGACGGCCATTCGCTCGCCTACCGGGCCTTCTTCGCCCTCCCGGTGGAGAACTTCACCACCGCGACCGGGCAGCACACCAACGCCGTGTTCGGATTCACCTCGATGCTGGTCAACGTGCTGCGTGACGAGCAGCCCACCCACATCGCGGTCGCCTTCGACCTGTCCCGGCAGACCTTCCGGCTCGAGGAGTACGCCGAGTACAAGGCCAAGCGGAACAAGACCCCCGACGAGTTCAAGTCCCAGCTGCCGCTGATCGAACGGCTGCTGGACACCTTCAGGATCCGGCATCTGAGCCACCGCGGCTACGAGGCCGACGACATCATCGCCACGCTGGTCACCCAGGCGCTCGCCGACCAGATGGAGGTGCTCGTCCTCACCGGGGATCGCGACTCGCTGCAGCTGGTCACCGAGGACTCCACGGTGCTCTATCCCATGCGGGGCGTCTCCGACCTGGCTCGCCTCACCCCGGATGCCGTCGAGGCGAAGTACGGCGTGCCACCGCACCGCTATCCGGAGCTGGCCGCGCTGGTCGGCGAGGACTCCGACAACCTGCCGGGGGTGCCCGGGGTGGGTCCGAAGACCGCCGCCAAGTGGATCGCCACCTACGACGGACTCGAGAACGTGATCACGCACGCCGACCAGATCAAGGGCAAGGCCGGGGACAACCTGCGTGCCCACCTGGGCGACGTGATCCGCAACCGTCGGCTCAACGAGCTGGTGCGCGATCTGCCGCTCGGCATCGAGACAGGCGAGCTCGCCCGGGTGGAGTGGGACCGGGCCGGGGCGCTGGAGCTCCTCGACGAGCTGGAGTTCCGTGGTGAGCTGCGCACCCGGATCATGGACGTGGTGGCCCCCGAGGCCGAGCCGGTGACGGATGCCGGAGTCGAGCTGGACGGCGTCACCCTGGCCCAGGACGAGATCGCCGGCTGGTTGGCCGCAGCGGGGGAGGCCGAGGTCGGCGTGCACGTCCGCGGCGAGTGGGGCAGTGGCACCGGCCGCGTCGACGGGATCGGGTTCGCGCTGGCCGACGCCCGGGCGGCGTACCTCGAGGTGGAGACGATGAGCCAGGCCGACGACGCCGCCCTCGCGCGGTGGCTCGCCGACCCGACCCGACCCAAGGTGCTCCACGACGCCAAGGGTCCCGAGCTCGCCCTGGCCGCCCACGGATGGCGGCTGGCCGGGGTGGCCGAGGACACCGCGCTGGCGGCGTACCTGGTGAGCCCGGACCAGCGTTCCTACGACCTGGCCGACCTGACCATGCGCTATCTGCACCGCGAGCTGCGCCCGAGCGACGACGGTGACCAGGGACTGCTCTTCGACGAGGACTCCTCGCGCGCGGAGTCCGCGATGCTCTGTGCCCGCGCCGTTCTCGACCTGTCCGCCGAGCTGGCCGGCGAGGTCGAGCGAGCGGGCGGGAAGCGGCTGCTCGACGAGGTCGAGCTGCCGCTGGTGGCTCAGCTCGCCCGGATGGAGCAGACCGGCATCGCCGTGGACACCGAGCAGCTCGAGGGACTCGAGCAGCACTTCGCGGCCGAGATGCGGCAGGCCGCCGACGAGGCGTACTCGGTGATCGGCAAGGAGATCAACCTCGGCTCGCCCAAGCAGCTGCAGGTGGTGCTCTTCGACGAGCTCGACATGCCGAAGACCAAGCGGACCAAGACCGGCTACACCACGGACGCGGACGCGCTGCAGCAGCTCTACGTCAAGACCGAGCACCCGTTCCTGCTGGCGCTGCTGCGGCACCGCGACGTCACCCGGCTGCGGGTCACCATCGAGGGACTGCTCAAGACCGTGCAGCCCGACGGTCGGATCCACACCACCTTCAACCAGACCATCGCGGCGACCGG
The DNA here is from genome assembly GCF_047606145.1 of Nocardioides sp. Lineage (GTDB taxonomy): Bacteria > Actinomycetota > Actinomycetes > Propionibacteriales > Nocardioidaceae > Nocardioides. Next base: position 12,858 of record NZ_JASGET010000113.1, on the reverse strand, counting down.
GCGGCTCTCCTCGACCGATCCGAACCTGCAGAACATCCCGATCCGCACCGAAGAGGGCCGACGGATCCGGGAGGCCTTCGTGGTGGGCCGTGGGACGGCCGGCGTGGAGTACGAGAGCCTGATGACCGCCGACTACAGCCAGATCGAGATGCGCATCATGGCCCACCTCTCCGGCGACGAGAGCCTGATCGAGGCGTTCCGCTCCGGTCGGGACTTCCACTCCATCACCGCGGCGCGGGTCTTCGGAGTCGAGGCCGAGGACGTCAGCGTGGAGCAACGCGCCAAGATCAAGGCGATGAACTACGGCCTCGCCTATGGACTGTCCGCGTTCGGGCTCTCCCAGCAGCTCGGCATCGAGCCGGCCGAGGCCCGTGGGTTGATGGAGGAGTACTTCGGCACCTTCGGCGGCATCCGGGACTACCTCGCCGGCGTCGTCGTGGAGGCTCGCAAGACCGGGTTCACCGAGACCATCATGGGTCGCCGGCGCTATCTGCCGGACCTGCTCAGCGACAACCGGCAGCGCCGGGAGATGGCCGAGCGGATGGCGTTGAACGCGCCGATCCAGGGCTCGGCGGCCGACGTGATCAAGGTCGCGATGCTGCGGACCCAGGCCGCGATGGACGGCGCCGGGCTCGGCTCCCGGATGCTGCTCCAGGTGCACGACGAGCTGGTCCTGGAGGTCGCCGCGGGGGAGCGCGACGCGCTGGAGCGGATCGTGCGCGCCGAGATGGGCGGTGCGGCCGAGCTGCGGGTGCCGTTGGACGTCTCGGTGGGCACCGGTCGGTCCTGGCACGAGGCCGCCCACTAGCCCATTAGCCCACTAGCACCGTCGATGGAGGAGCGAGCCGGGCGTCTCGGGACCCGGCCCGCCGGGTCTGGGTGATCTCGATACGCTCTCGCTGGTTCCTCGCGAGAGCTACTCGACCGACGGGGAGCCGGGCGGCTCAGGCGGCCGCGTCGTCGCGCAGGTGCCACAGGCTGGTGGACAGCAGCGCGGCCATCAGTACGGCGTCCACGGCGGTGACCATCCACACCAGCGGGGTCAGACCGTCCTGCTGCGAGCCGAGCGCGACGAGCAGCACCACCGCGGCCCAGATCAGGACCGACGACGAGCGGTGCTGCCGCGCCAGCACCGAGTAGACCAGCAGCTGCAGTGCTGCCAGCAGGGTGCCGAGCACGGCGAAGATCCACAGCCGGCCCTGCACCGAGGAGTAGTCCGAGCCGCCGATGAAGATCATCGCCACCCCGGAGAGCAGCCAGGCGCCGAGGGTCGAGACCACCCCGATCACGCCGACAGCGGCCAGGCTCTGCAGCAGCGTGCGCCGCCGCTGACCGGCGGTCGACATCGCCGGGAAGGCCACCACCACCACGAACTGCGGCAGGAACAGCACCGCCTTGGTCAGGATCAGGCCGCCGGCGTAGAGCCCGGAGGCGTGGGTGGAGAGCACGTTGCGGGCCACCACGATGTCGGCGTTGGAGAGCACGAAGAAGCCGAGCAGGGCCACCGAGCCGTGCAGGGTCTCGGCCGCCGCCGCGCTCAGGCCGGCCGGCGACCCGGTTCTCGCCTCGGGACTCCTGCCGGGCACCGTACGCCGCAGCAGCCACCAGCCGACCAGGGCAGGCGCGAACTGGGCGAGCGTCACGCCGGCCATCGCGGCCGCCTCGGTGGGCCGGATCAGGATGCACAGGGTGCCGATCGCCACCCGAGGAAGCCCGAGGGCGAGGTAGACCCCGGCGAGCTCGATCCAGCGGCGCTCGCCCTGCAGGACGCCCGCCTGGCCGCCCATCATCGTCAGCGGCACCGCGCACACGGCCACCAGCAGCGCCGGCACGATCGTGTCGAGGCGCAGCAGCTTCCACACCAGCGGCGAGCAGGCGAGCATGGCCAGCCCGACGACCGCGCTGGCCCGGTAGGTGAGGGTCAGCATGGTGTGCTCGGTGGCCCGGGAGGTGGCCGGGTCGGCGGCGACCCGGCGAGCCGCGGTCGCCTGGAGGCCGAGCTGGATGACCCCCACCACGAGCAGCAGCGCCATCATGCTGGCCACGCCGCCGTACTGCTCGGGGCCGAGCAGCCGGGCGGAGACGATCTGGAAGCCGTAGGTGGCGACGTTCATCACCACGATGCAGACCGCGAGGAATCCGGTGCCGCTGGTCAGGGTCCGCCACCGGCTGCGTTGCTCGGTCGGCGCGGTCGCGGTCACAGGGGCAGAGCCTAGAGGAGGGCCGGTGAGTCGACGCCAACGCCGAGGCACGGCGGTCGACGCCGAGTCGGTGCGCTCACCGCAGGTCGGCGGCGAAGATGGCCGTCCCGGGCGTCAGCAGACCGCGGGTGCGGGACCAGCCGCCCCAGACCCGGTCATGGTCGGCGGGCCATTCGGGCTCGACCAGGTCGGTGATGACGAAGCCGGCCCGGGCCAGCAGCCCCACCCAGTCGCCGAGGGTGCGGTGATGCTCGACGTAGGCCGTCCGTCCGGAGGCCACGTCGACCTCGACATAGGGGGTGCGATCCCAGTAGCTCTGAGAGGCGACCAGGCCCTCGGGGCCCGGATCGTCGGGAAACATCCAGCGGGTGGGGTGGGTGATGGAGAACGCGAAGCGCCCGCCCGGACGCAGCACCCGGACGGTCTCGGCGATGGTGAGCTCGATGTCGCGGACGAACTGCAACGCGCCGAAGGAGCAGAAGACCACCTCGAAGCTGGCGTCGGCGAACGGGATCGCGGTCGCCGTCGACTGCACGACGGGCACGGCGACCCCGGTGGCGTCATCGATCCGCGCCGAGTGTTGCAACTGGCGGAAGGACAGGTCCAGTCCGAAGGGGTGACCGCCGTGCGTCGCCACCCAGCGCGAGCACTGGCAGGCGCCGGCACCCAGCTCCAGCACCGTCCTGCCGGCCACGTCGCCGAGGACGCCGAGGTCGTCCTCGCGGACCCCCTCGGGTCCCCACACGAAGCCGAGGTCGCCGAGGAAGGCCCCGTGGGTCGCCTGGTACTCGTCGGCGTACCGGTCCCAGTCGGGGCCGTTGGCATGACGCGAGGTCGCCTCGTCGGCCTCACGCCGCTCGGCGTACACGGCCGGTGGCTCCGACGAGGCCGCGGGGCCCGACGCTGTCACGAGTCCCGATCATAGTCGCGCCGTACGACCCCACCGGCGACGGTCGGGCCACGGTTGGACTCGGTGCTCGCCCACGACGTAGGCTGGTATCGCGTCTGAAGTCTGCCCGCGTCCCGGACCGAGTGGACAAGGGCACGCTATTGATACGTCGCACTCTCTCGGGCTCAGCCTATGCGGTCCGAGCCGGGCCGCGACGGCGTGGGGAACGCTCCACGGATCGGTAGTGAACCAGAGGGCTTCGCGCGCGCCCGAACACGATATCTGTCCACCAAGGAAACCACCTCCCCTATGACGAGCACGCTCAACACTCTTCCCGACGCCGCCTGGGCCGACGACGCGCCGCAGGTCGCCGTCAACGACATCGGGTCGGAAGAGGACTTCCTCGCCGCGATCGACGAGACCATCAAGTACTTCAACGACGGTGACATCGTGGATGGCACCATCGTCAAGGTCGACCGGGACGAGGTCCTGCTCGACATCGGTTACAAGACCGAGGGCGTCATCCCCTCGCGTGAGCTGTCGATCAAGCACGACGTCGACCCCAGCGAGGTCGTCGAGGTCGGCGACAAGGTCGAGGCTCTCGTGCTCCAGAAGGAGGACAAGGAGGGTCGCCTGATCCTGTCCAAGAAGCGGGCTCAGTACGAGCGCGCCTGGGGCACGATCGAGCAGATCAAGGAGGAGGACGGCGTCGTCGAGGGCACCGTCATCGAGGTCGTCAAGGGCGGCCTGATCCTCGACATCGGTCTGCGTGGCTTCCTGCCGGCCTCACTGGTGGAGATGCGGCGCGTTCGCGACCTGCAGCCCTACGTCGGCCAGACCCTCGAGGCCAAGATCATCGAGCTGGACAAGAACCGCAACAACGTGGTCCTGTCCCGCCGCGCCTGGCTCGAGCAGACCCAGTCCGAGGTTCGCCACGGCTTCCTCACCCAGCTGCAGAAGGGCCAGATCCGCAAGGGCGTCGTCTCCTCGATCGTCAACTTCGGTGCGTTCGTGGACCTCGGCGGCGTCGACGGTCTGGTGCACGTCTCGGAGCTGTCCTGGAAGCACATCGACCACCCGAGCGAGGTCGTCGCGGTGGGCGACGAGGTCACCGTCGAGGTGCTCGACGTGGACATGGACCGCGAGCGTGTCTCCCTGTCGCTGAAGGCGACCCAGGAGGACCCGTGGCAGCACTTCGCCCGCACCCACCAGATCGGTCAGATCGTGCCCGGCAAGGTCACCAAGCTGGTGCCGTTCGGTGCGTTCGTCCGGGTCGAGGAGGGCATCGAGGGCCTGGTGCACATCTCCGAGCTGGCCGAGCGCCACGTGGAGATCCCGGAGCAGGTCGTCCAGGTCAACGACGACGTCATGGTCAAGATCATCGACATCGACCTCGAGCGTCGCCGGATCTCGCTCTCGCTCAAGCAGGCCAACGAGACCACCGCCGCCGCGGACGTCGAGGAGTTCGACCCGACGCTGTACGGCATGCCGGCCAGCTACGACGAGCAGGGCAACTACCTCTACCCCGAGGGCTTCGACGCCGAGACCGGCGAGTGGCTCGAGGGGTACGACGAGCAGCGGGCGGCCTGGGAGGACCAGTACGCCAAGGCGCACGCCCGCTGGGAGGCCCACGTCAAGCAGCAGCAGGAGGCCAAGGCCGCCGCGGCCGACGCCGGCGAGGCCACCTCGTACTCCAGCGCTGTCGAGGAGGAGGACTCCGGCTCGCTGGCGTCCGACGAGGCGCTGCAGGCCCTCCGGGAGAAGCTCACCGGCTCCAACTGAGAGCGCTCTTCTACGGAGTCTCCGCGGCGTTGGCGGAGCTTGGCGACCCGCTTCGCTCAAAGGCCGCCAGCGCCTCTCCGCCCTGCGGCCGCACACGTAGAGCAACGCTGCGATCGAAGCTGTGATCGAACAGCACGAGGGCCCGGCCACCATCTGGTGGCCGGGCCCTCGTGCTGATGCGCTCAGGAGGCGGGAGTGAGCGTGCCGCCGTGGTTGAGCCGGTAGGTGCCGCCGTCGAGAGCCGAGTTGGCCGCGAGCGAGGCGTCGTAGGTCACCGTGTGGCCGTTGCCCCGGACGTTGGTCACCTTGCCGTGCGCGATGCGCGCGCCGGCCAGTGACGTCAGCGTCGAGTCGGCGGTGACGACCCAGGTCCCAGCGGTGCGAAGCCGCACCGCGGCCCCGTCCGCCGTGCCGTGCCAGGTGCTGTGCGTCAGGGTCAGCGTCGCCGTCGATCCGTCGGCGACGACCACCGCGCCGGCGAGGTCGGTCCGGTTGGCACTCACCAGCGCCGTACCACCGCCGGAGGCGTCGACCAGATCACCGGTCTGCTTGACTTTCGACCTGGTCAGCGACGCCGTCAGATAGGACCCGTCGTCCTCGAACGCCGCGCCGCCGGTCCGGAGCGTGCTGCGCTTCATCGTCACCGTGGCGGGGGTGTCGGCCGAGGTCTCCGCGATGGTGTCGTGGGTCCAGAAGCCGTTCGTCTCACCGACCAGGGTCGAGCCGGCGAGCAGGATCGAGTTCGCGCCGTCGATCGCCGCGGCCACGTCGTTGGTGGAGGTCGCCGTCGTGCGATACACGCTGATCGCACCGGTGGAGTAGAGCGCGGCCGACCGCGAGCCCTCGGACCTGATCGTGGAGTCGTGCACCACGACGGTCCCGCCGCCCCGGTCGGTGGCGACCGCGGAGGACGAGGCACCGAGCGTGGTCACGTCCACGTCGGTCAGAGCCAGCGAGCCGCCGCCGGTGACGTCGGCGCCGTGGGAGCTGTCGGCGGAGGTCGAGATCGAGCATCCGGTCATGGCGATCGAGCCGCCATAGGCGAAGATGCCGTTGGCGCCGATGCCATCGGTGACGACGTCGGTGCCGCGCAGCGTGATCGCGCCATCCGCGGTGGCCAGCACCGCTGCGTTCTGGCCGTAGAAGCTGCTGTTCTCGGTGTCGCTGCTGTCGCCGGTCTTGGTCACCGAGCTGCGGTAGGCGTGCAGCGTGCCACCGGTGACGCTGATGGCGTCGCCGTCGTCGGTGTCGTCGGTGAACAGTGTGTTCGCGAGGGTGGTCTCGCCACTGCTCTGCGCATAGGTCGTGCCGGCTGTGCTGGTGGTCCCGCACGCGGCGGCAGCCGCGGCCGGTGCGGAGGAGACGGGGGAGGCCACGGTCGCCAGGACGAGCGCGGCCGGTACGCCGAGTGCAAGTACGCCGAATCTTCTCACTGGAGGGTCCTTCTCCGGGAACGGAATAGTGACACAGGTCACAATGCTCCGGCCCCGTGCGCTCGGCTAGGGCGCCATGGATCGAGCTGGCGGATGGCAGCCATATCGGTGGACATGGGCCCGCCCGCGGCCGCAGTCGTCAGTCGAACCAGCGGCGATCCGGGGGAGCGGTGAAGTTGTCGTGGCGTGCCCATTCCACGAGGCCCACCGCGAGGGCGATGAAGAGCAGGGCGACGAGCACGTTGAGCCCGAGGTCGATCAGCGGCGAGACGAGTGGTGCGATGGTGTTCATGGCATTAATTCTTCGGCACGCGTATTCCTGCCACGAGTGGCAGGAATGACATCCTTGCGCGAATTACTGCCACCTGGCACGCTGGGGTGATGCTGACCAACGTGGCCGCCCTCGTCTACGGCGGCGTCGCGCCCTTCGAGCTGGGGGTGCTCTGCGAGGCGTTCGGGATCGACCGGCGCGACGACGGCATCCCGCTGATCGACTTCGACGTCTGCGGTCCCGACGCCGGACCGGTGCGCTCCTCGGTCGGCTTCTCGATCAATGTCGAGCATGGCCTGGAGCGCCTGGCGACGGCCGACCTGATCGGCGTACCGGCCAACCACGTCGGTGACACCCCCATCGACCAGGACACCCCGGAGGAGGTGCTCGTGGCGCTGCGGGCCGCCTACCGCCGAGGCGCGCGGATCGTGTCGATCTGCTCGGGCGCGTTCGTGCTCGGCGACGCCGGTCTGCTCGACGAGCGGGAGTGCACCACACATTGGAAGCACACCGCGGACCTCGCCCGTCGCTTCCCCCGCGCACGGGTCGTCCCGGAGGTGCTCTACGTCGACTCCGGCCAGATCATCACCAGCGCCGGCACGGCCGCGGGCCTGGACGCCTGCCTGCACATCTGGCGCCAGGAGTACGGCGCCGCGGTGGCGGCCGCGGTGGCCCGCCGGATGGTGGTCCCCCCTCAGCGTGACGGCGGCCAGGCGCAGTTCATCTCTCGTCCCGTCGCGGACTGCGAGGCCGAGACGCTCGGACCGCTGTTGGAGTGGATCCTCGAGCACCTGCACACCGAGCTCGACGTGGAGGGCCTGGCCGGGCGGGTGGCGATGTCGCCCCGGACCTTCGCCCGCCGGTTCCGTGCGGAGACGGGTGCCACGCCGTACGCCTGGATCACCAGCCAGCGGGTACGGCGGGCCGAGGAGCTGCTGGAACGGACCGACCATCCGGTCGAGCAGATCGCCGGCCAGGTCGGGTTCGGCAACGCGGCGGCGCTGCGGCATCACTTCACCCGGGTGCGTGGTCTCAGCCCGCAGGCCTATCGTCGACGCTTCGCCGTGACCGCCTGACGGTCCGGACCCACGCCGGACCGCCCCAGGGCGCGGGCCCGGCCGCCCGGCCGCACCGCCGGTCGGACCGGAACGGATCAGGCGCTGGGCGTGCCCAGCACCACCAGCTCGGTCATGTCGGTGTAGCTGCAGCCGGAGTAGGCGCCGTCGGGGCAGTTGGTGGCGAAGTCCGGCGTCTGGTTGCTGAGCATGGTGAACCGGACGTACTCCACGCCGGTCGAGCCGTCGCTCGGGGTGACGTCGTTGAGCTGGCCGCGATCGTCGACGCCGAAGGTGCCCTCCGCCGCGTCGGTCCAGGTGGATCCGTCGGTCGAGGTCTCGATCGTGTAGCCCGCGACCGAGGCGCTCAGGCCGTCTCCGCAGGTGGCGGTCGGGTCGATCTGGAAGGAGGAGACATCGATCGCCTGCGGCAGCTCGACGGTGATCGCCTTGGGCACCGAGGTGTTGGTCGGCGTACCGGCGTCGTCCCCGGTGGTGCTGCCCCAACCGGTGGTGAGCACGGTGTCCAGTGCCTGCGCTGGCCCGCAGCCGTAGTCGGTGTAGTCCGGGCCGTCGAAGGCGCTCACCGAGGCGCCGCCGCTGGTCGCGGCCCAGTCGCGCTCGACGGTGAAGTCGGTGTCGTCGTCGCTGGTGAACTCGCCGGCGCGTACGGCGGTGGCGGACGAGGAGTCCCCGAGGTAGCCGGCCCCGGTGACCGCCACCTTCTGGTAGGTGCCGAGGTAGAGGTCGTCGAACTCGTAGGACCCGTCGGAGCCGGTGGTGGTGGTGTACTGACTCTCGAAGCCGCCGATGGTCACCGTCACCCCGGCGACCGGGTCGTGGTCGGCGTCGTAGACGTGGCCGGCGATCACGCCGTCGTGCGGCGTCGTCGCCTTCGGCGGTCGATGGAAGTCCTCCGCCGGCTGGGAGTCGTCCCCGCCGATCGTGCCGGCGAAGTAGCCCATCCCGCGGGCGGCGAAGATCTTCCACAGCTTCCTGGCGTGGCTCTGCCCGTAGACCACCAGGTCCGCCTGGAGGATGGCGTTGCGCATGTCGAGCATCGAGGGGTCGGCGGCCGAGAGCGACATCGCCCGGGTGATGAGGGTGTCCGCGATCGTGTGGCCGAAGGCCTTGCGGATGTCCCACAGCGTCTGCGCCCACACCTCGCCGGAGGAGTGCACCTCGGCCCCGCCGCCGATGGTGGGCACGTCGCCGTAGGTGTAGCCGCCCTGCTTGCCGTTGACCGCGCCCACGCAGCGGGAGCTGGTCGAGCCCACCGAGCAGTCCATCGGCTCGGTGCGGAACGGGATCGGGTTGCCGTTGTCGTCCTCCTGCCCGCCCATCAGGTACTGACCCTCGTAGACCTGGCCGTCCTTGGCGGTGTCCTTCTGGAACTTGTGGGTCACCAGGTAGTCCATGGCGTAGTAGTCCGACCACGCCTCGCCCATCGACCCGGCCTGCAGGCTGTTGAGCGTCGAGTTGCCATCGGCGTCGATCACCAGCCGGTTGGAGAGTCCATGGGTGTACTCGTGCAGCAGCACCGAGGCGTCGAAGCTGCCGCTGGTCGGGGTGTAGCCGTCGGCCGACTGCCACAGGTACATCTGCATCGTCGGCGGCGTCCCGTCCGGCGGAGTGGACATGTTGGCGTTGTCGATGTGGTTGCCGTCCGGCAGCCCGGAGAGCGTGTCGGCGCCGTCGAGCACCTGCTGCAGCACCGGGTCGCCACCCTTGGCGTCGAAGCTGCCGGCCTGCGCGGTGAATCCGATCGCCTTGTCGTCGCGCAGATAGTCGTGGTAGTGGCTGGCCAGGTAGAACGCGTTGGTGGCGTCGGCATTCTCGTTCGTGGTCCAGGACTCCGGGGTGGTCTCGTCCCAGGTGCACACGAACGCGGCGGTGCACTCCTTGCCGGCGCCGGTGAGGCTGGAGTCGAACGGGCTGAGCTTGAAGGTGGCACCCTTCTTGGTGCCCGGTACGGCGGTCCTCTCGTCGCTGCTCAGCTCGTTGTCGTCGTTGACGTCGGCCCAGGTGATCACGCTGGTCCCGGTCAGGAACGTGGCCTTCTTGGACAGCCAGCCCTTCTTGATCAGGTTGACCACCTTGGGCCTGCCACCCTGGGCGTAGACGGTCCTCTTCTTCGTCACCCAGACGACGTGGCCGTGCTTCTTGACCACGTGGCCGTGCTTGTCGCGCTTCTTGACCTTCACCGTGGTGGTGGTGCCGGCACCCTTCGGCGCCCCGGGGTAGTAGTCGTAGACGTAGGCGTCGCCGGTGGCCTTGTCGACCGTGGAGTGACGGTACAGCGTGGCGCCGGTCGCGGCGTCGATGACGTGCTGGTAGGCGGCGGCGTCACCGGTCTGCACGTAGGTCGACCAGCCGAGCCTGAGTCCCGTCGAGGTCAGGAACCACACCTTGCGGGCGTAGTCGTCGTTGTCCCAGGTGGTCGTGGCGTCCGTGCCCGAGGTGGTCGACTCCACCCCCGACTTCTCCGGAGTGGCGTCCACGTCCCGCGCCGCTGCGGCCCGGGCGCCGGCGGCGCTCAGGTCGCCGGCGCTCGCGTCGGCGACCAGCTTCGTCAGGTTCGCCACCGGGGAGCCGAGCACCGAGATGACCCGGCCGGTCGAGGTCACGTTGACCTGGAGACCGTTGCCGAACACCGTGGTGCCGTCGACCGACTGGGTCCAGGAGAGATGGTGGATGCCGCTGGTGTCGACGTAGTCCCGCCGGAAGTCGAGGGTGTCCAGGTCGGCGGTGCTCAGGCCGAGGGTGGCCAGGTTCGCCTCGACGTAGTCGAGCGCGATGGTGCGCGCCGAACCGGTCGTCGGGGTGCTCAGGTAGCCGTCGAGCCGAGTGAGCTGACGAGGCGTCCTGGTCAGTGGATCGACGTCGTCGATCACCTGGTCGCCCAGCGAGTTCAGGTAGCGCTGGACCGCCTTGGGCCGGCTCTTGGCCACCGACTCGCGGGACCTTGCGGCGGCCTTGGCGCCGAGCTCGCGGGCGTCGTAGTCGGTGGCGATCCGGGCGGCTTCGCCGCTGCTCGCGGTGGAGCCGGTGGTGGCCGAGGCGGTCTTCGAGGCAGTCTTCGGGGCGGCGTCGGAGGGGGCCGTCTGCAGGGTGACGGCCAGCGCGGTGCTGCCGATCGCCGCGACGGCGAGCGACCTTCTCACAATCGGTCTCACTGGGTGTCCTTACGCAGAGAGTCACCGGTGCGGCCCGACCTCGTGAATGACACGACGGCCCCGAGACAGCCTGCCCGCCGGCGAGCGATGTCTAGACCCCTCGACCCTAGGGCGCTCGGACCGCTCGCGTCTACGATGCCGGGCGATGAGTTGTGGACGAGCCCACCACCCGACCGGAGCTCAGCGACCGAACTCGGCCAGGCTCAGGCGGCGAGCTCGAGACCGCCGCGGACCAGGTCGGCGTACGTGCCGCCGGCCAGCAGCAGTTCCTCGTGGGTGCCGAGCTCCACGATCCGCCCGGCATCGAGAACGGCGATCTGGTCGGCCTCGCGCACGGTGGAGAGCCGGTGCGCGATGGTGATGGTGGTGCGGCCGCGGGCGAGCTCGTCCAGGGCTGCCTGCACCTCGCGCTCGGTGTTGTTGTCCAACGCACTGGTGGCCTCGTCGAGGATCAGCACCTGCGGGTCGCGCAGCAGGGTACGGGCGATCGCGAGCCGTTGCTGCTCCCCGCCGGAGAACCGGTGTCCGCGGCTGCCGACCATGGTGTCGTAGCCCTCGGGCAGCGCGGTGATCAGCTCGTGGATCTGGGCGGCACGGGTGGCGCGCTCGATCTCGGCGTCGGTCGCGTCCGGCCTGGCGTGTCGCAGGTTCTCGCGCACGGTGCCGTGGATCAGGTAGGTCTCCTGGGTGACCATGCCGACGACCTCGGCCAGCTCGGCCAGCCGTACGTCGCGCAGGTCGGTGTCGTCCAGCAGCACCCGGCCCTGGTCGGGGTCGTGCAGCCGGGCGACCAGCCCGGCGAGCGTCGACTTCCCCGAGCCGGTGGCGCCGACCAGCGCCAGGCTCGACCCGGCCGGCACCGCCAGGCTGATCTGGTGCAGCACCGGTGCCCCGCCGTCGTAGCCGAAGGTGACGTCGTCGAAGACCACCTCGCCGGCGGCCGGCGTCAGCCGGACCGGATCGGCCGGGTCGTCGATCTCCACCTCCAGATCGAGGTAGCTGAAGATCCGGCTGAACAGGGCGAGGCTGGCGGTGACGTCGACCCCGACGTTGAGCAGGCCCATCAGCGGGCGGAACATGGCGCCCTGCAGCGAGATGAACGCCACCAGCGTGCCGATGGTCAGTCCGCCGCTGGTCAGCGGGAAGCCCGCGGCCAGGTACAGCGCCGCGGGGACGGCGGCGAAGACCACCTGCATGGTGGCCATCCGCCAGCGACCGGCCAGCTGGCTGCGGACCTCGAGGTCGATGAGGTCGTGACTGGTCTCCCGGAACCGCTCGGCCAGCGCCGGCCCGGCGCCGAGGGTCTTGGTCAGCAGGATGCCGCTGATCGAGAGACCTTCCTCGATCTGGCCGTGCAGCTCGGCGAACTTCTCCTGTCGCTCGTTGGTGATCCGATAGCGCTTGCGCGCCACGGTCCGGGTGGTGACCACCGCCGGTGGCAGCACCACCAGGGAGATCAGGGCGAGGCGCCAGTTGAGCGCGAACATGGCGACCACGGTGCCGATGACCACCGTCAGGTTGGCGGCGATGCCGGTCGCGGTGCTGGTCACCACGCTCTGCATGCTGCCGATGTCGTTGACCATCCGGGACTGCACCTCGCCGCCGCGGGTGCGGGTGAAGAAGCCCACCGACTGGCGCTGCAGGTGGGTGAACAGGTCGGTGCGCAGCCGGTGCATCACCTGCTGCCCGACCGCCGTGGAGAGCAGGGTCTGGACGACGCTGATCGCGGCGCTGGCGACCGCGACGGCGATCATGCCGGCGACGCAGAGCAGCAGGACCCCGGTGCGGTTCTGCGGCAGTGCCTGGTCGATGACGTGCCGGACCAGGAACGGCTGGGCCAGTCCGATCGCCGAGCTGGCGACGATGAGGGCGACCACGATCAGGAGACGACCGCGGTACGGGGCGAAGAGCCCGGCGATCCTGCGGAGCGAGACCGGCGCGGCCGCGAGCTGATCGCGGGCGGCGCGGAGCTCCGCCGGGTTGCGCGGGTCGCGACCGGCGCCTCGACCGGGGCGCTCGGGGGCGCCGGGCTGGCCCAGCGGAGAGCCGGG
>NZ_JASGET010000112.1:0-3011 GCF_047606145.1 Nocardioides sp. | reverse complement strand
CGTCGGTGCGCCCGGCCGCGCCGGCGCCGACCACCTCGGCGACGCCGGCCGCGACCAGGCGGCGCAGATAGTCCGCCTTGGCGTCGTCGCTGGCGACCACGCCGGCCATCGTCTCGATGGAGCGCAGGGTCGAGTCGCGGAAGCGGATGGCGGACGGCATCGTGCCGACCACGCCCGGGTCCCGATTCAGCGGGCTGACCGACCACTTGCCCGGCTGATAGGCGCCGGGGGCGCGTCGTGCGGCGATCTCCGCTCGGAAGGTCGCGACCTCGGCGTCGGTGAAGACCTCGGGCTTCTGCACTGTTCCTCCTAGCTCGACTTCAATGTCGACACTACACGAGACAATTTGTCCCAGACTAGCGGCGTGGAGCGGCTCCGGCTCACGGGATGAGCCAGTCATCTCGACAAATGTGTCGACACTAGGGTAGAACTTGGGTGAACAAAGGAGGTTCGATCGTGCCCCGTGTACCCGAGGTGAGCCCCCAGGGCGAGGTAGCGGACCAGATCCGCCTGCGACGCCCCGGCGGAATTCTCCGCCCCATCGACCGGGTGTTGCTGCACAGCCCCCGGCTCGCCGCCGGCTGGAACCAGCTGCTCGGCGCCATCCGGACCCAGACCGACCTCCGGCCCGACCTGCGTGAGTTGATCATCCTCCGCATCGCCGTGCTCAACGGCGCGGCGTACGAGTGGGACTCCCACCTCGCCGACGCCGCGGCGGCCGGCATCGACGAGCGCCACCTCGCCGCCCTGCGCGCCGAGGAGCTCGATTCTGCGGCGTTCGACGATCTGCAGCTCGCCGTCCTTCGGCTCACCGACCGGCTGACCCGTGAGGTGGCCGTCGATGACGACGCGTTCTCGACCCTGGCCGACGAGCTCGGGGCGGCCCGACTCGTCGAGCTGGTGACCACGGTGGCCGCCTACAACATGGTCTCCCGCCTGGTCGTCGGCCTCGGCGTCGAGTCGGAGGCGGTCCGATGACTCACCCCGGTGGCCGGCTGACCGGCAAGACCGCGCTGATCACCGGTGCCGGCAGTGTCGGACCCGGCTGGGGCAACGGCCGGGCGATGGCCGTGGTCTTCGCCCGCGAGGGCGCCCAGGTCTTCCTGGTCGATCGCGACGAGGAGTCCCTGGAGACCACCGCACGCCGGATCCGCGACGACGGCGGGACGGTGGTCACCGCGCTCGGCGACGTGACCGATCCGGCGTCGGTCGAGGGCTTCGTCGGCCGCTGTGCCGACGAGCTCGACGGACTCGACATCCTGGTCAACAACGTCGGCGGCTCGCGGGCCGGCGGCGTCGCGGAGCTGAGCCTGACCGAGTGGGACAACCAGATCCGCACCAACCTGACCAGCGTCTTCCTCGGCTGCAAGTACGCCGTACCGCTGATGCGCGAGGCCGGTGGCGGGTCGATCATCAACGTCTCCTCGGTCTCCGGCATGCGCTACTCCGGTGCCGCCCAGGTCGGCTACGCCTCGGCCAAGGCGGCGATCATCCAGCTCTCCAAGGTCACCGCCGTCCAATACGCGGCCGACCGGGTGCGGGTGAACACGGTGGTCCCCGGGCAGCTGCACACCCCGATGGTCGAGGCCCGGCTGGCCGGCCAGCGAGCCGGCGGCGACGTGGAGAAGCTGCTGGCCCAGCGACAGGCCCGGATCCCGATCGGGTTCATGGGCGATGGCCGGGACACGGCGTACGCCGCCCTGTTCTTCGCCAGCGACGAGTCCCGGTTCGTGACCGGTGCGGAGATCGTCGTGGACGGCGGGATGTCGGTGCGTTGTGACTGAGACCGCCCCGCACCTGACCCAGCCGTCCCCGGGCAACCCCGGGCCGCATCCGCACCCGCGACGGCCACGACTGGAGCTGCCCCCTGGTAGCACCGACGCACACTGCCACGTCTTCGGCCCGCGGGACGTCTTCCCCTACGCCGCCGAGCGCACCTTCACCCCGCCGGACGCCCCGGCCGGCCAGGTCGCCGCGCTGCACCGGCTGCTCGGGCTGGAGCGGGCGGTCATCGTGCAGAGCTCCTGCTACGGCTACGACCACGCCGCGCTGCTCGATGCCCTGCGCGCCTCGCCCGCGACCCGGCGCGGAGTCGCGCTGATCGCTCCCGACGCCCCGCTCGCGGCGCTCGCGGAGCTGGACGCGGCGGGGGTCCGCGGCGCCAGGCTGCATTTCCTGCCCCACCTCGGCTCGAGTCCGGAGCTCGCCCAGCAGGCGACCCTTGCCCGGGTGGCCGAGCTGGGCTGGCACGCCGAGATCCACGTGCACGGCACCGGCGTCATCGACCATCAGCGGATGATCGCCTCGATCGACGGCCCGGTGGTGATCGACCACCTCGCCCGGATCGATCTGCGCGAGGGTGCCGAGGGGCCCGCCGTGCGAGCGCTGCGCTCCCTGCTGGAGCGCGGCAACGTCTGGCTCAAGGTGAGCGGGGTCGACCGGGTCTCGCTGGAGTCGGCGCCGTACGACGACGCGGTCGGCCTGGCGGCGGACTTCGTGGCCCGCTATCCCGACCGGGTCCTGTGGGGCACCGACTATCCGCATGTCAACATCGTCGGCGACGCACCCGACGACGGCCTGTTGGTGGACCTGCTGGAGCGGATCGCGCCGACCGCGGAGGCTCTGCAGCGACTGCTGGTCACGAACCCCGCCGAGCTGTTCGGATTCTGAGCCGGCTGGACCCGGGTGGACCGGCCGGGCTGACGGGGCCGGCGGCGGGACAGAGCTCGGCCAGCTCACCGTGACGGAGGTGAGCTGGCCGACCCGTCCCGTGCCTCACCCGGAGACGGTGATCGCTCCGGTGTAGGTGGTGCCCGCCTCCGGGGTGACCTCGGTGCCGTCGACGGTGACGGTCACCGACCCACTCGCCGAGGTGATCGCGGCCTCGTCGCTCAACGTCAGCGAGCTCAGGTAGGAGGTGCCACTCACCGTCCACACACTCGACCCGGCCAGCGTCACGATCACACCGTTGTTGACCACCTCGGCCGGCGTGTTGGTCACCACGCCGAGCT
>NZ_JASGET010000111.1:0-3348 GCF_047606145.1 Nocardioides sp. | reverse complement strand
CCGGTCGGTCGGTACGACGGCCGCGGCGCGGGCGGCGGTCTCCGGCTCGACCCGCCCGCGGATCGAGCCCCGTCGCGCGATCGCCTCGGCACTGGCCGCGAACGCCTCGGCCGCGGCCTCCTGGTCTCCGTCGAGCGCTCGCTGCAGCGCGACCACCTCGGCCAGCTTCTGATCGGCGAAGGCGAGATTGGCACGCAGCGCGTCGTCGATCCCGTCCTCGATCGAGACGTCGTACGGAACGTGCAGCAGCGAGCAGGACGTGGCGACCGAGAGCCGGCGACCGAGCCCGCGCCATTCCTGCAGCTCCTGGTGGACGGCCTCCAGATCGGCGCGCCAGATGTTGCGGCCGTCGACCGCGCCCAGGACGAGGTCCTTGGTGCGCAGCCCGTGCACGTCTGCCAGGCTGGCCGCGGTGACGCCCCGGGTCAGGTCGAGGCCGATGCCGTCGACGTCGGTGGCCGCGAGCGCGGGCAGCGCCTCCACCGGCGTGCCGAAGTAGGTCGCCACCAGGATCGCCGGGCGCTCGGAGACCGCGGCCAGGGTGGCATAGAGATCGTGGACCCGCTCGACCTGAGCCGGCGAGAGGTCACGGACCAGAGCCGGCTCGTCGAGCTGCACCCAGGCGGCTCCGGCGCGGGCGAGATGACCCAGCAGCTCGGCGTAGGTCCGCACCAGGTCATCGAGGCGGTCGAGCGGCGTGAACCCCGTCGGGGCCTCCGCGCTCGCCTTCGCCAGGCTCAGGTAGGTCCACGGACCGACCACGACCGGGCGTGCCGAGCTCACCTGCGGGTGGTGCTCGGCGAGATCGGCGACCGGTTTGGCCGGGTCGAGTACGAACGACGTCGTCGCCCCGATCTCCGGCACCAGGTAGTGGTAGTTGGTGTCGAACCACTTCGTCATCTCCAGGGGAGCCACCTCGTCGGTGCCCCGAGCCATCGCGAAGTAGCGGCGCAACGGCGTGCCGTCGCGTCCCAGACCGCCCTGGATGGTCCGGAACCGCTCCGGCACCACGCCGAGCATCAGCGAGGTGTCGAGCATCTGGTCGTAGAAGCTGAAGGTGTTGGCGGGCAGCGTGTCCAGGCCCGCCGCCCGCTGGGCCCGGCGCGCGTCCTCTCGCACGTCCGCGGCCACCTGCCTGAGCGCGTCCTGGTCCGCACGTCCGGCCCAAGAGGACTCCAGGGCGCGTTTGAGCTCCCGGTTCCGCCCGATTCGGGGGTATCCCAGGATCGTCGCGCCGATCGGCGGCACAGTGGTGTTGCTGGTCATGGCTCATCCCTCGCGAGCTCGTCGGTGACGGCCTGCGACAGCGAGCGACCAGGCGCCCCGGCTGAGCGTCGGGACTCCTCCCTCGGGAGTCGCAGACCTGCCGTCCCCGGGTGGAGACGGCGCCGCTGGCAGGTCTTCGGACTCGCGGACGCTTTCGACGATCGAGTTGTTCTCCTCGATCGAGCTTGTCGAGATCCCTACTGGCCGACGCTTCCCGGGCTCGCGCCCAGTGCTGTAGTCGGCGGTCGTTTCCGCTCACCGCTGCGGGGCAGTCCCGGACTTCCACCGGGTTCCCTCTTGCGACGCCATCCCTGGCTGGGATGGCGAACCAGCTGCACATCGCAGCCTAGGCCCGCGAGCTGTCCTCGTGGGAGGTGTCCACAGTGGGATATCTCATTGCCGTCCAGCCAGAGGTTCCGGGTCCGCGAGGGCGCCGCGAGCGCCGCTACTCGTCCCGACTCCGGCCACGGGCGAGCCGATGCTCAGCGACCACCCGGCCGGCGACGAGATGCTCCTCGACGATGCGTCGTGCCGCCTCCTCGTCGACCCCGCCGTACCAGACGTCGTCGGGATGCACCGTGACCACCGGTGCGTGGTTGCACGGGAACTGGCAGCCGGTCTGTGTCACCAGCACGTCGTCGTCGCCGAGCCCCTCCACCGCCAGTCGGTGCCCGAGCTCCGCCGCGGTACGGTCGGCGCCCTGGGCGGTGCACCGCGGACCCCGACAGACGAAGACCTGGTGCCGATGCCCGGGCACCTCCTCCCACGCCGCCGAGGTCAGCGGCGGCTCGGCCCCGGTGATCGGTCGAGCCCGGCGCAGCGCGTCACTCAGCTCTGCCGCTCCGGCGATCACGTGCGTCCCCACCCACACCGTGGGAGGCTCCTGCTGGGCACGCCACCAGTGCGCCGCCACCCGCCGCAGCCACGAGTTGCCGGGGGGATCTCCGCCGGCGGTGACGCCGACCAGGGTGATCTCGTCGACGCCGTCGGCGGCCAGCCGATCCAGTTCGGCGCGAAGCGACGGCTCCCCCAGCTGCAGATGGGCCAGGCCGGCCCCGCAGTCGGCCGCGAGCGCGGCCAGGCGCTCGTGCGCGACCGCGTCGGCCACCCCCATCGCCACCAGGACCGTCCCAGAGCCAGCCCGGGGGCCAGCCCGGGGGCCAGCCGGCGGCCGCGGTGCCCGACTCATCCGATCACCCCGTTCCACCGCACGTGCGGTCGCGACCGGGTCGGGTGTGGCTCGACGGTCGCGTCCACGCCGTACACGGCGGCGATCAGCTCCGGTGTCAGCACCCTCTCGACGGCGCCGGCCGCCACGATCCGACCGGCGTCGAGCACGATCAGGTCGTCGCAGTACGCCGCCGCCAGCTCCAGGTCGTGCAGGGCGGCGACCACGGTCAGACCCAGCCGGCGCACCTTCGCCAGGAAGTCGATCTGGTGGCCCAGGTCGAGATGGTTGGTCGGCTCGTCGAGCAGCAGGATCTCCGGCTGCTGGGCGAGCGAGCGCGCCAGATGGGTGCGCTGCCGTTCACCGCCGGAGAGCTCACGCCAGCGGCGCTCGGCCAGGCCCGCGACCTGCGCGAGCGCCAGCGCGGAGTCCACCGCGTCGCGGCCGCCGGCGTCGCCGGTGGCGAACCGCGAGCGATAGGGCACCCGTCCCAACTCGACCACCTCGCGCACCGACAGGTCCCAGCCGGTGACCGCGTCCTGCTCCACCAGCGCGATGCTCCGCGCCCGCTCCCTGGCTCGCATCCGGTGCACGTCCCGCCCCGCGATGCGCACCACCCCCGCGTCCGGCCGCACCAGCCCGGCGAGGACCCGCAGCAGCGAGGACTTGCCGGATCCGTTGGGCCCCAGCAGCCCGGTCACCAGACCCGGCCGCGCGACCAGGTCGACGGCGCGCAGGATGGGCCTGCGCCGCACGCCCCAGCTCACCTCGTGGGCAGCGATCGCGGCGCTCACTGGTCCACCATCCTCTTGTCGGCGTTCTCAGACAGAGCGCCGATGCACCCCGGGTGCCACCAGGTCACTGCCCTGCTCGCTTGACCCGTTCCAGACCTGGAGCGATGTCCAGGATGAGAT
>NZ_JASGET010000110.1:0-28195 GCF_047606145.1 Nocardioides sp. | reverse complement strand
TGATCAGCGGTGACATGGGCATCGGGAACACCACGCCGGCGGCCGCGCTGGTGGCGGCGAGGTCGGCGCTGGCCAGCGCCTGCAGGCACTGCCGCGGGTCGGCGACCCGGTCGCCGGCCCGGCGCAGCGCCGCCTCGACCACGGCGCTCTTGTGCCGCCAGGCCGCGTCGTCGATGCCGGTCCCGCGGCCGGTGACCTCGCCGGCCGGGAGGCCGAGGCCGGCCGCCACCAGCGCGGCCGCCGGCGTGGTGTTCCCGATGCCCATGTCACCGCTGATCAGCAGCCCGGCGCCGGCCGCGATCTCCTCGGCGGCGACCGCCGCGCCGGCCGCCAGCGCCTGCTCGGTCTGCTCGGCGGTGAGCGCGTCCTCGAGGTGGATGGCGCCGCTGCCGCGCCGTACCTTGTGCTGCTGCAGTCGTGTCCGCGCCGCGGCGTCGAGGTCGGCGAACTCCTCGTCGACGCCGATGTCGAGCACCCGGACCGCGACGCCATGGGCGTTGGCCAGGGCGCTGACGCCGGCCTTGCCGGCCAGGAAGGTGCGCACCATGGCGCCGGTGATCGCCGGCGGGAAGGCCGACACGCCGTGGGTCGCGACGCCATGGTCGCCGGCGAAGATGACCAGTCGGACGTTCTGCACCGGCTCGGGTGGACAGGTGCCCTGCGCCGCCGCCAGCCAGAGCGCCAGATCGCCGAGGCGGCCCAGCGCTCCCGGAGGCGTGGCGAGGGCGGCGAGACGCTCCGCGGCGCGGCTGCGCACCGCGGCGTCGGATGGGGTGAGGGTCATGACTCTCCTTCGGCGGGACGATCGATGACGGTGTCGATGACGGGATCGATGACGGGATCGAGAATGGTGTCGAGAACGGTGAGGAGGCGGTCGGTGGGCTCCGGTGGCCGTACCGCGATCCGGACCCAGCGGTCGTCGAGCCCGGGGAAGGTGTCCGCGCGACGCACCGCCACCCCCCGGGCGCGCAGCCGCTCGTGCACGCCGGCCCCGGGCCGGGCCAGCACGAACGAGGTCGCCGAGGGGACCTGCTCGATACCCCGCTCGGTGAGCCCATCGGTGAGGTGGTCGCGCCAGGAGCCGAGGCGAACGGCGCGCTCCGTCGACTCCGACCGCGCCCGGTCGCCGGCGCAGGCGCGCAGTGCGGCGAGCGCGGGGGTCGAGACGCTCCACGGCGTCTGCACCGCACGCAGGTCGGCGACGGTTCCCGGGTCGCCGACCAGGTAGCCGGCCCGGATGCCGGGGATCGACCAGTGCTTGGTCAGGCTGCGCAGCACCACCACGCCGTCGAGCAGCTCGCCGGGGCCCGAGCGCAGCAGGCTCTCGGGCTCGCCGGGGATCGTGTCCATGAAGGCCTCGTCGACCACCACCAGGCGGCCGGGACGACGCAGTGCCTCGAGCGCGGTCCGGGGGTGCAGCACCCCGGTCGGGTTGGTCGGGTTGCCGACGAGGACCAGGTCCGCGTCGGCGGCGACCTGGGCGAGGACCTCCTCGGTGACTCGGAACCCGTCGGCCGCGCGACAGTACGTCACCTCCGGCGTGTGCCCGGCGGCGACCAGCGCCGCGTGTGGCTCGGTGAACTGCGGGTGGATCACCACCGGACGCCGCCACCGGCGCAGCCGGGCGAGCAGGGTGAACGCCTCGGCGGCGCCGGCGGTGGCCAGCACCCGGTCGGGGGCGAGACCGTGTCCGGCCGCGATCGCTCGTTCCGCCTCCGCCGGGTCGGGATAGAGCTGGGCCCGGTCGAGGGCGGCGTGCAGTGCCTCGTCGAGCCAGGAGGGCCGCGGCCCGGCGTAGACGTTGACCGCGAGATCGACCAGGCCGCGGTCGCGGACCTCGAGGTCGCCGTGGTGGCGCAGCGGGTCGGACGGCCGGGGTGTGCCGGCCGGGGGAGCGGTGCCGGACCCGGCCGGACGGGCGTCGTACGCCGCCGGTCGGCACCAGGCCGCGCGCGGCGGGGCGAGGTGGACGGCCTCGGCGAACCGCCGGGCGAGCCGGGGGTGTCCGGCCCAGTGGACGTGCAGATAGGAGGCGTGCAGGGTGGGACCGGCGAAGCCGGCCGGCCGACCGTCGCTGCACCACGCCGGGACGAGCCCGCTGTCAGGGGACGGATGGGCGGGCGAGATCCGGGTGCGGTGGAACTCGTGCGCCGTGACCCGGTCACCGGCCCGGGTGAGCAGGGTGTCGTGGTCGGCGGTGAGCACCGGGTAGGAGAGGGTGAGTCGTTCGCTCATGGCGGCGTCGGCGTCGATGGCGCCGACCATCGGCACGCCGTCCAGGCTGCGGCACAGATAGAGCAGCCCGGCGCACTCGGCCACGGTGGGGACCCCGGCGGCCACCGCGGCGCGCAGCTCGGCGAGCAGGGAGTGGTTCTGGGCCAGATCGGCGGCGTGCATCTCCGGGAACCCACCGCCGAGATAGATGCCTCGGGTGCCGGCGGGCAGGGCGCGGTCGAGGGCCGGGTCGAACGGGACCACGTCGCACCCGGCCGCGCGGAGCAGCTCGTCGGTCTCGGCGTACCGGAAGGTGAAGGCGCGGCCACCGGCGACGGCCACCACCGGTCGCTCCCGCCGGTCGGGAGCGACGCGTCCGACCGGCACGACCTGTTCGATCTGTTCGACCTGTTCGCGCGGGTCCCACGGCGCGCCGGAGAGCTCCGGCGCCGTGCCGGCCAGCGCGAGGATGGCGTCCAGGTCGAGATGCTCGGCCAGCCGTTCGGCGAGCACGTCGACCACCGCGGCGCTCTCCGCGCGCTCGGCGGCAGGCACCAGGCCGAGGTGGCGACCGGGCAGCCGGAGGTCGGCGTCGTGCGGGAGTGAGCCCAGGACGGGGATGCCGAGCCGCTCCATGGCGCCGCAGACCTCGTCGCGGTGCCGCGCCGAGCCCACCTTGTTCAGCACCACCCCGCCGATCCGGACGCGCTCGTGGGTGCCGGCCGGGAAGGTGGCCAGGCCGTGCACCACCGCGGCCACCGAGCGCGAGGCGGCCGAGGCGTCCACCACCAGCAGGACCGGCGAGTCGGTGAGCGCGGCGACCTGCGCGGTCGAGGCGAGTCCGTCCGCGCCGACCTTCCCGTCGTAGAGCCCCATCACGCCCTCGATGACCGCGATCTCCGCCCCGGCGGCACCGTGCAGCAGCAGCGGCACGATCAGCTCCTCGCCGACGAGCCGGACGTCGAGGTTGCGACCCGGGCGGCCACAGGCGACGGCGTGGAAGCCGGGGTCGATGTAGTCCGGCCCGACCTTGTGCCCGCTCACCGCGCGTCCGGTGGCGCGCAGCGCCGCCATCAGCCCGGTGGCCACGGTGGTCTTGCCCTGGCCGCTGGCCGGAGCGGAGACCACCAGGCGGGGAAGCGCCGTGGACGGGTTCACCATTCGATGCCCCGCTGGCCCTTCTGCCCGGTGTCCATCGGATGCTTGACGCAGCCCATCTCGG
Source organism: Nocardioides sp. (assembly GCF_047606145.1). Classification (GTDB taxonomy): domain Bacteria; phylum Actinomycetota; class Actinomycetes; order Propionibacteriales; family Nocardioidaceae; genus Nocardioides. The sequence goes on along the minus strand of NZ_JASGET010000110.1, from coordinate 24,759 downwards.
TGACCAGGTCCGCGGCCTCGACCAGCCGGGGGTCGGCGTCGCGGCCGGTGATGACCACGAACTGTCGCCCCGGCCGCTGGGCGAGGGTCTCCACCACCTCGTCGACGTCCACCCAGCCCCACGTCATCGGGTAGGTGAACTCGTCGAGCACGTAGAGGTCGTGGGTCTCGGCGGCGAGCCTCCGCGTGATCTCGGTCCAGCCCTCCACCGCCTCGGCCTGGTGGTCCTCGGCCGATCCCTGTCGGCGTGACCAGGACCAGCCACTGCCCATCTTGTGCCACTCCACCGGTCCGCCCTCGCCGGTGGCGTCGTGCAGCTCGCCGAGACGCTCGAGCACGCTCTGCTCGCCGATGCGCCACTTGGCCGACTTGACGAACTGGAAGACCCCGATCCGCCAGCCCTGGTTCCAGGCCCGCAGGGCGAGTCCGAACGCCGCCGTCGACTTCCCCTTGCCGGGCCCGGTGTGCACCATCAGCAGTGGCCGATTGCGCCGTTGGCGGGTGGTGAGTCCGTCGTTCGGTTCGACGCTGGGCTTGCCCTGTGGCATCAGGCCACCCGCTCTCGGACGGCGTCGGTGAGCACCTGGGCGGAGACCTCGGCGACCGGGACGTGCTCCGCGCCGAGCTCGGCGGCCAGCCCGCGGGCCAGACCGAACCGCATCGGTCCGCTCTCGCAGTCGATCACCACCGCACCGACGCCGGTGCGAGCCAGGCCCGCGGCGGCGAGCCGTGAGCGAGCGACGGCATCGGGGCCGTGGGTGGCACGGCCGTCGGTGAGCACCACCAACAGCGGCCGGCGGCGTGGATCGCGCACTCGCTCGAGCTCGAGCACCCGGGCGGCCTCGCACAGTCCCTCGGCCAACGGCGTCCGGCCTCCGGCCGGCAGCTCGTCCAGCCGCCGGGCCGCGATCTCCACGGATCCGGTGGGCGGCAGCGCGAGCTCGGCGGAGGCACCGCGGAAGGTGACCAGACCGACCTTGTCGCGGCGCCGATAGGCGTCGAGCAGCAACGAGAGCACAGCGGTCTTGACCTGTGTCATCCGCTTGCGCGCGGCCATCGAGCCCGAGGCGTCCACGCAGAAGAGCACCAGGTTGGACTCTCGCCCCTCGCGGGTCACCGTGCGCAGGTCGTCGGAGTGCAGCAGCACGCGCCCGCCCGGGCCACGGCCCCGCGCCCGCTGGTACGGCGCCGCGGCTCGGACGGTCTCGACCAGCTGGATCGAGACGCTCGTCGTACCGTCCGGACGGGCGGCACCGATCTGACGGCCGGTCGAGGTGACGGCCCGGCTCCGGCGGCCCGCTTCGCCGCCGCCCACGCCACGCAGCGCGAACAGCCGGGCCCGGTAGGCATCGCCCGACCCGACGACCGAGTCGGTCCCCGGAGCCGCCGAGTCGGTCCCTGGAGCCGCCGAGTCGGTCCCTGGAGCCGCCGAGTCGGTCCCCGGAGCCGCCGAGTCGGTCCCCGGAGCCGCCGAGTCGGTCCCCGGAGCGGGCGAGTCGGTCTCTGGAGTTGGCGAATCGTGACCGCTGTCGTCGGAACCCGGAGGAGTGTCGTCCGATCCCGGGTCGGGCTCGGGATCGTCCGGCTCGGCATCACCCAGCACCTGGTCGAGCAGGTCCTCGTCGAGCCCGGGCGCGTCGAAGGGGTTGCGCCGTCGCCGGTGGGGGAGCGCCAGTCGGGCGGCCACCCGGATGTCCTCGAGCTGCACCCGATCCCGGCCCTGCCAGGCGGCGTGCGCCACCGCGGTGCGGGCGGTGACGATGTCGGCGCGCAGTCCGTCGACCTCGAACGCGGCGCACACCTCGGCGATCTTGAGCAGCGCCTTCTCGGAGAGCTGCACGTGCCGAAGCAGATCCTGGGCGGCGACGATCCGCGCGCGCAGCCGCCGCTCGCTGTCCTCGTACGCCGCGACGACGCCGGCCGGGTCGGCGTCGAAGGCGATCCGCCGCCGGACGACCTCGACCCGCTGCGCCGGGTCACGCGGTGCGGCCACCTCCACGCTGAGCCCGAACCGGTCCAGCAGCTGCGGACGCAGCTCGCCCTCCTCGGGGTTCATCGTGCCGATCAGCACGAACCGGGCCGCGTGGCTGACCGAGACGTTGTCCCGCTCGACGCTGACCTGTCCCATCGCCGCCGCGTCCAGGAGTACGTCGACCAGATGGTCGTGCAGCAGGTTGACCTCGTCGACGTAGAGGATCCCGCGATGGGCCTTGGCGAGCAGGCCCGGCTCGTAGTCGACCGTGCCGGCACTCAGCGCGCGCTCGAGATGCAGGGAGCCGAGCACGCGATCCTCGGTGGCGCCCACCGGCAGCTCGACCAGCCGGACCGGCCGGGTCTCGGTGGCCGCGTCCGCCGGGAACGGGCCGTCGGGGGAGAGCGGGGCCGGCTCGGCGGGGTCGGAGGAGAACCGGTCGCCGGCGATCACCGCGATCGGCGGCAGCACCGCGGCCAGCGCGCGGACCAGGGTCGACTTGGCGGTGCCCTTCTCGCCCCGGATCAGCACCCCGCCGACGTCGGGCGAGACGGCACTGAGGATCAGTGCCGTGGCCATCGGCTCGAGGGTGGCCTCCGGGTCGGCGCCGAGGACGGCCGTGAAGGGGTAGTGCAATGGCATGGAGGCTCCCGCTCGCGTCGCCAATGGTCATGGCCAGTAGGTCGGCAGGGAGCGAGGCCGGTCTTCGGACTGACCGGGCTGCCCGTCGATGAGACGGAGCAGCCCGGCTTCACCGCAGCGGGCCTGTGCCGGAGTCTCACCGGCTTCCCAGATTCTCCCCTCGCCACACCGCCGTCGTCGCCGTCGGCACCGGGCTCGGGGCACCTCGCACCTGTGCGCGACACGCTAGCATCGCCCGCCATGACGATTCCGGACGGTTGGCTGACAGTGGTCGGCGTGGAGGCCGACGGCCGGCTCGCCGACCAGACGCCGCTCGCGGGTGCCGCGGCGATCCTCGGCGGCGCGCGTCAACTGGCCCTGCTGGGCGAGCCGGGCGGGATGGACGGACCGGGCGGGCCCGAGCGGATCGCCTGGCCGAGCCCGCTGCGAGCGGGATTGGCCGACCTGCTCGCCGACCTGCGCCGTCGGTACGGCGACCGGCCGGTGGTCGCGCTGGCCAGCGGTGACCCGCTGCTCTCCGGGATCGGCGCGAGGTTGATCGACCTGCTCGGCGCCGACGCGGTGCGCATCGTGCCGGCCCGCTCGTCGGTGGCCCTGGCGCGGGCGCGGATGGGCTGGCCGGCCGAGGGTTGCGCGGTGGTCTCGGTGGTCGGCCGGCCGCTGGCCACGGTACGGCGCGAGCTGGCACCGGGTGCCCGGCTGCTGGTCCTCTCCGCGGACGAGACCACCCCGCCGGCCCTCGCGGCGCTGCTGGTCGAGGACGGGTACGGCGAGAGCCGGATGACGGTGCTGGGCGACCTCGGTGCCGCCGGCGAGTCCCGGCGTACCCAGATGGCCGCCGACCTGATTGACGACCTGGCTGCCGACCGGGTCGCGGACGCCCCGACCCCGCGGCTCAACATCGTCGCGGTGGAGTGCGCCGGGCCGTTGCGTGTCGGCTGGAGCGCCGGCCTGCCGGACGACGTCTTCGAGCACGACGGCCAGCTGACCAAGCGCGACCTGCGGGCGAGCGCCCTGGCCCGGCTGATGCCGGCGCCGGGGCAGCTGCTCTGGGACATCGGCGCCGGTGCCGGTTCGGTGGGCATCGAGTGGATGCGTGCCCACCCGCGAGCGCGCGCCCTCGCGGTGGAGGTCGATCGGACGCGTGCGGCGCGGATCGAGCGGAACGCCGCGCGGCTCGGCGTACCGGGGCTGCGGGTGGTCCGCGGTCGCGCACCGGCCGCGCTCGAGGATCTCCCCGCCGACGACACCGGCCCGGACGCGATCTTCGTCGGCGGGGGTGCCACCGCGCCGGGCCTGCTCGAGGCCTGCCTCGCGGCGCTGCGCCCGGGCGGTCGGCTGGTGGTCCACGGAGTGACGCTGGAGACCGAGGCGCTCCTGGCGGCCCGGTACGCCGAGCTGGGCGGCGAGCTGATCCGGATCGGTGTCGAGCACGGGGAGCCGATCGGCGCCGCGGGCCGGTTCCACGGGTGGCGACCGTCGCGGGCGGTGACCTCGTGGAGCCTGACGACCTCGGTGGCGACGTGAGAGCGACGGGAGGGCTACGGGGAGGGCCACGGGAGACGGCCCCGACGCCCGGCGGCGGGCCGCAGACGACCCGCGGCGAACGCCATGGTGGACCGCGGCGCCGACCCCCGTTCCGCGGCGTAGGAGGTTAGGCTAGCCTCAGTCATCGCCGGTGGCGTGGTCAACGGTCCTCGCGTGCCGTCGCTCGCGCAGGTGGCAGGCGGGCGGTGAGAGGAGAGAGGCGATGTCGAGCCAGACCGCCGTCGTCTCGCGCCCGAGCAGCGCCTCCCGGCCCGCGCTGCTGCGCACCGGAGGTCTGGTCGTGCTGGTGGTGGTGCTGGCACTCTCGGTGCTGCTCAGCCTCGCCGTCGGGTCGAAGTCGATCCCGTTCTCCCACGTCTTCGACGCGCTGCTGCACGGTGGCGACTCCGACGACGCCCTGGTGGTGCGCACCCTGCGGGTGCCGCGCACGCTGCTCGGCGTCGCCATCGGGGTGGCGCTCGGCCTCGCGGGGGCACTGATGCAGGCGCTGACCCGCAACCCGCTGGCCGACCCCGGCATCCTCGGGGTCAACGCCGGGGCGTCGGCGGCCGTCGTCACCGGGATCGGGGTGTGGGGCGTCACCAGCCCGTCCGGCTATGTCTGGCTGGCGCTGGCCGGGGCGGCGATCGCCACGGTGGCGGTGTTCCTGCTCGGCTCCACCGGTCGGGCCGCCGCGACCCCGGTCCGGCTGGCCCTGGCCGGCACCGCGCTCAGCGCGGTCCTCAGCGCCTATGTCAGCGGCGTCACCCTGCTCGATCAACAGACCTTCAACAGCTTCCGGTTCTGGAATGTCGGCGCCCTCGCCGGTCGCGACCTCTCGGTGCTGCGCGACACCGGGGCCTTCATGCTCGTCGGCGCGGTGATCGCGCTCGGCCTGGCCCGGTCGCTGAACGCCTTCGCCCTCGGCGACGAGACCGGCAAGGCGCTCGGCGCCAACCTCGGCCGGACCCGGGCGCTCGGCGTCCTGGCCGTCACCCTGCTCTGCGGCGCGGCCACCGCGGCGGCCGGCCCGATCGGGTTCGTCGGACTCACCATCCCGCACGTCGCACGGCTGCTCACCGGACCCGACCAGCGCTGGGTGCTGCCCTATTCCGCGCTGCTCGCCCCGATCCTGCTGCTGCTCGCCGACGTCGCCGGTCGGGTGATTGCCCGGCCGGGCGAGATCGAGGTCGGCATCGTGACCGCCTTCATCGGAGCCCCGGTCTTCATCTACCTGGCCCGCCAACGCCGGATGGCCGAACTGTGAGCGCGCCGGTCGCGGTGCTGCGGCTCGGCCGTCACGTCCGGCTCCGGGTGCATCGCCGCTCGGTCACGGTCGGCCTGATCCTGCTGGCGCTGGCCGTGGTGGTGGGCCTGTTCACCCTGGGCACCGGGGACTACCCGATCCCGGTCGGCGACGTGGTCAGGACGCTGCTCGGCGGCGGTACGTCGATCCAGCACTTCGTCATCGAGACGCTGCGGTTGCCCCGGCTGCTCACCGCCTTCGAGGTCGGCGCGGCGCTGGCGATCGGCGGCGCGCTGTTCCAGAGCCTGTCCCGCAACCCGCTCGGCAGCCCGGACGTGGTGGGCTTCGACACCGGTGCCGCCACCGGAGCGCTGGTGGTGCTGCTGGTGCTGCACCGCTCGGGCGCCGCGGTCTCCGTCGGCGCCGTGGTCGGCGGTGTCGGCACCGCGCTGGCCGTCTATCTGCTGGCCATGCGGCGCGGGCTGAGCGGCTACCGGCTCATCCTGGTCGGCATCGGCCTGGCGGCGATGCTCGCCTCGGTCAACTCCTACCTGCTCACCCGCGCCGACGTGCAGGAGGCGCAGTCGGCATCGTTCTGGCTGGTCGGCAGCCTGAACAACACCGACTGGCGGGACGTGGTCACGATGGCGATCGCGCTGGCCGTGCTCCTGCCCGCGGCGCTGTGGGTGGCGCGAGGGCTGCGGGAGCTCGAGCTGGGCGAGGACACCGCCCGCGGGCTCGGGGTCAGCGCCGAACTGACCCGGGTGGTGGCGATCGTCGTCGGCGTCGGCCTCAGCGCGGTGGCGACCGCGTCGGCCGGACCCATCGGATTCGTCGCCCTGGCCGCGCCGCAGGTGGCGCGCCGGCTGACCCGCCTGCCCGGGCCGGGTGTCCTCCCGGCGGCGGTCTGCGGAGCGCTGGTGCTCTCGGCGAGCGACTACGCCGCCCAGCGCGGCTTCGGCGACGCGCAGTTGCCCGTCGGCGTGACCACCGGCGTCGTCGGCGGTCTCTACCTGGCCTGGCTGTTGGGCCGGGAGTGGAAGAAGGGACGCGGATGAGCAGACTCACCGCACAGGAACTGACGGTCGGCTACGACAAGCGCACCGTGGTCGACGATCTCACCCTGGAGGTGCCGGACGGCTCCTTCACGGTCGTCGTCGGCGCCAACGGCTGTGGGAAGTCGACCCTGTTGCGCGGCCTGGCCCGGCTGTTGCGCCCGAGCGGCGGGTCGGTCCTGCTCGACGGGGAGGACATCCACCGGCTGCGCTCCAAGGAGGTCGCCCGTCGCCTCGGACTGTTGCCGCAGGGGCCGACCGCCCCCGACGGCATCCTGGTCGGCGACCTGGTCGGCCGGGGTCGGCACCCGCATGTCGGCCTGCTGCGGCAGTGGACTGAACGGGACCAGCAGGCGGTCACCGACGCCATGGTCGCGACCGGCATCGCCGACCTCGAGCACCGCTACGTCGACGAGCTCTCCGGGGGTCAGCGGCAGCGGGTGTGGATCGCGATGGCGCTCGCCCAGCAGACCCCGTTGCTGCTCCTGGACGAGCCCACCACCTTCCTCGACATCGCCCATCAGGTGGACGTGTTGGAGCTGTGCGCCGAACTGCACGAGGAGCACGGTCGCACCCTGGTGGTGGTGCTGCACGACCTGAACCACGCCTGTCGCTACGCCGGGCACCTGGTCGCCCTGCGGGAGGGCCGCATCGTGGCCCAGGGTGCACCCCGCGACATCGTCACCGCGGAGCTGGTCGAGGAGGTCTTCGGCCTGGCCTGTCGGGTGATCGACGACCCCGAGACCGGCTCCCCGCTCGTCGTACCCGCCCGACGTCGGCGCAACGCCGCCTCCCCCTCACTGAGAAAGGCCAACGCATGACCATCCTGATCGACACGCCAGCCACCTCCACGACCCGCGGGACCCGCTCCCGGTGCGACACGGAGCTGGACACGGAGCTGGACATGGGGCTGGACATGGGGCTGGACATGGGGCTGGACACGGGGCTGATCGAGGAGCCCTTCGCCGACATCGTCGACGACCTCACCCGCCGTGGCCTGATCGGCATCGGCCTGGGCGGTGCCGCCACGCTCGGTCTGGCCGCCTGCGGTGGTTCGGGCAGCGCGAGCGGCGACGACACCTCCGCTGCGGCCGGCACCCGCACCATCTCGACCGCCAAGGGCAAGGTCGAGGTGCCGGCCACGCCCACCCGAGTGGTGTGCATCCATCCGTCGGCGAGCGCCACCCTCTACGACCTCGGGCTGACCCCGGTCGGCGTCTACGACCAGGGATCGAGCTACATCTCCCCGCGCTACCTCACCACGTGGAACGCCGCCCCGAAGATCGGCAGTGACGGGGAGCTCTCGCTGGAGAAGATCGCCGCCCTCAACCCGGACCTGATCCTGGGCGAGGACTTCTCCTGGAACACCGACTCCTACGCCAAGCTCACCGCCCTGGCGCCGACGGTGATCGCGCCGGTCACCTCCTGGGAGGCGGCCGCCCGGACGACCGCCGATGCGGTGAACCGGACCGCCGCGCTGGACAAGCTGGCCCGACAGGTGGCGGCCCGCTCCGCGCAGATCGAGCGACAGTACGCCGACCTGCTCGGCAGGTACCGCTGGGACATCCTGCAGGGCGGCTTCGACGCCGGGCAGTTCTGGCTCTACGGCCCGGCCTGCGACGCCGGCCGCATCCTCGCCGGCGCAGGGGTGCGCTTCGCCCCGTCCAGCAAGGCGGTCAAGGGTGCCGGCGACAAGGTCTACTCCTACGAGCGGATCGGGCTGCTCGACGACGCCGATGTGATCGGCTACTACAGCAACTACGACGGCACCCCGAACAACGAGGCGCCGGAGCTCTTCGCCCAGGCCGCCTACCAGGCACTACCGGCGGTCAAGGCCGGTCGCACCGTCCCGCTGCCGGACTTCCTGCCCGGCGGGTACGGCGACGCGCTCGCGCTCCTGGACGAGCTCGAGACCGGGCTGGCGAAGCTGGCCGGCCTGTGAGCACCGCATCGGGCGGTCCCGGGTATGGTCAGGCGATCGCGTTCCTCGACCTCGTGGACAAGGCGGCCGCCGACCTGTGAGCCACCCGCAAGCCCGGCCGGTCTCGGGCACCGGCAGACCCACCCCGGGTGCGCTCGCGTCGGTGCTGCGCGGCCAGCGTCGCACCATCGCGCTGGCCACCGTCCTGCTGGGCATCTGGCAGATCTGCGAGTCGCTGGTGCCGGTGGCGATCGGCCAGGTGATCGACCGCGCGATCCTGCCCGGCTCGGTGAGCCGACTGCTCATCGCGGTGGTGGGCCTCGCGGTGCTCTTCTTGGTGCTGTCGTTGTGCTTCAGGTTCGGCTCGCGCACCTCGCTGGCGGCCTCCCGTCGGGCGGCACACGAGCTCCGCGTCCGGCTCGCCGCCGCCCAGCTCGATCCCGCCGTGGTCACCGGGGGAGACACGACGCACAGCGGTGAGATGGTCTGGTCGGCGGCGGCCGACGCGGACCGGGTGGCGCAGATCTGCTCGTCGGTGCCCCGAGTGGCCGGGGCGGTGGTCTCACTGCTGGTGGCGGCGGTGGTGATCCTCACCATCTCGATCCCACTCGGCATCCTGGTGCTGGTGGCGGCGCCGTTGTTGCTGATGGCGACCCACCTGCTCGGCCGGCCGCTGGAGCGACGCGCCGGGATGGAGCAGGCTCACGCCGCCCAGGCCGGCGCCCTGGCCGCCGACCTGGTGACCGGGCTCCGCGTGCTCAAGGGCGTCGGCGGGGAGCCGGCCGCCGTACGGCGCTACCGGGCCGCCAGCCGGCGATCCCAGCACGCCACCATCCGGGCCGCCACCACCGAGGCCGTCTACGACGGGCTGACCACCCTGCTCACCCTGCTCTTCCTCGCGTTGGTGACGCTGGTGGCCGGCCGGCTGGCGGCCGAGGGGCGCATCGAGGTCGGCGCCCTGGTCTCGGCGGTGGGACTCGCCCAGTTCCTGATCGGACCGTTGTCGGTGATGGCCAACGCCGGCGCCGTTCTCGCTCGGGCCCGGGCCTCGGCCACGCGGCTCACCGACCTGCTCGCTCCGCCACGACGGACGGCGACCGGAGCACTCCCCGCCGCGCTGCGCGGCACCCTCACGCTGGACGATGGTGTCACCCGGCTCGAGGTGGGCCCCGGCGAGCTCGTCGGAGTGGTGGCGGAGCCCGATCGCAGCGCCGCGGTGGCCGCCCAGCTCGCCGGCCGGGACGGCGCGAGGGTGCTGGTGGACGGCGTCGACCTGGACGCGGTGGCGCCGGCCGTCGCTCGCCGTACCGTGCTGGTCGCCGCACACGACGCGGTGCTGTTCGACGGCAGCCTGGCCGACAATCTGGCCGTCCGGCCGGTCGACGGCGCGGATCGCGGCGCACCGGGGGTGGACCCGGTCGACGTCGAGGACACGGCGATCCGGGCGGCGATCCGGGCGGCAGCCCTGGACCAGGTCGCCCAGACGCTGCCGGCGGGTCTGCATGCAGGCGTCGGCGAGCGCGGTCGGATGCTGTCGGGTGGGCAGCGCCAACGGGTGGCGCTCGCTCGCGCGCTGGCCGCCGAGGCACCGGTCCTGGTGCTGCACGAGCCGACCACCGCGGTGGACAGCGTCACCGAGTCGCACATCGCCGGCGCGCTTCGCGAGCTGCGGGCCGGCCGGACCACCCTGGTGCTGACCACCTCGCCGCAGCTGCTCGCCCGGTGTGATCGGGTGCTGCTGCTCGAGGAGGGCGCCGGCGTACGGGCGGGCACCCACGAGACCCTGGCCGACCTGGCGTCGTACCGCGAGCTGGTCCTCGGATGAGCGCCGCCAGGCCGGGATCGGACCTGCTGCCGACCGCCACGCCGGCGCAGGCCCGGCGGGCGGTACGCCGGCTGGTCAGAGGTCGGCGGGTCCTGGCGCTGGTGGCCGTGGCGGCGCTGGTGGCCGGCACCGTCGCGGGCCTGGTGGTGCCACGGCTGGTCGGGCACCTGGTCGACCTGGTCCTCGAGGGCCACGGTGCGGGCGCGGTCACCGGCCCGGTGCTGCTCATCGCACTCCTCGGCGTCGCCCAGTCCGCCTTCACCGCGGTCGGTGCCACCCTGGTGGCGCGGGTGGGGGAGAGCAGCCTGGCCCAGCTGCGTGAGCAGGTGGTCGAGCGGACCCTCGAGCTACCGGCCCGCAGCGTCGAACGGGCCGGCACCGGCGACCTGCTCTCCCGGGTCAGCGACGATGTCGCGCAGGTCGCCGATGCGGTCCGTGGTGCGGTCCCCGAGCTCGCCTCGGCGGCGCTCACCGTCGGGCTCACCCTGGTCGGACTGCTCGCCCTGGACTGGCGTCTCGCCCTGGCGGCGCTGGTGGGCGCGCCGGTCCAGGCCTACGCCGCGGTCTGGTACCTGCGCCGCTCCACGCCGGTGTACGCCGCCCAGCGGGTCGCCGCGGGACGGCGTACCCACCAGCTCATCGACTCCCTCGGCGGGGCGGAGACCGTGCGCGCCTTCGGCCTCACCGGCCGGCACGTGGCCGCGGTGCGAGCGCGCTCGGCCGAGGCGCTCGAGCTCGACCTGCACGCCAACCGGATCGCCACCCGCTTCTTCGGCCGGCTCAACCTGGCGGAGTTCCTCGGCCTGGCCAGCATCCTGGTGGTCGGGTTCACGCTGGTCCGTGCCGAGACGATCAGCGTCGGCGCCACCGCCGCGGCCGCGCTCTACTTCCACCGGCTCTTCGACCCGATCAACTCCCTCCTCGGGCTGCTCGGCACCCTGCAGGAGGGCACCGCCGCGCTGGCCCGGCTGGTCGGGGTGGCCGACCTCCCCGCGCCGGCCACGGCGCCTCGCCAGGCACCGGTGCCGGCGGCCGAGGCGGAGGTGGTGGCCGACCGCCTCCGCCTCGGCTACGGCCGAGGCGATCGGCACGAGGCAGGGGACCGGAACAGCGGCGTGCACGAGGTGCTGCACGACGTCAGCATGCGGATCGCGCCCGGCGAGCGGGTGGCACTGGTGGGGGCCAGCGGTGCCGGCAAGACCACCCTGGCGGCGGCGATCGCCGGCGCCCATCCGGCGATCTCGGGGACGGTCTCGATCGGCGGCCGGCCGGTCGGCGAGCTAGGCCCGGGCGCGCTGCGCCACACGGTCGGCTGGGTGACCCAGGAGGTGCATGTCTTCGCCGGCACCCTGGCCGAGGACCTGCGGTTGGTGGCCCCGGAGGCCACCGACGCCGACCTGGAGGCGGCGCTGAGGACCGTTGGCGCGGACTGGGCGGGTCGGCTGCCGGACGGCTTGGAGACACGTGTCGGCGACGGCGGCCACCGGCTCACCGCCGCGCAGGCCCAGCAGCTCGCCTTCGCCCGGCTGGTGCTGCTCGATCCGGCCGTGGTGGTGCTGGACGAGGCCACCGCCGACGCGGGCAGCGCCGGGGCCCGGGTGCTGGAGCGGGTCGCCGAGAGGGTGCTCACCGGCCGGACCGGTCTGGTGGTCGCGCACCGACTCACCCAGGCCGCGGCCGCGGACCGGATCGTGGTGCTCGATGACGGCGTGGTCACCGAGAGCGGCACCCATCGGCAACTGGTGGCGGCGGGCGGGGTCTATGCGCGGCTGTGGTCGGCCTGGTCGGGAAGTCGCGATCGGTCCCCGTAGCGTTCGTGGTGGATGACCAGCGGGCGCCGTGCCTGCCAGCCGAGACGCTCCAGATCCGGGGTCCGCGGCAGCTCGGCGACGCGGCCGAGGCACAGCCACGCCACCGGTCGCACATGCGCCGGAAGCGCGACGAGCTCCCGAAGGAACTCCTCGCGGTAGAAGCTCACCCAGCCGAGACCGAGCCCCTCGGCGGTGGCCGCGAGCCAGAGGTTCTCGATGGCGAGGCACACCGAGTAGAGGCCGGCATCGGCGATGGCATGCCGGCCGAGCACGTGCTGACCGCCGCGGCTGGGGTCGTAGCCGACCACCACGCCGAGACCGGCCTCGCGGATCCCCTCGATCTTGATCCGGTCGAAGACGTCCGCCCGCTCGGCGGGCAAGGTGTCGGCGAAGACCCGCCGCTCCTCCTCGACATGGGCGGCGAAGCGGGCCAGCCGCTGTGGGGAGCGCACCAGGACGAAGTCCCACGGCTGCGACATGCCCACGCTGGGCGCGGCGTTGGCCGCGTGCAGCACCCGGTCGAGGACCTCGTCCGGCACCGGCTCCCCGGTGAACTCCGCGCGGGTGTCGCGGCGTCGGCCGATGGCCTCGTACAGGTTCACCCCTGACCCCGCTTGCTGCCGCGGTCGCGCCGGGCGTCGTAGAGATAGGACTCGCCGCCGGCGCGCGCCAGCGCGCGTCCGACCAGGATGACGGCCGCCTGTCGCAGCCCGGCCGCCTCGACCCGGTCGGCGATCGTCGCGAGGGTGCCCTCGAGCACCAGCTGGTCCGGCTGGCTGGCCCGGTAGACGACCACCACCGGGCAATCGGCTCGGTAGAAGGCGACGAGCTCGGTGGCCAGGGCGCGGACTCGGCCGATGGCCAGGTGCAGCACCAGGGTCGCCCCGGTGGCCGCGTACGACGCCAGCGACTCGGCCGCCGGCATGGCGGTGGAGCGCGCCTGGGTGCGGGTGAGCACCACCGACTGTGCGACCAGCGGGACGGTGAGCTCGCGCCCGACCAGCGCCGCCGCGGCGGCGTACGCCGGCACCCCCGGGGTGACCGCCCAGGGCACGCCGGCGCGGTCCAGCCGGGCGGTCTGTTCGCTGAGTGCCGAGTAGAGCGAGGGGTCGCCCGAGGTGAGCCGGACCGCCGTCCGGCCGGTGCGGTGAGCGTCGACCAGACGGTCGACGATCCGATCGAGATCGAGGTGCTGGGTGTCGACCAGCTCGGCGGCCGGCGAGCAGTGCGCCAGCACCTCGGCGTCGAGGTAGGTGCCGGGGTAGAGCACGAGGTCGGCGGCGGCGAGCAGCCTGGTGGCCCGGACGGTGAGCAGGTCCGCCGCTCCCGGTCCGGCCCCGACGAAGTGGACGGTCACCGCCCCTCCACCACCCAGCGGGGCGTCCAGACCCGGCCGGTGCGGGTCACCCGGGTGCCGGAGGCGCCGACGATGACCAGGGACCTCATGTCGATCGAGGCGACGTCGAGCGCACCGAGGGTGGTCACGCGCAGCGACTCCTCGGCGCGGCCGACGTCGCGGCCGACCACCACGACGGTCTCCGGGGAGCGATGCTCGAGCAGCACCTCCCGGGCGCGTCGGATCTGCTCGGTGCGGCTGCGCGAGGCGGGGTTGTAGACCCCGACGGCGAGGTCCGCCTCGGCGACCGCCCGTAGCCGGCGCTCGATGACCTCCCACGGCTTGAGCCGGTCGGAGAGGCTGAGCACGGCGAAGTCACCGCCGATGGGTGCGCCCGCCCGTGCCGCGACGGCCTGGACCGCGCTGACTCCCGGCACCACCCGGATCGCGACGTCGTCGTACTCGTCCCCGGCGGCCTCGAAGACGGCGGTGGCCATGCCGAAGACGCCGGCGTCACCGCCGGAGACCACCGCCACCCGCGCGCCGTCGCGGGCGAGCTCGAGCGCCTGCCGGGCGCGGTCGAGCTCGACGGTGTTGCCGGAGGCGTGCCGGGTGAGCCCGGCGCGCTGCGGCACCCGGCTGACGTACGGCGCGTACCCGACCACGTGGTCGACCTCGGCCAGCACGGCGGCCGCCTCAGGCGTCAGCCATGCCTCGGGTCCGGGTCCGAGGCCGACCACCATGAGCTCGGCCGTGGCGGCCACCGGCGCCGGTGGCGAGTCGTGCCCCGGGGCGGACTCGGTCCGGTCGCGGGAACGCCGGCCGTTGCGGCTGTCGCCGTTGACCACCACGAGGGAGAAGTACGGCACCGCGTCGGCGTCGACCTCGTTGACCGGCAGCCGGCGCTCGTCGGGGGTCGAGGCACGTTCGACGTACCTCGCCTCCTCCAGCCGCCCGGCGGCGGCCAGCGCCCGGCGTACCGCCGGGAAGGTCCGACCGAGCTTCATGATGATCGCGCCGTCGGTGTCGGCCAGCCGCCGCGCCAGCTCCGGCTCGGGCAGGGTGCCCGGCAGGATGGTGAGCACGTCGGTCTGCCGCACCAGCGGCAACGCCAGGCTCGCCACGGCGGCACTGAACGCGGGCACCCCTGGCACGATCTCGGTCGGGTAGGAGGCCGCGAGCCGGTCGTGCAGGTACATGTAGGACCCGTAGAAGAGCGGGTCGCCCTCGGCCAGGACCACCACGTCGCGACCGGCGTCGAGGTGCGCCGCCAGTCGCTGGGCGCACTCGGCGTAGAAGTCGGCGAGTGCGCCGGCATAGCCCCCGGGGTGGTCGGTGGTGCCGGTGGTGACCGGGTAGCACAGGTTCTCCTCGATCACCCCGGCCGGGATCAGATCGGCGGCGATCCGGCGAGCGTTGGACCGCTTGCCGACCCCGGAGTGGTAGGCGATCACGTCGGCACCGCCGATCAGCCGCGCCGCCTTGAGGGTGATCAGCTCCGGATCGCCGGGCCCGACCCCGACCCCGCTCAGTCGTCCGACCCGCGTGCTCACTCCTCCTCCTGGGCGAGCGCGTTGAGGGCCGAGGAGGCGATCGCGGAGCCGCCGCGCCGGCCGGTGACGGTGACGAACGGCACGTCGATGCCCCGGCTGGCGGCCAGGTCGACGAGCGCCTGCTTGGACTCGGCGGCGCCGATGAAGCCGACCGGGCAGCCGATGATCGCGGCCGGTCGGGGTGCGCCGTCGATCAGCATCTCGAGCAGGTGGAAGAGCGCCGTCGGTGCGTTCCCGATCGCCACCACCGCGCCGTCGAGCAGCGGCGCCCACAGCGAGACGGCGGCGGCGGTGCGGGTGGTGGACCAGCTGCGGGCCAGCTCCGGCACGCGGGGGTCGCCGAGCAGACAGTGCACCGGATTGTCCGCCGGGAGGCGACCGGCGGTGACACCGCGGGCGACCATCTGGGCGTCGCAGAGGATCGGCGCGCCGGCGCGCAGGGCGGCGCGGCCACGGCGCACCAGGTCGGCGTGGATCACCAGATCGCGGGCGAGATCGACCTGTCCCGAGCCGTGGATCATCCGCACGGCCAGCTTCTCCGCGTCGGTCGGGACCGACCCGAGGTCCGACTCGGCGCGGATGGTGGCGAAGGACCGCCGATAGATCTCGGCGCCGTCCGCGACGTAGTCGTAGTGCCGGCCCGGGCGGCGCGGCCCGCCGGTGTCGGTGCCGGACTTGCCGCTGGTCTCGCTGCTGGTCTCGCTGTTGGTCTCGCTGGCGGACATGGTCATTGCCGCTCCTGCTCGGCTCGGGGGAGGAGTACGCCGTGCCATGGCGTGATGACGAGATGGGTGAGGTCGTGGCCGGTCCCGTCCGGCAGCCCATCGAGCAGCTGGGTGAGCAGCTCGGGCGTGAGGCGTCCCTCGGGCACTGCGAGGTGCAGGCCGCCCGGGATCGGCCCGTAGGGCGGCGCCGGAGTGTGCGGGATCGAGAGCACCGGGTCCGCGGTGGCGGCGATCAGCGGCTGGTCGAGCTCGTCGACGTGCCAGGCGGCACCCGGCCCGTCGCCGCGGCGGACCAGGAACCGCTGGGCCAGCCGCACCAGGGCGTCGACCGCCTCCTCCAGGCGGATCGTTCGGGTCAGGCGGCGACGGCCGCGGTCGGGCCGGTCGTTGCCGACCAGCAGCGCGCACCGGTCGGGCGCGAGCGCCACCAGCCCGAGGTCCAGGCGGCGGCCGGCCAGATCGCCGCGGCCGTCGTCGAGCACGAAACAGAACTTCGCCGGCAGCGCCGCCAGCGCGGCCTCGGACCTCAGCGCGGCATCCAGCCGTTCGGCGTACGGTCGCAGGTCGGCGTACCCGCCGGCGAGTCCGGTCTGCGGTGAGACCATGATGTTGCGCACCAGGTCATGGCTGCGCGAGGGCAGCAGTCCGGCCGCCGCGATCTCGGCGACGATGGGATGGTCGGTGCCTGCGGGCGGCGCGCTCAGTCCGCGGATCTGCAGGTTGGCCCGGCTGGTGAGCCACAGGTCGCCGTCGCCGTACGCCGCGGCCGCCGCGCCGAGTCGGCGCAGCGAGGCCACCCCGACGCGTCCGCCGACCAGCCGGATCCGGACCAGGCCGCCGTCCGCGGCCGGCCACGGCCGGAGCACCCCGGGGCACAGGTCGCGCCGGCGTCGACCTGACGGCGCTGGTCGCGGAGCGAGCAGGTCTTCGGACTCGGGAACCACCGGATCGGGACACCTTCCCAGCCGGTCGGGGAGCGACTGGCAGGCCCATACCCTAGCCGAGGGCCGTAGCCTGGAGACCATGGCCCGACGTTGGATCGCGACAGTCCCCGGAGACCTCGACGGCCTGGTCCTCGAGTCCGTCGAGCTGGGCCCGCCCGGCCCTGGCGAGGTGCAGATCGAGGTCCGCGCCGCCGGGGTGAATCCGGCCGACTACAAGCATCTGAGCCGTGGCGCACCCGAGGACTATCCCCGGCCGATCGGCTACGAGGTCGCCGGTGTGGTGACCGCGCTGGGGGAGGGCGCGGAGCTGGCCTCCGGTGGCGGCGCGGTCGGCGAGGAGGTCCTCGCCTTCCGGGTCGCCGGCGGCTGGGCGACGGCGCTGAACGTGCCCGGACGCGACGTGTTCGCCAAGCCGGCGGGGTTGAGCTTCGAGGCGGCCGCCAACCTGTTGCTGGCCGGCGCGACCGCGTCGGAGATGCTGCACGTCGTGGGCGCCCGCTCGGGGGAGACGATCCTGGTGCACGGCGCCTCCGGGGCGGTCGGCGTGGCGGTGCTCCAGCTCGCCAGGATCGCCGGCGTCCGCGTGCTGGCCACCGCGAGCGCGGCGAGCTTCGACCGGATCGCCCGGTACGGCGGCGAGCCGATCCGGTACGGCGCCGGCCTGCTGGACCGGGTCCGTGCCGCCGCCCCCGACGGGATCGCGGCCGCGCTGGACTGCGTCGGCACCGACGAGGCGATCGAGGTGTCCCTGGCGACGGTGCCCGACCGGGACCGGATCGTCACCATCGCCGCGGCCGGACGCGCGGGCGCCGAGGGCCTCCTGGCGATCGGCGGCACCTTCCCGGCCAGCAGGAGCTACCGGGACGAGGTACGTGCCGAGCTGATCGATCTCGCCGGTCGGGGCGAGCTGGAGGTCCCGCTGGCCCGCTCGTTCCCGCTCGCCGAGGCGCGCGCGGCGATCGCGGTCTCGTTGAGCGGTCATCCGGGCGGCAAGCTCACCCTGTTCCCGGCCTGAGGAGCGCACATGACCCCCGTCGATCTGGTCGCCCTCGGCGCCGAACTGCTCGCGCACGCCGCCTCCGCACCGAGCGGGCGCGACACCCGGGTCCTGCACGCGGCCCCGGACAGGTCGCTGACCCAGGTCGTGCTGGCGCTGTCGGCGGGGCGAGAGCTCGCCGAGCACGAGAATCCGGGCGAGGCGACGGTGCAGGTCCTCTCGGGCGGCGTCACGCTCTCGACCGGGCTGCAGGAGTGGACGCTGGGCGTCGGGGAGCTGCTCGCGATCCCCCAGCAGCGGCACGCGCTGCGGGCCTCGATGGACTCGGTGGTGCTGTTGACCATGGCCAAGGCACTTGACGCGACCTGAGGCGGCCCGGTGGCGAGACGCGGCGTCGGATCATTCCGGTCATTCCGGTCACTCCGGTCGCCCGGGTCACCGGATCGGCCGGCAACGAGACGGTCCGAGTTCGCGGCGCGTTCACCGGGGAGCAACGTGCGCACGCCAGTCTGTCGGGGTTCACCAAGGTCTCGGCTGACCCTCACGAGGTATCGCGTTGCTCCATCTTCGTCGTGCCGCGGCCACCGTCGCCGCGGCCGCACTCGCCACCGTCTCTCTCACCCTCGTCGCCCCGGCCGCCCACGCTGCCGACTCGGCCGACTCCACCGACTCCACGGACTCGACCAGCACGAGTGAGGCGGCGGTGGACCTGTCGTCGTACTCCCTGGTCGGGCGGTACGGCCTGCCCGAGCCGTCGACCAGCACGCCGCCGGACGACACCAGCCTGCTGGCCCAGGAGGCCTCCTCGGTGACCTACGACTGGGACACCGACAGCCTCTTCGTGGTCGGCGACGGCGGCACCTCGGTGGTCCAGGTGTCGAAGACCGGCGAGCTGATCGACTCCATGACGCTGGCCACCGGGGACAGTCCGCAGGGCACGGAGTTCTACGACACCGAGGCCATCACCTACGTCGGCGACGGCCAGTTCGTCCTCGGCGAGGAGCGCTACCGACAGGTCAACCTGTTCACCTACGCGGCCGGCACCACGCTGACCCGGGCGGACGTGGAGACGGTCAAGCTCGGCACCACCATCGGCAACACCGGCATCGAGGGCATCACCTATGACCCGATGACCTCGACCGACGACGACCCCGGATTCGTCGCGGTCAAGGAGCTCGACCCGGAGAGCATCTTCGCGACCACCATCGACTTCGCCGACGGCACCGCGAGCAACGGCTCGGCCACCACCGAGGAGTCGACCGACCTCTTCGACCCGGCAGACGTCGGCACCGAGGACTTCTCCGACGTCTACGCACTCTCGAACCAGCCCACCCTGTCCGGGACCTCCGCCGAGGGTGATCTGCTGGTCATCAGCCAGGAGTCCGGCGAGATCGTCGAGGTGGACCGCTCGGGCAACGTGCTCAGCTCGATGGACATCGTGGACGAGGGCGCGCCCCTCTCGGTCGCCGAGGAGACCCACGAAGGTGTCACCATGGACCGCGACGGCAACATCTACACCGTCAACGAGAACGGCGGCGGTGACTCCGACCACCCGCAGCTGTGGGTGTACTCGCCGACCAGCGCACCACGGGCGGCCGTCACCGAGGTCGCACCGTGGGGCAGCGACACGACGTACGGGGCAGACTGGTTCGAGCTCACCAACACCGGCGAGGACGACCTCGACCTGACCGGCTGGACGATGGACGACAGCTCCGACTCGGCGGACAGCTCGGTGGCCCTGCACGGGCTGAGCACCCTGCCCGCGGGGAAGTCGGCGATCTTCTTCGAGGACGATCCGAGCGACCAGGACACCTCGGACGCGTCGATCCTAGCCGCCTTCTCCACCACCTGGTTCGGTAGCGAGACGCCACCGGACGGGCTGTTGGTCGGCTACTACGGCGGAGACGGGGTCGGCCTGAGTGGCAAGGGCGACGCGGTCAACCTCTTCGACGCCGACGGCAGCTACGTCACCGGGGTCTCGTTCGGTGCCGCGACGGACGAGGTCACCTTCGACAACAGCGCCCGGGTGGGCAGTACCGCCGGCCCGGTGGCCATCTCGACGCTGGCCAGCGCGGGGGTCAACTCCGCCTTCGCCGCCTCGGACGGCGAGGTCGGCTCACCCGACGGGCTCTCGACGACCTCGACCGGCGGAAGCAGCTCGACCTCGGTCGTGGTCAGCGAGGTCGCGCCGTGGGGGAGCGGCTCGTCGTACGGTGCCGACTGGTTCGAGCTCACCAACACCGGCGACACCTCGGTGGACCTGACCGGCTGGACCATGGACGACGGCTCCACCGACAGCAGCCTCGCGGTCGCGCTGAACGACGTGAGCACGCTGCCCGCCGGGTCCTCGGCGGTCTTCCTGGAGGACAGCGACGGCGACGACAGCACCATCGACACCGCGTTCGCGCAGGCCTGGTTCAGCAAGAACGCGATGCCCTCCGGCGATCTGGTCGGGCACTACGGCGGCAGCGGCGTCGGGCTGAGCACCGGGGGAGACAGCGTCTCCATCTTCGACGCCGACGGCGATCTGGTCACCGGCGTCTCGTTCGGTGCCGCGACGGACGACGTCACCTTCGACAACGCCGCCGGCACGGGCAGCGACACCCTGCCGTTGCCCACCATCGACACGCTCAGCGTGGACGGCACCGACGGCGCCTTCACCGCGGCCGACGGCACCGAGGTCGGCTCGCCGTTCCTGGTCGCGACCGCGACCACGCCGGCGACCTTCACCAGCACCCCCAGGCCGACCATCACCGGTACGGCGCGCGTCGGAGCGACGCTGGTCGCCCACGCCGGCTCCTGGAAGCCGGTCGACGGCGGCATCGGCTTCGCCTACCGGTGGTACGCCGACGGCACGCGGATCGGCGGTGCCACCACCGCGCGTCTGCGGCTCGGCCCGGCACGGGTCGGCCAGAAGATCAGCGTCACGGTGACGGCCTCACAGGACGGCTACGAGTCCGCCACCACCACCTCCAAGACGACCGCCAAGGTGGCCAAGGGCGTGCTGCACGGCGCCAGGCCGAGGATCACGGGCAAGGCGAGGGTCGGCCATCGGCTGACCGCCCACGCCGGGCGATGGAGCCCGTCGGGGGCCAGGCTCAGCTACCGCTGGTACGTCGGCGGCACCAGGATCGCCGGCGCCACCCATCGGACCCTGCACCTGACCAGGAAGCTGGAGGGCCGGCGGATCTCGGTGGCGGTCCGGGGGACGAAGAGCGGATACGTCACGCTGACCAAGACCAGCGCGAAGGTGAAGGTCCACCGGTCGACGTAGGCACAGCAGAGTCCTAGGGTGGTTCGATGGCATCGGTCAGGCAGGTCCAGGTCACCTTCGACTGCGCGGATCCCGAGCGCGTCGCCCGGTTCTGGTGTGACGTGTTGGGGTACGTCGTGCCACCGCCGCCGGAGGGCTTCGCGAGCTGGGACGACTTCGACCGTACGCTGCCGGCCGAGCGTCAGGGTTCGGCGTTCGCCTGCGTCGATCCCTCGGGGGTGGGCCCGCGACTGTTCTTCCAGCGCGTTCCGGAAGGCAAGGTCGTCAAGAACCGGCTGCATCTCGACGTACGGGTCGGCACCGGACTGGTGGGCGACGAGCGGGTGGCGGCGCTCGAGGCCGAATGCGCGCGACTGATCCCCCTCGGCGCCAGCCGCGTGCGGCTGCTTCCGGCCGACGGCTTCGACGAGTCGTGCCTCGTGATGCAGGACATCGAGGGCAACGAGTTCTGTCTCGACTAGCTCGCGGGGGCTGAGGCTGGCGGAGTCGCGACGATCGGTGGCGCTGCCTGCGTCCCGGCCGGATGCGATCTGAGAGACCCCGCTGCTCGCGGTCGCGGCGGTGCCGTCTCCGGCGCGGGGAGTGAGCCTGCGACGCACTGATCACGCATGGCCGGTACGGCGGCCCGCGCGGTCAGGTTGGTTGCAGGCCGCGGCGCACACGGTTGCGCCATGACCTCGCGACCGCTTGTCCGCCCGGCGCCGACCGCACTGCTCGCCGAGCCCTGCGGCAGCCGGGTCACGGTCGTGACCGGCACCTACGGCGACGGCCACAACGCCGCCGGCCGCGAGATCGCCCGCGTGCTGGGGGACGCCGGGGCCGACGTCACGGTGGTCGACGTCGTCGATCTGATGCCGTGGGGCCTCGGCCGGCTCCTGCGCTCGGCGTACTACGCCCAGTTGCGCTGGCTGCCGGACAGCTGGACCACCACCCTGGAGCACCTGGAGCCGGGGCGCCGGCTGCACACCTGGTCGACCCGGGCCCTCCGCTCCGCAGCCCGCCCGGTGGCCCACGCCGCCGCCGGCTCGGATCTGGTGATCAGCACGCATCCCTTCGCCAGCCAGGCCCTCGGGCACGCCCGCCGCTCCGGGCTGGTCCGGGTCCCGGCCGTCACCTACCTGACCGACACCTCGGTGCATGCGATGTGGGTCCACCCCGACATCGACCTGCACCTGGCCATTCACGACCTCGCGGCCCGACAGGCAGTCGGCCACGGCGGCCGCGCGACGACGATCCGGCCGCTGGTGCCCGTGGCGGTGCGGGCCGAGGCCGGTCGGCGGGCCGACCCGTTGGCGGGCCTCGAGATCGTCGGTCCCGCGGCCCTGGTGACCGGCGGATCGCTCGGGATCGGCGAACTCGAGCAGGCGGCACGCGACATCGCCGCGACCGGCGTGGCGACCCCGGTGGTGCTCTGCGGGACCAACGGGTCGCTGCGCTCCCGTCTCGCCGGCGTGCCCGGCGTCGTGGCGCTGGGCTGGCGCGACGACGTGGCGGACCTCCTCGCCTCGGTCTCCTGCGTCGTCCAGAACGCCGGCGGCTTCACCTCGCTCGAGGCGCTCGCCTCCGGTGCGCCCGTCATCAGCTACCGGCCGATCCCCGGCCACGGGCTGGCCAACTGCGCCCACCTGGAGCAGGCCGGCCTCGTCCCGTGGGCGCGGACGCCGTCCGAGCTGCGCGGGTTGCTGGTCCAGGCCCTGGACCGTCCCCGGGTGGACCGGCTGCCGGCCGGGGCACCGTCCGTCCTGGAGGTGCTCACCGGCTCCCGCGAGCGGGTGGTGGCGTGATCGGCCCGCGCCGGCTGGCCGGGCTCAGCCCGGACCCCCACGTCGCGCTCACCTACGACGACGGACCGGACCGCCACAGCACGCCGTACCTTCTCGACCTGCTCGCTGAGCACGACGTCCATGCCACCTTCTTCCTGCTCGGTGCGTACGCCGCGGCCGAGCGGGCGCTGCTCACCCGGATGGTGGACGAGGGCCACGAGCTCGCGATCCACGGCTGGTCGCACACCTGCGTGGCCCGGCTGAGCCCCGCCCGGCTGCGGCGTGAGCTGCGCGAGGCGAAGGCGACGGTGGCCGGCCTGACCGGCCAGCCGGTGCGGTGGTACCGGCCGCCGTACGGCGTGCTCGCGCCGGGGACGGTCCGGGCCGCGGAGGCGGTCGGGCTGCGGACCGTGCTGTGGTCGGCCTGGGGCCGCGACTGGGAGCGACGAGCGACCCCGGAACGCGTGGCGCGCTCGGTCGGCCGTACCCTCCGGCCGGGCGGCACGGTCCTGCTCCACGACACCGACCGCACCGCGACCGCCGGATCCTGGCGCACGACCCTCGGGGCGACCGGGCTGCTGCTGGCTGACCGCCGGGTCCCGTGGGGACCTCTGCGTGACCACTGGGCGGACCACCGGGCGGACCACCGGGCGGAGCGGTCGGTGGCGCCGTGACGGTTCTCGACCGCCCTCGGGCCGTCCTGGCGCCGGTGACCGTCCGGCCCCGTGGGGCGGTCCCGGCGCTCCTGGCCCTCGTGGCCGGGCTGCTCCGGCTGCCGTTTGTCGGGACACCGCTCGCACCCGACGAGGGCAGGTACCTGCTCGTCGCCTCGCAGTGGCGTCCGGGTGCCTCGACGTACGGCGGCTACTTCGTCGACCGGCCACCGCTGCTGATCGGCATCTTCGGGCTGGCCGACGCCCTCGGCGGTGGTGCGGCGCTGCGCCTGATCGGGGTCGTCGGCGTGGTCACGTCCGTGCTGCTCGCGGCGGCGATCGGCGGCAGGTGGTCGGCGCTCGCGGCCACCGTGTTCCTCTCCACCCCGCTGTTCGGGACGACCAGCGTCGACGGCGAGCTGCTCGCGGTTCCGTTCGTGCTGGCCGGCGTCCTGCTCGTGATCCGGTCGGCCCGGGCGCCGGGCACGACGTCGGCGCGGTGGCTCGCGATCGCCTCGGGCGCCTGCGCCGGGTCGGCGGTGTTGGTGAAGCAGAACATGGTCGACGCCCTCGTGTTCTCCCTCGTCGTGCTCCTGTTCCGGGGGATCCGTGACGGCTGGCGGGAGGCCGCCGGTCGGGCAGTGTGCTTCGTCGCGGGCGGCGGGCTGGTGCTGGCGGGGGCGCTGTGGATCGCCTCCCGGCGCGGCACCTCCGCCGCGGAGCTGTGGGACTCCCTGGTCACCTTCCGGGCACAGGCCGCAGCGGTCATCGAGGCCTACTCCCCGAGCTCGACCTCCGAGCGCTTCGACCTGCTCCTGCTGTCGCTGGCAGTCTCCGGTGCGCCCCTGGTCGTGGTCGCCGCGCTGCTGTCGGCCCGGCGTCCCGCCGACGGCGTGGACGTCCGGTGGGCCGGTGCGGCGATGGTCGCGTGGGAGTTGGCGGGTGCGGCGCTCGGCGGCAGCTACTGGCCGCACTACCTGATCGCCGTGGTGCCCGGGCTCGTGGTGCTCGTGGCCGCGGCGCTGCCCGCCGGCGTCGAGCGTTCCACCGGGCGCTGGGCGAGGCGGGCGCTCGGGGTGGCCGCCGCGAGCTCCGCGATCGCCGTCGCCGACCTCTGTCTGCACCCGCCCGGCCCGGGCACGGATCAGGAGGTGGCGGCGTACGTGCGGACGCACTCGTCACCGGGTGACACGATGGTCGTGGCCTTCGGCGCGCCGAACATCGTCCACGATGCCGGCCTGACGAGTCCCTACCCGCACCTGTGGAGCCTGTCGGTGCGCGTCCGCGACCCGGACCTGACGGAGCTGGTCGACGTGCTCCGCAGCGCCGACCCGCCGCGCTGGGTCGTCTCGGGTACGTCGCTCGCGACCTGGGGCGTGCGCGAGGCGCGCGGCCAGCAGGTCCTTGACCAGCACTACCGCGAGGTCATGAGTGCCGGTGACTGGCATGTCCTCGAACGCAGGTAGCGGCGGGGGCCCGGGCGCGGGCCCCCCCCCGCCGGGGTAGGCACCCGTCC
>NZ_JASGET010000109.1:0-53833 GCF_047606145.1 Nocardioides sp. | reverse complement strand
GTGCTCGCGCCCCGGCTCGCGGCCCGGACCGGCGCCGCCTCGGCGGTCGGCCTGCTGCTCGCCGCCGCCGCGATGGCCTGGCTCTCGCGTCTGGACGCGGACAGCTCCTACTGGCCGTTGCTGGTCGGCCTGATCCCGCTCGGTGCCGGCATGGGACTGGCGATGACGCCGGCCACCTCGGCCATCACGACGTCGCTCGCCCGCGCGCAGCAGGGGGTCGGCTCGGCGATGAACGACCTGGCGCGCGAGCTCGGCGGCGCTCTCGGGATCGCCGTGCTGGGCAGCGTGATGCAGTCCGTCTACCGCGCTCATCTGGCGCTGCACGGCGTACCCGCCGGTGTGGCCGGCCAGGCTCGTGCGTCGGCCGCGCTGGCGCTCCACCTCGGCCCGTCGGTCGCCGACTCGGCACGGGTCGCCTTCCTTGACGGGTTCCGGTCCGCACTCCTGGTGGCCGCCGGGGTGATGCTGGTCGTGGCCCTCGGCGTCCTGTGCCGCCGGGCGGCGGGCGCGGCCCAGGCTCACCGGTCGAGCTGAGCCAGCACCTCGTCCAACTGCTCGTACCCCTCGACCACGCCCTTCTCCATCCCGCTGGCCAGGATCATGTCGCGGACCTCGAAGGACTCCACCACCGAGACCCCGACCATGCGGGTGCGCCCGCCCGGCAGCTCGCTGAGCGTCATCGTCTCCAGGCTGACCCCGTCCGGCGCACCCACCCAGGTGAACGTCTGGACGGCGCGCTCGGGCGGGCGGATCTCGTGGAAGCTGCCGTAGAACGCGGTGAAGTCCGGATCGCCCGCGCGCCCCGCGGTGTAGCGCCACGAGCCTCCGGTCCGGCAGTCCCAGTGGCCGATCGTCATGGTGACCTCGCGCGGGCCCATCCACTGCGTGACCAGTTCGGGCTCGGTCGACGCGCGCCAGACCAGCTCGCGTGGCGCGTCGAACTCCCGGGTGATGGTGATCGTGGGGGCGTCCTCGCCGGCCTCGATGCTCGTCCGGTTCGTCATGATGCATTCTCCTCTCCGGTGGCCGACCCGCCGGTGGCCCCGTCCGCGTCGTGCAACCGATCGAGCACCCGATCGAGCCGGCTGAACCGTTCCTCGGCCCGTTGGCGATAGCGCTCGATCCAGGTGGTCATCAGGTCGAGGACCTCCGCCTCGAGATGCACCGGACGTCGCTGCGCCTCCCGGCTCCGGGTGATCAGGCCGGCCTCCTGCAGCACCTTGAGGTGCTTGGAGACGGCCTGCAGGCTGACGTCGTACGGCGCCGCCAGCTCACCGACGGTGGCGTCGCCATCGGTGAGCCGGGCGACCAGGTCACGCCTGGTCGGGTCGGCGAGCGCGGCGAAGGCTCGGGAGAGCCGGTCCTCGGTCATGTCCATTCCTCAACCATTCGGTTGAGTAAGACCGTACGGCGCCCCGCGGTCCTTGTCAACCAGAAGGTTGAATAAGCTGGCGGACGGTCCGGGGGGGCGCACCGTCCGCGGCGGGCGGTGCCCTCACACCAGCTTGCGGATGGTGTTCAGGTTCCGATTCGTGACGTGCTGCGCCACCCGGCGTACGCCCGACGCCTTGCCCACCGGGCTGGTCAGCGTCAGACCGCGCTCCACCTGCCAGTACAGGCAGCCGTCGCCGGCCGCGGTCTGCTCCCCTGCAGCGGTCGGTACGGCGACCAGCTCGGCCAGCACCTCGGCGTCGTCGACGATCATCAGGTAGTCGTGCCAACCCTCGCGTGGCCGATACGGGTAGGCGGCCGCCTGCGCGGCGAGGGTGTCGCGGGGCAGCACGAAGACCGTCGCGGCGTACGAGAACCGCTCGGTCAGCGCCTCCTCGAGCATCCTGCGCAGCTCGACCGCATCGGCACCGTCGTGGGTGAAGAGGAGGTTGCCGCTGGCCAGCACGGTCCGCACGTCGTCGAGTCCGAGGCCGGCGGCGAGCTCGCGCAGGTCGGCCATCGGCACCTTGATGCCGCCGACGTTCACGCCGCGGAGCAGTGCCACGAAGCTGGTCACGAGGCCGACGCTATCGCGCCGGACCCTGCTCGACCCACGGCCTCGGCCCGCATTCTCGAGTCGTATTGTCGACTCCGTGCGGATCACCAAGTTCGGCCATGCCTGCGTCCGGATCTCCGAGGGGGATCACACCCTGCTCGTCGACCCCGGCATCTTCGCCGGTCCCGAGGTGGCCGAGGGCGTCGACGCGGTGCTCATCACCCATGAGCACGCCGACCACTACTCCCCGGACCTGGTCAAGGCGATCGACGCCCCCGTCTTCACCATCGCGGCGGTGGCGGCCAAGATCGCCACCGAGGCTCCCGAGGTGGCCGAGATGACCACCACCGTCGTGCCGGGGGAGCGGTTCACCGCGGCCGGCTTCGACGTGCGGGCGGTCAACCAGAAGCATGCGATCATCCATGCCGAGCTCCCGCACTTCGACAACTCGGGCTATCTGATCGAGGCCGGCGGCATGCGGGTCTTCCACCCCGGCGACGCCCTCGACGGCGTGGGCGGCGAGCCGGCCGGAGCGCTCGACGTGCTCTTCCTGCCGGTCAGCGCGCCGTGGGCGGCCTCGCGCGAGCTGATCGACTTCGCCCGCCGGGTGGGGGCGCGCACGAACATCGCCATCCACGACCGGGTCTACTCGCCGGCCGGCTCGGCCACCTTCGACCAGCACGCCGCCGCACTGCTTCCCGCCGAGCTCGGCTATCGCCGGCTCGCCGACGGAGAGGACCTCTGATGCCGACCCTGCCCCCGACGTCGACGGTGGCCGTCACCTACCGCTACGACGACGACCTCGAGACGCAGAACCGCGTCCGCCCGGAGCATCGCGCCTTCCTCGGCCGCCAGCCCAACCTGCTGCTCTCCGGGCCGACCGACGACGGCGGTGCGCTGCTCGTCTTCGCGGGGGAGCCGGCCGAGATCGAGGCGGTGCTCGACGAGGACCCGTTCCGCATCGCCGGGGTGATAGCCGAGCGCTCGGTGACCACCTGGAACGTCGTGCTGGGCACCAAGGCGGGCCTGCTCAACGGTTGAGTCAAGGGTTGAGCCCGGCGAGCGCATCCCTGACCGGCACGAGCTTGGCCTGCGACTCGGCCAGCTCCTGGGTGGGATCGGAGGAGCCGACCACGCCGCAGCCGGCGAAGAGCCGGACGGTGCGACCGTCGGCGGCCAGCTCGGCCGAGCGGAGCGCGATGCCCCATTCGCCGTCGCCGACGGCGTCGACCCAGCCGACCGGGCCGGCGTAGCGGCCACGATCCATGCCCTCGATCTCGGCGATCAGCGCCACCGCGGCCTCGCGCGGAGTGCCGCCGACGGCGGCCGAGGGATGCAGCGCGGCCGCGAGGTCGAGTGAGCTGGTCGCGTCCCGGGCCACCCCGGCGACGTCGGTGGCCAGGTGCATCACGTTCGGCAGGTGCAGCACGAACGGCGTCTCGGGCACGTTCATCGAGGAGCAGTGCGGCTCCAGCGCGTCGGCGACCGACCGGACGGCGTACTCGTGCTCCTCCAGGTCCTTGCTGGAGCGTGCCAGCGCGGCCGCCAGGGCGAGGTCGTGCTCGTCGTCTCCGGTCCGTTGGATGGTGCCGGCCAGCACCCGCGAGGTGACCAGGCCGCGCTCCCGGCGGACCAGCAGCTCGGGGGTCGCGCCGAAGAGCCGGTCGACGTGGAAGGTCCAGCACATCGGGTAGGCCGCCGCCAGCCGCCGCAGCGGGTGACGTACGTCGACCGGCGCGGTCGCGGTCGCGATCAGCTCGCGGGCGAGCACCACCTTCTCCAGCGCCCCGGACTCGATCCGGCTGACCGCCTCGGCCACCACCGACATCCAGGTCTCGCCGTCGACCGCGCCGTCGGAGAAGACCACGTCGCTCGGCGGGGCGGTCGCCGTCCGCCGCGGAGCCAATGGTGGAGCCGGAGCCAGAGTCAGTGCCGGCGGCGGGGTGGGCGCCGGGCCGACGGTCGTCAGCCAGGCCCGGTCGCCGCGGCGGCCGACGATCACCTCCGGCACCACCAGCACCGAGTCACCCGGGGCGTCGGCGAACCCGAAGGAGCCGAAGGCCACCAGTCCGCTGCCCGGCTCGTCGACCTCGTCGCTCACCGCCGCGCGGGCGACCAGCTCGGTCCACCACTTGCTCGCGTCGGTGAACCTCGCCGGGCCGGCCGTGCGGCACACCGCCGCCTGCCCCCAGCCGACCAGGCCCTCCCCGCGTCGCACCCAGGTGACCGGATGGTCCTCGGGGAGGAGGTCGAACAGGTCGGTGGCGGCTGCGGGGTCCAGGCGGGTGGTATGCGCCACCAGGCTCACCTCGGGGTGGGTCACCCGTCGAGAGTACGCGACCCGGCGTGGCCGACGGCGCCGGTGTGGTCAACGACTCGGGCGCCGACTCTGCGGCCGCGGACCGCGCGACCGGCGGCCCTGCGCGGCGAGCCCCGGTTGCCGGATTCTCAGCCTGTCCGGGTAGCGTCGCCCCGGGCGCGGCACGAGTGGCAGTGACGCGTCGGCCGGCCGAGCAGGCCCGAACCGCAGGAGAGCACGTGAGCAACGAGAAGCAGCAGTCCTTCGTCGTGGAGAACGGCATCACCATCGGCGTGATCGCGCTCGCCCTGTTCGTGGTCTTCGCCGTCGGCCTGCCGCGCTGGCTCGGCAACGACGCCGACGCCTCGGTGCTCTCGAAGACGGCCATCACCCTGCCCGACGCCGTGGGCAAGGACTTCAAGGCCGCCGACCTGTCCTCCTCCTTCACCGCCATCGAGAAGGCGGGCCAGGTCTCGAAGTCGACCATCACCTCCTTCCGGTCCGAGGCCGGCGACCTGGTCCGCAAGGAGGGGAAGAAGACGCAGACCGCCACCGGGGCGGCGACCTCCTACCGGGTCTACGTCAACGACGACCTCGAGACGGTCCTGGTCCAGGCCCAGCGGGCCGGCGGCAGCGGCTGGCTGCCGGGCACCGGCGGGACGTTCCAGAAGAAGGGCGACGTCGTCTGCTACACGGTCACCAGCTCCTCGACCGGCAGCAACAGCGTCGAGTGCCGGCGCAGCTCCACCGACCTGACCATCGATGCCCAGGGCACCTCGTCCACGACGGAGCTCGCCGGCATCGTGGACGAGGTCTGGGACAAGGTCGCGTAGTCGCCTGTCGTGACACGCGCAGAGCTCGACAAGCAGCCGGGCGACGTACGGAGGATGTTCGACGCGGTCGCGCGTCGCTACGACCTCACCAACGACGTGCTCTCCCTGGGCCAGGACCGGCGCTGGCGCCGGGCGGTCATCGCCGCGGTGGACCCCCGGCCCGGGGAGCGGGTGCTCGACCTGGCGGCCGGCACCGGCACGTCCTCGCAGCCGTTCGCCGACGCGGGCGCGGTGGTGGTGCCGACCGACTTCTCCCTGGGCATGCTCGCGGTGGGCAAGCGGGCCAGGCCGGAGCTGCCGTTCACGGCGGGTGACGGCACCCGGCTGCCCTACCGGGACGGCACCTTCGACGCGGTCACCATCTCGTTCGGGCTGCGCAACATCGCCGACCCGGCGGCGGGGCTGCGTGAGTTGCGCCGGGTCACTCGCCGCGGCGGCCGGATCGTGGTGTGCGAGTTCAGCCACCCGACCTGGAAGCCGTTCCGCACCCTGTACGTGGAGTATCTGATGCGCGCGCTGCCGCCGATCGCTCGCGCGGTCTCGTCCTCTCCGGACGCCTACGTCTACCTTGCCGAGTCGATCCGGGCCTGGCCCGACCAGCGCGGCCTGGCCGGCCTGCTGTCCGCGGCCGGCTGGACCGGACCGCGGTGGCGCAACCTGTCCGGTGGCATCGTCGCCCTGCACCGGGCGACCGCCTGAGGCCCGGTCCGAGGTGCCGGCCGGGCCACCGGGCTACCCGGCCGCGGCACCGACCTGGGCGAACACCTCCAGCGCCCGTCGTACGGCGAGCCGTTCGGCCTTGTCCGGGCGGGCCACCGCATAGACGTAGCGAGCGGTGGCGATGCCGACCACCGGCCGCAGCTGGAGCCGGCCGTCGGTCGGGGTGGTGAACCGGGGGAGGACCGCGATCCGGTCGCTGCCGGTGACCAGCGCCTCGATCAGCCGGTTGTCGCGCAGCCGCTGGACCACGCGGACCCGTCGGCCGGTCGCCTCCTCCACGGCGAGCCGGACGGCATCGAACGGATAGCCCAGCGGGACGCCGTACCACTCCGGGGCGATCAGGTCCGTCGGGCGCAGCCGCTCCCGGGCCGCCAACGGGTGGCCCGCCCGCATCGCGATGTCGAGCGGCTCGCGGGCGATCCGCCGGGTGAGCAGTCCCTCGGTGCCGGCCGGAGCGCCTCGGGTCAGGCTGTGCGCGAGCACCAGGTCGTGGTCGCCGACCAGGCCGGCGTAGGCGGCCTCGGCCACGTCGACGTCGGTGCAGACCAGGTCGATCCCCTCGGCCCCGAGGGTGTGAAGCGCCTCGGGCAGCAGGAACGCCGCCGCGCTCGGCAGACAGGCCAGTCGCACCCGCCCGCTGGGAGCGCCGCGAAACGCGTCCCAGCGGGCCTGGACCCGCTCCAGAGCGGCGGCGACCTCGGCGCCGCCGTCGGCGAGCAGCCGCCCGGCCTCGGTCAGCCGCAGCCCGCGTCCGTCCGGCTCGACGAGCACCGTGCCGAGCTCGCGGCTCGCGGTCCGCAGCTGTTGCGAGACCGCCGAGGCGGTGCGGTGGGTGGCAGCCGCGACGGCGGTGACGCTGCCCCGCTCGGCGAGATCCCGCAGCAGCAGCAGATGACGAGCTTCCATGTAGGAAGGCTACATGGATGGTTCGTAAAGATTCGCTGGTCCTTCACAATCGATTCCGCCAGGATGGAGCCGTGCCCGCCACCCACCGCCTGATCGCCGTCGGCGTCGCCGTCTGCTGGGGCCTGAACTTCCTCGCCATCGACGCCTCCCTCACCTACTTCCCGCCGATGTTCCTGGTGGCGCTGCGGTTCGCCCTGATCGCCGTGCCGACGCTGGTGGCGGTGCCGCGCCCCCAGGTCGAGCTGCGCTGGCTGATCGGCTACGGGATCGGGTTCGGCACGCTCCAGTTCGTCTTCCTCTACTGGGGCATGGCGGTCGGGATGCCGGCGGGTCTCGCCTCGCTGGTGCTCCAGTCCTCCGCGCCGTTCACCGTCATGCTCGGCGCGATCGTCTTCCGTGACCGAGTGAGCGGCCGGCAGTTGGCCGGGTTGCTGATCGCCACCGCGGGCCTGGCCCTGGTCGGGCGTGCCGACCAGGCCGCGCTCGGGCCCTTCCTGCTGGTCCTCGCGGGCGGTCTGGGCTGGGCGATCGGCAACCAGTGCAACGCCCGCGCCAAGGCCGAGGATCCGTGGCGGCTGATGCTGTGGATGTCGGTGGTGCCGCCGTTGCCGATGCTCGCGGTCTCGCTGCTCATCGAGGGCCCGCACCGGATCGCAGAGTCGCTGACCAGCTGGTCCGACCCACACGCACTGCCGGCCCTGGCCGGGCTCGCCTACACCGTCGTGATCGGCACCCTGGTCGGCTCCGGACTGTGGGCCTGGCTGATGGCTCGGCACTCGGCCGGCGTGGTGGCGCCGTTCTCCATGCTGGTGCCGGTGGTCGGGATGAGCACGGCGTGGGTCGTCCTCGGCGAGTCCCTCGGGCCGGGCGAGATCCTGGGTGCGGCGGCGGTGGTCGCCGGCGTGCTCTGGGGGAGTCGTACGGCGCGCCGGAACACGCCCGGGGCCGACCAGGATCTCGTGGTGCCGACCGGCGCGGGCAGATCCGTCGACGCCGTCGCGGATCGTGCTTGACACTCTGTCAGGGAGTGGCAGGATGAGTCTTGACCCGTATGTGAGCGGATTCACAAAGTCCGAGGTCCAGGTCCGATGGGTCCAAGGAGGCGAGATGCATCTGTACGTGCCCATCCTCGTCCTCGCGGCCCTGGCGGCCGTCTTCGCCGTCGGCTCGGTGGTGATGAGCAGCCAGACCGGCCCGCGACGGCGTAACCGCGCCAAGCTCGACTCCTACGAATGCGGCATCGAGCCGACCCCGCAGGCGCTCGGCGGTCGCTTCCCGGTGAAGTACTACATCACCGCGATGCTCTTCATCGTCTTCGACATCGAGATCATCTTCCTCTACCCCTGGGCCATCCGGTTCGACGCGATGGGCTGGTTCGGGCTGGCCGAGATGGGTCTCTTCCTGCTCACCGTCTTCGTCGCCTACGCCTATGTGTGGCGACGCGGCGGCCTGGACTGGGACTGATCGCCATGATGCGCGCACGCCGCCTGTGTTCTGGTCGCTCGGCGACCCGCGTCGCTCCACGGTCGCCGTGGCTCCTCCGCCCCGCCCGCACCCGGACGTACTCAGACCTCGGGGAGGTGACCGACTGATGGGCTTGGAAGAGAAGCTCCCCTCCGGCGTCCTGCTCACCACCGTGGAGGGCCTGGCCGGCTACATGCGCAAGGCCAGCCTGTGGCCGGCGACGTTCGGCCTGGCCTGCTGTGCGATCGAGATGATGACCTCGGGCGGGCCGAGATATGACCTGTCCCGCTATGGCATGGAGGTCTTCCGGGCCAGTCCCCGGCAGGCGGACCTGATGATCGTCGCCGGCCGGGTCAGCCAGAAGATGGCGCCGGTGCTGCGCCAGATCTACGACCAGATGGCCAACCCCAAGTGGGTGCTGGCGATGGGCGTGTGCGCCAGCTCCGGTGGCATGTTCAACAACTACGCCATCGTGCAGGGGGTCGACCACGTCGTACCGGTCGACATGTACCTGCCCGGTTGTCCGCCGCGCCCGGAGATGCTCATCGACGCCATCCTCAAGCTGCACGACAAGATCCAGCACATGCCGCTGGGCAGCGACGCCCGGGCCGCCGTGCTGGAGGAGGAGGGAGAGGGCCTGCGCCGGCTCCCGCTGATCGACCAGCAAGGACTGCTGCGATGAGTCAGACGCCTCCGCCGCCGAGCGGGTCCGACCAGGTCCCCGGCCAGTCGGGTCGGCCGGGTCAGCAGGGTCGGCCGGGTCAGCAGGGCATGTTCGGCGTCCAGGGCACCGGTGACACCAGCGGCTACGGCGGGCTGGTGCGAGTGACCCCGGAGCCCGGCAGCGATCCCCGCGACATCGCCACGCCGCCGTACGGCGGCTGGTTCGACGAGGTGGCCGAACCGCTGGCCCCCTACGGCGCCCAGGTCGTGCTGCACCGCGGCGAGATCACCTTCCGGATCCCGCGCGACCGGCTGATCGAGGCGCTGCGCACGCTGCGCGACGACCTCCGCTTCGAGCTCTGCTCGGGCGTCGACGGGGTGCACTACCCGGCCGACCGGGGCGCCGAGCTGCACGCGGTCTACCACCTGCTCTCGATGACCTACAACCGCCGCGTCCGGGTCGAGACCGCCGCGCCCGACGCCGACCCGCACCTGCCCAGTGGGGTCTCGGTCTATCCGACGTTGGACTGGCACGAGCGCGAGGCCTACGACATGTTCGGCCTCGTCTTCGACGGCCACCCCGGGCTGACCCGGATCCTGATGCCCGACGACTGGCCCGGCCACCCGCAGCGCAAGGACTACCCCCTCGGTGGCATCCCGGTCGAGTACCACGGCGCCACCATCCCGCCGCCGGACGAGCGGAGGAACTACCAGTGAGCACCACCGAGGACCGCGTCTTCACCGTCACCGGTGAGGACTGGGACGACCTGACCGACGAGATCCGCGAGGCCAAGGACGAGCGGATCGTGGTCAACATGGGTCCGCAGCACCCCTCCACCCACGGCGTGCTCCGCCTGATCCTGGAGCTCGAGGGCGAGACCGTCACCGAGGCCCGCGCCGGCATCGGCTACCTGCACACCGGCATCGAGAAGAACCTGGAGTTCCGCACCTGGACCCAGGGGACGACCTTCGTCACCCGGATGGACTACCTCTCCCCGCTGTTCAACGAGACCGCCTACGTGCTCGGCACCGAGAAGCTGCTCGGCATCGGCGCGGAGGTGCCGGAGAAGGCCCAGGTGATGCGGGTGCTGTTGATGGAGCTCAACCGGATCTCCTCCCATCTGGTCGCCATCGCGACGGGTGGCATGGAGATCGGCGCGCTGACGGTGATGACGATCGGCTTCCGCGAGCGCGAGCTGGTCCTCGACCTGTTCGAGACCATCACCGGGCTGCGGATGAACCACGCCTTCATCCGGCCCGGCGGCGTCGCCCAGGACCTGCCCGAGGGCGCCCTGGACGAGATCGACTCGTTCATCGCGCTGATGAAGAAGCGCCTGCCCGAGTACGCAGACCTGTGCAACGCCAACCCGATCTTCCGGGGTCGCCTGGAGGGCGTGGGTCACCTGGACCTCGAGGGCTGCCTGGCGCTCGGGCTGACCGGGCCGATCCTGCGCTCGACCGGCTACCCCTGGGACCTGCGCAAGACCCAGCCCTACTGCGGATACCAGGACTACGACTTCGACGTCATCACCTGGGACACGGCCGACTCCTACGGCCGGTTCCGGGTCAGGCTCGCGGAGATGTGGGAGTCGCTGCGGATCGTGGAGCAGGCGGCGGCGCGACTGCACGATCTCGAGGGCGCGCCGGTGATGGTGGCGGACAAGAAGATCGCCTGGCCCGCTCAGCTCTCGGTGGGCACGGACGGCCAGGGCAACTCGCTGGACCACATCCGGCACATCATGGGCGAGTCGATGGAGGCCCTCATCCATCACTTCAAGCTGGTCACCGAGGGCTTCCGGGTGCCGCCGGGCCAGGCGTACGCCGCCATCGAGTCGCCGCGGGGGGAGCTGGGCGCGCACGTGGTCTCCGACGGCGGCACCCGCCCCTACCGGGTCCACTTCCGGGATCCGTCGTTCACCAACCTGCAGGCCACCAGCGTGATGAGCGAGGGCGGCATGGTGGCCGACGTGATCGTCGCGATCGCCTCGATCGACCCGGTGATGGGAGGCGTCGACCGATGAACGACACCGCACGCCGATCCCGTGAGGAGCGTGGCTGATGTTGGCGCCCGAGGTCCACGACGAGCTCCGCGAGATCGCCGACCGCTATCCACAGGCCCGCAGCGGGCTGTTGCCGATGCTGCACCTGGTCCAGTCGGTGGAGGGCCGGATCACCCGGGAGGGGATCCAGGCCTGCGCCGACGTGCTCGGGCTGAGCGCCGCCGAGGTCAGCGGGGTGGCGACGTTCTACACGATGTACTTCAAGCACCCGGTCGGCACCCACCACGTCGGGGTCTGCACCAACACGCTGTGCGCGGTGATGGGCGGCGACGCCATCTTCGCCCGGCTCCGCGAGCACCTCGAGGTGGGCAACGACGAGACCACCGAGGACGGCCAGATCACCCTGGAGCACGTCGAGTGCAACGCCGCCTGCGACTACGCACCGGTGATGATGGTCAACTGGGAGTTCTTCGACAACCAGACCCCGGAGTCCGCCGTACGACTCGTCGACGACCTGCGGGCCGGCCGCGAGGTGCGGGCCTCCCGGGGCGCGCGGATCACCTCCTGGCGCGAGGCCGAACGGGTGCTGGCCGGCTTCGAGGACGGCCTGGCCGACGAGGGCCCGGCGGCGGGCGCGGCCTCGCTGGTCGGATTGGAGATCGCCAGGCAGCACGGCTGGACGGCGCCGCCGGCGACCGCCGGCGGCGCCGTCGAGGGCGCGGTCAAGGGCGCGGACAGCGCCGAGCAGGCGGTCGCCGAGGCCGACACCCGCCGGGCCGAGTCGGAGACGGTGGCGGACGAGGCGCAGTCAGACGAGGTCAGGGCCGACGAGACGAGGGGGGATCCGGCATGACCGACACCCTCACCCCGGTGCTGACCGCGAACTGGGCTGACGAGGAGGCCTGGAAGATCCAGGCCTACACCGCGCAGGGCGGGTACGCGGCGCTGGACACCGCGTTCGCCTCCGCGCCCGAGGACATCGTCGCCATGGTCAAGGAGGCCGGTCTGCGCGGCCGTGGCGGCGCCGGGTTCCCGACCGGGATGAAGTGGGGCTTCCTGCCGCCCGACGACCCGGAGAGCCCCAAGCCGCGCTACCTGGTGGTCAACGCCGACGAGTCCGAGCCGGGCACGTGCAAGGACATCCCGCTGATGATGGCCAGCCCGCACACCCTGATCGAGGGGGTGATCCTCAGCTCCTACGCGATCCGCGCCGAGCACGCGTTCATCTACGTCCGCGGCGAGGTGCTGCACGTGGTCCGCCGGCTGCGCGCCGCGGTCCGCGAGGCCTATGCGGCGGGACACCTGGGGGAGGACATCCACGGCTCCGGCTACCGTCTCGAGCTCGTCGTCCACGCCGGGGCCGGCGCCTACATCTGCGGCGAGGAGACGGCTCTGCTCGACTCGCTCGAGGGTCGCCGCGGACAGCCGCGGCTGCGGCCGCCGTTCCCCGCCGTCGCCGGGCTCTACGCCAGCCCGACCGTGATCAACAACGCCGAGTCGATCGCCTCGGTGCCCAGCATCGTGCGCCACGGGGCGAGCTGGTTCTCCTCGATGGGCACCGAGAAGTCGGCCGGGTTCGGCATCTTCTCGCTCTCCGGGCACGTACGGCGCCCCGGTCAGTACGAGGCGCCGCTCGGCATCACCCTGCGCCAGCTGATCGACCTCGCCGGCGGCATCCGCGAGG
Organism: Nocardioides sp.; assembly: GCF_047606145.1. Taxonomy (GTDB): domain Bacteria; phylum Actinomycetota; class Actinomycetes; order Propionibacteriales; family Nocardioidaceae; genus Nocardioides. Next base: position 41,277 of record NZ_JASGET010000109.1, on the reverse strand, counting down.
GTCACCAACTGAAGTTCTGGACCCCCGGCGGGTCCAGCACCCCGCTGTTCACCGGCGAGCAGCTCGACGTGCCGCTCGACTTCGAGGGCGTCGCCGCGGCCGGCTCGATGCTCGGCACCCGGGCGCTGCAGATCTTCGACGACAGCGTCTGCGTGGTGCGCGCGGTGCTGCGCTGGACGGAGTTCTACAAGCACGAGTCGTGTGGCAAGTGCACCCCGTGCCGGGAGGGCACCTGGTGGCTGGTGCAGGTGCTGGAGCGGCTGGAGAAGGGGCAGGGCAGCCCCGACGATCTCGACCTGCTGCTCGACCAGTGCGACAACATCCTGGGCCGCTCGTTCTGTGCGCTCGGCGACGGCGCCACCAGTCCGATCACCAGCTCGATCAGGTACTTCCGCGAGGAGTACCTGGCCCACCTGGAGCACGGCGGCTGCCCGTTCGACCCGGCCGCCTCGACCGCTTGGAGTCAGCCGTGATGGGTCGCTCTCATCGGGGTAACACGCTGTTCGGGCAGGTAGCAGCCCGCTGCAGCAGGCTGCTACCTGCCCGAACGACGTGTTACCCCTCCGGCGCCGGCCAGGCCGGGACCGGGCGCCGGCCAGCCAACCGCCGGGAGGCAGCCGATGAGTGATGTCACCCTCACCATCGACGGCGAGCAGGTCACCGTGCCCGAGGGCACCCTGGTCATCCGGGCCGCCGAGCGGATGGGGATCGAGATCCCACGCTTCTGCGACCACCCGCTGCTGGCGCCGGTCGGCGCCTGCCGGCAGTGCCTGGTCGACATCCCCGACGCCGGCAACGGCCGCGGGTTCCCCAAGCCGCAGGCCTCCTGCACCATCCCGGTCGCCGAGGGCATGGTGGTGCAGACCGCCAACGCCACCGCGGTCAAGGCGCAGCAGGGGATCATGGAGTTCCTGCTGGTCAACCATCCGCTCGACTGCCCGGTCTGCGACAAGGGCGGAGAGTGCCCGCTGCAGAACCAGGCGATGTCGCACGGCCAGGGCGAGTCCCGGTTCGCCGACTCCGGCGGGGTCAAGCGGACCTTCCCCAAGCCGATCAGCCTGTCGGCCAACGTGCTGCTCGACCGGGAGCGCTGCATCGTGTGCCAGCGCTGCACCAGGTTCGCCGCGGAGATCGCCGGCGACCCGTTCATCGCGCTGGTCGAGCGCGGCGCCGAGCAGCAGATCGGCATCGCCGAGGACGCCCCGTTCTCGTCGTACTTCTCCGGCAACGCCATCCAGATCTGTCCGGTCGGCGCCCTGACCAGCGCCGAGTACCGGTTCCGGGCCCGCCCCTTCGATCTGGTCTCCACGCCCGGCATCGCCGAGCACGACGCCTGCGGGGCCGCCATCCGGATCGACCACCGCCGCGGCAAGGTGCTGCGCCGGTTGGCCGGCAACGACCCGGCGGTCAACGAGGAGTGGATCAGCGACAAGGACCGCTACGCCTTCCGGTACGCCGTCGCGCCGGACCGGCTCACCCACCCCTGGGTCCGCGAGGACGGCGAGCTCCGCCCGGCCGCCTGGCCGGAGGCCTTCGCCCTGGCCGCCCGCGGACTGGCCGCGGCCGGGCGGACGGCGGTGCTGACCGGCGGTCGGCTCACCCTCGAGGACGCCCGGGCGTACGCCGGCTTCGCCCGCGACGTCCTGCACACCGCCGACCGGGACTTCCGGGCCCGGCCGCTGTCGGCCGAGGAGACCGGGTTCCTGGCCGAGCACGTCGCCGGCGCGGCTACGGGCGTCACCTACGCCGACCTGGACACCGCGACGGTGGTCCTGCTGGTCGGCTTCGAGCCGGAGGACGAGGCCGGCACGATCTTCCTGCGGCTGCGCAAGGCGGTGGCCGGCGGGCTGAGCGTCACCACGATCGCGCCGTTCCTCAGCCGCGGCAGCGGCAAGCTCTCGGCCACCCTGGTCCGGACGGCCCCTGGCGAGGAGGCGGCGGCGCTCGACGGGATCGAGCTGCCACCGGACGCGATCATCCTGGCCGGCGAGCGGCTGGCCATCTCTCCGGGCGGGCTCCCGGCGGCGGTCGCGCTCGCCGCGCGCACCGGCGCCAGGCTCGCCTGGATCCCACGGCGGGCCGGCGACCGCGGTGCGATCGAGGCCGGCCTGCTGCCGGTCGACGGCCGCGACGCCGACCAGATCGTCGAGGCCACCGTCGCGGGGGAGATCGACGGTCTGTTGGTCGGCGGCGTGGATCCCGACGACACCGCCGATCCGGCGGCCTTCCGCCGGGCGCTGGCGGCGGCCGACTTCGTGGTCAGCCTGGAGCTCTCCGCCAGCGAGGTGTCCCGAGCCGCGGACGTGATCCTGCCGGTGGCCACGGTCGCCGAGAAGGCCGGGACCTTCCTGACCTGGGAGGGACGCGCACGGCACTTCGAGCGGGTCTTCGACAGGCCCGCCTCGTTCTCCGACGCCCAGATCCTCGACCACATCACCAAGGAGTACGCCGCGGCCCGCGGTCTCGATACGCCCGCGCTCGTTCCTCGCGAGGGCTACTCGACCAGCGAGGAGAGCGTCGGTCGGCCGGCGGGTGCCGGTGGCCAGGGCGTGGGTCGGGCGGCGAGCGCCAGCGATGGGAGCGTCGGTCGGCCGGCGAGCGCCAGCGATGAGGGCGTGGGTCGAGTAGCGAGCGCCAGCGAGCGTATCGAGACCCCTCGTCCCTACCGGCTCGCCACCTGGAAGCTCATGCTCGACAACGGGCGGCTGCAGGGGGGAGACAAGGCCCTGGCCGCGACCGCCCGCCCGGCCGTCGTACTCCTCGCCGCCGACGACTACCAGCGCCTGGGCGCCACGGTGACGGTCATCGGCGACCGCGGCAGCTGGACGCTGCCGGCCGCGCCGGCCGACCTGCCCGAGAGCACGGTGTGGCTGCCGAGCAACAGCTTCGGCCGCGGCGTGCTCGCCGACCTGGCCTCGCCCGGATCCCGCGTCGACGTGGAGGCCGCCGATGTCTGAGCAGCTCAGCGAGAACCTCGCCGCCTTCGGGCACGACCCGTGGTGGATCGTCGTGATCAAGGTCCTGCTGGTCTTCGTCGTCCTGGTCCTGCTGACGCTGTTCAACATCTGGTGGGAGCGGCGCGTGGTGGCGCGGATGCAGCACCGCGTCGGGCCCAACATGCACGGCCCGTTCGGGCTGCTGCAGAGCCTCGCCGACGGGGTCAAGCTGGCGCTCAAGGAGGACGTCACGCCGACCAAGGCGGACCGGGTGGTCTTCGTGGTCGCCCCGGTGATCGCCACCGTGCCGGCGTTCGTGGCCTTCAGCGTGATCCCGTTCGGCCCGGTCGTGGACCTCTTCGGGCAGCACACGCCGCTGCAGCTGACCGACCTGCCGGTGGCGGTGCTGTTCGTGATGGCCATCTCGAGCATCGGCATCTACGGCATCGTGCTCGGTGGGTGGGCCTCGGGCTCGACGTACTCGCTGCTCGGCGGGTTGCGCTCCAGCGCCCAGATGATCTCCTACGAGGTCTCGATGGGGCTCGCGCTGGTGGCGGTCCTGGTCTACTCCGGCAGCCTGTCGACCAGCGAGATCGTCGCCGGCCAGCAGGACTGGTGGTACGGCGCGCTGCTGCTGCCCAGCTTCGTCATCTACTGCGTCTCGATGGTCGGCGAGACCAACCGGGCGCCGTTCGACCTGCCGGAGGCCGAGGGCGAGCTGGTGGGCGGCTTCCACACCGAGTACTCCTCGCTGAAGTTCGCCCTGTTCTTCCTCGCCGAATACATCAACATGGCCACCGTCTCGGCGCTGGCGACCACCATCTTCCTGGGCGGCTGGCATGCGCCGTTCTGGATCGATCGCGCCTGGTCCGGCGCCGAGACCGGCTACTGGCCGCTGCTGTGGTTCTTCGGCAAGGTGCTCTTCTTCATCTGGATCTTCATCTGGCTGCGTGGCTCGTTGCCCCGGCTGCGCTACGACCAGTTCATGGCACTGGGCTGGAAGCGGCTGCTGCCGTGCTCCCTGGTCTGGATCGTGGTGGTCGCGGTGCTGCGGATGGCGGGCATCCAGGGCGACTTCGACCCGCGTTGGCCGACCTTCGCCATCGGCGTGTGCCTGAGCGCGGTCGTCATCGGTGCGGCGCTGCGCACGCCGCTGAAGCAGGCCGGCGCCTTCCTCACCGAGGCGAGCGCACCGACCGGCGACGGTCCCGGCACCGCCTTCCCGACCCCGGCGATGCCGGCCGGCGGCGCGGTCCGCGGGGCGGCTCGGCCGCTCACCTTCGGCCCCGGCGGCGGAGCCGAGGTCCTGCCCGGCGCCCGACAGCCCGCCACCCGACAGGAGGCGTCATGAGCCAGATCACCGGCGGGGAGCCCGATCCCCGCGCTGACCGTGGAGACGATCAGTCGGAGCCGCGCAGTCTCAAGGAGCAGTTCTGGGACCCGGTGGCGGGTTTCGGGGTCACCTTCGCCACCCAGTTCAAGAAGCCCGTCACCGAGCAGTACCCGCGCCAGAAGGAGCCGACCGCGGCCCGTTTCCACGGCCGGCACCAGCTCAACCGGCACCCCGACGGGCTGGAGAAGTGCGTGGGCTGCGAGCTGTGCGCCTGGGCGTGCCCGGCGGATGCGATCTATGTCGAGGGCGCCGACAACAGCGACGAGCCGGATGCCGACGGCAACTCCCAGCGCTTCTCGCCCGGTGAGCGGTACGGCCGGGTGTACCAGATCAACTACCTGCGCTGCATCCTGTGCGGCCTGTGCATCGAGGCCTGCCCCACCCGCGCGCTGACGATGACGAACTCCTACGAGCTCGCCGACGACTCCCGGGAGAAGCTGATCTATGAGAAGTCCGACCTGCTCGCCCCGCTCGAGGAGGGCATGGAGCAGCCGCCGCATCCGATGCGGCTCGGGGACGACGAGCAGGACTACTACGCCCCCGAGACCCTGGTGAGGAGAGGGGAGGACTGATGGAGGCGACGTTCGTCATCCTGGCGCCGATCCTCACCCTGGCCGCACTCGGACTGCTCTTCTCCACCAAGGCGGTGCACGCCGCGCTGTGCCTGGCGGTGGTGATGATCGGGCTGGCGATGCTCTACGCGAGCCTGGACGCGCCGTTCCTGTTCGCGGTGCAGATCGTCGTCTACACCGGCGCGATCCTGATGCTCTTCCTCTTCGTGCTGATGCTGGTCGGGGTGGACGCCACCGAGTCGCTCAAGGAGACCATCGCCGGACAGCGGCTGCTGGCCGGCCTGTTCGGGCTGATCCTGGGGGTGGTGCTGGTGGTCGGCGTGGTGCAGGCCTCGCTCGGCACCATGCAGGGGCTCGGCTCGGCGAACGCGGGCGGCAACATCGAGAACCTCGCCGACCTGCTCTTCTCCCGCTACGTGCTCGGCTTCGAGGCGACCTCGGCGCTGCTGATCACCGCGGCGATCGGGGCGATGGTGCTGGCCCACAAGGAGCGGCTGGCGCCGAAGCCGACCCAGGCCGACCTGGCCCGGCGGCGGGTGCAGGCCTACGCCGCCACCGGCGCGCACCTCGGCCCGCTGCCGCCGCCGGGCACCACCGCGCTGCACAACGCCAACGACGTGCCGGCGCTGCTGCCCGACGGCACTCCGGCACCGACCTCGGTGCCGGCTCTGCTGGGCGGCGTACGACCGGGGGAGTCGGGCGGCCTGCCGGACCTGCCGGACCTGCCGGACTCGGGCGGCCCGTCGACCGCTCCCGGGACGGAGGAGGAGTGATGGACAGCGTCACGCCGTACGTCGTGCTCAGCTCGATCCTGTTCACCATCGGCTGCGTCGGGGTGCTGGTCCGGCGCAACGCGATCGTGGTGTTCATGTGCGTGGAGCTGATGCTCAACGCGGCCAACCTGGCACTGGTCGCCTTCGCCAAGGCGAACGGCAACCTCGACGGCCAGGTGATGGCCTTCTTCGTGATGGTGGTCGCCGCCGCCGAGGTGGTGGTCGGGCTGGCCATCATCATGACCGTCTTCCGTACCCGGGGCACCACCTCCCTCGACGAGCCCAGGCAGCTGAAGTGGTGAGCCCGGCGACGCTCGCGGTGGTCGACCCGGTCGCTGCCACCGGGGTCTTCGATCTGCTCTGGCTGGTGATCGCACTCCCGCTGGCCGGCGCCACGATCCTGCTGGTCGGCCGCCCGTTCGCGCCCCGGCTCATCGACCGGTTCGGGCACTGGCTCGCCACCGCGCTGGTCGGCTGCTCGTTCGTGCTCAGCGTGGTGCTCTTCGCGACCGCGCTGGGCCGCGACGAGTCCGGCCGGCAGGTCGTGCAGCACGTCTACACCTGGATCCAGACACCCAGCCTCGATGTCGGCATGGACCTGCTCTTCGACCAGCTCTCCGGGCTGTTCCTGCTGCTCATCACCGGTGTCGGCGGTCTGATCCACCTCTACTCGGTCGGCTACATGGCCCACGACGAACGCCGGACCCGGTTCTTCGCCTACCTCAACCTGTTCGTGGCCGCGATGCTGATGCTGGTGCTGGCGGAGAACTACCTGGGCCTCTTCCTCGGCTGGGAGGGCGTCGGCCTGGCCTCCTACCTGCTGATCGGGTTCTGGCAGCACAAGCCCAGCGCGGCCGCGGCCGCGAAGAAGGCGTTCGTGATGAACCGGGTCGGCGACATGGGACTGTCGCTGGCGATCGCGCTCTGCTTCACCACCTTCGGCACCACCTCGTTCTCGGCCATCAGCCAGGCGGTCGGCGACATCGGCGAGTCCCGGCTCACCGCGCTCGGCGTGTTGCTGCTGATCGGAGCCTGCGGCAAGTCCGCCCAGGTGCCGCTGCAGGCCTGGCTGCTGGACGCGATGGAGGGTCCCACGCCCGTCTCGGCGCTCATCCACGCCGCCACCATGGTGACCGCCGGGGTCTACCTGGTGGTGCGCTCCGGATTCGTCTTCGACCTCGCCCCCGACGCGCGTACGGCGGTCGTCGTGGTCGCGGTGGTCACCCTGCTGTGGGGGGCGGCCATCGGCTGCGTCAAGGACGACATCAAGAAGGTCCTGGCCGGCTCCACGATGAGCCAGATCGGCTACATGATGCTCGCCGCCGGGCTCGGCCCGGCCGGCTATCCGTTCGCCATCTTCCATCTGCTGACCCACGGCTTCTTCAAGGCGAACATGTTCCTCGGCGCCGGGTCGGTGATGCATGGCATGGGCGACGACGTGGACATGTTGCACTACGGCGCGCTGCGCCGGGTCATGCCGGTCACCTTCGTGACCTTCGCGATGGGCTACCTGGCCATCATCGGCTTCCCCGGGTTCTCCGGGTTCTGGTCCAAGGACAAGATCCTCGAGGTCGCCTTCGACGAGCACTGGTACGTCGGTCTGCTGGCGCTGATCGGCGCCGGCGTCACCGGCTTCTACATGACCCGGCTGATGCTGCTCACCTTCTTCGGCGACCAGCGCTGGGAGCACTCGCCGTTGGGGAGGACCGGACATCCGCATGAGTCGCCGAGGGTGATGACCGGTCCGCTGGTGGTGCTGGCCGCGCTCTCCGCGCTCGGCGGGCTGTTGCTGGTCGGCGACTGGATCGCGAACTGGCTCGGCCCCGTCGTCGGTGAGGCGCCCGAGCACCACGGCGGGATGCCGGCGTGGCTGCTCTCGGTGCTCGCGGTGCTGGTGGTGGCGGCCGGGGTCGGGCTCGCCTGGGCGCTGATCGGGCGCCGCCGGGTCACCCAGGAGCCGACGCCGTATCTGCCGGTCCCGCACGTCGAGGACGTGGTGGTGCCACCGGGGCTCGCGCTCACCCGGGGCGCGTTGGGCATCGACAGGTACGGCGTGGACGGCACCCTGTCCGGTGGCCCGGTCGCGATCGCCGCGATCGTCGGCGAGCTGCGCAAGGCGCAGAACGGCTACGTCCGGAGCTATGCGCTCTCCATCCTCGGCGGCTCGCTGGTCGTCGTACTCGCGCTGCTGGCGGTGAACTGGTGAACGCCCTCCTCGAATGCGCATGCCGTGCTCCCCAACCGGGTTACACGGCGAACGACACGGACCACCCGAACGATCCAGTGAACGACATGGCGAAGGGGAGCCGCGGATGCTGACCCTGCTCTGTGGGATCCCCTTCGCCGGCGCGCTGGTCGCCGCCGCCGTCCCCGCCCGCCGGCGGCTGGTCGCGCTGGCCTTCGCCCTGCTCACCCTGGTGATGGGCATCGTGGCCTGCGCCGCGGCCGACCCGGAGGACCACACCTGGATCGCGGCCCTCGGCGTGCACTGGGCGCTCGGCCTGGACGGTCTCGGCCGGCTGATGGTGCTCCTGACCGTCGGCCTGGTGCCGCTGGTGATGGTGGCCGCCTGGCGCGATCACGGCCAGCGCTGGTTCTCCTGGGCGCTCGCCCTGGAGGCGTTCGCGCTGGTGGTCTTCTGCGCCCAGGACCTGTTCACCTTCTACGTCTTCTTCGAGGCGACGCTGATCCCGGCGTACTTCATGATCGGCTCGCCGGGCTCGGGCCGGGCCGGTGCGGCCGGCGGGCCGCGCCGCTCGCAGGCGGCGCTGAAGTTCCTGATGTACCAGCTCGGCGGCGGCCTGGTGCTGCTGGGCGCGGTGATCGGGTTCTTCGTCGTCTCCGCCCGCCAGGGCTCGCCGTCCTACCTGCTCGGCGACCTGGCCGACCTGGACCTGTCGACCACCGCGGAGCGATGGATCTTCGTGGCGATGTTCGTCGCGTTCGCGGTCAAGGCGCCGCTCTTCCCGCTGCACACCTGGCTCGCCGACACCACCGAGCAGGCCAGCCCGGCCACCAGCGTGCTGCTGGTCTGCGTGCTGGACAAGATCGGCACCTTCGGGATGATCCGGTTCTGTCTCGGCCTGGTCCCCGACGCCAGCCGGTGGGCGACCCCGGTGGTGGTGGCGCTGGCGCTGGTCTCGATCGTGTACGGCGCGGTGCTGGCGATCGGCCAGGACGACCTGCTGCGGCTGATCGGCCTGACCAGCCTGAGCCATTTCGGCTTCATCACGCTCGGGATCTTCGCGCTGACCACCGAGGGCACCTCCGGTGCCATCTTGTACATGGTCAACCACGGTGTCGCCACCGCCGCCCTCTTCCTGGCGGCGGCGTTCCTGATCCAACGCAAGGGCACCGCCTCGATCAGCGCGATCCGCGGGATGGAGAAGCACACGCCGGTGCTCGCCGGACTGTTCCTGGTGGCGGGCCTGGCCACCGCCGGCCTGCCCGGACTCTCCCAGTTCGTCTCGGAGATCCTGGTGATCATCAGCGCGTTCGACTACCACTGGTTCGTCGGCGCGATCGCCGTGACGGCGGTGGTGCTGGCGGCGATCTACATCCTGCTGACCTATCAGCGGACCTTCACCGGTCCGGACGAGCCGGCGGGCGGCGGCTCGCCGGCGGATGGGTCGGCAGCCGGATCGCGGGCTCCGGCCCGGGACCTGACCCGGATCGAGGTCGGCATCCTGGCCCCGTTGATCGTGGCGCTGGTGGTCTTCGGGTTCTATCCCCGGCCGCTCTTCCACGCCGCCAACCCGCTGGCGGACCAGGTGGTCGGCAACGAGTCGATCACCTACGTGTGGGCGAAGGGGAAGTGAGCATGTTCGACCAGCCAGCCATCTCCTACGCCGTGCTGTGGCCGGTGCTCGTGGTGCTCGGCGTGGCCTGTCTGGGTGTGCTCGTGGAGGCGTTCGCGCCCCGCGACCGGCGCCATCCGGTCCAGGTGGTGCTCACCGCGGCCGGCCTCGCCGTCGCGCTGGCCGGCACCATCGCGGTCGGCGCCGGCTCGGCGCTGGGCACCGTCACCGGCGAGGGCGCGGTGGTGGTGGACGGCCCGGGGGTCTACCTGTGGGGTCTGATCCTGGTCGTCTCGCTGGGCGGGGTGCTGCTCTTCGCCGAGCGCCGCCTCGAAGGAGGGGTGAGCGTCTTCGCCGGTCAGGCGGCGGCGCTGCCCGGCACCAGCGCCGAGCGGGCCGCCGCGAGCCGCGGTCTCGACCACACCGAGGTCTACCCGCTGATGCTGTTCGCGGTCGGCGGGATGATGCTGTTCGCGGTCGCCGGCGACCTGCTGATGCTGTTCGTCGCGCTGGAGGTGCTCAGCCTCCCGCTCTACCTGCTCACCGGTCTCGCCCGTCGCCGCCGGCTGCTCTCCCAGGAGGCCGCGGTGAAGTACTTCCTGCTCGGCGCCTTCTCCTCCGGCTTCCTGCTCTACGGCATCGCGCTGATCTACGGATACGCCGGGACGATGTCGTTCACCGGGATCGCCGACCGGGTGGCCGAGGGCGGCAACCACGGACTGCTGCTGCTCGGCACCGGCCTGATCTCGGTCGGCCTGTTGTTCAAGGTCGGCGCGGTGCCGTTCCACAGCTGGACCCCGGACGTCTACCAGGGCGCGCCGACCCCGGTCACCGCCTGGATGTCGGCGGCCACCAAGATCGCCGCGTTCGGCGCGCTGCTGCGGCTCTTCTACGTCGCGCTGCCCGGCGACGTGGACACCTGGCGCCCGGCGCTGGGCGTGGTGGCCATCGCGACGATGCTGCTCGGTGCGACCTTCGCGGTGGTGCAGTCGGACGTCAAGCGGATGCTCGCCTACTCGGCGGTCGCGCACACCGGCTTCGTGCTCACCGGGCTGCTCGGCGTCGGCGAGCACGACGGGGACGGCACCTTCACCTCCACCCAGGCGGTGCTCTTCTACCTCACCGCGTACGGCGTCGCCTCGCTCGGCGCCTTCGCGGTGGTCGCGCTGGTGCGCAGCAGCGCCGGCGAGGCCGGGTCGCTGGCCCGGTGGGCCGGCCTGGGGCGCCGTACGCCGGTGGTGGCGGCCGTCTTCAGCCTCTTCCTGCTGTCGATGGCGGGCATCCCGCTGACCGCGGGCTTCATCGGCAAGTGGGCGGTCTTCGCCACCGCGCTCGCCGCCGGCCAGTGGCCGGTGGTGGTCTTCGCCATCGCCTCCAGCATCATCGCGGTCTTCTTCTACGTCCGGGTGATCCTGCTGCTCTTCTTCGCCGAGCCGCCGGAGGACGTCGAACCGGCCCAGGTGGTGACCCCGTCGCTGCTGACCTCCTCGGTGATCGCGGTGAGCGCCGCCGCCACGCTGGTGCTCGGCGTCGTACCGGGCCCCATTCTCGATCTGCTGGAGAATGCGGGAAGATTCATCGGGTGAGCACCACACCGACCTCCGCCGGCGACCTGGCACTGCCCATCACCGACCCCGGGCTCGAGCGGCGTCTCAAGGTCCAGTTGGCGCGGGTCGAGGAGCTCCTGGCCAGGCATGCGAGCAGCCGGTCCACCTTCGTCACCGAGGCCGCCAGGCACCTGCTGGAGGCGGGCGGGAAGCGGTTCCGGCCGCTGCTGGTGCTGCTGGCCGCCGAGGCCGGGCCGAACCCCGACGCCGAGGAGGTCCGCACCGCCGCCTGCGTCGTCGAGCTCACCCACCTGGCCTCGCTCTACCACGACGACGTGATGGACGAGGCGCTGGTACGGCGCGGGGCGGACTCCGCCAATGTCCGCTGGGACAACCACGTCGCCATCCTCACCGGGGACTTCCTCTTCGCCCGCAGCTCGGAGCTGACCGCCGAGCTGGGCCGCGACGCGGTCCGGATCCAGTCCAAGACCTTCGCCCAGCTGGTCGAGGGGCAGATCCTGGAGGGGATCGATCCCGAGCCGGGCGTCGACCCGGTCGACCACCATCTCGAGGTGGTGGCCGGCAAGACCGGCGCGCTGATCGCCACCTCCGCGCTCTACGGCGCGCGCTTCGCCGGCGCCTCGCCCGAGATCGAGCGAGCGCTGACCGCCTACGGCGACATCGTCGGCACCGCGTTCCAGCTCTCCGACGACATCCTCGACATCGCCTCGGAGACCGGCGAGTCGGGCAAGACCCCCGGCACCGACCTGCGTGAGGGAGTGCCGACGCTGCCGGTGCTGCTGGCCAAGCGCTCCACCGACCCGGCGGACGCCCGGTTGCTGGAACTGCTCGAGAGCGACCTGGCCACCGACGACGCGGCGCACGCCGAGTGCCTCGCACTGCTGCGCGCCCACCCGGCGATGGACGAGGCCCGGAGGTACGTCGTCGGTCGTGCGCACCAGGCCAAGGACCTGCTCACCGCCCTTCCGGCCGGTCCGGTCCGCGACGCCCTGGAGGCGTTCGCCGACGTGGTGGCGGTCCGCACCTCCTGAGCGGAGTCGTCTCCCGACCGCCCATCGCGCTCCCGGGGCGTTCCGGATCGCGTCGAGGAGCGGCGGAAGAGAAGTGGCCCGCCTCCGGGTGCGGGAGACGGGCCGTCCGGGTCGGTGACCCGGGGTCGAGGAACCGGGGTCAGCGGATCAGCTCGTCGAGGTGGTTGTAGACGTCCGAGGAGCCCTGGACCAGGCGGCTGCGCTGACCGTCGATGGCGACCATCTCGTCACCCTGGACGGTGATCCGGCGCACCTCCCGCAGGTTGAGACCGAAGTCGGCCACGCCGTAGTGCTGAGTGGCGCGGTTGTCCCAGATGGCGATGTCACCCGGCGTCCAGGCCCAGCGGATCGTGTTCTCCAGCTTGGTCATCCGGTCCTGCAGGAGGTTGAAGAGGATCTGGCTCTCCTTGTCGTTGAAGCCGATGAAGCTCTTGATGAAGTGTCCGAGCTGCAGGACTCGCTCGCCGGTCTCCGGGTGGACCCGCACGACCGGGTGCTCGGTCTTGTAGAGCGAGGACTGGAAGTCGCTCCTCTTGAAGATGTTGCTGGAGCCGTCGGGGGTGTCCTGCAGCCCGGGCGCCTCGCCGGCCTGCTTGATCTGCGAGGTGTACTGCGCGTAGTCGAACTCGTTGGTGTGCAGCGCCCAGAGCCCGTCGACGAGCGCCTTGAGCTGGTCGGGCAGGGCGTCGTACGCCGTCGCGCCGTTGGCCCACGCGGTGTGGCCGCCGTAGGCGGGAACCGTCTCGCCGCGCAGGATCGAGAACGCCGGTGGCCGGTCCACGAAGGTGACATCGGTGTGCCAGGAGTTGGCCGCCATCCCGCGGGTCGCCTTGAGCGAGAGCACCCGGGCACTGCCGGTGTTGACCGTCGGATGGGCCGTGGTCAGCGGGCCGAGCCGCTCGCCGAAGGCGATCTGGGCGTCGTCGTCGAGGAACTGGTCGTGGAAGAAGACGACCTTGTGCTCGAGGATCGCGGCCCGGATCGCGGCGACCGTCTCCGCAGGTAGATCTCCCGACAGCTTGACCCCCTCGACGAGTGCGCCGATGTTGTGGGTCAGCTTCGTGACGGTGATGCTCGAGGCGTCGACGCCCTGTTCGCGGTCGAGGCTGATGGTCATGGGGACCTTCCTTTCACTGTGGGGCCACGGCAGGCGGCGGCGCCGGATGTCCAGTAATTCGAGTATTCTCCTGCACTTTTGTGCGCGCAACCGCTTGCTCACGGTGAGCAGAAGTGCCGAGCCGGCGAGGACGTGACATATCGTTAGTCACGTTACTTACTTGTCTTTAAACGACGTTCTTCGCCGACTCCGACTGCCCGTTGCGAGGTCAGAAAGGGTGCTCATGACCCGCGCCAACGATCGCCGGCTGCGACCGACCCTCACCGTGATGCGGCACGCCACCGGTGCCTCGGCCGCGCAGGTCTTCGAGCACGTGCGTTCCCATCGGATCGCCAGTCGCGACGACATCGCGGTCAGGACCGGGTTGAGCATCGCCACGGTCGGGCGCACCGTCACCGCGATGGTGGAGGCCGGTCTGCTGCGGGAGTCGGAGGCCGCCGTACGTCCCGGCGCCACCGGCCGGCCCGGGGTCAGGGTCGAGGTCGACACCGAGCGGCACGCCGTCATCGGGTTCCATCTCGGCGCCGAGCGCGCCACCGTCGCGCTCAGCGACCTCACCGGCGCGGTCCTCGCCCACGGCACCGTCGGTCATCCCGTCGCCCGGCGGCCAGACCTCGAGCAGCTCAGCCGGGCCGCCGCGACGCTGCTCGGCCGGCTGTCGAGCCGCGAACCGGTCTCCGTCGGCGTGGTGGGGGACTGGGTGTCGCTCGGCCTGGACTCCTTCGACGTGGCCGCCGAGGTGCGTGAGGTCACCGGACTGCCGGTGCGGGCCGCCGACCACATCGCCGCGACCGCCGCAGCCGACTTCCTGCACCGTGCGAACGGCGCGGTCGGAACGGCGCTCTACGTCTACGGCGCCGACTCCTTCGGGATCACCACCACCGTCGACCGCACCGAGCGGGTCGAGCTCCATCGCTCGCTGAGCCTGGAGCACTTCCCCCATCCGTTCCCATCCGATTCCGGTCCGCTCTGCTCGTGCGGCAGGAGCGGCTGCCTGACGGCGCTCGCCGGCGACGAGGCGTTGGCGCGCCACCTGTTCCACCGGCGGGCGATCGAGGCCCCACGGGTCGCGTCGGTCTACGAGTCCGCCGGCGACCCGGTGGTGCTCGCGGAGCTCCGTCACCGTGCCCGCGCCCTCGGCCACGTCGCGGCGCTGGCCCGCGACATCATGATGACGCCCGATGCGATCACCGACCGGGTCGTCCTCATCGGCCGGGCCTTCACCGCATGCGCCGAGGTCCGCGACGACATCATCGCGGCCTACCGCGAGTTCAGTGCGACCGTTGCGGTGCCGGTCGAGTTCGGCTGGGCCGATGCCTCCGACGCGATCGTGGCCTGCACGGCGGGGCTGGCGCCGGTCATCGAGGACCCGATGGCGGTGGCCCCGGGCGCACCGAGTCGTCGCGGTGAGCACCGCCTGTCCGCGTCCAGGACGAACGCCGGGCCTGCCGCGGTGGTGCGCCCGCTCGCCGCTCGTCGTGCCTCCGCCTGAGGCTGTGCGCTCGATCGGTGCCGCCGATCGCCGCCCGTCACCACCGAGCCGTCTCGGGCCCTATCACCGTTGAAGAGGAACATGCGATGAACACGTCCCTCCGTCTTCGTCCACCCGCGCGAGGAGTACACCAGGCGCCTCGTCGACGCGGTGCCCGCGCCCGACCCGCAGCGCAGGCTCAGCGCTTAACCCTGATCGGCGGATCCAGGGCTGGGGAGCAGTCGACCGTCTCGGAGGTGGACGACGTTGTCGCAGCGCTTGGCGATGTCGGGATCGTGGGTTGCGATGAGGAGCGTGGCTCCGTAGTCGTCGCGGAGCTCGAACAGCAGGCGGATGATCTCTTCGCTGGTGTGGGTGTCGAGGTTGCCGGTGGGCTCGTCGGCCAGCACGATGGCGGGCTTGTTGATGAGTGCGCGGGCGATCGCGACGCGCTGCTGCTGGCCACCGGAAAGCTTGGTGGCGGCCTGGTTCTCGCGTCCATCGAGTCCGACCGCGCGAATCAGCTCCTCGGCCCGCCGGACGTCGTGATCCTTGATGCCTCGAGGCAGCAGCGGCACTGTGACGTTGTCGATGACGGAGAGGGTGGGCAGCAGGTGGAAGCTCTGGAAGACGAAGCCGATGCTGAGCCTGTAGCCGGGGAGCCGCTTGGCGGGTAGGTCGGTGATGGTGACACCGTCGACGGTGATCTCGCCGGCGTCGGGGCTGTCCAGCGCCCCGATGAGATGGAGCAGCGTCGACTTGCCGGATCCGGACGGGCCGGTGAGCGCAGTCAGGGTGCCGCGGTGTACGTCGAGGTCGATGTCATCGGCGGCGACGATGTCGGCGTCGATCGTGTGGAACGCCTTGCGGAGGCCGCGAACCCTGATCACGGGTTCGTCGGGCCGATCTGGCTGGTCGGGGGTGGTCATATCACTCCGTGAGTAGGTCGGCGGTGGGCAGTCGGCGTACCAGCACGGTGGCGGCGTACGCGGACAGGCCGGCGAGGACGGTGCCGAGGAGCCAGGCGAGCAGCGCGCCGGTGAGCATGGTGGGAGTGAGGGTGCCGGCGAGGAGGATGGCTCCGCAGAGGCCGAGCAGTACGCCCGGCACGGTGCCCAGGAGTCCGATCATGGTGCCCTCGGCGGTGAGCAGGGCTGCCAGGTTGTGTTCGCTCCAGCCGACGGCGCGCAGGGTGGCGATCTCGATGCCGCGGTCGCGGATGTTGAGGTACATCACGTTGGTGACGCCCAGGCATGCCAGTAGGAGGGTGGCTGCGGTGGCGGCGTAGTCGGCGGTTCGGGTCTGCACGGTGACCGTGTCGCCGAGGACGGTGCCGACCACCGCGCCTTGGAAGCCGAGCATGATGGCCACCAGCGTGGTGGTGGTGGCCACCGCGATCAGTAGGCCGGCGGCGGCGAGGGCGGCCCGGGTCTTGGTGAGCGTGAGGTTGAGCCCGGCGAGCCCGACGATGTGCTTGGCACGATGCGGCCGGCGCAACTCGCTCACCACGGGCCGGACCGCGGCTATCGGGTCGGCTTGTGCGGCGAGCAGGGCGGGGGCGGCGCCGGCGAGGAGCGCGACGGCGAGCGCCGCCGGCAGGGCGAGCAGCGCCCGGCTGAGGGAGACCGGTGTGTTGACGATCTGTCCCAGACCCAGTGCCAGCCCGACGCTGAGGATGCCGGCGACACAGGCCACCATCCCGAGCTCGTAGAGGACCGAGCGGAATTGGTCGGATCGCCGCCATCCCAGGCAGGCCAGCACACCGAGCTCGGTACGGCGTGCCCGGACGCTCGCAACGGTGGCGTTGGCGATGGAGAGCGCTGAGACCAGGAGCACCAGGCTGAACAGGACCAGGGACTTCTTGTCGACCGCCTTGAGGATCGCCGTCGCCACGCCCTTCTTCACCCAGGACTGCGTCAGGTGCAGCTCTGGCCGGCCGTGCTTGCCTTGGGGGAGGGTGACCGCCTGGGTCGTGGTCGAGGCTCCGGTGGTGATGTCGACGTCGAGCCCCGTCTTCTCCTGGATGCGTTGCGCGGTGAGCCTGATGCGCTCTCGCGCCGCGTCGTCGTAGATCCCGGCGCCCTCGACCCGGACGCGGATGGCGGAGATAGGTGCCGACTGGTCGAAGCCGTCCCAGCCCTGCATCAGCTCGTTGGCGGCGCTGAGGGAGGTGATCATGGTGGGTGCGGACTGCACCAGGCCGGCGGCATTGTTGGAGGGATGGAGCGGCTGGTCGCCCAGCGCCTTCCTGCTTGCCGCGTCGGCGCCCTTGCTCAGTGCGGTGGCGTAGCCGGCGAGCGTCTTGTCGGTCAGGTCGCTGATGTGGGTCAGATGGGCAGGATCGAAGGTCCCACGCAACCGCAGGGTGACCGGTCGGTACTGCTGCGTCTCGGTGCTGGGTCCGTGGGAGAGTGTGGTCGTGCGGGCCACCGGCTCGTCGCTGGCGGCGACCGACGACAACGGGTTGTTGTAGGTGCCGGTCACCGAGGAGGGCGACAGTTCGACCCGCAGTCCGCGCGAGGTCGACTGGTAGCGCGGTTGACTGACCTTGACGAACTGGGTCACCTCGCCCGGCAGTTGCTTGCTCAGACTGCCCGGCGAGATGTGCGGCTTCGCGGTGCGGAACTCCTTCATCAGCAGCTGGTGGGCGTCCTTGGCGGACACCGTCGTCGTGGAGTACCTCCGTCCACGGTAATGACTCAAAGCCGCTGCATTCTTCCCCGCCATCACGGCTCGGGCGGCTGCCGCCGGCAGGGTGGAGATGGTCACGCGCGCCGATTCGGAGACCGCGAAGTCGTCGGAGGCCAGCACCGGCAGTCCGCGCCGCCCCCAGGCGCCGGGATAGTTCGTCGTCGCACCCACCAGGGACTTCCCCGACGAGCGCGCACCGTCGAGCCCGACCAGCGCATCCTCACTGGCAGGGTCCACCGCAGCCACCACATACGGCATCGAGAACTGCACCTCGACACCCAGATAGTGGTAGACGCGGTACTTGTGCTTCCACAGCGAGACGTCGCTCAAGCCTCCCCGCGTCCGGGAGAAGCAGTCCAACCAGGACGCCTTGGACTCCGGACGCTGGTCCTCCGAGAACATATTGTGGGGACATATGTTGTGGTCGTCGCCGTGCGAGTCCACGTAGTGCCAGTACCCCTCGTACACGCTGTCGCCGGTGTTGTCTTCCAACGCCTTGCCGGTGACGATCGCGTAGTCGGGTGTGGCGTGGGTGAGAGTCAACCCGTTGTCGCCGGACCAGGTGACGTCCACCCGCGCTACCGAGGCGCCGTGCTTCGACCATGCCCCGCGGGTGTCGATGGGTAGTACGAAGGACGGGTAGGCGTAGCCCAGCATGGCGATCGGGGCCGCGACCTCGACACCGCTGAGGTGCTGGATCTGGCGCCATTGCGCCATCGTGATCCCCCCGTAGATGCCGTTGAGGAACCCGGGCTGCACCTCGCCCTCGCTCTCCTCCAGCTTGGAACGCGAGCCCGACGGGCGGACCAAGATGTCGTAGGTCGAGGAGGCCTCCTTGCGCACCGTGCCGATGGTCTGCAACCTCGTCGCGTTCGACGAGGCCGTCAGCACCGTGAACCCCGTCGCCGCCACCAGGATCGCGAACCCCAAGACGAGCGTTCGGGCGCCACGATGCTGCAGCCGACGCCACGCCAGGGACCACATCAGGACCGCCTCAGGCGGTGACCCAGGTGTCGCCGGCGTGCAGCAGCCTGTCCAACGCCTCTTCCGGGGCGTCGTCCTGCGGGGCGGTGGCGCGCGCCTGGTCGAGCTGGGCGCGCGCCTGGTCGTCGTACGTCGGTCGGGTGACCTGGCGGAAGATGCCGATGGGGACCGGTGCGTCGAGCCGGGAGAGGGCGAACTGGTCGGAGGGGTCCTGGCTGGTGGGGTCGTGCCGCCAGGTGCGTGGGCCGGTGGGGGTCTGGGCGGTGACCTCGAGGCCGGCCTCGAGGCGGAGCAGGCGGTCGCCGGCGTCGGGGCCCTTGAGGTCGTCGAAGGCGCCGTCGTTGAAGATGGGGCAGTTCTGGTAGATCTCGACCAGGCTCGTGCCCCGGTGGGCCGCGGCGGCCGACAGCACCGCGGTGAGGTGCTTGCGGTCGGAGTCGATGGTGCGGGCCACGAAGGTGCCCTCGGCGCCGATGGCCAGGGAGATGGGGTTGAAGGGATGGTCGAGCGAGCCGGCCGGGGTGGACTTGGTGACCTTGCCCTCCTCGCTGGTGGGGGAGTACTGCCCCTTGGTCAGGCCGTAGATGCGGTTGTTGAACAGCAGGATCGTCATGTTGACGTTGCGGCGCAGGGCGTGGATGAGGTGGTTGCCGCCGATGGAGAGCGCGTCGCCGTCGCCGGTGACGACCCACACCGACAGGTCCCGGCGGGCCACCGCGATGCCGGTGGCGATGGCGGGGGCGCGACCGTGGATGGAGTGGATGCCGTAGGTGTCGAGGTAGTAGGGGAACCGGGAGGAGCAGCCGATGCCGGAGACGAACACGATGTTCTCCCGACGCAGTCCCAGGCCGGGCAGGAAGCTCTGCACCGCCTTGAGGACCGCGTAGTCGCCGCAGCCGGGGCACCAGCGGACCTCCTGGTCGCTGGTGTACGCCTTCGCGGACTGCGGCTGCTCGCCGTCGTGGGCCGGCACCAGCTCGGTGCCCGACCACGGCGCGGGCAACCCCAGCTCGGTGGGGCCGGTGGGGTGCTGGGTGTGCTGGTCGGTCGTCATGAGATCTCCTTGACCAGGGTCGCGATGGCGTCGGCGAGCTCCGCGGAGGCGATCGGCAGGCCGCGTACGACGTTGTACCCGACCGCGTCGACCAGGTACTCCGCGCGCAGCAGCCGGGAGAGCTGGCCCAGGTTCATCTCGGGGACCAGGATCTTGTCGTACCGGCGGAGGATGTCGCCCAGGTCCCGGGGGAACGGGTTGAGGTGGCGCAGGTGGACCCGGGCCACCTGGTGACCGTCGGCCCGCGCGCTGCGCACCGCGGCACCGATCGGCCCGTAGGTCGAGCCCCACCCGACCACCAGTACCCGAGCGCCTCGGCCGGCGGGGTCGGCGGGGTCGTCGACCTCCAGCGGCGGCAGGGACTCGGCGATCCGGGCCACCTTGGCGGCGCGGGTGCGGACCATCAGATCGTGGTTGGCCGGGTCGTAGGAGATGTTGCCGGTGCCGTCGGCCTTCTCCAGCCCCCCGATGCGGTGCTCCAGCCCGGGCGTGCCCGGCAGTGCCCAGGGCCGGGCGAGCGTCTCGGGGTCGCGGGCGTACGGCGCGAACGCCTCGCTGCCTTCGCTGCCCTCACCGCTCGTCTCGGCGCGGGCGAAGCCCGGCCTGATGGCCGGCAGGTCGGCGATCTCCGGGATCGACCAAGGCTCCGAGCCGTTGGCCAGGTACCCGTCGGAGAGCAGCATCACCGGGGTGCGGTAGGTGATGGCGATCCGGGCGGCCTCGAGGGCGGCGTGGAAGCAGTCGCCCGGCGAGGCCGGCGCGATGATCGGCACCGGTGCCTCCCCGTTGCGGCCGTACATGGCCTGGAGCAGATCGGCCTGCTCGGTCTTGGTGGGCAACCCGGTCGAGGGCCCGCCGCGCTGCACGTCGACGACGAGCAACGGCAGCTCGGTCATCACCGCCAACCCGATCGCCTCGGACTTCAACGCGATCCCCGGCCCCGAGGTCGTCGTCACTCCCAGCGCCCCGGCGTAGGAGGCCCCCAGCGCCGCGCCGATGCCGGCGATCTCGTCCTCGGCCTGGAAGGTGGTCACCCCCATTGACTTGTGCTTGGCCAGCTCGTGCAGGATGTCGGAGGCCGGGGTGATCGGATACGAGCCGAGGAAGACCGGCAGGCCCGAGCGCACGCCGGCCGCCACGATCCCGTAGGCCAATGCCAGGTTCCCGGTGATGTTGCGATACACCCCGGCCGGCATCGGTGCCGGCGCGATCTCGTACGACGAGGCGAACGACTCGGTGGTCTCGCCGAAGGCCCACCCCGCCTTGAAGGCGGCGATGTTCGCGTCCCGGATCTCCGGAGCCTTCGCGAACCGCCGCTCCAGGAACCCGATGGTCGGCTCGGTGGGTCGTCCGTACATCCACGAGACCAGTCCCAGCGCGAACATGTTCTTCGCCCGGGCCGCATCCTTGCGCGACAGCCCGTACTCGGCCACCGCGGCCACCGTGATCCCGGTCAGATCCACCGGATGGACCCGATAGTCGGCCAGCGGATCGGGCTGCCCCTCCGCGCCGGCCAGCGGATTCTCCGCATATCCGGCCTTCGCCAGGTTCCGCGCGGTGAAGTCGTGGGTGTCCACGATGACCACCGCCCCCTTGGGCAGGTCACCCAGGTTCGCCCGCAACGCCGCCGGGTTCATCGCCACCAACACGTCGGGTGCGTCCCCGGGCGTCAGCACCTGGTGATCGGCGATGTGCACCTGGAACGAGGACACCCCCGGCAGCGTCCCCTGCGGCGCCCGGATCTCGGCCGGGAAGTTCGGCAGCGTCACCAGGTCGTTGCCGAACACCGCCGACTCCTGGGTGAACCGGTCGCCGGTCAACTGCATCCCGTCGCCCGAGTCACCCGCGAACCGGATCACCACCTCGGACAACCGCTGGGTCGTCTTCGGCTGCACCTGGTCGGGCACCTGGCACCTCGTCTCTCGGGTTCTCTCGGCCTCTGATCACGACCCTAGTCCGGCCGGCGGCGCTATCGGCGTACGTATCCGCTGTCGGACGACCGGAAGCGCCACCGAGGTGGCCCGCGACCGGTCCACTCCGTGAGTTTCGCCGCAACACGCCGACAATTCGCATAGACTCTCCTAACTCGACTAGAGTGCACGAGATTCATCACAATGCGATGAGCCCGCTCGGGCGGGAGTCACCCGGAGAGAAGAGGACACACATGTTGAAGATCAAGGCTGCGGCGGCTCTTTCTGTCGTCGGGGTGCTGGCCTTGACCGCGTGTGGTGGCGGTGGTGGGAGCGCGAGCGACGCCAAGACCGTCAGCATCGTGGGCTACTCGGTGCTGGAGGAGGCCAACCAGGGAGTGGAGAAGGCCTTCCAGCAAACCGACGCCGGCAAGGACGTGACGTTCAAGGAGTCGTACGGCGCCTCGGGAGACCAGTCCCGGGCGGTCGAGGCCGGCCAGCAGGCGGACGAGGTCCACCTCTCGCTCGAGCCCGACGTCACCCGACTGGTCGACGCCGGCCTGGTGGACAGCGACTGGAAGGACAACGCCACCGACGGGGTGTGCACCCAGTCGGTCGTGGTCCTGGTGGTCCGCAAGGGCAATCCGAAGAACATCAAGACCTGGTCCGACCTGACCAAGTCCGGCGTCCAGATCGTCACCCCCGACCCCGCCTCCTCCGGCTCGGCGAAGTGGAACCTGCTGGCCGCCTACGGCTCCGTGCTCGCCGACGGCGGCAGCGACGCCGAGGCGCAGGCCTACATGAAGAAGTTCTACGACAACGTGATCGCGATGCCCGCCAGCGGCCGCGAGGCGACCAGCACCTTCACCGGTGGCAAGGGCGACGTGTTGATCTCCTACGAGAACGAGGCGATCCTCGGGCGTCAGGACGGCGACGACTTCGACTACGTCGTCCCGGACAGCGACCTGCTGATCCAGAACACCTGCGCGTTGCTGAAGGATCACTCCGATGCCGCCACCGACTGGATGGCGTTCCAGAAGAGCGTCGCCGGCCAGAAGGAGTACGCCGCGACCGGCTACCGCCCGCTGGACAACGTGGCGAGCAAGGTCGGCGACGTCACCGTCAAGGGTGCGATGGATCCCAGTGACCCGTTCCCGACGGTCGAGAAGCTGCTCACCATCGACAAGAACTTCGGCGGCTGGGACAAGGCCAACACGAAGTACTTCGACGAGGACGACGGCATCCTGACCAAGATCCAGAGCGACGCAGGGTTCTGATGTCGGCCCTGACACTTCCCGACGACACGGCGGCACCGGCTCGACCGAGCCGGGGCCGCCGTGCCCGTGGCGGGCGGAGGTTGACGCGGTCGGCGGGGCTCGGTCTCGGCCTGACGATGATCTGGTTCAGCCTGCTGGTGCTGATCCCGGTCGCCGCCGTCGTGGTCAAGGCGAGCGGAGGCGGCTGGGAGACGTTCCACGACGTGCTCACCAACTCCAGCACGCTGGCGGCGTTGCGGCTGACGCTGATCGCCGCGGTCCTGGTCACCGTCGTCAACGCGGTGATGGGGACCCTGATCGCCTGGGTGCTGGTCCGTGACCGGCTCTGGGGCAAGACGCTGCTCGATCTGCTGATCGACGTCCCGTTCGCGATGCCGACGATCGTCGCCGGCCTGGTGCTGCTCGCGCTCTATGGCAACGGCAGCCCGCTGGGCATCGACGTCTCGGGCACCAAGGTCGGGGTCGTCCTCGCCATCGCGTTCGTGACCCTGCCGTTCGTCGTACGCACCGTCCAGCCGGTGCTGGAGTCGCTGGAGACCGATGTCGAGGAGGCGGCCGCGTCCCTCGGCGCCTCCCGGGCGACCACGATCCGCCGGATCGTGTTGCCGTCCCTGGTGCCGGCGATCACCGCGGGAGCCTCGCTCTCCTTCGCCCGTGCGGTCAGCGAGTACGGCTCGGTCGTGCTGATCAGCATGAACGCTCGTGGCGTCGACGTGGTCGCCACCAAGACCTACACCTACATCGAGGGCGGCAACACCGCGGCCGCGGCGGCGATCGCGATCATCCTGCTGGTGATCGCCCTGCTGACCATCGTCGTCCTCGACGTGCTCCAGCGAAGGATGGCACGACGTGGCTAGTACGACGCATGCGCCGAGCCGCACCGTGTCCGGACGCTCCCGGGCGATCACCTGGGGGATCCGGATCCTGGTCGTCGGCTACCTGTTCATGCTGGTGATCTGGCCCACCGTGTACCTGTTCAAGGACACCTTCGCGCACGGCTTCTCCTCGATCCAGCAGGCCCTGGCCGACCCCGATGTGGTGCACGCGCTGTGGCTCTCGGTCGAGGCGGCGGTGATCGCGGTGGCGATCAACCTGGTCTTCGGGCTGACCATCTCGATCCTGCTGGTGCGCTACGACTTCCCCGGCAAGCGGCTCCTGTCGTGGCTGATCGACCTGCCGCTGGCCGCCTCGCCGGTCGTGGTCGGGCTCGCGCTGATGCTCGTCTACAGCCCGGTCTACGGCTGGTTCGGACCGACGCTGCGGTCCTGGGGCATCGAGGTGGTCTTCGCCTTCCCGGGCATCGTGATGGCGACCTGTTTCGTCGCGCTGCCGCTGGTCATCCGGGAGGTCGTGCCGGTGCTCGAGGAGCTCGGCGACGACCAGGAGCAGGCCGCCCGCAGCCTGGGCGCCAACGCCTGGCAGTCGTTCTGGCGGATCACCCTGCCCGGCATCCGCTGGGCGGTCGCGTACGGCGTCGTACTCAGCCTGGCGAGGTCGCTGGGCGAGTTCGGTGCGGTGAAGGTCGTCTCCGGCCACGTGATCGGCCACACCGCCACGGCGACCACCTCGGTGGAGAGCGCCTATCAGAACAACAACCTCGATCAGGCCTACGCGATCGCGTTCATGCTGGTCTTCGCCGCCATCGCCTGCCTGATCGTCGTCGCGCTGCTGCGCGCCAAGGATGCACAGGAGAAGAGATGAGTATCGAGGTATCCGGAGTCTCCAAGAGGTTCGGCGACTTCGTCGCCCTTGACGACATCAACGTCTCGCTGCCGACCGGACAGCTGACCGCCCTGCTCGGCCCGTCGGGTGGCGGCAAGTCCACGTTGCTGCGGATCATCGCCGGGCTGGACACCGCGGACGAAGGCTCGGTCGTCATCGAAGGCGCCGACGCCACCCACCTGCCGCCGCAGAAGCGCAACGTGGGCTTCGTCTTCCAGCACTACGCGGTCTTCCGGCACATGAGCGTGGCCAAGAACGTCGCCTTCGGACTGGAGATTCGCAAGCGGCCCAAGCAGGAGATCAGGCAGAAGGTCGATGAGCTGCTCAGGCTGGTGCACCTCGACCAGTTCGCACACCGGCTGCCCTCGCAGCTCTCCGGCGGCCAGCGCCAGCGGATGGCGCTGGCCCGGGCGCTGGCGGTCGAGCCGTCGGTGCTGCTGCTGGACGAGCCCTTCGGCGCGCTGGACGCGAAGGTCCGCAAGGAGCTGCGCGACTGGCTGCGGCGGCTGCACGACGAGGTGCACGTCACGACGGTCTTCGTCACCCACGACCAGGAGGAGGCCCTCGAGGTCGCCGACGAGATCGTGGTGATCAACCAGGGCCGGGTCGAGCAGGTCGGCACCCCCGACCAGCTCTACGACGAGCCGGCCAACGACTTCGTGATGGGCTTCCTCGGGGACGTCACGACGCTGGGCGGACGGCTGATCCGGCCGCACGACATCGAGCTCTCGGACCGGCCGATCAGCGCCGGCGGGATCGAGGGCACCATCTCGCGGGTGCTGCGCATCGGCTTCGAGGTGCGTCTCACCGTGCTGACCGACAGCGGCGAGGTGGTCACCGTGGAGATGACCCGGACCCATGCCCGTCAGCTCGGCCTGGAGGAGGGGAGAACCGTCTACCTCTCCCCGCTGGCCGGTGCCACCAGCGTCGGCGAGCCGGTGGTCGACCTGGCGGGGAGCCGGCCGGCCTGACCCCGCGGGCGACACGTGCGCTCGGCCTCGGCTTCAACGGCGCAGCCGGGGCCGGGCCGCACGATCGCGTCGGCGACCTCGGCGTCGGGAACGAAGCGTCTTCGGGGGCGTCGGCGTGGTCAGTGCGGCTGCCAGGCCTCGTCGTTGGCGGTCCGCGAGGTGACCTCCTCGGGCAGCGTGCGGGTGGCGAGCTGCGCGATCGAGACCTCCTCGAAGACGCTGCGCAGCGAGTCGCGAGCCGCGATCCAGACGTGCTGCAGCACGTCGGCCCGATCGTTGTAGGTCACCGCCTCCGGGCGCAGCCCGTACACCGAGACCAGCGGGCCGTCCACCGCACGGATCACGTCGGCGACCGAGACCGACTCGGCGGTCCGCGCCAGGCGCCAGCCCCCGGACTGGCCGCGTTGCGAGATCACGATCCCGGCCTTCCGCAGGTCGGCCAGGATCGCCTGCAGGAAGCCGTGGGGGATGTCTTGGGCGCGGCCGAGCTCTTCGGCGCTGACCGCCTTCCCGTCTTCGCGGGCGGCCATCTCGATGAGCGCGCGCAGGGCGTAATCGGACTTGGCTGAGACTCGCACAAGCCTAGTTTCGCAGATGAATCGACTCACTCACTCGATCTAGGTGGAATCACACGTGTCGCGGACCGGTGCGGACCGGTGGAGCAGGGGCAGATGTCCTCCGGGCGCCTCCGGCAGGGCTCGGTGAAGCAGGGCGTCCCGCGCTCTGTGACGAGCTCAGGCGACACCGTCGAACGGGTTGACGATGCGCACTCCGCGCAGAACGCTGCCCCCGCGGAGGTCCTCGGACCACAGTTCGGTGCACTCGGCGCTGACGGCGGCCTCGAGGATCAGGGCATCGAAGATGCTGAGTTGGTGCTCGCTCGCGGTGCGGGCGGCGCGCAGGACGAGAGTCCGGTCGGTAGGCACCGTCTCGTAGTCGATCCGTTCGAGTACCTCGCTCGCCAGCGATCGAGGCTGGTGGAAGCGCCGGGTGAGCACCGAGTGGAGCTCGATGAGGACTTGGCTGCTCACGACCAGCGTCGCCTCGCCCTCAAGCCATTCGATGGCCCGCCGATGCTTGCCCGGTTCGTCCGGATCGAGGCGATAGGCCAGGACGTTCGTGTCGACGAATGCCCTCACCGGACGCGTCGCTCGTCGTACAACTCGGCCCGTGACCATGCTCGTCCGCCCGATCCACGGTCGATCCTGCCGGCCAACTCGGCCAGTGCCTCATTCGTCGATCGCTGGCGCTCTGGGACGTCGTCGGACTCGGCATAGCGACGTAGCTGCTCGGCCAGGAACTGGTTGACGGACTCACCGCGTTCGAGCGCACGCATCCGGGCGCGCTTCAGCGTCTCAGCGCCTACGGAGATCGTCAGGTTCGTCACGCAGACCAGTGTAACGCGAGAGTCGTGTTACACGAGTCAGCGGTAGTTGGTGAACTGCACGGCGAAGTCGTAGTCCTGATCCTTGACCAGGGCGATGACCGCCTGGAGGTCGTCGCGCTTCTTAGAGGAGACGCGCAGCTCGTCGCCCTGGATCTGGGCCTTGACGCCCTTGGGGCCTTCGTCGCGGATGAGCTTGGAGATCTTCTTGGCGTTCTCCGAGCTGATCCCCTCCTTGAGGGCGATGGAGATCTTGCTCTGCTGGCCGGACTGGCGCGGCTCGGAGGCGTCGAGGATCTTCAGGCTCTGGCCGCGCTTGACCAGCTTGCCCTGGAAGACGTCGAGCACCGCGCTGGCGCGGTCGTCGGCCGAGGCGCTGATCTCGATCGCGTTCTCGCCCTGCCACGCGATGGTGGCGCCGGTGCCCTTGAAGTCGAATCGGGTCGCCACCTCCCGGGCGGCCTGACCGAGCGCGTTGTCCACCTCCTGCCGGTCGATCTTGCTGACGATGTCGAATGATGAGTCGGCCATGGCTGCTCCTTCGGGGTCGGCGTACGGGGCGTCGCGGGTTTCAACCCACGGCGTCGCTTGCGCTATTGTTCCGTTCTGTTGCGATCCCACCAAGTGGGGGAGCACGTCCCCGGCAGGTTGCCCGAGCGGCCAATGGGAGCGGACTGTAAATCCGTCGGCTTTGCCTTCGAAGGTTCGAATCCTTCACCTGCCACCCGCAGCACGAACGGCCCGTGACCAGCGACAACGCTGGGAGCGGGCCGTTTCGCATCTCCGGGTGGTTGCGGCTGCAGCCGGCTCGTTGCGGGGATCTGTGCCCTATTTGTGTCCTCGTTCTTGCGCATCAGTCGTCCAGGGGGATCTCGCGGACCCCGCTGGGCGACACGGCGAACAATGCGGGACCGTCCTCGGCGGCGCGGCTAAAGATGGCGGCTTGGTTCGCGATGAAGAGGTCGGCCATCTGGCGACCGGACAGGTTGCCGGAGGTCAGATAGAAGGCTCGGACGCCGTGGCCAATCACGGCGGCGCGCTCTGCTGGCCGATAGCGGATCCGTTCGTCCTTCATCAGCACGGGCCACCGCTGGTGGCCTGCAAGTTCCAGCCAGGTGACGTCTTCAACGGCCTCGTCGGCAGGGATCCCGTAGTGCTCGGCCAGTGTCACGAGGTCCCACCCGGCCTCGCGCAGCGCCACGGGAACCTGCTTTCGGCCCAGGCTCCTGTCGATGAAGAAGTGGGGACCCGGCATCGGCGGTGGCGCTCAGTTCACGAGGACGGCCAAGGCGTCCTCAAGCTCCGCGCGCGGAATGCCGTACTCCTCGGACACCACCTCGATGTCGCGCTCGGCCTTGAACAGGGAGACCGCGTCCTCCAGCCGCACACCGCCGTGCCGGAAGATCGGCTGGCCGAACGAGCGGCGTACGTCGGCGACGAGCTGCGCCTTGCGGAAACCGGGCAACGGAACAGCGGTGGCGAAGCCGTCGGCGCCGAACGTGATCTGCTGCAGGTATCCGTCGACGACCTCGTTGAAGACTCGCTGACCGTCCCTGACGACGACGAGTTCGCGCACTGCTTCGGCTTCATCGCCGCCGGTGCGTGCTGCGTAGTCGAACAGCACCTCGGCGCCATCGGTGAACAGTCGCTGGGAGGCGAGGGCGTGGTGGATGTTCATCTCGGCGCCGAGGCGCTCCAGCGCTGGCCTGATCCGCTGGAGCGGCACGCCGGCCTTGCGGATAGCGGACAGCGCGTAGCCCTCGGCGAGCCCCACGAAGGGGATGTTCGGCCCGCGGGATCCCGCTCGCTCGACCGTGCTCAGGATCGGCGCACCGTCGACCTCGCGCCCATCGATCACGGCGTGGTAGCCCCGCGCCCAGTTCCTGAACGTGGACTCAGACAAGTCGAGGAAGCGCGCCGCCTCAGCCTGCGTGTAGAGGGGCGCGTGAAACTTGTCGACCGACGCCTCGGCTTCCAGAACGGTCATCGCATCCACCTCCCATCGTCGTTCCGCCACCCAATCATGACGCATCAGGTCTGGTCGCGAGGCTCGCTCTCACTTCGGGGGGAGCACGCCGGTGTCGCAGAGGATCATCAGCGATAGGTGCCGAAGCCGGACTCTTCGAGCGCTTCGCCCATGTCCTCAGAGCGGGCGCGCAGGGTGCAGATTTGCTGTCCGCTGAAGCGGTGCCGCGCCGATGACACTGCCACGACCGTCACTTTGAGGGGTGCCGAAAGGCACAGTCCTTGAGCGACTGCCCTTCGAGTGTTCGTTTCGGGGGCCCAGACAACCACGGCTGCCCATCAGGCGGCCGTAGCTCATCTACGACGCGGGCCTGTTCGACGAAGCGATCACCGATCGCTTGATCGACGACCTCCGCACCGTGGCGGCGGCGATGGTCGCCGACCCGACGCAGCGTCTGTCAGACCTGGCGCGACTCAGACGGCGCTCACGCGGGATGTGACCACAGGCTCCGGGCTCGCCGTACGCGCTGCGCGTTCCTGTCGCCACGCCGGCAGGTAGAGCGGGGCGGCGACGGCGAGGATGGCTCCGCCGACGAACATGGCGGCGCTGGTCGAGATCTGATCGGCCACACCGGTCAGGACGATCAGCCCGATCGAGCCGGCCGGCTGGGCAAACATCGAGTTGAGCGAGATCACGGTGGCGCGCGTCCTCGGCCCCACCTGGCGGTGGAGCAGCGCGCTGTGCAGTGCGTTCGAGGAGCCGTGCACGACGTAGCAGGCGAGGTACGCCGTCAGGATTCCAGGCACGCCGCCGAGAGCGCCCAGCAGTACCACGAGCCCGCCCTGCAGCACGCGCAGGAAGCCGGCCGTGAGCGCGGTCCCGGCCCGGTGCGCGAACCACGAGGCGGTGGCCGCGCCGACCGCGGACGCGGCCCAGGCCGCGGACATCGCCGGACCGGTGATCGAGGCGGCGGTCTGCGTCCCGCCGCTCACCTCGGACAGGCGCACGGGCAGGAGGCTGTCGAACGTGACCATGCCGAAGCCCCAGAACAGTTCGACGCACAGTAGCGCCAGCAGGACGCGGGATCCGCGGAGCAGGGCGATTCCGTCTCCGATGGCGCGCGGCGTCTCCCAGACCGACGCCACAAGACCGGACACCCGGGCCAAGCGGTGCTCCTGCATCCACGCCACAACCGCGACCGTGCTGAGAGTTTGGAAGACCAGCCCGATCACGACCGGCACTACGAAGGCACCGATCGCCGGCACGGGGTCGAGGGCGACCAGCGCGCCGCTCAAGACGGCGCCCACGGCGACACCCGCACCAACCGCCGCGCCCTGCGCGCTCATCCCGCCCTCCAGCCGCGCGTCCGGGTCGATCTTGTGCACGGCGTCGACGTACCAGGCTTCGAGGGTTCCGCTGTCAAGCGACCGCTGCAACCCTTGCAAGACCGAGAACGTCACCAGTAGCCAGAATGAGTCGGCAACCAGGAACAGGCAATAGGAGAGGGTGCCAATCATCGTCGCGACCAGCATCACCGGGCGCCGACCCAGGGAGTCCGCGAACCCGCCCGTCGGCAGCTCCAGCGCGAGCACCACGAACCCCTGTACGGCGTACGCGGTGCCCGTCTCGGCCAGACCGAGTCCCCGGTGGAGTGGCAAGAGGATCAGTACGGGCGCCAGGAGGCCGACCGGCAGCCACCGGGTGGCTGTGATAAGCAGGAACCGGCGCAGCAGCTGACGTGCGTTGAGCTCGGTCACAGCGGCGCCTCCCCGAATACAGGCACCAGGTGCTGCAACCAGATGACTCGAGTGCTGTCGGGGGCCTCGGTATCCTGCTCAGCGCGGAAGCGTTGGACAACGTCCCAGATCTCGCGCGACATCGCCGTGGCCTGGGCAGGGGTAAGGAAAAACGCGTCGTCGGAGTCAGCGGCGGCGTCTACCCAGGCCTTGTCCCAGGTCGACTCTTCCCTCAGCCGCTGCTCGAGGAGTCGGGCCTGCCAGGCGTAGTAGTTTCGTCTGGCCGCGATCGAGGCCTCGTGCGCGACCGGATCCCCGAGGAAGTCTGCGTTGCTCCACGTCGCGCCCTCGTGGGCCGGCTTCCACCAGCGCTCCCTCCGCGTCCCACGCTCGGTGTCCTCCTCGATCAGCCCGACCGCCGCGAGTTGACGGAGATGGTAGCTGGTGGAACCGCTGGACTCCCCGATCCGCGTCGCCAGTCTCGTGGCGGTGGCCGGCCCGTCCATCTGCAGCGCACTCATTAGCCGGCTCCGGATCGGGTGCGCCAGGGCCGCGAATGCCGGCTGGGTCATCTCGAACATGCTTCGGGACGCGGTCACGCGCTCCAACCTACCTTTGCAAAACATATTTGCAAAGGCTCTTGGCATCCTCCGCGACTGTGGCGAGTCCGGAGGCGGTCAAGCAGATCACCTACCTTGCTGTGGGCCAGCGGCATCCGGGTGCGGCCGACCTTGCTGCGGCGTTACAGGCCCCGCGGATAATCGAGGCGGCCGCCCGGCTGGCCGGCCGGCCCCGCGATGCGGGCCGGACCCACGAGGACTACCTCGCTACGGTGTTGGAACGCGAGGCATCGGCCTGCAACGCCTCCGGCGGCGACCTGCGGATCCGTGCCGCCGGGTTCCCTGGCGTCAAGACGCTGGAGGACTTCGACTTCGACGCCCAACCAGCGTCCGGCAACAGATCGCCGCGCTGGCATCGAGCAGGTTCCTCACCGAGGCCCGCAACTTCGTCCTGCTCGACCCGCTGGGCACCCGGAACAACCACCTGGCCATCGCGCTGCGTGTGGCTATCGTCTTTGGCTGAGGCTCTGTCGACGGTATTGGGACCAGCTGGCCGGCCGAAGAGCTCTACTGGGTGGAGTCGAAGTCCAGCTGTCATCATTGGTGGCGACCTTCGGCCGGCTGGGACCCGGCTCTCTACCGGTCCGCGGCCTCTACAAGTACAAGTCTTGCCCGGACAGGAGTCTGGCGCGGAGTGAGGGCGCTGGCGTGCCGCAGATCAGTCCCGGTGGACTCCCTTCGTGCTCGCGGGCCTCGATGCCGAGCGCTTCAGATGGACAACTCGATCTGAATGTCGCCCGGGGCGTGCCAACGTCGGCTGCGACTTCTGGGTCGTCGGGCCGATCAGCGCAGGCCGGAGCGGACGAAGGCGTCGACGATGTAGCGCTGCAAGAAGATGTAGATCCCGAAGATGGGGATGCAGGCCAGGCCCGCGGCGGCCATCATGGCCCCCCAGTCGTCGCCGGCCTCGCCGAGGAACGAGCGGATGCCGACCTGGATGAGGGAGTCGGGCTGCTTGGCCAGGACGAGGGTCGGCCAGAGGTAGTTGTTCCACGCCTCGATGAACAGCATGATGCCGAGCGCGGCGAGCGCGGGTCGCATGTTGGGGATGACGACCTTCCACAACACGCCCCAGTGGCTGCGCCCGTCCATGTGGGCCGCGTCGACCAGTTCACGGGGGAAGGCCTGCATGTGCTGGCGCATCAGCATGACCGCGAAGGCGGAGCACATGTTCGGGACCACCACACCGGCGAGTGTGCCGAGCAGTTGCCAGTGGGCGATGGTGACGTAGTTGGGGATCATCGTGACCTGGAAGGGCACCAGCCACGAGCCCAGGAAGACCAGGAAGAGGATGCTCTTGCCCGGGAAGTCCCACATGGCGAAGCCGTAGGCGGCGAAGACGGCCACGAACAGCTGGCACGCTGAGACACACAGCGCCATGGTGAAGGTGTGATAGAGCATCCCCCCAATCGGGATCTGATGCCATACGTGGGTGAAGTTCTCGAGGCTGATCGGCCAGGGGACGAGGGTGGAGCGGGTGGCGTCCTGCGGACGGCGCAGGGCGGTCGCGAAGAGCCAGTAGATGGGAAAGATGCTGACGAAGGCGACGACTGTGAGCACCACGTGACCGGTGATGCGGGCGCCGATCGGGTTCCGGACCCGGACGCTCGCCGGCATGCTCTCGGCGTCCTTCGGCTGCCGGACACTCTCGGGGACCCGGTCGTCGCCGGTGGGGGAGAGTCTCCGATGGTGCGGCTCGGTGATGGTGAACGACATGGGATACCTCGATCAGTTGTCGTAGAAGGCGAGCTTGTCGGCGACCCTGACGAGGCCGACCGCGATCACACCGAAGACCAGGAAGAAGACCGTCCCGGCCGCGCCCGCCATGCCCGCGTCGAAGTTGTTGAACGCGATCTCGTAGAGCAGGTAGTAGATGTTCGTGGTCGCGTTGTTCGGACCGCCCTGGGTGAGGACGTCGATCATCGGATAGGTCCACTGCGCGGAGAGCAGGATCGTCATCAGGACCAGGAAGAGGATGGTGGGGGAGAGCAGCGGGACGGTGATGCGCCACAGGATCCGGCCAGCACCCGCACCGTCGACCGATGCAGCCTCGGCGTAGTCGGGGCTGATCCCCGCCATGCCGGCCGTCATCACCAGGACGCCGAAGCCGAGCATCTGCCAGCCGACGATGATGATGATCGCGATGAGAGCACCGTGGTCGCTGCGGAAGACGCTGCCGATGTCGATCCCGACACCCTTGCGCAGGACGACCACGATGATGCCGTCGTAGGGGTCGAAGAGCCAGCGCCACACCGCGCTGGTGGCGACCGGAGTCACCAGGAGGGGCACGAAGATCAGCGCCTGGTAGATGGTCCTGGCGCGCCCGTTGACCTGCCGGGACATCAGTGCGATGGCCAGCGGGAGGACGACGGAGCAGACCAGGAAGGCGAGGACGTAGAGGATCGTGTTGACGACCGCCCTGCCCAGCTCCCGGTCATGGAACAGGGCGCCGTAGTTCGACAGCCCGGCGGACTGCTTGGCCGCGGTCGGGAGCAGGTTCCAGTGGTAGAAGGACAGCTGGAACGTCTCGACCAGTGGCCGGTAGATCCAGAAGATCAGCAGCGCGATGGCGGGCACGATGTACAGGTACGGCGCGATGGTGAGCTTTCGTCGTACCGTAGCGGTCGGCTCGTGCGCGTCGTGGCCGGGCGCGGGCGTGATGGTGAACGACATGAGGGGGCCTTCCCAACGGTCCTCGAGCTGTGAGCGGTCAGTGCTCGTTCTGCACGGAGGCGTTCACCGCGGCGAGCTGTTCGGCGGGCGTCATCGCCAGGAAGGCGGTGAGCTTCTCCCCACTCATCGTGTACGCCGTCGGGTAGTCGCCGATCGGGACGACCGAGTGCAGGACGCGGTCCTCGTAGACGTGCACGAGGTTGTAGGACTGGGCGCCGTTCTGGCCGCGGGCGGCGGGGAACTCGACCTGGAGGTCCTGGGTGTAACAGGTGGCCGAGGCGACCGAGACCGGGATGCCGGCGAACGTCGAGTGGGTCGAGTAGTGCAGGTGGCCGCCGAGGATGGAGCGTACGTCGGTGCCTCGGATGACGTCGGCGAACCTGTCCTGGTCGCGCAGTTCGAAGAGCCGGATGAGCCCGAGCGGACTCCAGACAGGCGGATGGTGCAGGGCGATGATGGAGCCGTCCTCGGCGGGGATGGCCAGGACGTCGGCGAGCCAGGCCAGCTGAGCGTCGCTCAGCTCGCCCCAGTGCTGGCCGGGCACGGTCGTGTCGAGGACGATCAGCCGCAGGCCGTCCAGATCCCATACCGTGTCGTAGGGGGCGTCGCTGGGTTCGACGCCGAGCAGGTTCTCGTAGAAGGCCTCACGGTTGTCGTGGTTGCCCATGCACCAGATGACCCGGGCGCCGTAGGCGGCCGCGGACTTCTCCACGACCTCGCGCACGCGCTGGTAGGCCTCGGGCTCGCCGGTGTCGGCGATGTCGCCGGTCAGCACGATGGCCTTCGGCATCGAGTTCGATCGCTCGAAACCCTCGAACATCTTCTCGAGGTTGGCCTGGGGGTCGACGACGTCGTGCAGCATGCCGCCATGGGTGCCGCGGGCGACGAAGTGGGTGTCGGAGAGGTGTAGCAGGTAGTGCTTGGCCTCGGGGTAGTCGGTGCTCATGATGGCTCTTCTCCTTGGAGAGGTGGTCAGTTGAGGAGCGCGGCACGAAGTGCCGCGTGGTCGTCGGCGGTGAAGCCGTGGGCTCGGAGGAAGCCGAGCGGGGAGCCCCACTCGCGCTCCCAGCGGTCGACGATGCGCTCGAGGAGGCTGGCTGGGCTGGCGCTCACCAGGGCGAGGAGACTGGTGTCGGCGGAGTAGCCGGCCGCGTGCATCTTGGCGAGCATAGCGTCGACCCAGGCGCCGGCGAGGTGCCGCTCGGTGTGGCTGTAGTCGAGGACGACGTCGTCGCGGTGCACGTCGACCGCCAGCAGCGCCAGTGCCACGACCAGACCGGTGCGGTCCTTGCCCGCTGTGCAGTGGACGAGCACGGCGTCCTGCCCCGAGTGCGCGATGAGGCGCACCGCGTTGGTGAGCCGCGCCCCGTGACGGTCGAGCATGGCGTCGTAGACCGTGTCCAGGGTGTGGGGCTCGTCCGGCATGACGGTCGGCATCCCGGAGTCGAAGATCGGGGCGCGCACGATCGTGGGCTCCGCCAGCCGGGTCGGCTCGGCGGCGGTCTCCTCGTCGGTCCGCAGATCGACGACGAGCCGGATGCCGAGGTCGGCGATGGACCTCTTGCCGGTCGGGGTGAGGTTCGCCAGCGCGTCGGAGCGATAGAACTTGCCCGGGCGCACCGTCCGCTCGCCGGCTCGTAGTCCGCCGAGCTGGCGAAGGTTGTAGGTCCCCTCCACGGGCAGTCGCCGGCTCGGGGAGATCTCCATGTCGGTCATCGGATGCTTATCCTCGGCTCGTCGTGCTCGCGCTACTTGACCAGCGCCTGGGCGTCGCTCTGCGCCTGCGTCAGCGTGCTCTTCGGGTCCTTGCCGAGATAGACGGAGTTCTGTACGGCGTCGGAGAAGAGCTTGCTGATCTGCGAGTAGTTGTCGCCGGGGTAGGCGTCCCAGGGCTGCAACTGCTGCAGTTGGGCCACGTTCACCTCGGCCCCGGGCGTGGCGGTGTACCACTTGTGCAGCGGACCGTCGGCGGCGCTGGCCATGGTGTCGCGGATGGGTACGTAGCCGATGCCCTTGGTGATGGCGTCGACTCCGTCGGGACCGGTGATGTACTTGATGAACTCCCAGGCCGCGGCCTGCTTCTGCTGGTCGGGGTCGTCCTGGTGCACCAGGAACAGCGCCGAGCCGGAGTTGGTCGGCGCCGGCGTCTTGCCGGAGAAGGCGGGCATCTTGGTCGCGGCCAGGTCCCAGCCGCCGGCCTGGGCGCCGGCGGTGAAGGTGGCCAGCGCGTTCGAGGTGTTGAGCTGGATGAGCGACTGACCCTTGGCGAAGGCAGTGGTCATCGTGGTGACGTCGGTGTTGAGCAGGATGCCCTCGTCGTACAGCTTGCGCATCTCGGTCACCGCGTCGATGGAGCCCTGGTCGCCGAACTGGATGGTCTTCTTGTCCGAGCTGACGATGTGGCCGCCGGCCGACTTGATGATGCCCTGCATGCACCAGTCGCCCCCGGTGACGGTGCAGGGGATGCTGACCGGGGTCTTGTGGCCCGCGGCGACCAGCTTCTTGCCGATCGTCTCGATGTCATCCCACGTGGGCGCCGCGGGCATCGTGATGCCGAGCTTGTCCAGAGCGGTCTTGTTGTACCAGAGCACCGGGGTGGAGAAGACGTACGGCATGCCGTAGGTCTTGCCGTTCTCGTCGGCGAGGGTGCGGGCCTTCTGGTTCATCGGCCAGGTGCCGGGATAGGTCGTGCTGAGGTCCTTCCCGTTGAACGCCTCCTTGATGGCCTGGGTTCCGACGACGTCCTGGAGCGGGTCGACAACGCCTTGGGTCGCCATCCAGTCGAGTGCGTCGAAGGTCTCCTGGGCGACATCGGGTGCCTGGCCGGCCAGGATCTCGGCCTGCAGGTTCGCGGCGTACGCGGTGTTCGAACCGGTCAGGTTCGCCGGGGCCTGTGCCTTGACCGTGACGTTCGGGTGCTCGGCCTCGAAGCCGCTGATCAACTCGTCGACGGTGTCGGCCCAGGTCCCGCCCTGGGCCACGTTGTAGGACTCGAAGGTGATGGTCACCTTGTCGTCGGTGCCGAGCGTCGGCAGGGCACTGGAGGTAGAGCTGGCGGTGCCGACCGATGAGCCGCCGCAGGCCGCCAGCGTGAGGCAGGTCGCGACGGCCATCGCCGCGGCGGTGGTGAAGCGCGTGGAGAGGTACATGAGTGTGCGTTCCTTGATCTCGTCAGCGAAGGAATGAAGGGGAGAGGGGAGGTTCAGGCGCCGGCGAGTAGCGGAATCGGGTCCTCGACCCACTCCATGCGGCGACCGGTGGCCCTGTCGAAGAGGTGCAGGTTCTTCGCGGCGACGCCGGCGACGAACCTCTCGCCGCGGACGACCGGCACCTCGCGGCCGCACGTCGCCACGACCATGAGCTCACCGACCTTGACGTAGACGATCTGCTCGCTGCCGAGGTTCTCGACCTGGTGGACCAGGCCGTCGACACGGAGGCCACCGGTCGCCGCGTCTGCGATGCGGAGATGCTCGGCGCGGAAGCCGATGGTCGCCGGGTGCCGCTCGCAGCTGCCGGGCCACAGTCGTGCGGTCGTGCCGATCGCGTCGGCCTGCACGAAGCCGTCGTGGGCACTGAGCTCGCCGTCGACGAGGTTCATCGGCGGCGAGCCGACGAAGCCGGCGACGAAGACCGAGGCGGGGGCGTCGTAGATCTGCTGGGGAGTGCCGATCTGCTCGACCCGACCGGCGTTGAGGACGACGATCTTGGTCGCCATGGTCATCGCCTCGACCTGATCGTGGGTGACGTAGACGAAGGTGGCGGCCAGCCGGTCGTGGAGCTCGGTGAGCTCCTGGCGAGTGTTGGTCCGCAGCCGTGCGTCGAGGTTGGAGAGCGGCTCGTCCATGAGGTAGGCGCCGGGCTCGCGGACCAGCGCCCGCCCGACGGCCACGCGCTGGCGCTGACCGCCGGAGAGCTCGCGAGGCTTGCGCTGGAGGAGGTCCTCCAGTCCGAGGGCCGTGGCCGCCTCGTGGACGCGCTGCCGCTTCTTCTCCTGGGACATCTTGAGCACGTTGAGCGGGAAGGCGAGGTTCTTCTCGACGCTGAGGTGCGGATACAGCGCGTAGCTCTGGAACACCATGGCCAGGTTGCGCTTCTTCGCCGGCAGGTGGGTGACGTCCTTGCCGTCGATGCGGATCCGTCCGCTGGTGGGATCCAGGAGCCCGGCGATCATCCGCAGCAGCGTGGTCTTGCCGCAACCGCTGGGACCCAGCAGTACGACGAAGTCTCCGTCCTCGACGGTGAGGTCGACGTCGTCGACGGCACGGTGGCCCTTGAACTGCTGGCTGAGGCCCACGATCTCGATACGACTCACAGCGACTCCTTCCGTGAAATTGTGTTCCACAAGTGATCGGTTCTGTGGAATGCCGTTACGGAAGGAATGGAAGCGAGTCACAGTGAACGAGCAGAGGCCTCGTGTGGTCGCCTCGGTGACGAGGGAGGGAAGTACTGGCGGCCTCGGGTGATGCCCCGGGAGGAGCCGGCCCGCTCAGTCGGGCGAGGTCGGCTCGGATGTGCTCGGGGGGTCGAGGAGCGCCGCGACGCGGTCCAGCATGCTGTCGAGGACCCGGCCGCCCAGGGCCCCGTCGACCGCTCGGACGATCGCATTCGCGACGAGGATCTGGGCCAGGTTGGCACCGATGTTGCCCCAGCGCGGTGACGGGGCGCCCGCGACCAGGCTGATCGTGCTGATCTCGTCCAGGGGGCTACGTGCGTATCCGGCAACGCCGATGAGTGTGGCATCCGTGCCGGTGGCCGCCTCCGCGGCCTGCATGGTGACCTGGTTGGTGCCGCTACTGCTCAGGGCCACGCAGAGATCGCCCTCGCGCAGGGTCGCGGCCGTCAGCTGTTGGGCGACGGCATCGGCAGGTGCTTCGCAGCCCTTGCCGGCCGAGATGAGACCGAGCGCGATGACGCTGGCCGCAGGTGCGGAGCCGCCATTGCCGAGGACGAGGACCCGCTTGGCGGCGACGATGGCCTTCACGACCTCGTCGAACTTGGCATAGTCGAGGGCGCCGAAGGAGTTCTGCAGCTCGGAGCTGGTGACCTGGAAGAACTCGGGCAGCCAACTGGCGGAGGGGCCGCTGGTCTCACGGATCTTCGGCGACTTGCTCGTCGCGTCGCGAAGCAGGAGCAACCGTAGATGCTGGAACCCCCGGAAGCCGAGACTCTGGCACGCCCGGATCACGGTGCTGGGCGAGGTGTCGGCACGCTCGGCGACCTCCGCGACCGAGAGCAGGGCCATCTCACCGGGCCGCTCCGCGAAGGCTCGGGCGACGCGCTGCTCGCTGGGGATCAGGGCCGGGACATGGGCCTCGATATAGCTGACTGTTCCGCCCAGCGGCGGAGTGAGGGGCGGGGGTGCGGCGCTCATGCTCGTACCTTAAGAGGGGCTGTTGTCCGCCGCGGTATGGAACTGCGTTCCTTGGGTCGATGTTCACATGGAATGGAAGTGGCGTTCACGGCGCCGACCTAGCGTCCGAGGCATGACCACCCCACAGCCTGCCCACGTCGAGACCTCGACGGCCAACCCGCTCTTCACCGTGAGTCCGCTACCCGATCAGCGGCCCTATACCGACCTGACCACAGCGCCCGATCGGCCCGAGGAGTTCACGTTCGCGCTCCTGTCCGATCGCACCGGGTTCGCGCGCGAGGGTGTCTTCGAGCGGGCCATCGAAGCGACCAACCTGTTCAACCCCGACTTCGTGGTGCAGGTCGGCGACACCATCGAGGGCTACACCGAGAACATCAACGAGATCTGGGGACAGTGGCGTGAGTTCGAGGACATCACCTCCTCGCTCGATGCCCCGCTGTTCCGTACTCCGGGCAACCACGACGTGTCCAACGAGGTCATGCGCGCGGAGTGGTTGCGTCGCTACGGCGCGCTCTACTACGCGTGGCGCTACCGTGACACGCTCTTCGTCGTGTTGGACACCCAGGACCCGCCGCCGAGCATCGAGGAGATGACCCACGGCATGTCGCCGGAGGAGTTCACCGCTCTGCTCGACAAGATGCACAAGAAGGTGCAGGAGGATCCTCGAGAGTTCGTCGCCTCGCAGCGGGACCATGTCGAGGGTCCGATGGGGGCGCGGTTCTCCGACGAGCAGCTCGCGTGGGCCCGCACGGTCCTGGCGGCGAACCAGGACGTCCGGCACACCTTCGTCTTCATGCACATCCCCTGCTGGCAGGACAAGGACAGCAAGGAGTTCACGGCCCTGTGCGCCGCGTTGGGTGATCGTGACTACACCGTCTTCGGCGGGCACTGCCACAACTACAAGCGCGAGGTCATCGACGGCCGCGACTGGATCCGTCTCGGCTCGACCGGCGGCGTTTGGGTGACCGACAAGGAGGACGGCAACTGGGACCACGTCACCCTGGTGAGCCTCACCCG
Source organism: Nocardioides sp. (assembly GCF_047606145.1). GTDB lineage: Bacteria > Actinomycetota > Actinomycetes > Propionibacteriales > Nocardioidaceae > Nocardioides. The sequence continues at coordinate 1,243 of NZ_JASGET010000109.1, read as the reverse complement.
GAACGGGGTGAAGATCGCGAACGTGGTGCTGGAGGGGATCTTCGGTGCGGAGGGCGGCGCTTTCGACTACGTCAAGCCACTCGCTGGGCCGATCAGGCTGGCGGCTCCGGCCGCACCGGCTCCTGCTCCCTGAGCCGACCGGCCCGAGGAGTGGTCGGAGCACGTCGCTCGGCGTCTTCGGATCGGGAATGTCCCGCTGGTCCGTCCTGGTTCCCCCGAGGGCCGGACCCGTCGGGTGAGACTGCCGGGCGGGTCATGAGGCCGCAGTGGTCGGCATGGCCGACCGCTGTCACCAAGGCGCCCAGGCCCCGGGTGCCGTCATCGAAGGGAGATCCCGCGATGTCGTTCACTGATGATGAGGTCGCCTACATCCGCTCCCAGCGGCTGGCCCGGGTGGCCACCGTGTCCGCGGATGGCCAACCCGACGTGGTGCCGGTCGGGTTCGAGTTCGACGGAACGCACTTCTACGTCGGCGGCTTCGATCCGACCCATACCCGCCGGACCCGCAACATCCAGGCCGGCAACACCAAGGTCGCCCTCGTGATCGACGACCTGGTCTCCACGAGCCCGTGGACGCCGCGCTTCCTCCGCGTCTACGGAACCGTCGAACTGGTCGAGCGCGACACCCGGTTCGGGCCGGCGCTGATCATGAAGATCACCCCGACGATCTCATGGAGCAGTCTCGGCGGACAGACGCCGGAGGCTCGACGCGACCTCACCCCGCATCGCACCGTCCACCGGGTCGATCGATAGCACCGGATGGACCGTGAGCACGAGCAGAAAGACGAAGCCCCCGCCTGGCCGGCGGGGGCTTCGTCTTGCGGATTCATGCCTGGGAGCACAACTCACGCTCTCGCAACACCGGTCAGCCGGGGGAGGGGTTGCCTCGCGGTGTTGACAGAACTCTACGTCATATCTGACCCCCCGCGTAGTCAAATCAAGGTAAATCTTCGGGCCAGTTTGAGCGTGCAGTTGCGCCTGGGGACCTGACGGGATGGCAAATTCGCCATACGCTGTTGCCTGAATTTGCCACACATCCCCCCTCAGGAGAAGCTCTCATGTTCACTCGCACCAAGCTTGCCGCCGCCGCCATCTTCGCCACCTTCGCCGCTCTCGCCGGGGTCGGCGCCGTCGTCGCGGCTCCGCAGACGGCCGTCACCGCTGAGCACCAGTGGTGCTGCTGAGCTAGACGGAGCTAGACGGATCGGGGTGGTGGCGACGACCGGCCGGTCGTCGGGATCGG
>NZ_JASGET010000108.1:0-18447 GCF_047606145.1 Nocardioides sp. | reverse complement strand
CTCGCCGCCGTCCCGGCCGTCACCGTCCCGCCCCGGTCACCGCCGTCGCGTCCCGCCGCCTCGCGGGGGCGTCACTGGGCCCGGCGTCGCCGGGTGGCCCGGCGCAGCTCACGCCGGCTGCGGCGAAGGGCGATCTCCTCGCGGGCCCGCTCGGCACGGAACTTGATCTCGGCCTCGTAGCCGGGGTTGATGTAGGTGTGCATGGCGCTACCTCGCCTTCGTCTCGTGATCGTGAGACCACGCTCCCGCTCTGAGGTAGGCGCGGACATCCGGCGGGTTCCCTATCCTTGCCGGCTCCTGCCGATCCTTACCGCCGGTGCACCCGCGACGTACCTCAGACCCGCACCTCAGACCCGCACCTCAGAGCGGTACGCCGGCGCGGTAGACGGCCCGCACCAGCGGCATCCCCGGCCGGTAGGCGAGATGCAGGTGCGAGGGCGCGTCGAGGACGACGAGATCGGCGCGTGCCCCGGGGACGAGGCGACCCACGTCGTGCCGGTCCAGTGCCGCGGCGCCGCCGGCGGTGGCGGCGTGGAGGGCCTCGCTCGGGGTCATGCCCATCTCCCGCACCGCCAGGGCGATGCAGAACGGGAGCGAGGAGGTGTAGCAGGAGCCGGGGTTGCAGTCCGAGGCGAGCGCGACCCGGACCCCGGCGTCCAGCAGCCGGCGGGCATCGGGATACGGCTGTCTGGTGGAGAACTCCACCCCGGGCAGCAGGGTGGCCACGGTGCCGGAGGAGGCGAGTGCCGCCACGTCGGCGTCGGTGAGGAAGGTGCAGTGGTCGACCGCGGCCAGGCCCAGCTCGCAGGCGAGCAGCACCCCGCCGCCGGCGCCCAACTGGTTGGCGTGCAACCGGCCGCGCAGTCCGGCGGCAGCGCCGGCGGCCAGCACGGCACGGGCCTGGTCGACGTCGAAGGCACCGCGCTCGCAGAAGGCGTCGATCCAGCGGGCGTACGGCGCGGCGGCCACCAGCATCGGTCCGGTCACCAGGTCGACGTAGCCGGCCGGGTCCGCGGCGTACTCCGGCGGCACCACGTGCGCCCCCAGGAAGGTGGTCTCGGCGGTGAACCCGCGCGCGATCCGCAGGGCCCGTGCCTCGTCGTCGACGCTCAGCCCGTACCCGGACTTGATCTCGACGCAGGTCGTCCCCTGCCGGCGCATCTGGGCGACCTGGTGTGCCACCCCCGCGGTGAGCTGGTCGTCGGAGGCCGCCCGGGTGGCGGCGACGGTGGTGCGGATGCCGCCGGCGGCGTACGACTCCCCCGCCATCCGAGCCGCGAACTCGGCGCCACGGTCCCCGGCGAAGACCAGATGGCTGTGGCTGTCGACGAACCCGGGTGTCACCGCGCGTCCGCCCACGTCGTGGCGCTCGTCGGCGGCCGGCGCGGTGGCGGCGTCGCCGATCCAGGCCACCGTGCCGTCCTCGATCACCAGCGCCGCACCGGTGCGGATCCCGAGCAGGTCGGCCGAGGGCGCCGTGTCCGGCCGTCCGGTGCCCGCATCGTTGCTGCCCGCATCGTTGGTGACCAGCTCGCCGATGTTGGTGATCAGGGTGCTCATCTCCACAGCCTCCCGATGGCGGCCGCCAGATCGCGGCCGACCCGGCCGTGGTCGCCGTCGAAGACGACACGGCCCCCGGCGACGACCTGGGTGACGTCGGCGGCGGTCGCCGCGAAGACGGCGGCGTGCTCGTCGGCGCCGGTGCCGGCGGTGCGCGGTGAGTCGAGGTCGACGGTGACCAGGTCCGCGGGCTCGCCGACGGCGATCCGGCCGGCGCACCGGGTCAGCAGGTCCGCGGCGCCGTACCTGCCCCGGGAGCGGCTCGCCAGGCGCTCGTCCATCTCGACCGCCCGCAGCTCCTCGAACGGGTCGACGACGGCCTGGCTGTCGCTGCCGACGCTGATCCGCACGCCGGCGTCGGTGAGGACCCGGGCCGGGCCGATGCCGTCGCCGAGGTCGCGCTCGGTGGTCGGGCAGAGGCTGACCTCGGTGTCGCTCCGCGCCAGCAGCCGGACGTCGTCGTCGACCAGGTGGGTGGCGTGCACGGCCGTGGTGTCCGGGCCGAGCGCGCCGGCGTCGGCCAGGAGCGCCGTCGGGGTGAGGCCGTACGCCGCCCGGCAGGCCTCGTTCTCCGCGGGCTGCTCGGAGACGTGGGCGTGCAGCTGCCGGCCTCGCATGGCCGCCACCACGGTGGGCAGCTGGTCGCGCGGCACGGCGCGCACCGAGTGGATCGCTCCGCCGACCCGGTCGTGCTCGATCTCCGCGACCCGCTCGGCCCAGCGGTCGGCGTCGCCGTCGCCGAACCTCTGCTGGGCCGGCGACAGCGGCTGGCCGATGCCACCGGCCAGGTAGCAGGTGTCGAGCAGGATCAGCCGGATGCCGACCGCCTCCGCCGCCGCGACGAGCGCATGGCCCAGCGCGTTCGGGTCGTCGTACGGCGTGCCGTCGGGCTGGTGGTGCACGTAGTGGAACTCGCTGACCGAGGTGTAGCCGGCCGCGAGCATCTCGGCGTAGGTGGCCCGGGCGAGATCGACGTAGGTCTCCGGGTCGAGCCGGGCCGCCGCGTCGTACATCTGCTCGCGCCAGGTCCAGAACGTGCCGCTCCGCCGCTGGGTGCGGCCCCGCAGAGCCCGATGGAACGCATGGCTGTGGGTGTTGGCGAAGCCGGGCAGGGTCAGGCCGCGCAGCGGCGTCGCGGTCTGGGTGGCGTCGGGCTCGACGGCGGTGAGCACGCCACCCTCGATCTCGACCCGCACCCGGTCGCGCACCGCCCGGTCGACCCAGGCATGCTCGAGCAGGTACGCCGTCACGATCCCTCCCCCACCAGGCCGGTCAGCGCGTCCGCCAGTGCCTCCGCCCCGGCCAGGCAGTCCGCCATCTCGGCCGCCTCGGCGGGGGAATGCGAGATGCCGGTGGGGTTGCGGACGAAGAGCATCGCGCTGGCGATGCCGGCGGCCTGCAGGATCCCGGCGTCGTGGCCGGCCTGGGTCGGCAGCACCGGCACGCCGCCGAGGCGGAGCGCGACGGCGTCGCGCAGGGTCGTCTCGAAACGGACCTCACCGCTGACCGACTCCGCGGTCACGGTGACGGTGGTGCCGTCCCGGCTCGCCCGTTCGCCGGCCTGTCGCTCGACGGCGGCGACGAGGGCGGCGAGCCGCTCCTCGGACTCGGCCCGGGCGTCGAGCCACGCGGTGACCCGGGACGGGACCGCGTTGGTGCCGTTGGGGGCGACGTCGAACCGGCCGAAGGTGGCGCGCTGGCCGGCGAGCCGCGCCTGCTTGTTGGCGGCCAGGGCGGTCATCGCATAGGTGAGCATCGGGTCGGCGCGGTCCTCCATCCGGGTCGTGCCGGCGTGATCGGCCCGGCCGACGATGTCGTACCGATAGCGGCCGTGCGGCCAGATCCCGCTGGCGACACCGACCGCGGCGTCGCGCTCGATCAGCCCGCGGCCCTGCTCGACGTGCAGCTCGAGGTAGGTCTCGACGCCGTGGAGGAGGGCCGGCTCCGCGCCGGAGGGCCCCGCGACGACATCGCCCAGGCGGACGCCGTCGCGGTCGACCAGCTCGCGCGCCTCCGCCCACGTGATCGCCCCGACCGCGAGCCTGGAGCCGAGACAGGCGCGCCCGAACCGCGACCCCTCCTCCTCGACGAAGGCGGCGACACCGAGCGGCCGGGCCGGCCGGACGCCGTGTGCCCGCATCAGGTCGAGGGCGGCGAAGGCCGAGACGACACCGAGCGGGCCGTCGTACGCGCCGCCGTCGAGGACCGAGTCGAGGTGCGAGCCGGTCAGCACCCCGCCGACGGCGCCGGGCTCGCCCCACCAGGCGACCAGGTTGCCGAACGGGTCCTCTCGGATGCGGAGCCCGCGCGCCGTGGCCGCCTCCCGGAACCACGCGCGCAGCTCCAGCTCGGCGGCCCGCCAGGGCTGGCGGAAGTACCCACCCGAGGCCGCCGAGCGACCGATCGGCGCCAGGTCGCGCCACATCCGTTCGAAGTCAGCGGGCCTGCTCACCCGATCAATCCTCCTGCATCGGGCCGTGCTGCATCGGGCCGTGCTGCATCGGGATGGGCACGCCACGCTCCGCCGCCACCTCGGCGGCGCGGTCGTAGCCGGCGTCGGCGTGCCTGATCACGCCCATGCCCGGGTCGTTGGTGAGCACCCGTTCGATCTTCTCCGCGGCCAGCGGCGTGCCGTCGGCGACACAGACCTGGCCGGCGTGGATGGAGCGCCCCATCCCGACGCCGCCGCCGTGGTGGATGGAGACCCAGGTGGCACCGGAGGCGGTGTTGACCAGCGCATTGAGCAGCGCCCAGTCGGCGATCGCGTCGGAGCCGTCGAGCATCGCCTCGGTCTCGCGGTACGGCGAGGCGACCGAGCCGCAGTCGAGGTGGTCGCGGCCGATGACGATCGGCGCCTTCAGCTCGCCCGAGGCGACCATCTCGTTGAAGCGCAGGCCGGCGAGGTGGCGCTCGCCGTAGCCGAGCCAGCAGATCCGCGCCGGCAGTCCCTGGTAGTGGACCCGCTCCTGCGCCATGGTGATCCAGGTGCGCAGCCGCTCGTTCTCGCCGAACAGCTCGAGGATGGCCTCGTCGGTCTTGCGGATGTCCTCCGGGTCGCCCGACAGCGCCGCCCAGCGGAACGGGCCCTTCCCCTCGCAGAACAGCGGCCGGATGTAGGCCGGCACGAACCCGGGGAACGCGAAGGCGCGGTCGTAACCACCCGTGCGGGCCTCGTCGCGGATCGAGTTGCCGTAGTCGAACACCTCGGCGCCGCGATCGAGGAAGCCGACCATCGCGCGCACGTGGGCCGCCATCGAGGCCCGGGCGGCCTTGGTGAAGCCGACCGGGTCGGCCTCGCGCTGGGTCTGCCACTCCTCGAACGGCACGCCCACCGGCAGGTAGGCCAGCGGATCGTGCGCCGAGGTCTGGTCGGTGACGACGTCGATCGGCGCATCCCGCTCGAGCAGGGCCGGCACCACCTCGGCGGCGTTGCCGAGCAGACCGATCGAGAGCGGCCGGCGCGCGTCGCGGGCCTCGATCGCCAGCGCCAGCGCGTGGTCGAGGTCGTCGGCCTGTACGTCGAGATAGCGATGCTTGATCCGTCGATCGATCCGGGACTGGTCGCACTCGACACAGATCACCACCCCGTCGTTCATCGTCACCGCGAGCGGCTGGGCGCCGCCCATGCCACCGAGGCCGGCGGTGAGTGTGATGGTCCCGGCCAGGGTGCCACGCCCACCGGTGCGCGAGCTCGTCGAGATCTTGTCGGCCACCGCCGCGAAGGTCTCGAAGGTGCCCTGCAGGATCCCCTGGGTGCCGATGTAGATCCACGAGCCGGCCGTCATCTGGCCGTACATCGTCAGCCCCAGTTCCTCCAGGCGCCGGAACTCCTCCCAGTTGGCCCAGTCGCCGACCAGGTTGGAGTTGGCGATCAGCACCCGAGGCGCCCACTCGTGGGTCCGCATCACGCCGACCGGCTTGCCGGACTGGACCAGCATCGTCTCGTCCGGACCCAGCGTGGTGAGCGTGCGCACCAGGGCGTCGTACGCCTCCCAGGATCGGGCCGCTCGACCGGTGCCGCCGTAGACGACCAGGTCCGCAGGAGCCTCGGCGACCTCGGGATCGAGGTTGTTCATCAGCATCCGTAGCGGCGCTTCGGTCTGCCACGAGCGGGCGGTCAGCTCGGTGCCATGGGCGGCGTGGATCGGGAGACGCGGGTTCTCGGCCATGGGTCAATTCCAGCGCCGGGGGACCGGTCGCGCCAGAGCCGGACGCCGCGTTCTGTCTCGGATCCGAGACAGGCGTCGTCGGTGGCTCCTATCCTCGGGGGATGAGTCAGGTTCCGGCGGCGACCCGCACGTTGCGGGTGCTGCGCTTCCTGGCCAGCCAACCCGACCCGGTCCCGCTGGCCCACATCGCAGAGCGCTGCGACCTGCCCCGCAGCACCGCCTACCACCTGCTGACCGCGATGGCGGCCGAGGGTTTCGTGCTGCACCTGGCCGAGCAGTCCCGCTACGGTCTCGGACCGGCGGCGTTCGAGGTCGGCAGCGGCTACGCCCGGCAGGCGCCACTGGCCCGGCTGGCCCGCCGACCATTGGCCGACCTGGCCGACCGGGTCGGGGCGGACGGACTGGGCCACGGCGCGCACCTGGCGGTGCTGCACGGCCGCGAGGTGCTCTACGTGATCGAGGAGAGGGCGCCCGGTCAGCCACCGATGGTGACCGAGGTCGGGGTCCGGCTGCCGGCCCAGCTCACCGCCAGCGGCCGGGCCATGCTCGCCGCCCTGCCCGATGCCCAGGTCCGCGCGATCTTCGCCGAACCCGAGGCGTACGTCGACCGGAACGACCGCGGCCCGCGGACGCTCACCGAGCTCCGTCGGCTGCTCGCCGACACCCGCGCACGCGGCTTCGGCGTCGAGGACGGCGAGGTGACCCCGGGATTGGCCACCGCGGCCCGGGCGGTCTTCGACCACAACGGGCAGCCGGTCGCCGCGGTGGCCGTCACCTTTCTCGCCGCCCGCCTGCTCGCCGGCGTGCCCCCGGTCGCGCTGACCGCGGCCGCCGCCGAGACGGCCGCCATGCTGACCCGCCGGCTGGGCGGCGCCGACCGAGCCGGGGCGTGGGCGAGTTGAGGCGATGCGGCAGGCTGCCAGCATGGAGTTCGCCGAGGTGGTACGTCGCCGCAAGATGGTCCGCAACTACACCGACGCTCCGGTCGACCCCGCGGTGATCGACCGGGCGCTGCACCACGCCGTGCGCGCACCCAACGCCGGGTTCAGCCAGGGGTGGGCGTTCCTGGTGCTCGACACCCCGGCCGCGGTGCGGAGCTACTGGGAGGCGACCGCCGACGTCTCCGCGCCCGACGAATGGCTGACCGGCATGATGAAGGCCCCGGTGATCATCCTGCCGTGCAGCTCGAAGCACGCCTATCTGGAGCGCTACGCGAAGCCCGACAAGGGCTGGACCGATCGCGACGAGGCTCGCTGGCCGATGCCCTTCTGGCACATGGACGCCGCGATGGCCACCCTGCTGATCCTGCAGACGGTGGTCGACGAGGGACTGGGCGCGCTCTACTTCGGCATCCCGCCGGAGGTCGACGCCACGGTGCGCGCCAGGTTCGCGATCCCGGACGAGTTCGACCCGATCGGCGCCGTCGCCATCGGCCATCCCGCCGACGGCGGCGCCCAGGGCTCACCGACCCGTCGACGCCGTACCCCGCTGGAGCAGGTGATCCACCGCAACACCTGGTAACCCGAGTGCGACACGAGCTTCAACGCGCGGTCCCCGTTCGTCAACCACGGACCGCGGAGTCGGCGCACTCGGTGACGAGGACAGGCTGGTCGGCGCCTGTACCGTCGGCGGCCCTCGACCATGCGCCGCACCCCGGCCACCTACTCTCGACCCGACCCAGCGTTCGGCGTAGACGGCGAGAGCCTTCCTTGCAGCCCGCCCGGCCCAGTGGCAAGATGCCGACCGGAAAGATCGTGGTTGTTCACAAGAAGTGGAGCGACTCGGCATGCGTTCAATCGTCTTGGCCCTGGCTGCATCTTTCACTGCCGTGACGGTCTCTGCATGGGCCTCGTCAGGCGCGATACCCGCCGAGGATCCGCCTTCATCGCCATCGGTCACAAGACCACTGTCTTCGACATTGTCGCTCACCCTCACGGGCGCTTCAGAAAAGAAGGTCGCTCGAAAGGCGTACAAGTCGAAGCTGAAGATTCACTTGGGAAGCAAGAAGATTCTATCGAATCGGACGGTAAGCCCAACGAATACGCCAGGGGTCACCGCCTCACCAGTTCCGAGACTTCCCTGCGGCGTTACAAAGCGATACCACGACGCGAACGGAACGCTCTATTTAGATAACGTCTGCAAAACAAAGCGAGTGTTTTGGAGATTTAGCTTGAGCACAGCGCTAGTCGGAATAATTACTGGTCCCGTAGATGAGACGGGGATGTGGTGGTGGCGTAACGGTACCCGTAAGCCAAGATCGAGCGCTCACTCGACAGGTGCGACGTACCAGTTTCACGGAACATTCAGACCCGTGAAGAAGAAAGATATAGTTATCTACCAAGACTACTTTACCTTCCGCGTCGAAGTTTCTGGAGAAGTGGGTACGGGATCGCTGGCAATTGCTGGCATAGTCAGATCTGTCAAGTCATGAACCTTCCGCAGGCCGCCGTCGGCGAGGTAACCTCATGGAATGCGGAAGAGGGCAGCGGCTCCGTCTCTTCGGAGTCAATCCCCTCTCCAGCATGGCTTCATGTGTCGATGCTGAGGGGTATTCGTTTCGAAGACATCGCAATAGGGAGGCGATTCTCCTTCGAATACGAGGAGCTTGAGCAGGACGGATACGCCTATCGCGCAACCGTCCTCTGGGAGTTCGGAGGGGACCGTCCGAGCGACCCTGACGATGACTCCGGAGCGCACATCTCCTATGGAAGCACGCTACGGATTAATTTCGACGCCTAGGAGCCCAATTGGGCACGGATCTCCAAACTCGTGCGGTCTCGTCGGTCGCGGGACCCTAAGTCGGATCGTGCGGGCCGCACCAGTCGGTGACGGCCATTGACCCTCAGGGGCTCGGCCCAGAAGCGATCCATCTATTTTCTTCGCTGATCAAACATCCCCAAATTAATACGAAAATCAGCAATTATTCGACCGGCCGAGAGTAACGAGATATCCGCGAAGAGCGGACAGCGCCGGCACCACAACGACCTGGTATTGCGAGTCGCCGTTCTTGAACACCTCATCCAGTGCGGCCAAGCCCGGCTCTCTCATTCAGCCATCACGATTCGCCGACCGCACAGCGCTCAACGCGCGAATAGGGAATTCAGGGACCTCTCACAGATCAAGCACCGAGCGGCCAGTCGCCCGCTCGTCGACCCGATCCCCGGCGTTCCACCTGACCTGCTACGACGCCGAACCAGCCAGCGGAACCGAGGCCTACCTGTGCGAGTCAGATCGTACCGATCAAGGGCCGCAACCGCGCTGGAAACACCCGCGCCCAGAACACCCTCATCGCCGCGACGGGTCGCCCCAACCGAAACGCGATAACGCCCTGTTGAAGCAGACCTGGCAAGCGCCGCGCCACGTCACCCTCGACCCGAACCGAGTCACCGGCATCACCGCCGCCGCACTTGTCCTTCTTCACCGACAACGCGGTGCCTGGTGAGAAAAGCTCACACCGCTCAATCCTCTGTTGGATCTGGGATCAAACCGATCGGCGCCGATTCACCACGGATCGGTCGGCCGCCGTGCAGAGCAGATACGCATCGCTGCGGCCCAACTTCTCGATACATACCTGAGTGACGACACTAGCCATCGCCTCGAGATCGTCACCATACACATAATACTTCTCGACTCTGGGAGAACTATGAATCTCGTCGCAATGTCCCACGCCACCAAGAGAATCGTTGATAGTGTCGATCACCGTGTTGTCGACCGGCTCATTGAAATGGATCAAGGTGTTGGGAAGACAGACGATGACTTGCGCAAGGCCAGGCTCATCATCGAGGGACCATCGACTGAATGTGTCTTCGAGTGCATCAAGAAAATTCTCCGCACGACTCATCATCCATCGAGCGAACATCAGTTTCACCATCGCCAGGTATTCCCACTTCAGTCGGTTCATCCGCCTCTGGACCTCGTTGACCCGCGGGACCACTCGGCCGAACTGCCGCCCGAACTTGATCGTCGCTCTCGGACGCCCCCTGACGCTGGAATCGATCCACAGGGTCGGGTCCTGATGGCGAGCCATCCTCAATCCGGCTCTCGACGCGACGGTTCCGGATTCGACCGCTTCCACTGTTCATGGAGAAGCGCACCATGGAGATTTCCCCATACAATCGGCCACGTCAGGACCCCCCAGATCGATCCATCATCGAACGCTAACCGCAGCACGTACAGTAGTACCGCATACAGCACGACCCTTTCGGCCGCGATCCGCAACGTGCTTCTGTTCAGATGTCGCAACATGTCAGTTCGTCCAGACCTTCATGTACGTCGGAACAGGACTCCATACGCATCGATAGATCGTGGGGCGCATCCACGTTCTTGGGATATCGACTTCCAGGTTCCATCTCGGACCGAATCCGCCCGCGTCGCGGCAACCGCCAACCACCTTCATCCGGATTCGCCAGCACCCGGGGCGCCCCGATTCGCCCGGGAGATCCTCCACCCGACGAGCCGAGGCCCGAGCCGCCATCGCCGACGAAGACACACCACCAGCCACGGCACGCATCAGGCAGAGCTCCAGGACCATGAGGGCTGCCGACCCGAATCGCGCAGCAAGACAACCAGAACTTAGGGTGCCGATGCGGCATCTGCCTCACGAAGGGAAGAAGCTCAGCAAGATCTCAGACAGTGTGCTCGGAGCGACCAGCCAGTCGCCCCGGTCGACCCCCGATCCTCCGGCGTTCCACAGCGCCTCGCGATAGCGTCCGCAGGGTGAACGCCGATGCCCGCGCCGAACGCGTCGACCCGGTGGCCGCCCTGCAGGAGCTGGTCCGGATCCCGACGATCAGCGACCGCGAACCCGACCGGATCGACCATGCCGCCTTCGAGCGGCTGCACCAGGTGCTCCGGGAGCGGTTCCCGCTGCTGCACGACCGGCTGGAGATCGTCCCGATCGCCACCCACGGGCTGCTGCTGCACTGGGCTGGCGCGAGCAGCGCCAGACCGGCCGTCCTGATGGCGCACCAGGACGTCGTACCCGTCTCCGGGCGATGGACCCATGACCCGTTCGGTGGCGAGGTCGAGGAGACCGCCGACGGGCCGGTCGTCTGGGGCCGCGGCACGCTCGACGACAAGGGCAGCCTGGTCGCGATCTGCGCGGCCGTCGAGGGCCTGCTCGCCGACGGCCTCACCCCGGCCCAGGACGTCTGGCTCAGCTTCGGCGCGGACGAGGAGATCTCCGGCCGGTGCGCACAGGACGCCGTCGAGGAGCTCCGCCGGCGCGGCGTACGGCCCTGGTTCGTGCTGGACGAGGGCGGCGCGGTGGCGCACGACGCGTTCCCCGGGATCGCCGCGCCGGTGGCGGTGATCGGGGTGGCGGAGAAGGGTACGACGAGCGTGGAGCTGACCGTGCGCGGCGACGGCGGCCACTCCTCCACGCCGCGCCGCAACGGCCCGACCTCGCGGCTGGCCCGCGCGATCCGCCGGCTCGACGCGGCCTCGATGCCGCTCAGCGTGCCGGAGCCGACGCTGGAGCTGATGCGCCGGCTCGCGCCGCACGCCCCGGCCCCGCTGCGACCGCTCTTCACCCACGCCGACCGACTCCGGCCGGCGCTGGCCCGGGCGCTGACCAGGCTCGGCCCGGAGCCGGCGGCGCTGGTGCGCACCACCATCGCCATCACCACGCTGTCCGGCAGTCCGGCGCACAACGTGATCGCCTCCTCGGCCACCGCCGGGGTGAACCTGCGGATCATGATCGGTGAGAGCGTGGCCGAGACCGCCGAGCGGCTGCGGCGGATCATCGGCGACAAGCGGGTGCTGATCGAGGTCACCGACCCCGGCGAACCGAGTCCGGTCAGTCCGCGCGACGACGCGTTCGCGCTGCTCGAGACCTGCATCGCCGAGGTCTTCGACGACGCGATCGCAGCGCCGTACGTCGTGCTCGCCGCGACCGACTCGCGGTTCTTCCATGCCATCTGCGACCGGGTGTACCGGTTCGCGCCGTTCCGGATGACCGCCGCCCAGCGCCGTTCCATCCACGCCGGCGACGAGCACCTGCGGGTCGCGGACCTGCACGCCGGCGTCCGCTACTACCGGCGCCTGATCTCCTCCCTGCCAGATCGCGTGCCGTGACCTCGACGGAGCGTACGACGACCAGCCGGATCGCGATCGACCTGTGGCGCATCGTCGGCTTCCTGGTCTGCGTGGAGGCGGCCAGCGGGATCCTGCAGGGCTACTACACCCCGATCTACTCCGACCTGGCCGACCATCTCGGCACCCACGACGCCGACATCAACTGGCTGGAGGCGGCCCAGCTGATCGTCTCCGCGCTGGCGGTGCCGCCGCTGGCCCGGCTCGGCGACGCGATCGGCCACCGCCGGGTGCTGCTGCTGGCCACCGCCATCACCGCGCTGGCGTCGTGGTGGCTGGTGGCCGCCCCGAGCTTCCCGGCGTTCCTGGCCGGCTGGGCGCTGCAGGGCGCCTACGTGGTCTGGCTGCCGTTGGAGATCGCGATCATCCATCGCCGCACCGCCGGTGACACCGCGCTGACCCGCAGGGCCGCGGGCGTGCTGGTCGGGGCACTGGAGCTCGCCGTGATCCTCGGCGCCGGTCTCTCGGGCGTGCTGGTCGGCTCGATGCCGATGGCGCTCGTGCTCGCCTTCCCCGCGCTGGCGGTCAGCGCGACCTATCTGGTGATCCGGCGCGGAGTCCCGGACGAGCGGCCGAACCGGATCGTCGCCGGCTTCGACTACCCCGGGCTGGCCGCACTCAGTCTGGCGCTGGGGCTGGTGATGGGTGGTCTGGTCTGCGTCCGGGTGCTGGGGGTCGGCTCGGTCCTGGCCTGGCTGTTGGTGGCGCTCGGCGTCCTGGCACTGGTGCCGTTCTGGCGGATCGAGGCCTCGCGTGACGAGCCGCTGGTCGACGTACGACTTCTCGCCGAGCCGGGTCAGTGGCCGGTGCAGGCGGCCGCGTTCTTCTTCGGGATGTCGGTGCTCGGGGCGCAGATCCCGTTGTCCACCTTCGCCCGGACCGATCCGTCGGCCGGCTACGGGCTGGGCGCCGGGGCCGGGTTCGTCTCGCTGCTGATCGCCGTCTACGTCGTCGCGATGGCCGCCGGCGCGTTCGGCCTGCCGATCCTCGCCCGCCGGCTGGGCGCGACCGGCGCCCAGGTGTTCGGCTGTGCGCTGGTCGCGATCGGCTATGCGCTCTGGCTGCCGCTGCACGCCCACACCGGGCAGGCGGTGCTCAACATGGTGATCATCGGCGTCGGGTCCGGGACCCTGGTCGCCTCCATCCCCGCGGCCGCGGCGGCCGCCGCCCCGACCGAGCGCACCGCCTTCGCGACCGGGATGACCAACGCCGTCAAGACGATCGGCGGCGCCATCGCCTCCGCGGTCTTCGCCATCGCGCTCTCCGCGACCGGGTCCATCGCCGACCCGACCCGCGGCCATGCGCCGCTGTCGGGCTACCTGACGGTGTGGGCGGTCTGCGCCGCCTCGGCCGCGCTGGCGGGGCTGTTGCTGCTGGCCGGCCGACGCCGGACCACGATCCCGGCCCGGTCCCGCTAGCCTCAGGCCCGGCGGAGCAGCGCGGCCAGCGCCTGTCCGCCGCCGATGCACATGGTGACCACGCCGAGCTCCAGATCGCGGCGCACCAGGTCCTTGGCCACCCGCAGCGTCAGGATGGCGCCGGTGGCCCCGACCGCGTGACCCAGCGCGATGGCGCCGCCGTACGGGTTGACCCTGGCCTGGTCGAGCTTGGCGTCGCGCACCACCGCCACCGCCTGGGCGGCGAACGCCTCGTTGACCTCGAAGGTGCCGATGTCGGCGGGCGAGGTCCCGGTCTTCTCGAAGAGCGCCTGCAGCGCCAGCACCGGCGCGTAGCCCATCAGCTCCGGCTCCATCGCCGCGGTGGTGACCGCCTCCAGCGAGGCCAGCGGTCGCAGTCCCCGCTCCCGGGCCGCGGACTCGGTGGCCAGCACCAGCGCGGCCCCGGCATCGTTGATCCCGGACGCGTTCCCCGCCGTCACGGTGCCGTCCTTGACGAAGGCCGGGCGCAGCCCGGAGAGGACCTCCAGGGTGGTCTCCGGCTTGGGGTGCTCGTCGGTCGAGACGGTGACCGAACGCCGCCCTCCGGTCTCGACCGGCACGATCTCCTCGGCGAAGACGGCCTGCGCCTCCGCGGTCGCGGCCCGGCGCTGGGACTCCAGCGCGAACTCGTCCTGCTCCAGCCGGCTGACGCCGTACCGGCTGGCCACGTTCTCGGCGGTCACCCCCATGTGGATGCCGCCGAACGGGTCGGTCAGCATCATCACCGTGCCGTCGACCAGCGTGCGGTCGCCGAGCCGGTAGCCGTGGCGGGCACCGAAGTCGTAGAACGGCATCCGGGTCATCGACTCGTCTCCACCGGCGAGCGCGAGGTCGAGCCCGTTCCAGCGCATCTCCATCGCGGCCGACCAGACCGCCTGCAGACCCGACCCGCAGAGCCGGTTGACGGTGTACGCCGGCGTGCTCGTCGGCAGGCCGGCGGTGATCGCCACCCGACGGGCGTTGTACGCATCCGGGCCCACCTGCCCGATGCAGCCCATCACGACCTCCTCGACGTCCTCGGCCGCGACGCCCGCCCGAGCGAGCGCCTCGCGGGCGGCGGCCGCGCCGAGCTCGTGGGCCGGCACGTCCTTGAACGCGCCACCGAAGCTGCCGACGGGCGTCCGCGCGCCGTCGACCAGGACGATCTTCTCCTCAGCCATGCCGCGATCCTAGGAACTCCCACCCGGGGTGACCAGCACTCGTCGAGTGGGATAGCCGACATCTGCTCGCCGCGGTCGAGGGCATGGCCCGGCGGCGAGGCCGGCACCAGCCGCAAGCGAGCTGACCGGATGAGACGAGGATGAGACGGGATGGACCAGGCGCGCCTATCGGCCGGCGCCGGGACGCGCCGCGACCGCGTTCTTCCGCAGCGCCCGGCGGAGCTGGATGATCCTGGCCGCTCCGGGCACGGCTATCAGCAGCATCCCGGTGACCGCGGAGAGGAGCAGCGCGATGGCGAGCGGCAGATGCCCGTCGAAGCCGAGGAAGCGAATCGAGACGCGTCGTGAGTTCTGCAGGATGAAGATCAGGAACAGGATCGCCAGCAGGGCGGCCAGGACGAGCCCGAGCCAGGCCGCGCCGGCCCGGGTACGCCGTACCCTGCCGCGGCTGTTCAGCCCGGCCAGCGGGCGATCGACGGCCCCGGCCCCGTCGGGGACCGGCTGCCCGTCGGCACCGTCGGCGGCCCCGGGCGATGGCTCGACGGGATCCGGCCCCGAGGCCGCCGCGCCTCCCGCAGTGCTGCGGGAGGCGCGGCGGTCGTCGTGCTGCTCGCTCATTGCCGACTGCGCACCCGAGTCCAGATCAGCAGCACGATGACCGCGCCGATGACCGACCCGATGATCCCGGACGGCTGGAAGAACCCGTCGTCCCCGTCCTTGCCGAAGACGAGGTAGCCGAGGAATCCGCCGACGAACGAGCCGATGATCCCGAGCAGGATCGTCGCCGGGATCGAGAGGTCCTGGCGCCCGGGCACCAGTAGCCGGGCCAGCGCACCGGCGATGAGCCCGACGATGATCAGGCTGATGATCAAACCAAGCATTGAGGTTCCTTGTCTGACGATGAGTGGGAGGCACGCGACCCGTCGACGCGCCGCGGAGCGCGCGGGCCGGGATGGTCCCGGCCGCGCGATCTCCTACTCCTTGAAGGCGTCCTTGACGTTCTCGCCGGCGTTCTTCAAGCTGCCGGCGGCCTTGTCCTTGGCACCTTCGGCTCGGAGCTCGTCGTCGCCGGTGTGCTCTCCCACCGTCTCCTTGGCTTCACCGGTGAGCTTCTGTGCAGCGTTCTTCGCCTTGTCGATCAGGCCCATCTCGATCTCCTCTCGTGAAGCGCCGCGCCCATGCGGGCTTCGGTTTACGTTGTAAACCTACGACGATGTACATCGTAAGCCAAGACCAGCCGCGAAGCGCGGGCCGCGCGCATTTGGCACGATGGACCTGTGACTGATCCAGGCGGCGACCCGGCCGCGAAGGCCGCCGCGCACCGGCGCTCGCGCTCGACCCGTCGCGCCTCGAACCGTCGCAACCGCAGCCGCGGACTCTCTCGGTCACGGATCGCCGAGGTGGCGCTGGAGATGATCGACGACAAGGGGGTGGGCGCGGCCTCGATGCGCGCCATCGCCGGCCGGCTCGACGTGCAGGCGATGTCCCTCTACAAGTACTTCACCACTCGCGACGAGCTGCTCGACGCCGTGGCGGACCTGATCGTCGCCGAGCTGGACCACGATCCCGAGGTACGCCGCGATGCGCCCGACGGCTGGCGCGACTACCTGACCCGTCTCGCGCACGGCGTACGTCGCTATGCGCTCGCGCACCCGCATGCGTTCCCGCTGGTCGCCACCCGACCCTCCCAGGCACCGTGGGTCAACCCCCCGCTGCGGTCGCTCGCCTGGATCGAGAACCTGCTGGCCACGCTCGCCGGCGAGGGCTTCGACGAGGACCGACTGCTCTTCGCCTACCGGTCCTTCAACAGCTTCCTCCTCGGCTACCTGCTGATGGAGACCGGCGCGCGCACGCTGCGCGACCCCCAGGCCGGCGATGGCGCCTTCGACCCGGGCGGGGCCGACCCGGAGCCGGTGCCCGGCGGACTGACCCCGACCCGCACCGAGGCCGAGACCGAGGCGATCGCGCGGACCGACTCCCCGGCCGGGGCCATAGACCCGCAGGGCGACATCGACCCGAGCGCCTACCCGGTCATCCACCGCCTGGCCGGCCAGCTCGCCGAGGAGCACTACGACGCCGAGTTCGGCCGGTCACTGGTCGACGTACTCGACCGCATCGGCGCCCAGCGCTGACCGCCCACGACGGTCAGGCTCCGGACCGCACGTGCATCCGCTCACCCTGCGGCCCGAAGAGTGCGAGCATCTCGGCGGGGTGATCGGCTCGGTTCGCCACGATGTGCGGGGTTCGGGTGTCGAACTCGACCACCTCACCGGGCCCCAGGTCGATCTCGCGGTTGCCGAGCACCAGGTGAAGGCGTCCGGAGAGGACGTAGATCCACTCGTAGCCCTCGTGTACGCGCGGTTCGACCGGCTCCGGCGGATCGTTCGGCGGCACGATCACCTTGAACGCCTGCAACCCGCCGGGACGCCGGGTCAACGGGACGAATGTTCGCCCGTGCCGCCGGATCGGCTTGGCTCGCACCCGCGGATCGCCGGTGTCCGGTGCATCGACGAGCTCGTCCAACGGCACCTGGTGCGCCGTGGCGAGCGGCAGCAGGAGCTCCAGGGTCGGCTTGCGCCGGCCCGACTCGAGCCGAGACAGCGTGCTCACCGAGATCCCGGTGCGCTCGGCGAGCTGGGCCAGGGTGGCACCGCTCGCCAGCCGCAGCGCCCGCAGCCGCGGGCCGACCGCGTCGAGCACCTCGTCGAATCCGGCCATCGCCCTATTTTGCCGAATCGGCAACAGCATTTGTCAACCGGCCGCCGAGCGCGCAGGGTGGTGGCCATGAGCACTCCCGACGGCCGAGACGGACCACGACAGCACCGCCACGAGCACGCCGACGAGACGGCCGCGGTCTTCGAGCCGGAGAGCTGGGACGAGCGGTACGCCGGCGAGGAGTCGGTCTGGAGCGGCAAGCCCAACGCCCAGCTGGTGGCCGAGGTCTCCGCACTCGTCCCCGGGACGGCGCTCGACGTGGGCTGTGGCGAGGGCGGCGACGCCATCTGGCTGGCACAGCAGGGCTGGCGGGTGACCGGTGCCGACTTCTCGGCCAACGGCCTCGCCCGGGCGGCCAGGCACGCCGAGGCCGCGGGCGTCGCGGAGCGCATCGCGTGGTGGCGGGTCGATGCCCGTGAGTTCGCCGCCGGCGACCGTTCCTTCGATCTGGTCACCACCCACTTCCTGCATCCACCCGACGGCGGCATGGTCGACGTCGTCGGGCGACTGGCGCAGGCGGTCGCTCCGGGAGGTCATCTGCTGGTCGTCGGGCATGCCTACGCGGAGGTCTTCACCCAATTGAGCACGGCGCACCGCAACGCGATGTTCGACGCCGTCGATCTGCTGCCCGCTCTCCCCGACTCCTTCGAGGCCCTGGTCGTCGACCAGCGGCCGCGGACGATGATCCGCGACGGCGTCCGGGTCGACGTCCACGACTCCACCCTGCTGGCGCGTCGCCGCCGGTGAGCAGGAGCTCTGGCCGCGCCTCGTAGACTTGCCGGCACGGAGGTGCCCGATGAGCGACGCGAGAGACCACGACATGTCCTCGAAGGCGGCCGCGGCCCGACGGATGACCGACGTGGTCTCCCACGTCGAGGCGAGCATCACCGACGCCGCCGCCCGCGGCGAGTTCGACGACCTGCCCGGCGCCGGCAAGCCGATCGAGGGCCTGGGCGCCGAGCACGACCCGGACTGGTGGCTCAAGCAGCTGGTCGAGCGCGAGCGGTTGGCCGTGCTGCCGCCGAGCATCCAGCTCCGCAAGGACGACGCGGCCCTCGACGACCTGCTCGACGAGCAGGCGAGCGAGACCGCTGCCCGGGAGATCGTCGAGGACTTCAACTCCCGGGTGATCGCGGCGCGCTACGGCATCCCGCAGGGCCCGCCGCTGATCACCATGCCGCGCGACGTGGAGACGACGCTGGCCGCCTGGCGGGAGCGGCGCGAGGCCCGGCACGCGGCGAACGTACGCCGCGCGGCGGCCGAGTCCACGGCACGCGCCCGCCAGGCGGCCAGCGTCGTCTCCACGTCGCG
>NZ_JASGET010000107.1:0-13373 GCF_047606145.1 Nocardioides sp. | reverse complement strand
GTGGCCCTGACCTGCATCTCTGCAGGTCAGGGCCACTTTTCGCTTCGCGTACCCCCGACCGGATTCGAACCGGCGCTACCGCCGTGAGAGGGCGGCGTGCTAGGCCGCTACACAACGGGGGCCTGGCAACACATGTTGCACGGTGTTGGCCTTGCGGCCAACGAGCAGAAACCTTAGCCGACCGGCGGGTCTCTGCCCAAATCGATGACCGGCCTCGTCGCGCTGACTCGACCGAGCGATCGACTCGCTGGGGTACTAGGACTCGAACCTAGAATAACTGGACCAGAACCAGTCGTGTTGCCAATTACACCATACCCCATCGACTTTGTAGTCGATGCGGTCCGAAGCTCCGCGTTCGGCGCTCGAACCGAACCGAAACATTACAGGCGACCCGCGCCGGGGGCGAAATCGGGCCTCGCCGGTGTCCGGGTCACGCGGTGACCCGGACGATCCCCTGCCGCCGGGTGGCCCACCAGGTCAGGGCGAGGTAGAGCAGGGACTGGGTGAGGGTCACCGGGATGTTCCACCAGCTCGCCGTGGTCGAGTTGAGCGAGTCCGAGATGCTGCCGAAGGCGAGCGCCAGGCCGTAGGCGACGAAGTTGTTGAGCACATGCATGGCGATGCCGGCCTCCAGCCCACCGGTCACGATCACCAGGATGCCGGCGACCAGGCCGAAGGCGAGCCGATCGAAGAACAGCGGCACGTTCTGGGTGCCGTGGGCCAGGGCGAAGAGCACCGCCGGTACGACGACGGTGGCGATCCGCGAGGAGATGACCCCGCCGCAGGCCTGCATCAGGTAGCCGCGGAAGAGGAACTCCTCTCCGGCCGCCTGCAACGGGGTCAACACCACGATGACCAGGACGAAGTCGAGAGTGGTGGCGGTGAAGCTGTGCACCTGGCCACCGAGGTCGGTCTCGGAGTCGGCGGGCACGATCGAGCTGACGATCAGCGTCGCCACCAGCGTCACCGCCGCCAGCCCGAGACAGCCGGCGAACCAGCGCCAGCGGAACCTGCCGACCACCGAGACCAACCAGCCCGGCGACATCCCGTGCAGATATCGGGTCAGCAGGACGGTGATCGGGATGGCGATCGCCAGGGTGAGGTTCACATAGGCGAGCACCGACGGGGTGACGTGCGCGGTGTCGCCGAGCCGGTCGAGGCTCGCGTCGACGTCCTGCCCACGGATCGCGAACCAGGCCGCGAAGCCGATCCCGATCACCTCCGGGCCCACCACCAGCAGCAGCGTGATCAGGCTGATCGCACCGACCACCGGGCGCCACCAGCCGTCCCGGCCCGCACAGTGCAGCCGCTCGTAGGTCAGCCCGGCCGACGGCTCGAGGACCCCGTTGCCTCCTTCGGCCAACGCCGTCACTGCCTCAGCCCAGCGCTGCCTGCAGCCGGCCCAGGCTACGCTCGCGGCCGAGCAGCTCCATCGACTCGAAGAGCGGCGGGCTGATCCGCTTGCCGGTCACCGCGACCCGTACCGGGCCGAAGGCCTTGCGCGGCTTGAGCCCGAGTCCGTCGACCAGGGCCGCCTGCAGCGACGCCTGGATCTCGGCGGTCGACCACTGCTCGAGACCGGCCAGCGCGTCGTACGACGCCCGGACGGCGGCCAGACCGTCGGCGTCGAGGAGCTTGGCCGCGTCGGCCTCGTCGAGGCCGAAGGAGTCCTCATCGACGAAGAGGAAGCCCAGCATCCCGCTGGCCTCGGCGAGCTTGTTGATCCGCTCGGCCACCAGCGGCATCGCCGCCTCCAGCAACTGGGCGTCGGCGTCGCCGACCGGGTCGGAGATCACGCCGTCGCGCTTGAGGAACGGGATGACCCGGTGGGTGATCTCCTCCACCGAGAGCATCCGCATGTGCGCGGCGTTGATCGCCTCGGCCTTCTTGAGATCGAAGCGCGCCGGGTTCGGGTTCACGTCGGCGATCTCGAACGCCTCGACCATCTCCTCGAGGTCGAAGACGTCCCGGTCGGCGGCGATCGCCCAGCCGAGCAGCGCCAGGTAGTTGAGCAGCCCCTCGGGCAGGAAGCCCTCGTCGCGGTAGGCGAACAGATGCGCCTGCGGATCCCGCTTGGACAGCTTCTTGTTGCCCTCCCCCATGATCAGCGGAAGGTGACCGAACCGCGGCACCGCCTTCGAGATCCCCAGATCGACCAGCGCCCGGTGCAGCGGGATCTGCCGCGGAGTGCTGGAGAGCAGGTCCTCGCCGCGGAGCACGTGGGTGATCTCCATGAGGGCGTCGTCGACCGGGTTCACCAGGGTGTAGAGCGGATCCCCGTTGGCCCGGCAGAGCGCGAAGTCGGGCACGTGCCGCGTCTCGAAGGTGACCTCGCCGCGCACCGCGTCGTCCCAGGTGATCGAGCCGTCGGGCATCCGGAAGCGGACCACCGAGGGGCGCCCCTCGGCCTCGAAGACGGCCCGCTGCTCGGCGGAGAGCTCGCGGCAGAAGCCGTCGTACCCCTGCATCTTGGAGCCGGACGCCTTCCGGCGCGCGTCGACCTCCGCGGTGGTGCAGAAGCAGTCGTAGGTGTAGGAGGAGGCCGCCAGCCTGGCCAGCACGTCGCGGTAGAGCTGGGTGCGCTCGGACTGACGATAGGGACCGTGTGGCCCGCCGACGATCGGTCCCTCGTCCCAGTCGAGGCCGAGCCACCGCAGGGCGCCGACCATGGCGTCGTACGACTCCTCGGTCGAGCGCTCCTTGTCGGTGTCCTCGATCCGGAAGACGAAGGTGCCGCCGTGCTGCCGCGCGAACACCCAGTTGTAGAGCGCCGTGCGGGCGAAGCCGACGTGCGGAGACCCGGTCGGCGAGGGGCAGAAGCGGACGCGTACGGGGCTGGTCATCGGGCTGCCACCTTGTTCGTCAGAGAGCCGATGCCCGCGACGTAGACCTCGATCTCGTCGCCGGGCTCGATGGGGCCGACACCCTCGGGAGTGCCGGTGAGGATGACGTCGCCGGGCAGCAGCGTCATCACGCTCGAGACGTGCGCCACCAGCGTCGGGATGTCGAAGATCAGGTCGGCGGTGCTGCCGTCCTGGACCACGTCGCCGTTGCGGAACGCCTGGATCCGCAACCCCTCGGCGATCCGCGCCAGGTCGACGTCGGTCTCGATCCAGGGTCCGAGCGGGCAGAACGTGTCGAAGCCCTTGGCCCGGGTGAAGTGGCCGTCCCGGCGCTGCAGGTCGCGCGCGGTGACGTCGTTGGCGACGGTGACGCCGTGGATGACCGCCGCGACGTCCTCGGCGGTGGCCGGCACATCGCGGCAGATCCGGCCGATGACGACCGCGAGCTCGCCCTCGTAGTGCAGCTCCTCGCTGGCCCGGGGCCGCAGGATGGCCTCGTCCGGTCCGATCACGCTGGTGTTGGGCTTGAGGAAGAACAACGGCTCGGCCGGCACGTCGTTGCCGAGCTCCGCGGCGTGCCGGGCGTAGTTCCGCGCGATCGCCACCACCTTGCTGCGCGGCAGCACCGGGGCGAGCAGGCGGACGTCCTCGAGCCGGTGCACCTCGTCGAGCAGGTTGATCCCGGCGTAGATCGGGTCTCCGGCCAGGGCGACCACCGTCGCACCCTCCTCGGGCTGGCCGTACTCGTCGAGCTCACCGGTGACCACGCCGAACTGGGGGTCGCCCTGGCCCGGGCCCGCCACACTGAATCTCGCGATGCGCACCGGGCGAGCCTATCGGCCTACGATCGGGTGCTGTGGAGGTGCTGTCCCGGGCCGAGTGGGAGATGCGGTCTGCGGCACACCGGCAGCGGCTGCGGCGCTACGTCGAGCCGCATCTGGCACGCCAGCGGGCCGGCCGGCGACACCCGGTGCACGACTTCGTGTTCCGCTACTACGCGCACCGCCCGAGCCAGCTGCTGCGCTGGCATCCCGGCTTCGGGGTGGGGCTGGCCCAGGGGTCGACGTACGCGTCGCTGACGGGGTACGACGCCCCCGCGGACGAGGCCGGGACGGTGAGTGTGAGCCGGGCGTATCTGCAGACCCGGCTCCCGCTGCTGCGCCCGTTGCGTCGTCTGCTGACCGCGACCGCCGCGCGTCCGGCGAACCTGGGCTGCTTCGGGCTGCACGAGTGGGCGATGGTCTACCGCGTGGAGGAGACCGGGACTCGGCACCCGCAGCCGCTGCGGCTCGGCGCGGCCGGCACCGATGCGGTGGTCGAGTCCCACCGGATCGGCTGCTCGCACTTCGACGCCTACCGCTTCTTCACCCCGGCGGCGGCGCCGCGCAACACGCTCCGGCCGGGCTCGGGCGACCGGCCGGCGTTCGAGCAGCCGGGCTGCGTGCACGCGAACATGGACCTCTACAAGCATGCCTTCCGGCTCGGCCCGCTGATCTGCTCGGACCTGGTCGCCGACTGCTTCGAGCTGGCCTGGGAGATCCGGATCCTGGACATGCGCGCGGCGCCGTACGACATGACGGGCGTCGTCTTGGATCCGACCGGTGCGGAGTGGACGCCGATCCCGATCGAGACCGCCGCCGGGAAGCGGACCTATGCCGAGGAGCAGGATCGCTTCGCGGTGCGTGCGGCGCCGCTGCGCGCACGGCTGATCGCGGAGTGCGAGCGCCTCTCGGCGCACCTCGACGAATGAGCGACCGCTGACTCCGCAGCACCCGCTCGCCTGCGGCGCAGGCCGTCAGCGGCGCAGGCCGTCAGCGGCCGGCACCTGCTGCCGGATGCCGGCCATCACCAGCGCCAGCCCGAGCGCGAAGTCGCTGGTCTCGCGCGGCTCCTCGGCCACCGCGCCGGCCGAGGCGGCCTGCAGCTGGGTCTGCTCGTCCAGGGTGTGGCCGAACACGAAGTGCAGCAGGGTGGCCACCGCGACCGGGACGAGGTCCGGGTCGAGACCGGCCCCGGCGAGCGCGGTCGTCAGCTCGTCGTACGGCGCCCGGGCACCGAGGCCGAACGCGCGGACCGCCGCGACCAGCTCGGCGCCGTCGCGGTAGGCGAGCATCGCCTCGCGCAGCTCGACGCAGATCTGCTCCGCGCGCGCATCCCATGCCGCGAGCGGAGAACGGCGTGGCCCGCGCGCCAGCACCTCGTCGGCCACCGCGGCCAGGAGCTCCTGCTTGTTCGCGACGTGGTGGTAGAGCGCGCTGGGCTGCACGCCCAGCTCGGTGCCGAGCCGGCGCATCGTGAGATCGGCGAGCCCGTATTCGTCGAGCACCCGCAACGCCCGGTCCACCACGTCGGTCCGGTGATAGCGCACCCCGTCGCCTCCTCGCGTTCGACGCCCCTGCTTGACGACCTGCGCCGTCGACCCTAACCTGAACGCCGTTCACCTGACCAGTGTTCAGGTTCGCGATCCTCAGGGAGAGGCCATGGCCGTGATGACCGACCAGTCCGAGCTCAGCAGCACCAGGAGCCGGCTGAGCACCACCGACCTCGCGCTCGTCGCCGCCTTCGCCGCGCTCATCGCGGTCTGCTCCTACCTGGCCGCGATCCCGGTCGGTGGCGGCGGCGTCCCGATCACGCTGCAGACGTTCGCGATCATGCTCACCGGGGCCTTGCTCGGCCCGCTGCGCGGCACCCTGGCGGTGATCGTCTACCTGCTGCTCGGGCTGGCCGGTCTGCCGGTCTTCGCCGAGCACTCCGCGGGCCCAGGAGTCTTCACCGGTGCCACCGCCGGCTACCTGTGGTCCTTCCCGCTGGTCGCGCTGGTGGTCGGCTTCGGCGTGAAGTACGTCGTCCGGGGTCGGCGTACCTCGGCGCTCTCGGTCTTCCTCGCCTGCGCGGTCGGCGTGCTCCTCAACCACGCCGCCGGGATCCTCGGGATGAGCATCGTGCTGCACGTCGACCTGCACACCGCTGCCGGGTTCGACGCGCCGTTCTGGCTCGGGGACGGCATCAAGGCCGCCGTCGCCGCGATCGTCGCCGCCGAGGTGCACCGCGCCTTCCCGGCGCTGCTCGGCACCACGCGCAAGCGCTGAGCAGGTGGCACGGATCCGGTTCGATCGGGCGGGCGTCGAGGTCGAGACTCCCGGCGGTGACCCGGTCACCGTGCTGCACCCCGTCGAGCTCACCCTCACCGAGCAGCGGATCGGCATCATCGGCGGCAACGGATCCGGCAAGTCGACGCTCGCCCGGCTGATCAACGGCCTGGTCTCCCCCACCTCCGGCCGCGTCCTGGTCGACGACCTCGACGTCGCCCGGCACGGCGCGGCGGTGCGACGACGGGTCGGGTTCACCTTCACCGACCCGGCCGCCCAGCTGGTCATGCCGACCTGCGTCGAGGACGTGGAGCTCTCCCTGCGCCGGCGGGTCGGCGGCGCCGACCGGCGTCGTACGGCGCTCGAGGCGCTCGCCCGCTTCGGGCTCGCCGATCGCGCCGAGGTCAGCGTGCACGCCCTCTCCGGCGGTCAGCGACAGCTGCTCGCGCTGGCCGGAGTGCTCGCCACCGAGCCCGACGTGCTCGTCTGCGACGAGCCGACCACCCTGCTCGACCTGCGCAACAGCCGGATGATCGGCGAGGTGCTCTTCTCGCTGCCGCAACAGCTCATCCTGGTCACCCATGACCTCGAGCTGGTCGCCGGCTGCGACCGGGTGCTGGTCGTGGAGGAGGGCACCCTCCGGTACGACGGCGCCGCCGACGCCGCGATCAAGGACTACCGGGACTCGGTGGCGCGATGAGTCTCACCGTCGGCGTCTACCGACCGGGCACCAGCCTGTTGCACCGACTGCCGGTCGGGCCGAAGCTGGCCGGCCTGGCGGGGCTGAGCGTGGCGATCGTGCTGGTCCGGGGGCCGTGGACCTCGGTCGGCTTCCTGGCGATCGCGGTGGCGCTGCTGCTGCTCGCCCGGCTCGACCCGCGGCCGGTGCTGCGCTCGCTGCGTGTCGTCCTCGTGGTCGCGCTGATCGTGGCCGTGCTGCAGTGGTGGCTCTTCTCCCTGGCCCGGGCCACCGAGTCGCTGCTCGACCTGGTGGCGCTCGCGCTGCTCGCGCTCACCTGCTCGGCGACGACTCCGGTGACGGCCATGCTGGACGCGATCGTGCGCTGGTGTGGGCCGCTGCGCCACGTCGGCGTCGACCCCGAACGGGTCGGACTCACCCTCGGGCTGGCGATCCAGGCGATGCCCGCCACCCTCACCCTGGCCCGCGAGACCCGTGATGCGGCGCGCGCCCGGGGGCTGGATCGCTCCCCGCGCGCCCACCTGACACCGTTCGTGATCCGCGTCGTCGCCCGCGCCCACGAGACCGGCGACGCGCTCAGGGCCCGCGGCATCGGCGACTGATGGGCCCACCGGGCCCGGCCCGGGCCCCGACCGGGCCCGGGCCCAGTCCGGCTCACCAGCCCCGATCCCCAGCCCGGGTCACCAGCCCGGCGGGCGCCGGTCGGCCCAGGGCGCGGCGGCCTCGATCTGGGCGGACAGGCCGAGCAGCAGCTCCTCCTCGGCCGGCCGGGCCGCCAGCATCACCCCGACCGGCAGGCCGTCGGGCGTCCAGTGCAGCGGCAGCGAGACCGCCGGCATCCCGGTGACGTTCCAGGCCGAGGTCCACGGGGTGAAGGCCTTCTGCGCGGCGAAGTCGGCGGCCGGGTCGGCGTCGTCGCGCAGCTCCCCCACCTTCGGCGGCACGGTGGCCAGCGTCGGGGTCAGCACGGCGTCGTACGGCGCCAGCGCGGTCAGCGCGGCGGCGGCGAAGCGCCGCATCGCGCCGATCGCCAGCCCGAACTCGGGTCCGGAGACCGCCTCGCCGCGTTCGGTCAGCCAGCGGGTCAGGGGGCGGACGAGCTCCCGTCTCGCCGGTGGCAGCGGGGTCACCGACAGCGCGGTGAGCACCGCCCAGCCGGTCTCGAAGCACGGGACCGCCTCGGCCGGCATCGGCGGATCGATGTCGACGATCTCGTGCCCCAGCGAGGCGAGCAGCGCCGAGGCCTCCTCCCAGGCCCGCGCGCACTCCGCGGCCACCGGCACCTCGGCGATCAGCGGGGTGAGGAACCGTGCCACCCGCAACCGGCCGATCGGCCGCTCGCAGGCCTCCAGGAACGTCCCGGTCGGCGGCGGCGCCCAGTACGGGTCACCGGCGCGGCGCCCGGAGAGCACGTCGAGCAGCGCCGCCGCGTCCCGCACCGTGCGGGCGATCGAGCCGGCCGTGGACAGGCCGATCGGGTCGCCGTACGTCGGTGCCGCCGAGATCCGGCCCCGGGTGGGCTTGAGGCCGACCAGACCGCAGCAGGACGCCGGGATCCGGATCGACCCGCCTCCGTCCGAGCCCTGCGCGACCGGCACCAGCCCGGCGGCCACCGCAGCCGCGGCCCCGCCGGAGGAACCGCCCGCGATCCGGGTCCGGTCCCACGGGGTCACCGCCGGCGGCGCGACGTCGGGCTCGGTGTAGCAGGGCGAGCCGAACTCCGGCGTGTTGGTCTTGCCGAGGCTGATCATCCCGGCCGCCTCGATCGCGAGGGTGACGTTGTCCGAGACCTCCGGCACGAAGTCGGCGTACGCCGCGGAGCCGAAGGTGGTCCGCACCCCGGCGGTGAGGTTCAGGTCCTTGATCGCGGTGGGCACGCCGAACAGCGGCGAGTCGCCGATCGGCCCGGCCGCGAGCCTCCGGGCACAGCTGGAGATGCGTCGCTCGGCGACCGTGACGAAGGCACCGACATCGTCGAGCCGGTCGATCCGGTCGAGATAGTGCTCGGCGAGCTCGGCGGGCGAGACCTCACAACGCCGGACCAGCTCACCCTGCTCGAGCGCGCTCAGATCGTGCAGATCGGCCATGGTGCCACGGTAGCCCGCGCGAGCAGCGGCGTGCGGCGCACACGGGTCGACGCATCGCCCATCGCCCGCATCACCCCGGCGCCGATCCCCTAGTCCCGTGGCACTACCCGCACCCGATCCCGAGAGCGGTCGCGGCCGGAGAACAGTCCTGCGGAGCGATGTGCGACTACCTGGCCGCTGCCTAGCGTCGAGGGTGACCGGCGCGCCCCACCAGGCCCGCCGCGCACAGGGTACGTCGAGGAAGGAGCACCCATGATCGAGGCCGAGGGCCTGACCAAGAGGTACGGCGAGAAGGTCGCCGTACAGGATCTGTCGTTCACCGCGGCGGAGGGCACCGTGACCGGCTTTCTCGGGCCCAACGGTGCCGGGAAGTCGACCACGATGCGGATGATCGCTGGCCTGGACGAGCCCACCAGCGGCAGCGTGCGGGTCAACGGCAAGCACTACCGCGACGCGCCTGCCCCGATGAGCGAGCTCGGCATCCTGCTGGAGGCGAAGGCGGTCCACACCGGCCGCTCCGCGCGCCACCACCTGCTGGCGCTGGCACAGACCAACGGGCTCGGTCGGCGCCGGGTGGACGAGGTCATCGAGCAGGTCGGGCTGGGCGCCGTGGCCCGCAGGCGGGTCGGTGGCTTCTCCCTCGGGATGGGGCAGCGCCTCGGGGTGGCCTCCGCCCTGCTCGGCGATCCGCAGACGGTGGTGCTCGACGAGCCCGTCAACGGCCTGGACCCCGAGGGCGTGCGGTGGATCCGCACCATGCTCACCGAGCTGGCCGAGCAGGGCCGTACCGTGTTCGTCTCCTCGCACCTGATGAGCGAGATGTCCCAGACCGCGTCCCGGCTGGTGGTGATCGGTCGCGGGCGGCTGATCGCGGACACCAGCGTCGCCGAGTTCATCGCGATGGCCGGCGGCAACAGCGTGCGGGTCCGCTCCCCCGAGGCCACCGAGCTGCGCCGCCTGCTGCTCGGCCCCACCGTCACCGTGACGAGTCCGGAGCCGAGTGTGCTGGACGTCTCCGGCCTGAGCGCCGCCGAGATCGGCGACGTGGCATGGCGGGCGCGGCTGCCGCTGCACGAGCTGTCCGCCCGCAGCGCATCCCTGGAGGAGGCCTTCATGCAGCTGACCGACGAAGCCGTGGAGTACCGGACGGAGGCGGCATGAGCACCTCTCCCACCGCGCCGCTCACCCCCACCACCTCCACCACCTCCGTCGCCTCCGTCGACGCGGCGCCCGGCGGCCGCGGCGCCACGGCGGGCGTGGGCGTCACCCAGGCACGGGTGCTGCGCGCGGAATGGACCAAGTTCCGCTCGCTGCGCTCACCGCTGATCACCCTGCTCATCGCGAGCGGCTTGATCGTCGGCCTCGGCGCGCTGATCAGCGCCCTGCGAGGCGGCGCCTACGACACCATGACGGCGGCCGAGCGGGCGACCTTCGACCCGATCGCGATCAGTCTGGGCGGCCTCACCTTCGCCGAGCTGGCCATCGGCGTCCTCGGGGTGCTGCTGATGACCGGCGAATACGCCACCGGAATGATCCGGGCCACCCTGACCGCCGTACCGAGGCGCCTGCCGGTGCTGTGGGCCAAGGTCACCATCACCTTCGTCGTCGCGTTCGTGGTCACGCTGGTGGCCACGCTGGCCGCCTTCCTGCTCGGCCAGGCGATCCTGAACGGCCATGGCCTGGGAGTCGGGCTGGGCGCCGACGGTGCGCTGCGGTCGGTGGTCGGTGCCGGACTGGCGATCGCGGTGGTCGCGGTCATCGGGCTCGCCATCGGCACCCTGCTGCGCAACACCGCCGCCGGGATCTCGACGTTCGTCGCGGTCTTCTTCGTGGTCCCGCCGCTGATGAGCCTGCTGCCCGACTCGTGGAACTCGGCCATCTCGCCGTACCTGCCCAGCAATGCCGCCGGCGCGCTGTTCGGCTCCTCGATGAGCGAGGAGACGCTGGCGCCGTGGACGGGGTTCGCCGTGCTGTGCGGGTACGCCGTCGTACTGGTCGCGGCCGCGGCCTGGCAGCTGCGCCGACGCGACGCCTGAGCCAGGCCGCGTGCACGGTCGATAATCGACGTCGTGGACCCACTCACCCGCCCCGCGCGTGCGTGGGTCCTCGACGTCTTCGTGGTGGTGGTGGCGCTGGCGTTCGCCATGCCCCACTTCACCCGGCACGAGCCCTCGCCGCACTGGGTGGCGGTGCTCGCCGTCCTGGTCCTGGACCTGCCGCTGCTGCTGCGCCGGGTCTGGCCGGTCCCGATCTTCCTGGTGGTCTTCGCGGCCACGATCGCGGCCGGGGTCTGGGACATCGCGCTGGCCGCCAACTTCGCCCTGCCGATCGCGCTGTACACCGTGGCCGCCTACCGCCCTCGGCGCCAGGCGCTGCTCGCCGCCATCGCGGTCGAGGTCGGCACCGTCGCGGCGGTGCTGGTGCTGCACGGCAACAAGCTCCTGTTGCTGGTGCTGCTGACCGGCATGGTCACCGCCGCGGTCGGTCTCGGGCTGTACTCCGCCACCAGGCGGGCGTACGTCGCCCAACTGGTCGAGCGGGCGGCCCGGCTGGAGCACGAGCGTGACCAGACCAACCGGCTGGCCGCGGCCGCCGAGCGCGCCCGGATCGCGCGGGAGATGCACGACATCGTCGCCCATCACCTCACCGTCATGGTGGCCCTCTCCGACGGCGCCGGCCGGCTGGTCGGGACCGACCCCGCACAGGCGGCCGAGGTCATCGGCACGGTCTCGGCCACCGGCCGGGACGCACTGCGCGACACCCGCCGGCTGCTCGGCGTCCTCGGCGCTCCGGAGCGACCCGGGGATCCGGATGGTGCGAATGCGCTGGAGGGTCCGGACGGTGCCAGCTCGGCGCCGACGGTCGGCGGGCCGGACGAGTCCCGCAGCCCGTTGCCCGGGCTGGCCGATCTCGACGCGCTCGTCGAACAGGTCAGGTCGACCGGCCTACCTGTCGACCTCACCGTCACCGGGACGCCGCGACAGCTCGCCGCCGAGACCGAGCTCGCCGTCTACCGGCTCGTCCAGGAGGCACTCACCAACACCCTCAAACACGCACCCGCCGGGGCGCGTGCAGGCGTCACGATCCGGTTCTCGCCGGACGCGGTGACCCTCGCCGTGACCGATGACGGCGCCGGGACGGGCCCGGTCCACGACTGGCGACCGGGCCGCGGGTTGGCCGGGATGAATGCTCGGGTGCACGCGGTCGAGGGTGACCTGAGGTCCGGGCCGCGGACGCCGTCGGGCTGGCGGGTCGAGGCGCGGATCCCGCTGCCCGGGGCTGAGGTCATGGCTGAGGTCGAGGCTGAGGTCGTGGCTGAAGATGGAGCTGACGTCGGGGCTGGAGATGGACTCGGCCCTGAAGCCACCGACGAAGGGACGAGTGCATGATCCGGGTGATCCTGGTCGATGACCAGCCGTTGCTGCGGATGGGGCTGCGGCTGGTCATCGACGCCGAGCCCGATCTGACGGTGGTGGGCGAGGCCGACGATGCCGACCGGGGACTCGCCCTGATCGCCGAGCTCAGCCCGGACGTCGTCCTCATGGATGTGCGGATGCCCGGCACCGACGGCATCACCGCGACCGCCCGGATCGTGGCCGACCATCCCGCCAGCCGGGTCCTGATCCTGACCACCTTCGACCTCGACCAGCACGTCTTCGACGGCATCCGGGCCGGTGCCAGCGGGTTTCTGCTCAAGGATGCCGCCCCACAGACCCTGGTCGCGGCGATCCGCACCATCGCCCGGGGCGAGGCGGTGCTCGCCCCGGCGGCGACCAGGCACCTGGTCGACCGGTTCGCCTCCCTCCCGGGCGACGACGCCCACCGGAGCGAGGCCGCGCCGGCCGAGCGGTCAGCTCCCGCGCGGATGGCCCGGCCGGAGGTGATCGCGGATCTCACCGAGCGCGAACGCGAGGTGTTCGGGCTGATGGCCCGGGGCCGATCGAACCGGGAGATCGCCGCCGACCTCTACCTCTCCGAGCACACCGTGAAGATCCACGTGGGTCGCATCCTGGCCAAGCTGGACCTGCGCGACCGCGTCCAGGCGGTCGTGCTGGCCTACGAGTCCGGGCTGGTCCCGCCGGAACGGGAGTGAGCCTGGCCGGCACAGGGACGCGTCGCGGCAACCGGGCGACCTCACTGGTGCAGCTCGTAGGAGATCCAGCCGAGGGTCCCCAGACCAACCACCAGCGGGATCCAGAAGATCACCACCTTGCGACGCGACAGATACCCCAGCACCACGCCGAGCACCGCGACCACCAGCCACGGCAGGAAGATCGCCCCACTCCGGCCACCACAGCTCTCTCCCTCCTGACAGCTGGCGGCGTCCACCAGCGTGAAGATGCCGAACGCGACCGACAGGAAGAAGGCGAGCACCACGTCGGCCGCGAAGATCACCCAGGCCAGCACCGCGTCGCCCGCCCACCAACCGTCCCGCACCGGCTGCGGCGGACGCGTGCGGGGGTCGATGGGTGGCGCCTGCGGCAGCGGTGCCGGCGGCGGTGAGGCGTCATCCGGATCCCGAGAACTGCTCATTGGTGCACCATCCGTGTGTCGGCGCTGATTGCAGCGGGTGTGTGGTGAGGCTTCCCGATGAACCGCCGGCCGGTGGCTGACCGCCCTGCTCGCTTGTCCGTGGAGGACCAGCATGAGATCT
>NZ_JASGET010000106.1:0-31717 GCF_047606145.1 Nocardioides sp. | reverse complement strand
CGACCGCGCCGCCACCCACGGCACCGCCGGCCGACCCGCGACCGGAGCACCTGGCCGAGCTGGAGCGTATCCAGCGCGCCGTGGCCACCGGCCGACTCAGCGCCCGCGAGGGCCACCAGCGGGTCAGCCGGATCGTCCGCTCCTACGTCGGCGCGGTCAGCGCGCTGCCGGCCGACCGGATGACTCTCGACGACCTGCGCCGGTTGCGCCGGCACGGCGTTCCTCCACGAGAGGAGCTGCTGATCTCGGCGATCGAGCTGATGCATCCACCCTCCTTCGCCCCGACGGAGGAGGGCCACGCCACCGAGCGGTTCGACGACGCCGCCCGTCGCGCCATCGGGGTGGTGACGTCGTGGACCTGACCTGGCCGTGGCTCGGCCTGGCGCTGGCGGCCGCCCTGGTCGTCGTACTGCTGCTGGCCTCGCGGCACGCCGGCCGCCACCACCGGCCCCCGGCCGATCCGGTGCTGATCGCGCACTCCGAGCGGGTCCGACGGCTGCCGCGCTTCCACGCGCTGGCCAGGAGCGCCGCGCGGCTGGCGCGGTGGCAGAGCATCGCGGTGGTGATCGCCGCGGCCGGCGCGATCCTGCTAGCGGCCCGGCCCGCCGCCACCTCGGTCAGCCAGACCAGCCACTCCACCCGGGACATCGTGCTGTGCATGGACGCCTCGGCTTCGATGCTGGACGAGGACGCCGACGTGATCGCCGCCTTCTCCGACATCGTCGACGAGTTGCACGGCGAGCGGATCAGCCTGGTGCTGTGGAGCGATGCCGCGGTGACGGTCTTCCCGCTCACCGACGACTACGCGTTCGTCAAGCGCCAGCTCGACCAGGCCGCCGAGGCCTTCGGCAGCCTGGTCGGTGCCGACGACTACGCCGCCGGCACCTATCTCAACCGGGACCGGGCCTCGATCATCAGCGACGGGATCGTCTCCTGCGTGCAGCGGTTCGACCAGTCCGCCGGTGCCCGCGGCCGGGCGGTGGTCGTGACCTCGGACAACGAGCCGTGGGGGACCTCGCCGCCGCTGTACACCCTGGCCGAGGCGTCGACCTACGCCCAGCGACACCACGTGCGGCTCTACGGGATCGGCGCACCGGACCTCGCCTATCTGCCCGAGCAGCGCACGGAGTTCGCCACCGCGATGACCGACTCCGGCGGCACCTTCTCCCTGCTCGGCGAGGACCGATCGGTGGACTCGATCGTGGCGGGCATCCGCCGGCTGCACACCCGGACCGTGCTGGACCCGCCGGTGATCAGCCGCGCCGACCGACCCGGGATGGCCATTGCCCTCACCGGGGTCGGGGTGACGATGCTGCTGGCCGGGTGGACGGTCGCGCTCGTCCGTCGCCCGGGCCGGCCGCGAGTCGAGGAGGCCGGGCGGTGAGCGCGCGCGCCACCGCACGGGTCGGTCGCCGGGTGGGCATCGTGCTGCTGATGCTCCTCATCCTGGCGCGACCCGGCTGGGGGCACGAGACGGTGCGGATCAGGTCCAGCAGCCTGGACGTGGTGGTGGTCGTCGACCGAACCCGGTCGATGATCGCCCAGGACGGTCCGGGCCACCGGCCACGCCTCGACCTGGTGCGCCGGGACCTGCGGTCGCTGGCCGGGGCCCTGCCCGGGGTGCGCTTCGCCGCGGTGAGCTTCGGTGGCGAGGTGGTGCGCACCGAGCTGCCGTTCACCACCGACGTCGCGGCGTTCGACGCCTTCGTCGACGCGCTCCAGGTGGAGGGACAGTACGACGGGGTCGGGTCACGGATCGATGCCCCGCTGCGCACCGTCTCCAGGCTGCTGGCGGAGGATGCCGGCAGCCATCCCGATCGGCGCCGGATCGTCGTACTGGTCAGCGACGGGGAGAACACCGCCCCCGGCGACCAGGCCTCGTTCGTGCCATGGACCACGCACGCCGACGGAGGGGTGGTGCTCGGCTACGGCACCACCCCGGGCGGTCCGATGCTGCAGGATCAGGACCGTCCGTCCGAGGGATACGTGAGTGATCCCTCGGACCCGGGCCAGGACGCGATCTCGCACTACGACGGCGACAACCTGGCCGAGGTCGCCGATCAGCTCGACGTGAAGCTGGTGCACCGCACCGACGCCGACCAGGCCGAGATCAGGGCGATCGCGACCGGCTTCGGCGCCGACGAACGCGACTCCCGCCGCACCACCAGGACACGCGCCGAGCGGACCTACGTCTTCGCCCTCGGACTGCTCCCACTGCTCGCCGCCGAGCTGTGGTCCCAGCGACGGGCGGCGCGCCGAGCCAGGGAGCTGCTGCGATGACCGCCGGGACCGGGGCGGAGAACCCCCGCGCGCGGCGGCGCCGGGTGCTCTACCTGGCCGGGCTGCTGCCGCTGCTGGTGGCGCTCGCCTTCACCGTCGAGGTGGTCACGATGCGCAGCCACGACCGGGCCGGCGGCGACGCCTGGCGCCAGGCGAACGGGCCGCGCGCTTTCGAGGAGTACGACGCCAACCGGGCCGTCAACCTGCTGGAGCCGTGGATCGCGCACTTCGACGCCGGCGACGCCGCCTTCCTCCTCGCCGACCACCAGCGGGCGCGGGACCTGTTCACCGAGGCGCTGCGCAGCGTGCCGAGCGCGCAGGAGTGCACGGTGCGGATCAACCTGGCGCTCGCCGACGAGGCGATCGGCGACGACGCGGCCGCGGACGCCGCCGACGGCGCGGTCGGCGACACCGGGGCCGCGCCCACCGACGCCCAGGACTCCTGGCGCGCCGGCATCGCGGCACTCACCGAGGGTGGGTGCCCCACCGACGCCGGTCAGGGCGAGCGACAGTCGAGACAGGCGGCCGCCGTCAAGGAGCGGCTGGAGCGCAAGCTCGATCCGCCGCCGAGCACCTCCGCGCGGCACCGCCGCCACCCGAAGGACGGTGGCAAGGACCGCGAGAGGTCCACGAAGCATCACCGCCGTCAGCAGCACAAGAACGGCACCTCGAGCGAGAGGAACAGGACCGGCAGGAGCAAGGAGGAGAGGCTGGCCGAGCGCAACCGCCAGGGCAGCCGCGAGCGCGCGAAGCAGCAGAGCGACGACGGCTCGTTCGGCTACGAGCCCAGCTGGTGAGCAGGCCACTCCCTGCGGCTCCACTCCTCCGGCTCGACCCGGATCCCGACCGGCTGGCTGAGCGACCGGCTTCAGCGGCGGCGTACCAGGCGGAGTACGACGAGCAGGGCGAGCAGGCCGCCGAGGACGACCGCCGCCTGCTTGCCGTAGCTCTTGACCAGCACCGGCAGCACGGTCGCGCCGAGGTCGAGCGCGTCGTCGTTCGAGGCGCCGGCCTGGGTAGACCTCGGCTGGGTGGGCTTCGGCTGGGTGGGCTTCGGCTGGGCCGCAGCCGGCTCGGCAGTCACCGGCGTCTCCGAGGCGCTCGGCGGCGGGTTGTCGGCCGGTCCCTCGGCGGCCGCGGTTGCCGCGGCAGACTCCGCCGGTGCGTCCGACGGTGCGTCCGACGACTCGGACGACGACTCGGACGACGCCGCGGGCGCCTCGGCAGCCGACTCGTCCGCGGCCGGCTCCTCGACGGCCGACTTCTTCTCCAGGCACGCCACGAACTGCCCCAGCAGCTTGTCCGAGACGTCCTGCATCACACCACGGCCGAACTGCGCCGGCTTCCCGGTGATGGACAGGTCGGTGACCACCTCGACCGACGTGCCGGCCTCCGCCGCGGCCATGGTGATGGTCGCCGTGGCACCCGCCGTACCGTTGCCGCGCTTGTCGCGTCCCTTCGCCTCGACGACCAGCCGGTGGGCGGCCTCGTCCTTCTCGGTGAAGGTGCCGGAGCCGGCGTAGACCAGCGCGATCGGGCCCAGCTTGACCTTGACGGTGCCCTCGAAGGAGTCCCCCTCGGCGGAGGTCACCTGGGCGCCGGGGAAGCACTCGGCCAGCCCCGCCACGTCGCCGAAGCTCTCCCAGGTCTCCTCGATCGAGGTCGGGACGGTGAAGCTGTGGGTGAGGTCCAAGGCGTCATCCTTCGATAGCGGCGAGCAGGGCCCGCCGGGTGAGCACGGTTGCCAGATGTGCACGATAGTCCGCGTCACCGTTGAGGTCAGCCGGCGGATCGGTCCCCTCACTCGCCCGCTCGGCCGCGGCCCGTACGGCGTCCGCGGTGGCCGGTTGCCCGACCAGGGCCTGCTCGACCCCGCGCGCCCGCAACGGAGTGCTGCCCATGTTGGTCAGCCCGACCGCGGCGCCGACCACGGTGCCGTCCTCGACCGCGACCGAGGCGCCGACCGCCACGATCGGCCACTGGTGGGCCACCCGGACGAACTTCTCGTAGTGGGCTCCCCAGCCGGTGTGCTTGGGGATCCGGACCGCGGTGAGGATCTCGTCCTCGCCGATCGCGGTCTCGAAGAGCCCGGTGAAGAAGTCGTCGGCCGGCACACGGCGCTCACCGCCCGGCCCGGCGATGAGGAACTCCGCGCCGAGCGCGAGTGCCGGGGCACCGAGGTCCCCGGCCGGGTCGGCATGGGCCAGGGCGCCGCCGAACGTGCCTCGGTGTCGCACCTGTTCATCGGCCACCGTCGCCGTCGCCTCGGCCAGCAGCGCGGCGTGCTCGGCCACCAGGGGATCGGCGGCCACGTCCGCGTGCCGGGTCATCGCTCCGATCCGGATGGCGTCGCCGTCGTCGCCGATGCCCTTCAGCGTGTCGATCCGACCCAGGTCGATGACCCACTCCGGTGCGTTGAGCCGCATCCGGAGGACCGGCAGCAGGCTCTGCCCGCCGGCGATGATCTTGGCCTCGTCGCCGTGCTCGGTGAGCGCCGCCAGCGCCTCGTCGAGGGTCGTCGGGGCCACGTAGTCGAACGGTGCGGGGATCACTGGTCTGCTCCTGCCTGTGCGCCGGTTGCGTCCTGGATCGCCCGCCACACCCGGGCGGGCGTGGCCGGCATGACGATGTCGCGGATGCCGAGCGGTCGCAGGGCGTCGACCACCGCGTTGATCACCGCCGGGGTGGAGGCGATGGTGCCGGCCTCGCCCACCCCCTTGGCACCCAGCGAGTTGGTGGTCGCCGGAGTGGTGGTGTGCTCGACCCCGAAGCTGATCGTGTCGGCGGCGGTGGGCAGCAGGTAGTCGACGAACGAGCCGGTCACCAGGGTGCCGGCATCGTCGTAGATCGCCTCCTCCCACAGCGCCTGGGCGATGCCCTGGACCAGTCCGCCGTGCACCTGCCCGGAGACGATCAGCGGGTTGATCACCACGCCGATGTCGTCGCAGCAGACGTAGTAGCGGAGCCTGACCCGGCCGGTCTCGGTGTCGACCTCGACGGCACACAGATGGGTGCCGTGCGGGTAGTTGAAGTTGACCGGGTCGAAGGTGGCCTCGGCATCGATGCTCGGCTCGACCCCGTCGGGCAGGTGGTGCGCGGCGAAGGCGGCCAACGCGACCTCGGCGATGCCGACACCCTGGTCGGTGCCGCGGACGCTGAACCTGCCGCCGGCGAAGTCGATGTCGTCGACGCTGGCCTCGAG
Organism: Nocardioides sp.; assembly: GCF_047606145.1. Classification (GTDB taxonomy): domain Bacteria; phylum Actinomycetota; class Actinomycetes; order Propionibacteriales; family Nocardioidaceae; genus Nocardioides. The sequence continues at coordinate 26,235 of NZ_JASGET010000106.1, read as the reverse complement.
CAGGTGGGCAGCGATCGGCGTGGCCCTCTCGATCACCTTGTCGGTGGCCCGCACCAGCGCCTCGCCGCCGACCACCAGCGATCGCGAGCCGTAGGTGTCGAGGCCCTTGGCGGCGATCTGGGTGTCGCCGTGCAGCACCTCGACGTCCTCGAACGGCACGCCGAGCCGGTCGGCCACGATCTGGCTGAAGGCGGTCTCATGGCCCTGCCCGTGCGCGCTGGCCCCGGTGATCACCTCGACCTTGCCGGTGGCGAGCATCCGGATCTCGGCGTGCTCCCAGCCGCCGGCACCGTAGTCCAGCGAGCCGAGCACCCGGCTCGGCGCCAGACCGCACATCTCGGTGAAGGTGGAGACGCCGATGCCGAGCTGTACCCGGTCGCCGCTGGCGCGGCGCTGGGCCTGCTCGGCGCGCAGGGCGTCGTACCCGAAGGTCTCCTTGGCCTTGGCGGTGGCCGCCTCGTAGTTGCCGGAGTCGTACTGCAGCCCGGAGACGGTGGTGAAGGGGAACTCCTCGTGCCTGATCCAGTTCTTCTCCCGGACGACGAACGGGTCGACGCCCAGCTCGGCGGCGAGCTCGTCCATCATCCGTTCGATGCCGAAGGTGGCCTCCGGGCGACCGGCGCCGCGGTAGGCGTCGGTCCAGGCGGTGTTGGTGAAGACGGTCTGGCAGCTGAAGTGGTAGGCCGGGAACTTGTAGATCGCGTTGAACATGAACGCGCCGAGCACCGGCACTCCCCCGCCGACCAGGGCGACGTGCGCACCGAGGTTGGCGACCAGCTCCACCTTGAGCCCGGTGACCCGGCCGTCCCGGGTGGCGGCCAGGGTCAGCCGCTGGATCTGGTCGCGACCGTGATGGGCGGCCTGCAACGACTCCGAGCGGGTCTCGGTGTACTTCACCGGCCTGCCGAGTCGCCGGGCGAGGGCGAAGACCAGCATCTCCTCGGGGGTCTGCTGCAGCTTGCCGCCGAACCCGCCGCCGACGTCGGGAGCGATCACCCGGATCTTGGACTCCGGCACACCGGTGGTGGCGGCCAGGGCGAAGCGGAGCACGTGCGGGATCTGGGTGGCGCTCCACATGGTGATCTGCTCGCCGGTCGGGTCGACCACCGTCGAGCGGGGCTCCATGAACGCCGGGATGAGCCGCTGCTGGCGGAACTCCCGCTCGATCACGATGCCGTCGGCGCGCGCGGCCTCGATCGCCTCCTCGACGTCGCCGCCGGTGCCGGCCTCGGCGCTGTCGAAGGCCCAGAGCGCGCTCTTGTTGGTGCCCAGCTCCGGGTGGGCGAGGACCGAGTCGGTGACCGCCTCGGCCAGGTCGACCACCGCCGGGAGCTCGTCGTAGTCCACCTCGACGAGCTCGGCGGCGTCGCGGGCCTCGGCCGCGGAGCGGGCGACCACGACGGCGACGATCTCGCCGGCGAAGCTGACCCGGTCGCCGGCGATCGGAGTGTGCACCGGAGCCTTCTGCTCGGGCGTGATCGGCCAGGCGTTGATGCAGACGCCGAGGCTGTCGTCCAGGTCGGCGGCGGTGATCACGGTGACGACGCCGACCGCCTCCCGGGCGGCCTCGGTGTCGATGCCGGTGATGGTGGCGTGGGAGAACGGGCTGCGCACCATCGCCAGGTGCAGCATGCCCGGCAACGTGATGTTGTCGGTCCAGCGGGTGCGGCCGGTGATCAGCCGAGCGTCCTCCTTGCGCCGGCGGTCGCGACCGATCTCCGGGGTCGCCTCCGGCGGAGTCCGTACGGCGGTCACGGCTCGCTCACCCCGGCCGTCGCGTCCTCCAGTTGGCCGGAGGCGTACTGCACCGCCCGGACGATGTTGTGGTAGCCGGTGCAGCGACACAGGTTGCCCTCGAGCCCCTCGCGGATCTCGGTCTCGGTGGGCTTCGGGTTGCGGTTGAGCAGGTCGACGCTCTGCATGATCATTCCCGGCGTGCAGTAGCCGCATTGCAGGCCGTGACACTCACGGAACGCCTCCTGGACCGGATGCAGGTCCGCGCCGGCGGTGGCGGCCAGCCCCTCGATGGTGGTGATCTCGTGGCCGTCCGCCTGGACCGCGAGCATGTTGCAGGACTTCACCGACTCGCCGTCGAGATGGACCGTGCAGGCGCCGCAGTTGCTGGTGTCGCAGCCGACGACGGTTCCGGTCTTGCCGAGGGTCTCGCGCAGATAGTGCACCAACAGGGTGCGGGGTTCGACGTCGTCGGAGACCAGCATTCCGTCGACCCTCAGGCTGATCCGAGCCATGGACACTCCATCCTCACGGGCCGGGGAATCGCCGACTCCCGGCCGCCAACGTGGTCGAGGTCACCGTAGGTCCGCGAGGGTTGGTGGATCGTTGGCTCGGCTCAGCCGGCGATCAGCCCTTCGCTGACCAGCCAGTCATAGGCCACGTCGCCCGGTTCGCGACCGTCCACGTCCACCTCCGCGTTGAGCTGGGCGATGACCTTGTTGGTGAGCCTCTTGCTGACCGGCGCGAACAGATCGGTGAGCTGTGGATACTCCGTCAACAGGTCCTTGCGGATGACCAGCGAGCCGTTGTACTTCGGGAAGAAGCTCTTGTCGTCCTGGAGCGCCGTCAGGTGCAGGGCGTTGATCCGGCCATCGGTGGTGAACACCTCGCCGAAGGTGCACTGACCCTTGGCGGTGGCGTCGTAGATCGCGCCGGTCTGCAGGGTGAGCAGGTTGGAGCGCGGGATCCCGCCGGACTCCCCGAGCGGCAGGCCGTAGGTCTGCAGCATGCCCTTCAGCCCGTCGGGACGGTCGGTGAACTCCGACTCGACGCAGAACGTGCGGTCCGCGGCCGGCACCTTCGACATCTGCGACAGCTTGGTGATGCCGTACTTCTTCGCCGTCGCCTGGTTGATGGCCATGGTGTAGGTGTCGTTCATCGGCGTCGGCGGCAGCCACACCAGGTCGTTCTCGGCGAGGTCCTCGTCGCGGACGGCGACGTACTGCTTGTGCGAGTTGGCGATCGGCTTGTCGTGGTTGAGGTAGGTCAGCCACGCGGTGCCGGTGTACTCCCACATCATCTGCACCTGGCCGACCAGCTGCGCCTGCCGCGCCGCCGCGCTGCCCGGGATGTTCGTCAGGTCCTTGACGTCGGCACCGGCCGACTTGAGCAGGATGACGGTCATCTTGCCGAGCAATACCTGCTCGGTGAAGTTCTTCGAGCCGACCGCGATGCTCGCTCCGTCGAGTCGCTTCACTCCGGCGACGGGACCGGCCAGCGTCCCGGACGCGGTGTAGCCGCCGGCGGTGCCCAGACCGATCCCACAGCCGGAAAGCGTCAACGCCAGGATGGCCACCAGCGTGGCGAGCGGCGCGCGCATGGCCCTCGTTCGGCGAGTCCGCGCGCTCATCAGATCCCCTTCGGCCGGAAGACGACCTCGAGCACGCGGCCGGCCCACTCGACCAGCAGGGCGAGCAGCGCGATCAGCACCGCGGCCGCGACCATCACCGGGAAGCGGAACAGCGTGATGCCCGAGTCCAGCGCGCCGCCCAGGCCGCCCGCGCCGATGAAGGTCACCAGCGCCGCCGTGCCGACGACCAGGACGAGTGCGGTGCGGATCCCGGCCATGATCACCGGCAGGGCCAGCGGCAGCTCGATCCGGAGGAGTACGGCGGCCGCGGACATGCCGAGGCCACGACCCGCCTCGACGAGTGTCTGGTCGACGCCCTGCAGCCCGGTGATGGTGTTGCGCAGCACCGGCAGCAGACCGTAGAGGCTCAGCCCCAGGATCGCGGTCCAGAAGCCGAAGCCGAGCCACATCGCCAGCAGCACCAGCAGCCCGATCGACGGCGCCGCCTGGCCGGTGTTGGCGACGGCGACCACGAAGGGGGCGATCGCCTTGGCCCGGCCGCGGGTGACCAGGACGCCGAGCGGCACCGCGACCGCCACCACGATCGCCGACGAGACGACGGTCAGCTTGACGTGCTGCCACAGTTCGCCGCGGATGGCCGGCCAGGCCAGTGCGGAGCGTTCGATGGAGTCGAGGTCCGCACTCTGACGCCACCAGACGTACCCCCCGAAGACCAGCAGGACCACCAAGGGCAGCACCCACAGCATGCCGAAGGACTCGCCGTCACCGCGCGTGTCACGTCGGCGCCGCCGCCGCGGCGGACGATCTCCCTTCGGGAGCTCGACGGTGGCTCCTGGGCTCACCGAGTGTTCGGTCACGGCGTGCCCTCCCCGGTGGGCGCGTAGCCCGTCGGCTGCGTGGCCGAGGATCCGACCACCTCGGCGGCGTGCTTCTCCACCGCCCGCATGTGCTCGGTCACGCTGTCGAAGTCGATGATGCCGAGATACTGGTCCCGGTCGCCGCAGACGAGCGCGCCGCCGTGGCTGGAGGTGAGCATCGTGTCCAGCGCGTCGTTGAGCGTGGCACGGTGGTCGAGGGTGATCAGTGACTCGCGGTCTCCGGGCTGCACCTGCGACGAGCGCCGCAACTGGCGCAGGAACCGCCAGGCCACCGGCCGGTTGCGATCATCCAGGATCACCACCGAGGCGTCGCCGGCCTGCTCGGCCCGGGCGACCACGTCGGCGCTCTCCTCACCCACCCGAGCCGTCGTCCTGATAGACAGCTCGATGGCGGAGACACGGGTCAGGGAGAGCTGCTTGAGGCCCGACCCCGAGCCGACGAAGTCATCGACGAAGTCGTTCGCCGGTGCCGCCAGGATCGTCTCCGGGGTGTCGTACTGCGCGACCCGTGCCTGCTCGGCGAGGATCAGCACCCGGTCACCGAGCTTGACCGCCTCGTCGATGTCGTGGGTGACCATGACGATCGTCTTGCGAAGCTCGCGCTGGATGCTGAGCAGCTCGTCCTGGAGCCGCTGTCGGGTGATCGGGTCGACCGCGCCGAACGGCTCGTCCATCAAGATCACCGGTGGGTCCGCCGCCAGGCCGCGGGCGACGCCGACCCGCTGCTGCTGCCCGCCGGAGAGCTCGCGCGGGTATCGGTCGCGATAGCGCTCCGGATCGAGGCCGACGAGATCGAGCAGCTCGTCGACGCGTTCGGCGATCCGGCCCTTCGACCAGCCGAGCATCCTGGGCACGATCGCGATGTTCTTCGCCACGCTCATGTGGGGAAACAGGCTGCCGCCCTGGATCACGTAGCCGATGCTGCGGCGCAGCTCGTCGGCGCCCTTGCCGCGGATGTCCTCACCGTCGATCCTGATGGTGCCCGAAGTCGGCTCGATGAGGCGGTTGATCATCTTCAGCGAGGTCGTCTTGCCGCAGCCCGACGGGCCCACGAACATGACCACCTCGCCGGCCGGAATGGTGAGGCTCAAGGAGTCGACCGCCGGGGCCTTCTGCCCCGGATACCGTTTGACGACGTTGTCGAGGGTGATCTCGACCCCACTGATGGTGTCCGAATGGGTGGTATCGGTCATGAGGCGCGGATCCCCTTCGAGATGGTGAGTCGGCCGAGCAGAAGAAGCAGCAGGTCGAGCGCGAGCGCGAGGATGACGATGGCGAGCGTGGCGACCAGCGCGTAGTTGACCGCATTGGTGCCGCCCACCTGGGCCAGGCCGGTGAAGATGTAGCTCCCCAGTCCGGGACCGAGGACCAACGCCGCGATCGCTGCCACGCCCATCGACATCTGCAACGAGACGCGGATGCCGGCCAGGATCACCGGCCAGGCCAGCGGCACCTTGATCCTGGCCAGGATCGCGATCTCGCCCATCCCCATCCCACGCGCCGACTCGATCAGGGTGGCGTCGACCCCGTCGAGACCGACCACCGCGTTCCGCAGGATCGGGAAGATGGCGTAGAAGCAGACGCAGATGAGCGCGGTGTTCGCGCCGATGTGCGTCAGCGGCAACAACAGTCCGATCAGGGCGAAGGACGGGATGGTGAGCCCGATCGCACTCAACGAGTTGGCGGTCGGCGCGGTCGGGATGCCGAGGATCCTCGGGAACGTGGTCACCAGGACCGCCAGCACCACCGCGATCACCATGGCGATGATGACCGCCAGCACTACCAGGTAGACGTGCTGGAACGCGTCGTACAGGATCTGCTGGTGGCGGTCCTTGATGAAGTCCCACACGTCCTATGCGCCTCCCTGGTCGAGCGTCTCGGGTCCAGATCGGTCATCCACTTAATCACAAACGAGCGGAACCACCGATCACCCGGCGCGTCGCGCAGCCCCCGCGAGACGCTCCGGACCGGTGCTGACCTCCCGGAACACTCGAGGTGTCGGGCCACCCCCTTGAGCCTCGACGTCGACCTGGGCTTCATGCGGTGGCTGACGATTGCGTTGCCTGCCGATCCGGCCGGCATCTGCTGCTCGAGGTCCCCGGTCCACCGGGCCACTCGGAGGAGACCGCTGCGCAGGTCCGAGACCTGGTCACCGAGGGCGTCCTCGGTGTCGCCGCGATCCTCACCACCGACGACTGCCAGAGGACCTACGACGAGCTCTGGGCCAAGGACGTCGAGTTCACCGAGGAGCCGACTGAGGAGCCGTACGGCGTCGACTGCGCGCTGCGCGATCCGTTCGGCAACCACCTGACCACCATGTGCCTCTGCTCACCGCCGTCGCAGCGCCCATGTGGCTCTGTTCGCCGGAGCCCGAGGGCCCATTTGCCTCTGCTCACCGAGGCTTGAAGGTCCATTTGGCTCTGTTCGGTCAGCGGGCGGCGGCGAGCCGGGCGCGGAGCAGGGGCAATGCGGGGTGGGAGCGGGCGCCGAGGTCATGCAGGCAGGCCTCCACCACCTGGGTGTCGTAGGGCGCACGCTGGGCGTAGTCGAGGACGGCTTCAGGCTCGGGGTCGGCCAGCAGCGCCTCGCGCAGCGCGACGGCGACGTACTCGGCGAGCTCGGTCAGGGCGGGGCTGTTGGTGCCGGGGAGCAGGTCGCCGCCGTACGCCTCCACCGCCGCACGGACCTTGCGCTGCCGGATCAGCGCGAGCACGTGCTCGACGTCGGTGTCCACCGGCATCAGCAACCGGTACGGCCGCGAGGCGAGCTGGCCGCCGAGCGCGTGCCGCAGGTGCGAGACCTCCGCCTTGAGGGTGGAGACGGTGACCGCCTGGTCGCCATAGACCATCGCGTGCAGCTGATCCAGTGAGAGCCCGTCGGGGTGCAGCGCGAGCAGTGCCAGGATCTCGGTCTGGCGCCGGTTGAGCAGCAGCCGCTGGCCGTCGAGCCGGGTCTCCGCGGTGCCCAACAGGGTCATCACCAACCCGGGCGCGAAGATCTCCTCGGGGCCGGCGCGACGCGGCGAGCGCGCGGGGAGCGCGGTCTCGATCAGCCGGGCCATCACCTGCGCGGTGGCCAGCCCGATCGGATGGCTGCGGTCCCAGGTGGTGGACAGGTCGAGCACGCCGAGCTGCCGTCCGGTCCCGGGCTCGTGCACCGGGGCCGCCCAGCAGACCCAGTTGTGCACCACCTGGGCGTAGTGCTCGGCGCTGAACACCATCGCCGGGGCGTCCTGTCTCCCGGCCAGGTCGAGCGCGTTCGTGCCGACCGACTCGTCGTCCCACAGCCCGCCCGGGACGAAGTTGACCCGCTCCGCCTTGCGACGCATCACCCGGCCGCCGTAGGTCCACAGGATCCGGGTGTCCGGATCGGTGACGGCGATGACCAGGTCGCCGTCCTCGGCGGTACGGCGAAGATCCGACTCGACCCGCTCGACAGCGATCTGCAGCGCCGAGCCGCGCCAGTACTCCCTGGTCTCGTCCTCGTCGGCCAGCGGCGCCTCGGCGACATCGATGCTCAGCGCCGCGCCGGAACGGGTCCAGCTCGACCAGATCTCCGGGCGCACCAGCCGGGCCGCCTCGTCACCGCGTTCCACGAACGTGTTCCAGGCGTGCATCGCCTCGAGTCGGCGCTGCTGCAGGTCTGGCCTGACCATGCACCCTCCTGGGGCCGAGTGCGAACCACCGGCCGAGCCGGCACCGCCGAGACTACTCCGGACTCCTCCGGCCGGGTCCGCCCTCCGGCCGGTCACCTCGGCCGGTCACCTCAGGTAGTCGCGCAGCCCGCGCATGGCCTCGTCCACCAGCGCCGGGAGGGCAGTGCCGGGATGGTCGAGCCAGGTCTCGTAGGCCGACAGGGCGAGCGCCAGCGACACCTGCGCGACGGTGCGCGGGTGGAGGTCGTCGGGGCTCGTCCCGGTGCGGCGGGCGACGTACTCGGCGATCACCCGGCGCCACTCGGCGTAGCGCAGCACCGAGTGCGCCTGCAGCTCCGGGGTGGTGAGGATCAGCCGCATCCGGTCCCGATGCGTGGGGCTCGCATCGCGAGGGAAGTCGTTGAAGTCGACCACCGCCCGGTGCACCGCCTCGTGCAGCGGGAGGTCGGCGGGCTGTTCGTCGAGCAGCTGCCGGAAGTGCGCGAGGGTCAGGTCGAAGCGACCCCACGGGATGTCGTTCTTCGACCGGTAGTAGCGCGCGATGGTCCGCCGGCCCACCCCGACCTCCGCGGCGATCGCGTCGAGGGTGGTGGCCGCGAACCCACCGGTGGCGAAGAGCCGGAAGGCGGCCCGCTCGATCTCGCCGTGCGAGGTCGCCGCGGGGCGTCCGCGGAGCGAGGACCGCGACTCTCCGCCGACGACCACCGGGGCCTGAGGCGGCTGCGAAACGGCTGGACCGGGCATCACACAAGTCTCTCACTCGTCGCGTCGAGGGCTCCACGCGCCACCTACCCGATCGGGTAGTGACTTTTGGCCCTCCGTGTCAATATTGTGGGTGGGGTCACACTCCGTGACAACCCCATCACCGACGAGGAGGACGGCATGACACCCAGCACCGCAGTCACCGAGAACGAGCAGACGGAGCTCACCGGGGCCACCGGGTCCGAGCAGGAGCTCACCGCCGACGCCCTGATCGAGGAGGTCTCGATCGACGGCATGTGCGGCGTCTACTGAGCCGGCCGGCACCGAGAGGGCACACCGCCATGACCGTCCAGCTCGATGAGGCCTGGACCCTGTCGCCGTCGGTGGCGCTGCGTCCGGAGCCGTTCGGCGCCCTCGCCTATCACTTCGGCAACCGCAAGCTCACCTTCCTGAAGCGCAAGGAGCTCGTGGCCGTCGTGGAGGCGCTGGGCACACAGCCCGACGTCCGCTCCGCGCTCGCCGCCGGCGGCGTACCGGCCGATCAGCACCAGGCGTACGTCGCCGCGCTGACCGGCCTGGCCGCCACCGACATGATCCGTCGAAGGGACGAGACATGAACGCCGCTTTTCCGAGGCTGGTCGAGCAGTTCGAGCTCGGGCTCGACGCCCCGATCTGCCTGACCTGGGAGCTCACCTACGCCTGCAATCTCACCTGCGCCCACTGTCTGTCCTCCAGCGGCCGGCGCGACCCTCGCGAGCTGACCACCGAGCAGTGCGAGGCGGTGATCGACGAGTTGCAGCGGATGCAGGTCTTCTACGTCAACATCGGTGGCGGGGAGCCGACCATCCGCCCCGACTTCTGGCACCTGGTCGAGTACGCGACCGCGCACGATGTCGGCGTCAAGTTCTCCACCAACGGAGTCCGCCTCACCCCCGAGCGCGCCCGCTGGCTGGCCGGGAGCGACTACGTCGACGTCCAGATCTCCCTCGACGGCGCCACCGCCGAGGTCAACGACCGCGTGCGCGGTCCCGGCTCCTTCGACACCGCCATCACCGCGTTGCGGAATCTGCGGGAGGCCGGGTTCTCCGACGCCAAGATCTCGGTGGTCTGCACCCGGGAGAACATTCCGCAGCTCGACGAGTTCAAGGCGATCGCGGACGCCTACGGCGCCACCCTGCGGCTGACCCGGCTGCGTCCCTCGGGTCGCGGCGCGGACGTGTGGGACGAGTTGCATCCGCTGCCGGAACAACAGCGCGAGCTCTACGACTGGCTGGTCGCACACGGCGAAGGGGTGCTCACCGGGGACTCCTTCTTCCACCTGGCCGCCTTCGGCCCGGCCGACGGGAGCGGGGCGCTGCCCGGCCTGAACCTGTGCGGTGCCGGCCGGGTGGTCTGCCTGATCGATCCGATCGGCGACGTCTACGCCTGCCCGTTCGCCATCCACTCCGAGTTCCTGGCCGGCAACGTCACCGAGCCGGGCGGCTTCGCCGGGGTCTGGCGCACCTCCGAGCTCTTCGCCGACCTGCGTGCGCCGCAGACCGGCGGGGCCTGCTCGCAGTGTCAGTTCTTCGACTCCTGCCGCGGTGGCTGCATGGCCGCGAAGTTCTTCACCGGGCTGCCGCTCGATGGCCCGGACCCGGAGTGCGTGCAGGGGTACGGCGAGCACGCGCTGGCCGGTCCGCGCACGATCCCGGCCGCCAGCCAGGACCACTCGCGTCGCAACGCCACCCGCAACCAGCCGGTGCTGCTGCAGCTGCGCACCCGCGAGGAGGCCCTGGCCACCCCGGCCGCCCCGCCCGTCTCGGCCTGCGCGGAGAACCCGCTCGCCGGATTCGTCCCCTCCCCCGCCCAGCTCGAAGGAGCCGCCCGATGACCGAACGCCCCACGTGGCTGCACAACCCCTGGAAGCAGAACCCGTGGTTCGAGTCCGTCGCCGTGGCCCAGCAGCGCGCCCGCAAGCGGCTTCCGAAGCCGGTCTACGGCGCCCTGGTGGCCGGCTCCGAGCGGGGTCAGACCATCGAGGAGAACCAGGCCGCCTTCGCCCGGCTGGGTCTCTCCCCGCACGTGGCCGGCCACCACGCGGACAAGATCACCACCCGTACCGTGCTCGGTCAGGAGATCGGCCTGCCGGTGATCATCAGCCCGACCGGCGTCCAGGCGGTGCACCCGGACGGCGAGGTCGCGGTGGCCCGGGCCGCCGCGGCCCGCAACACCGTCATGGGCCTGTCCAACTTCGCCTCGAAATCGGTGGAGGAGGTCTGCGGTGCCTGCGACAAGACCTTCTTCCAGATGTACTGGACCGGCGACCGCGACGTGATGCTGCAGCGCATGCAGCGGGCGTACGACGCCGGCGCGAAGGCGCTCATCGCCACCCTCGACTGGTCGTTCTCGATGGGTCGGGACTGGGGCAGCCCGGAGATCCCGGAGAAGGTCGACCTCGCCACGATGGTGCGGTTCGCACCGCAGGTCGCCACCAAGGTCAGGTGGCTCTACACCTTCGGCCGCAGGCTCGAGATCCCCGATCTGACCGCGCCGAACCTGGCACCGCCGGACGGCGGTCCGGCGCCCACCTTCTTCGGCGCCTACTACGAGTGGATGACCACGCCACCCCCGTCCTGGGAGGACGTGGCCTGGATGGCCGGGCAGTGGAAGCAGATCTCCGATGGCCTGCCGTTCGTGCTCAAGGGCGTCTCCCGGATCGACGACGCGAAGAGGGCCGTCGAGGCCGGTGTGGACGGCATCTCGGTCTCCAACCACGGCGGCAACAACCTGGATGGGACGCCGGCCACCATCCGTGTGCTGGGTCCGATCGCGGACGCCGTCGGCGACCAGATCACGGTGCTGCTCGACGGCGGCGTGCGACGTGGCTCGGACGTGGTCAAGGCGTTGGCCCTGGGTGCGGACGCGGTGATGATCGGCCGCGCCTATCTGTGGGGACTGGCGGCCAACGGCCAGGCCGGGGTGGAGAACGTGCTCGACATCCTCAAGTCCGGCATCGACTCCGCGCTGCTGGGTCTCGGGTTGACGTCCATCGACGAGCTGACCCCGGAGTCGGTGCTGATCCCCGAGGACTTCATCCTCGAGCTCGGCGCCTGAGCAGTCGGCGGCGACCATGAGCCTGACGGACCTGACCTCGCCCACGGTGCCGCGCGGCACCGGCGTGCTGGTGCCGGTCGGCTCCTTCGAGCAGCACGGCCCGCATCTGCCGATGGACACCGACACGGTGGTGGCGTGCGCCGTCGCCGCGGAGCTGGCGCCGCTGGTCGGCGGCCTGGTCGGGCCGGCGGTGCCCTACGGGGCCAGCGGCGAGCACCAGTCCTTCGCCGGCACCGTCTCGATCGGCACCGAGGCCCTGACCTCGGTCCTGGTGGAGCTCGGTCGGTCGCTGAGCGAGTGGGCCGGGCAGGTGCTGTTCGTCAACGGCCACGGTGGCAACCTCGCCGCGCTGCGGGCCGCCGTCGACCGGCTCCGCTTCGAGGGACGTACGGCGGCCTGGGTGCCGTGCGCGCCCGCCGCCGGCCGGGCGGGGGCCGATGCCCATGCCGGCCGGCTGGAGACCTCGCTGATGCTGCACCTCGCCCCGACCCGGGTGCGACTGGCCGCGGCGGCCCGCGGCAACACCACCCCACTGCCCGAGCTGCTGCCCGACCTGGTCGCCGGCGGGGTGGCGGCGGTCTCGCCCAACGGCGTGCTCGGCGATCCCACCGGCGCCTCGGCGGTCGAGGGCGCCCAGATCCTGGCCGAGATGGTCTCGCTGGCCTACCACCGAGCCGGACTGTCCTCGAGGGCGGGATGAGTCGGTTCCCGGACGGCTTCCGGGTCCGGCTGCGCGCCGACGTGCGCCGGCTCCCGACCCCGGGCGGGATGCTGCTGGTCGGTGGCTCGCCGCTGCGCGCGATGCGGCTGGCGAGCGCGGCCTGGGATCGGGTGCGACACGACGAGCTCGCGGTGACCGACCCGCTGAGCGACGCCCTGGCCGGACGGCTGGTGGACGGCAACCTGGCCGACCCGGTCACCGACGAGAGCCACCTCGACCCGGGTGAGCTGACGGTCGTCGTACCCGTCCGGGACCGGCCGGAGCAGCTCGCCCGCTGCCTGGCCGGCTTGCGCGGACTCACCACGCTGGTGGTCGACGACGCCTCCCGGGATCCCGAGGCGGTCCGGCTCGCGGCCACCTCCGCCGGGGCGAGCGTGATCGCCCTACCGGACAACCTCGGCCCGGCCGGTGCCCGGAACGCCGGCCTGGCCGAGGTGACCACTCCCTACGTCGCCTTCGTCGACTCCGATGTGGTGGCCGACGCCGCGACCCTCACCGCGCTGGCCGCCCACCTGCGCGACCGCGCCGTCGCCCTGGTCGGGCCGCTGGTGCGCAGCCGGCCGCGCGGCGAGTCGGACGGCGGCCGGGTGCACTGGTTCGAGCGGTTCGACGCCGAGGTCTCCTCGCTCGCGCTGGGCCGACGGGCCTGCTCGGTGCGCCCCGGCGCGGCCGTGGGCTGGTTGCCCAGCGCCTGCCTGGTCGGTCGGACCGCCACCCTGCGTGCGGCGGGCGGGTTCACCGCCCGGATGCGGGTCGGTGAGGACGTCGACCTGGTCTGGCGGCTGGTCGCCGAGGGACACCGGGTGCGCTACGACCCCGACCTGGTCGCCCACCACGACACTCGCACCACCGTCCGCGGTTGGCTGGGTCGCAAGTTCGTCTACGGCAGCGGCGGTGCCGAGCTCGCCGCCCGGCACGGCCGCAACGGCGCACCGGCGGTGATGACGCTCTCCTACGCCGCCACCGCGGCCGCGATCCTGCTGGCGCGGCGCTGGTCGCCCCTCGCCGGTGCGGCCGGGCTGGCGTTCGGCTGGTGGCGGCTGGACCGCAGGCTGCCGGCCACCGGCCTGCCCGACGGCGAGCGGCGGATCCTGGCCGCGCGACTGGCCACGCAGGGCCTGGGGTGGGCCGTCCGGCAGGAGTCGGCTCTGGTGCTGCGGCACTGGTGGCCGCTGACCGCCCTCGCACTGGCCGGCGCCGGTCGCACGCGCCCGGCGCTGCTGCGTGCCCTCGCGGCCTGTCTCGTGGTCGACGCGATCGTCTCCGAGTCCGAGCACCCGGGGGCGCCGTACGCACTCCTCGGTCGCCGCCTGGACGACCTCGCCTACGGCGCCGGCCTGTGGTGGGGAGCCGCGCGGGCCCGCTCGATCAGATGCCTGCTCCCCCGGCGTCCGGGAAGCTAGGCGGCGCAATCGGGATCGGCTGCGGAGAAGATGTCCGACCGCGCGGGCTCCACCGCGCCAACGCCCTCGCCGACCCGGGCGGGCCTGTCTCCCCGGTAGCGATCGAGAACACTGTCGGTCTCCGACGTCGAGGCCGCGTCGGTGACGGTGCCCTCGAACTCCCCGTCCCCGACGAAGCCGTCGTCAGCCGGGAGCGCACCCCCGCTGCCGATGGTCGTCCACTGCGCCGGGGTGCTTTCGCCGTCGGTCGAGCAGTGAGCAGCCATCCAGGCAAGAGCCAGAACATACTGGTGCCCGACCTCGAGCCGGGCCCCGGCCTCGGGGGCGAGCTCGACCTCGCCCGAACTCGAGTGCTGCCACCCGTACGCAGCCATGGTGAAGGTGGACGGCTGCTCGCGGGTGACGCCGGCGGCCTTCCACACCACCGTGTCGACCGCGACCGTGATGTTGCGTCCGACCAGGTCATCGCCAGCGTCTGCGGTCTCCGAATCGCCGGGCTCGACACGCTCCTCCGCGGTGACCTTCCCCACCACCACGTAGTCCGCGACCCGAGCCCAGTCCGCGATCGTCGTCGACGACGTCATCTCCGATGCTTCGACGACCACCACCCGCGGATTCCGCGTGCCGTCGAGGTTGATCGCCACGATGACGCCGACGACGGCAACGGCGAGCACCGCGGCCATGAGGGCCGGGTGCCGCATCGAGCGTGAGATCGTAGGCATCACAAGGGCCCTTCGGTTGAGTACGGCCCGCAGCCGCACTCGTATCCGCTTGTTGTTGTCCATGTCATCAGTAGCACCGTCATCGGTCACACCGCTGCTGCCGTCATGCACAGAGTGACAGAACGTGGCCCGACGCACAGGCCTTCGCGCAGTTGACAGTCGCACGATCGTGTCGATATCGCGTCCGCAACCGCAGACGGCGCGACGCTCTACCGACATGGTGATGGCCACCCCTACCGCCGGCCTGTGGTGGGGAGCCGCGCGGGCCCGCTCGATCAGATGCCTGCTCCCCCGGCGCCCGGACTGAGCTCACGCCGAGTTCCTGCGCGCCGGCGTACCTCTCCGACCGGGTAGGGCTCCCCTGCCGGAGCGACCGGGATTCCGATTCTGGACTGTAACCGCCCTCACCGCTCCCCTAGCGTCGAGGACGCCAACGACGTCGTCCCAGGAGGCCCGGAATGCAAGTCGACCAGCTGCTCAAGCCCTTCCCCATCAAGGAGTTCCACCCGTTCCCGCGGGCCATGCTCGGTCCCGGCGCGTGGGAGATGATCGGACCCGAGGCCCTCAAGCTGGGCTTCCGCAAGACCCTGGTGATGACCTCCGGTCTGCGCGGCACCGACGTGGTCAGCAACATCGTCGAGTCGATGAAGTACCACGGTCTGGACGTGGTGGTCTACGACAAGGTCGAGTCCAATCCCAAGGACTACAACGTGATGGACGCCGTCGGCCTCTACCAGGAGAACGAGTGCGACTCGTTCGTCTCCATCGGCGGCGGCTCCTCGCACGACGCCTGCAAGGGAGCCCGGATCTCGGTCGCCCACGACGGACGCAACGTCAACGAGTTCGAGGGGTTCAACAAGTCCGAGAACCCGAAGAACCCGCCGCACATCGCGGTGTCCACGACCGCGGGCACCGGCTCGGAGACCTCGTGGGCCTATGTCATCACCGACACCACCACCGACCCCGACAACCCGCACAAGTACGTCGCCTTCGACGACGCCTCGGTGACCACCCTGGCCGTCGACGACCCGGTGCTCTACTACGACTGCCCGATCGACTACACCGCGCAGTGCGGCTTCGACGTCCTCGCCCACGCCAGCGAGCCCTACGTCTCCCGGCTGAACTTCGAACCGTCGCTGGGCAACGCGATCCGGGCGATCAAGCTGACCACGGAGAACCTGCGCGAGGCGGTCTGGAACGGCCAGGACCTGCCCGGGCGCGAAGGCATGATGTACGCCCAGTACATCGCCGCCCAGGCCTTCAACTCCGGTGGACTGGGGATCATCCACTCGATCAGCCACGCCGTCAGTGCCTTCTACGACACCCACCACGGCCTGAACAACGCCGTCGCGCTGCCCCGGGTGTGGGCCTTCAACATGCCGGCGGCGTACCAGCGGTTCGCCGAGATCGCCGAGGCGATGGGGATCGACACCCACGGGATGACGAAGGTGCAGGCCGCGGACGCCGCCCTGGAGGCGGCCATCCGGCTGCTGCGCGACGTGGGCATCCCGGAGAAGTTCACCGACGTCCACCAGGACAGCTACTCCAAGAACCGGCTCGGCCAGGGACCGACCAAGTTCTACGAGGAGTCCCCGGTGATCAAGGGCGACGAGGCCGATGTCGACCGGATCACCCGCCACGTCCTCGGCGACGCCTGCACTCCCGGGAACATCAAGGAGTGCACCTACGAGACGGTCCGGCCGGTGGTCGACCACTGCCTCAACGGCGACCTGGACGACCTGCTCAGCTGACCCCCGGCGGCGGTGCGCCTCCCGCGATCGCGGGAGGCGCACCCACAACTGTTTCGAGGAGAACGATGACCGAGCCCGACTTCGCCGACGCCACCGACGCGATCACCCGGTTCGCCGAGCACGGCTACCTGGCCGACGAGCGCCTGGCCACCACGGTGTTCGTGCAGACCCGGCTGGAGAAGCCGCTGCTGCTCGAGGGGCCCGCCGGGGTCGGCAAGACCCAGCTCGCCCAGAGCCTGGCCGAGGTCACCGGCCGCAGGCTGCTCCGGCTGCAGTGCTACGAGGGCCAGGACGAGTCCAAGGCGCTCTACGAGTGGGACTACGGCAAGCAGCTGCTCTACACCCAGATACTGCGGGAGAAGATCGGGCAGATCATCGCCGACACCACCGACCTGACCGACGCCGTCGAGCGGATCGCGAAGCAGGACAGCGTCTTCTTCTCCGACCGCTTCCTGGCACCGCGGCCGTTGCTGGAGGCGATCCAGAGCGAGGAGCCGGTGGTCCTGCTCATCGACGAGGTCGACCGGGCCGACGAGGCGCTGGAGGCGGTGCTGCTCGAACTGCTCTCCGAGTTCCAGATCTCCATCCCCGAGGTCGGCACGGTCGTCGCCAAGCACCTGCCGTACGTCGTGCTGACCTCGAACAACACCCGTGACCTCTCCGCGGCGCTCAAGCGTCGCTGCCTGCATCTCTTCCTCGACTATCCGACGCCGGAGCGCGAGCTGGAGATCCTGCGCTCCAAGGACACCGGGCTGCCGGACGCGCTGGCGGCCCGGCTCGTCGAGGTGGTCCGTGGCATCCGCGAGCTGGAGCTGCGCAAGGCGCCGAGCATCTCCGAGACCATCGACTGGGCCCGCACCCTGGCCGTGCTCGGGGTCGACGAGCTGAGCGCCGAGGTGCTCTCCTCGACCCTGAGCGTGGTGGTCAAGTACGAGCGCGACGTGGTCCGGGCCGGCGCGGCGCTGCCGGCGCTGATCGATCCGAACGCCGTCGTACCCGCCGACCTGCACGGCCGCGGTCACGGTCATGGGCACGGCCACGGGCCGGGCGCGCACACCCACGACGACGCCGACGACGGCACCAGCGGCGCCGAGGTGCGCCGCGCCAAGGACAGTCCGGACCGGCATGGCGAGGACTACTACGGCAGTCCCGGCTCGATGCAGCCGGTGCGCCGGGTGTCCAGCTCGCAGGGCAAGAAGTCCTTCGCCGCCAACCGCGCCCGCAAGCGCCCGGTCTGAGCACCCGGCGCACGAGACAGGACCGTCGCGATGGAGCACGCACTGCACCGCTTCGCCCGGCTGCTCCGGTTGCACGGGCTGCGGATCAGCGTCTCGGAGACCATCGACGCACTCCAGGCCGCCGCCCAGCCGGGCATCCTCGCCGACCGGGAGATGCTGCGCTCGGCCCTGGCCGTCAGCCTGGTCAAGGATCGTCGCGACCTGGCCACGTTCGACCGCGTCTTCGACCGGTTCTTCGGGCTGAAGGCGGTGGTGGAGGAGACCGGCACCGGGCACGGACACGGCCACGACGACCTCTCCGACGAGGGTGAGCTGACCGAGTTCACCCTCTCCGACGAGCCCGGCGACACACCGCAGCAGGGCCACTCGCACGGCAAGCCGGTCGATCTGCACCACTTCTTCCGGCCCGAGGACATGGCGCAGCAGTACAACCTGCACCAGGAGGCGAACCGGCTGGACATGGCCAGCCTGACCGACGAGATCGTGCTCTCCGACGCGGTACAGGGCGATGCCGCCGAGGCCGCGCGGGTCCAGCTGACCACGCACCGGCTGCACAACCCCGGCGCCCCGGGTGACCTGGTACGGCGCCCGGGGCTGGAGCTCGACACCGAGCTGAGCGTCGCCGAGGAGATGGCGCTGCTGGCCTGGCTCGACGACGAGGTCTCCGGCGACGACCACGACGACCACGACGACGAGGCCGGACCGGAGACGCCCGCGGACCTGGCACGGCTGCGGGAGGCGCTGCGTCCGTTCCTGGAGAACCTGCCGCAGCGACTCAAGGACCATCTCGAGGCGCTGCTGGCGCGCGACCTCGAGCTGGAGATGAAGGAGGTCGCCGCGGCCCAGGCGGAGGTGGTCGACGAGGCCGACCGAGCGGCCCTGGAGGAGTCCCTGCGGCGTCTGCTCCGCAGCCTGCACGGCTCGCCCCGCCCGCGGCGCCGGGTCTCGGCCCGCGGCACCGTCGACGGCCGGCTGACGATGCGCACCAACATGCGCTACGACGGCGTGCCGTTCCGGCCGGTCACGGTCAGCAAGGTCGAGGACCGGCCCCGGCTGCTGGTGCTGTGCGACGTGTCGCTCTCGGTGCGGATGACCGCCAAGTTCACCCTCCAGCTGGTGCACTCGCTGCAGTCGCTGGCTCCGCGGGTGCGCACGTTCGCGTTCGTGAAGGACATGGTCGAGATCACCGACCTCTTCGCCGAGCACCGGATCGAGGAGGCGCTCTCGCTGGTAATGGCCGGCCTGCCCGCCGGCGGCGTCCTCGACGTCGACGCCGACTCCGACTACGGCACCGCCTTCGAGCAGTTCCTCGAGCAGTACGGCTCCGCGGTCACCCGGCGCACCACCGTGATGGTGCTCGGCGACGGCCGCGGCAACGGTCACGATCCGCGACTCGGCGTCTTCGAGGAGATCGCCCGCCGGGCACGCTCGGTGGTCTGGCTGACCCCGGAGCCGCGCTACTCGTGGGGGCTGGGCAGCTGCGACCTGCCGCTCTACGCCGAGCACTGCGACCGGGTGCAGGTGGTGCGCAGTCTCGGCGGGTTGGAGCGGGTCAGCACCGGGCTGGCCACCGGGGTGGGAGGGGGCCGATGAGCAGCCCCGCCTATGGAGTGGACGGACAGCACCCCGGGCCGGCCAGCGGCGCCTCGGCCGACCCGTCCAGTGCTGGACTCGCCCCGATCGACCCGCTCGCTCCCGCACCGGGCGGCGTCTACTCCGATGCGCTGGTCGAGGTCCGTGGTCTGCAGGGTCCACGTCCCCGCCGGACGCTCGGGATGATACGCACGCTGCACTTCGACGTGACCCGGGTCGACGGTCGCCTGCGGGTGGTCCACCGGGTCCCTCCCGAGGAGTTCCACAGCGGGCTGGCGGCACTGGTCGGCGAGGAACTCTTCGGCCCGGGCTGGCTGCGTGGCGCCGAGCTCCTGGAACGGATCGTGACCGGGATCGTCGTCTCCTCCGATCCCGACCCACTGACGGCGTGGGAGCGCTACTACCGGGCCACCCTCACCGGCAGCCACCGGGGCGGGGTCGGGGGGCATCACGACCTCGCCCCGGTGCACCAACACGCCCGCGAGCTGCTCACCGGCGGCAGCGTCCTCGAGCTGGGAAGCTGCTTCGGCTTCCTGGCGCTCTCGTTGGCCGCGGAGGGTCGGCGGCTGACGGTCTCGGACATCGTGCCCGGCACCATCCGGCTCCTGGGCGCGGTGGCCGAGCGCCTCGATCTGCCGCTGGACACGCTGGTCGCCGACGCCGCCGACGTGCCCCTGCCCGCCGCGGCGGCCGACACCGTGCTTGTCCTCCACCTCCTCGAGCATCTCGATGAGGCCCATGGCGCCCGGGTGCTCACGGAGGCGGTCCGTCTGGCACGACGGCGGGTCGTGGTCGCCGTACCCCTGGAGGACGTGCCCGACGAGACCTGGGGTCACCTCCGCACCGTCTCGCTCGCCGACCTGCGCGATCTCGGCCAGGCCACCGGGTTCGGCTTCGACGTCCACGAACATCACGGCGGCTGGCTGGTCATCGACCGAGCCCCCATGACGCTCGCGTGGAGCGAGCACCCCGGCCCAGAGCGGTGATCCCCTCGCTGACCAGACGTCGACGAGCACCGCGATTCGGGTCGGGAGACCAACGAAGGAGACTCCACATGTCCACATCCGCTCGCAGCACCATGTCCGCGACCGAGGTCGTCCCTGCCGAGCCCGCGGCACCGCCGGGCGATCCGGCGATGATCGGGGTGCCCACCTTCCTGGTGGGTTCGATCGCCCTCGGCCTCAACCTGGTCGGCTATGTCGATCAGGGCGTCGTCGGTTCGCCGATCGCGATCATCGCGCTGGCCACCGGCATCGGCCAGGTCATCGCCGCCGTCTGGGCGGCCAGCCTCGCCCAGAACGCCGTGGCCGGCATCTTCGGCATCTTCAGTGGCTTCTGGCTCAGCTACGCCGCCCTGGTCTTCGGACTGTTGCACCACTGGTACGGCCTCACGGCCGAGGCGACCACGCCGACGGTGAAGATGTTCCTGCTCGCGTGGCTGGTGCTGATCGTCCTGCTCACCCTGGTCACACTGCGCCTGCCACTTGCCTTCACGATCCTCTTCGTCCTGATCGACCTGGCCCTGCTGTTCGTGCTCCTCGCCTACGCCAACGCCGGTGCCGCCGGCGCCGACTCGGGACTCCTCACGATCGGCGGTGTCCTCGTCTTCTGCTTCTGCGCGGTCGGCGCCTACCTCTTCGCCGACGCCGCGGCAGGCGCGACCGGCGGGCCGCGACTGCCGATGGGCAGGCCGGTCCTGAGCTAGCAGCGATCCTTGGTCACTCGCGAGCCGTTCCTCCGCCTGCGAGCCTGTCCTCAGATCAGGCCGGCCTTGGATGCCTCGTAGACGGCCTCGGCGCGCCGGGTCACACCGAGCTTGCGCAGGATGTTGCCGACGTGGAACTTCGCGGTGGTCTCGGAGATGTAGAGCCGCTCCCCGATGAGCCGGTTGGAGAGACCTCCGGCGAGCAGACGCAACACCTCCAGCTCGCGCTCGGTGAGCGCTGCGGCAGGCTCGGGCTCCGCGGCATTCAGACCGCGTACGACGGCGGCGGCCGAGCGTGCGTCGAAGGCGCTGCCACCGCGGACGACGTCACGGATCGCCCGAATCAGCCCGGAGGTGTCGACGTCCTTGACGACGTAGCCGCGGGCGCCGGCCCGGATGGCGCGCAGCACGAGCTGCTCGTCGAGGAAGGTGGTGAGCACCAGGACGGCCAGATCGGGATGCTGCGCGGTCAACGCTCGGCACAGGTCGATCCCCTCGCTGTCCGATGACGTCGACAGCTTGAGGTCGAGCAGCACGATCTGCGGGTGCATCCGAGCCACCACGTCCATCGCCTCGGCGGCGGTGCCGGCCTCACCGGCGACGAGGATGTCAGCCTCCCGTTCGAGAACCGACCGGAGACCCTGGCGCATGATCTCGTGGTCGTCGACGAGCACGATCCGAACCACCTCGGTGCGCTGCTGGGCCGATGACGCGGTCATCGTGCAGCCTCGGTTTCCAGGGGTTCGACGAGCCGTTCGATGACCGCCGGCCGGCCCGGCGGCAGCGGAAGCGGGACACGCATCTCGACGCGCACGCCGCCGATCCGCGCCCGCCGGAAGGCGATGGCACCCCCGAGGTCGGTGATCCGTGACTCGATGTTGACCAGTCCTCGGTGGCGGCCGTCGGTCGGCCGGCCGCGCTCGAGACGCAGCCGCCGGCCGAGTTCGGCCGGGTCGCCGACGCCATCGTCGGCAACGGTGACCAGGAGCCGGTCCGGCCGGTAGGAGAGCCGGACCACGGCACGGCTCGCGCGGGCGTGCAGCGCGGCGTTGAACAGCGCCTCGCCGACCGCGCGCGCGATCTCATGGTCGGCGTCGGACGGCAGCACGGTGACGGTGCCGCAGACACGGACCTGGACGTCGAGCTGGGGGCGGTGGTGCTCGGCGACCTCGCGGAGCAGGTCGGGCAGCGGGGAGAGGGTGTCACTGTGGGCACGATGGAGGGCGTAGATGGCTCGTCGCAGCTGATCGACGGCCTCTTGGGTCAACCCCTTGGCGACCCGGAGCCGCTCCTGGATCGAGCCCTGTGCGAGCGCCTCGGCCTCGCCGCGGGCGACCTCGACGGCCATCCCGGCCGACAGGACGTACTGGGTCACCGAGTCGTGCAGCTCGCGCGCGATCCGATGCCGCTCGGCATCGACGAGCTCTCGCTGGCTGGCGAGGACCAGTCGGCGCTCGGCAGCGTGCAGCTCGCTGGTCCGGTTCTCCAGGTCGCGGGCCTGAGCGGTGGCCTGATCGTAGAGCTGCTGGGCCCGGCGACGCATGGTCAGACCGACCTGATACTCCTCCGAGGTGTGCAGCGCGACGGCGGCCTGATTCGCCAGGATCCGCAACACCGCGAGGTCCCCCGGCTCGGGGCCTGCCGCGAGCCCGTGGAAACCGGCCAGACACCCGATCGCCTGGCCGTCGAGCATCATCGGGACCCGCACCCAGCGGCTGTCGTCCCGGCTCCGCACCGCCAGACCCGCTCGTATCGCGCCGAGCTCGCGGTGGACCGAGCCGGGCAGCTCCGCATCGTCGTCGAGCGGCACGCCACCCTGCTCGAGCGCCAGGAAACGCGGCCGCGCCCCGAGCAGCTTCCCATCGGCGAGCGCGAGTAGCGCCCACTCGGCGTCCAGGTGCGCCGCTGCGGCCGCGACGACCTGCTCGAGCAATCCGCGGGGGCCCTCGATGGTGCGCACGACCCCGCGGGAGATGGTGTCCATCGCCCGGACCGCGCGCTGGAGCCGCTCGTCGGAACGGACGTACGCCCGATAGTAGGAGCCCTTGCCCGACCGGACCCCGGTGAGCGCGGCGAGGTCGGGCCGGGATACCTCCGCCTCCGCTGTCACAGGGCCTCCTGGAAGAGCTTGCGGATGTCATCCCTGCTGGCGGCCCGGGGGTTCGTGGTGAGACAGGCATCCTCGAGCGTGGTGTCCGCGAGGATCTCGATGTCCTCCTCGGTGACGCCGAGCTCGCGAAGGCCGCGCGGGACACCGACCTCGTCGCCGAGCATGCGGACGTGGATGGCGAGCAGTTCGGCCGCCTCCTCCCCGGGCATCCCGTCCACGCGAAGTCCCGCCGAACGGGCGAGGCCGATGAAACGCTCTGGCACCGCGCGGGCGTTGTAGCGGATCACGTGTGGAAGCAAGACGCCGTTCACCACCCCGTGCGGCGCGTCGAGCAGGCCGCCGACCTGATGGCTCATCGCGTGGGTGGCCCCCAGGATCGCGTTGGTGAAGGCCAGGCCGGCCTGCAGGCTGGCCTGCGCCATCTTCGAGCGCGCCTCGAGTTCGCGCGGGTGGGAGATCGTCTGCTGAAGGTGCCCGACGACCAGCCCGACGGAGTTGAGCGCGTGGCCGTCGGCCAGCGGGTTGTGGGCCAAGGAGACATAGGACTCGATCCCGTGGGTCAGGGCGTCGAGGCCGGTGGCGGCATTGAGTGCGGCCGGCATCGTGGTCAACAGCCGCGGGTCGGTGATCGAGACGTCCGGCACGAGCGCGCGGCCCATGATGGTCAGCTTCACGTGCCGCTCGGTGTCGGTCACGATGCAGAACTGCGACACGTCCGCGCCGGTCCCCGAGGTGCTGGGAATCATCAGCAGCGGCGGGATCGGGCCGGCCATCTTGTCGATCCCCGCGTAGTCGAGGATGTCACCGCCACTGCCGGAGAGGATCGCGACTCCCTTCGCGGCGTCGATGCAGGAGCCACCTCCGATGGCGACCACGATGTCGGCCTCCTGCTCGCGGTAGGTCTCGAACGCGGCTCGGATCTCGTGATCCTTGGGATTCGGAGTGACACCGGTCCACAGCACCGGGGAGAGCCGCTGCTCACGCAACAACGACAGCAATTCGGCCACCCAGCCGGCCTCGACGATCCCGGGGTCGGTGACGACGAACGGACGCCGAGCGCCCAGCCGCGAGGCGGCGTACCCTGCCTCGCCCAATGAGCCGACGCCGAAGACCACCTCGGGAGCATGGAACTTGACCAGCGGGCCGTGCGGCTGGGCCGGGTCCACGGTCGGCTCGGTCGCGACGGGCGCCACCGGCTCACCCGGACGGGTGTGCCGCGGCGGATCGGCGGCGATCATCGAACTCACCCCCTCACGATAGTCGCGGTCTGTGAGGCTGGTCACCACACACCGGGAGACTCGTCCGTCGAGCGGGGCAACCCCGTCACGGAGTCACCGAGTTGCGGTGGATGCGACCGTCGGTGCCGGTGAGACGCTCGCCGGACCCACCCCAGCGGGCGGCGATGACCTCGGCGGCGATCGAGATGGCGGTCTCCTCCGGCGTACGGGCGCCCAGGTCGAGGCCGATCGGGCTCGCAAGCCGGGCGATCTCCCGCTCGCCGAACCCGGCCTCACGGAGTCGCGCGAGCCTGTCGTCGTGGGTACGACGCGAGCCCATCGCCCCGATGTAGCCGACCTCCGGCAGTCGGAGCGCCACCTCCAACAGCGGGATGTCGAACTTCGGGTCGTGGGTGAGCACGGTGATCACCGTCCGCGCGTCGATCCGGCCCGCCTCGGCCTCCGCGGCCAGGTAGCGGTGCGGCCAGTCGACGACGACCTCGTCCGCGTCCGGGAACCGGGAGGCGGTGGCGAAGACCGGCCGGGCGTCGCAGACCGTGACCTGGTAGCCGAGGAAGCTGCCCACTCGCGCGACCGCGGCGGCGAAGTCGATGGCGCCGAAGACCAGCATCCGTGGCTTCGGGGCGAACCCCCAGACGAAGACCCGCATGCCCTCGCCGCGGCGCTCGCCGTCGGTGCCGTAGGTCAGGGTGGCGTTGCTGCCCTGCGCGAGCAGGCCGAGGGCGTCGTCGACCACCGCGTCGTTCATCCGGGCCGAGCCGAGGTCACCACGGACCTCGGCGCCGCCGAGTCGTTCCCCGGACCTGCCATCGGCCCGGGCCTCCGACCCTCTGCCCCCGGTCTCCGGCGCGTCGCGGGCCGGAACGCCGGGGGCGCGGGGAGCCGGATGGATGATCAGCCGCCGGCCGAGGATCGTCGGGTCCGGGTGCTCGATCACGGTCGCGACCGCGACCGGCCGGCCGGCACCGACGTCGGCGGCGATCGCGCCGAGCTCGGGGAAGGAGTCCCGGTCGACCCGCTCGACGTACACGTCGAGGATGCCGCCGCAGGTCAGGCCGACGGCGAAGGCATCGTCGTCGGAGACGCCGTAGCGCTGCAGCGCCGGGGCGCCGTCCGCGACCACCTCCTGCGCCAGGGTGTACACGGCACCCTCGACGCAGCCGCCGGAGACCGAGCCGACGGCGCTCTCGTCCGGGCCGACCAGCATCGAGGCGCCGGGCGGACGAGGTGCGGACTGGAAGGTCGCCACCACGGTGCCCATGCCGACCCGCTCGCCGGCCTCCCACCAGCGCATCAGCTCGTCGAGCACGTCACGCACCGGCGACCACCCCCATCAGCTCCTCGTAGGTCGCCAGCGAGTGCCCGGCGAGGAAGTCGTCGACCGACGGCAGCACGGCGACCACGCCACGCTGCAGCGGCTGGTAGCCGTCCTTGCCGCGGTGCGGGTTGACCCAGACCAGCCGGTGGGCGAGCCTGCCCAACCGGGCCGCCTGCTCGCCGAGCAGCACCGCGTCGCCACGCTCCCAGCCGTCGCTGAAGACCACCACCACCGCGCCGCGGGCCAGACTGCCGTGGCGGTTCAGGAACGCGCGCAGGGTCTCCCCCAGCCGGGTGCCACCCGACCAGTCCGGGACCGTCTCGCCGGCGGCGACCAGCGCCCGGTCGGGATCACGCAGCCGCAGGGCACGAGTGACGCAGGTCAGCCGCGTGCCCAGGGTGAACGCCTCGACCCTGCCGGCACCCGCCCGGCCGGGCACCGAGACGATCCGGTGGGCCACCCGCAGCAGCGCGTCGGCGTACGGGCCCATCGAGCCGGAGACGTCGATCAGCAGCACCACCCGACGTGGGCGCTGCCCCCGACGACGGTGCCTGATCTCGGTCGGCTCGCCGAGGCGGCGCAGGCTGGCACGCAGGGTCCGGCCGGCATCGACCCGGCCTCGCCGGGACGGCCGCTGCCGCGGCGTACGGCGCCGGGGATGCTGCCAGCGCAACCGGCCGATCAGCGCGGCCAGCCGCGCCCGCTCGGCCGGATCGAGCGCGGCGACGTCGCGGTGCCGCAGCACCTCGGCGGTGCTCGCCATCGCCCGCAGCCGCTGGG
>NZ_JASGET010000105.1:0-2646 GCF_047606145.1 Nocardioides sp. | reverse complement strand
CCTGGCTCCACATCATCTGGCACTGCTGGCAAGACGACCTCGCCTACGACCCCGCCCGACACCGCGCCCTGCAACGCTTCCTCGCCAGCCAGACCGGGGCGGCTTGACATAGGGCTTCTCATCCGGCCACGTCGGCGACACACCGGAACCCCAGGTTCGCGGCCGTCGAGTCGGGCAGCGAGCTCGACCTGGCCGAGACCCGGTAGCGGTGGCAGTAGGAGTCGTGGCACAGGTAGGAGCCGCCGCGCATCACCCGGGCCACGCCGGAGCGCGGTCCGCGCGGATCCACCACGGTCGTCGACTCCGCCACCATGGTGTAGTAGTCGGCCGCGAACCAGTCCGCGCACCACTCCCACACGTTGCCGACGCTCTGGTAGAGCCCGTAGCCGTTCGGCTCGAAGTGCCTGGCGGGGGCGGTGGTGAGGAAGCCGTCGGCCATGCTCGCCCGGGTGGGGAAGTCGCCCTGCCAGATGTGGCAGCGGAACTCCCCGTCGGGTCTCAGCTCGTCGCCCCAGGGCAGCCGCCGACCCGCCAGCCCGCCGCGGGCGGCGTACTCCCACTCGGCCTCGGTCGGCAGCCTGGTGCCCGCCCAGGCGCAGTAGGCGAGCGCGTCGGCATGAGAGACGTGCACCACCGGGTGGTGACTGCGCCGGCCGATCCCGCTGCCGGGCCCCTCCGGGGCGCGCCAGCAGGCGCCGCGGACGCCGAGCCACCACGGCGTCTCCTCGGCCCGGCCGAGGATGTCGCTCGCGTCGCCCTCGAAGGCGAGGTGGAAGACCGCCGAGAAGCCCTCCCGCTCCGCGGTGGTCAGGTATCCGGTCGCCTTGACGAAGCGGGCGAAGTCGGCGTTCGTCACGCAGCCGGCGTCGATCCGGTACGCCGGCAGCGTGACCCGGTGGACGGGTCGCTCACCGTCCGCCGCGTACCCCTCGCCGGTGTGGTCGCCCATCTCGAACGTGCCCGCCGGGATGTCGAGGAGTCCCCGGCGTCGGCGGGGGAGCGCCGGCGGGCGCGGCTCGTCGCCCACCCGCTCGTCGCCGGATCGTCCGGAGTCGTGCGGCGACGACTCGTCCCCGAACGGTGGGGGCACGCAGCAGGAGCCGGTGCTCATCGGTCGGCCGGGGTGTCGGACCGGGTGGTGGGTGGGGCGAGGGGCCGGTCGATGTCGAGACCAACCCGGGCTCGACGCATCCACCCCGGGGTCGGCTGCTCAGCGCACTGCTCGGTCATCACCTGCAGCGTAGCGAGCCGGTGGCTCCCTCAGTTGTCGAGGACGGCCGTCAGCTTGCCGAGCTCGGCCTCGAAGTGCTCGTGCCACGACGGCTGTGCCGACCAGACGTGCGCGATCCGACCGCGGCCGTTGACGGTGGTGAAGATCGGGTGGCTGCAGCTGCCGGTGTAGGAGTCGCAGTCGCCGCCGTTCTGGCTCAGCGTCAGGGTGTAGGTGGTGAAGGGCTGCAGTCCGGCGTAGCGCAGGCTCCAGGTGTAGCAGGGGCCGTTGTAGTACGCCCGGGACTTGGCGTTGCACACCTTGTCCTTGGTCCACCACAGCTGTGCCGGCTTGGAGTGGCCACAGGCCCGGGCCGAGGCTGGTTCGGTGGTGCCCCAGCCGTAGCTCGTCACGGTGCGGACCGGCAGGCAGGCGCGGTCGCCGCCCTCGTCGGTGCCGAGGGTGTACGACGTGCCGTTCAGGGTCTGCCAGGAGGAGCCGCTCTTGACCTGCAGGGTGGTCTCGCCGTTGCCCTCGCTGGGTCGGGTGAAGTCGAAGGCGACGGCACGGTATCGGGCGGCCGTGGTGACGTCCGGCTTGCTCGGCTTGGTGGCGTAGCAGCCGTCGAGCTTCTTGACCACCGCCGCGCTGGTGCCGTCCAGCGAGTCGCCGTCGCTGGGGTCGAAGAGATCCTTGGCGAAGTAGGCCGACAGGTCGTCGGCGCCGATGTCGTGCAGGCAGCTGGTCGACTCCAGGTGCCAGTCCTTGCCGAGCTCGTCGGCCCAGTCCGCGGAGCAGTCGAGCACCGCTCCGAGGTAGGCGGTGGCGGTGTCGGTCCGCCACTTCTCGGTGTAGTCCCAGCCATGCTCGGCGTCGGCGTCCTTGGTGATCAGGCCCTGGTCGGCGAGATCGCTCGCCCGGGTCTGGTGCAGCAGCTCGTCGGTGGCGCACGCGACCTGGTCGCGCGAGGCCCAGGAGGGGTCGTGGATGTCGGCGGCGAGCGCCGCGGCCGCGGCCTTGTCCTCGCCGCTGAGCGGGCCGAACCCCAGCTTCCCGGAGGTGTAGGCCCACACCGCGACCCCGGCGGCGACGAGGACGACGGCGGCGGTGACCGCGACGATGAGGGGCGCCTTGCGGCGCCGCCGGCGCGGTGGCCCGGCCAGTGGAGCCGGCCCGGTCGGTCCAGGGGGTCCCACCGGTCCCGCCGGGCCGGCGGGTGCGGCGAAGCCGACCGGACGCCCACCGGGCGGCGTGCCGCCGGTGCCACCGAGCTGCGTGGGTGCGCCGTGCTCGCCGGTGGTCCGCTCGGCCGGGCGAGCCACCGAGCTCGGTTGCGCCGCGGCCGGCGGTGGCGCGGCGATCGGCGTACGTCCGATCGGCGGCGGGAACGAGGAGATGTCACGAGTCCCGGGCGGGGGCGTGGTGGGGCCGGCCGG
>NZ_JASGET010000104.1:0-108500 GCF_047606145.1 Nocardioides sp. | reverse complement strand
GGATCGAGCGCGGCGACGTCGCGGTGCCGCAGCACCTCGGCGGTGCTCGCCATCGCCCGCAGCCGCTGGGCCTCGCCCTCGCCCGCACCGCCGGTGGCGTCGGTCTCCGGCAGCAGGGTCGCGGCGGTCTCGAGCCTGCTGGTGCGGCGGATGGCGCGGGTGCCGAGCCCGTCGGAGAACCAGGCCTCGAAGACCTGGTCGTGCCGCTCCAGGTCCTCCGGGCTCGCGCAGAGGGTCGCGCGGCCCGCCGCGTAGGCGGCGCGCGGGTCCGCGGCGCCAAGCAGCGCCACCGCCTCCAGATAGCCCCGGGTGCGGTCCTGGGTGACCGCCACGCCAGCCGCACGCAGCGCGCGAGCGAAGCCGACGAAGATCTCCTCCGCCGGGTCCCCGGCCCGCTGCGTCCCGGCCATCTCAGCCGAGCATCCGATCGAGCGCGGCGCGCACCCGCTCGGTGTCCTCGCGGTGCTTGACCAGGGCGCCCAGGGTGGCTGCGGCCGACTCCCGGTCGAGCTCGGTACGGCCCAGCTGGTGCAGGGCCCGCGCCCAGTCCAGGGTCTCGGCGACCCCGGGCGGCTTGAGCAGGTCCGCCCGCGCCGGGGCACGCAGCTGCTGGACCACCCGCACCACCTGCTCGGCGAGTGCGGCGGCGACCTCGGGGGCCCGGGTGCGCACGATCGCCACCTCACGGGCCAGCCCGGGGTGGTCGATCCAGTGGTAGAGGCAGCGCCGCTTGAGGGCATCGTGCAGCTCACGGGTCCGGTTGGAGGTCAGCACCACCACCGGCGGTACGGCGGCCGCGACGGTGCCCAGCTCGGGGATGGAGACCTGGTAGGTGGAGAGCACCTCCAGCAGGAACGCCTCGAACTCGTCGTCGGCCCGGTCGATCTCGTCGACCAGCAGCACCGCGGGGCTGCGCTGCAACGCCGCGAGCACCGGGCGGGCGAGCAGGAAGCGCTCGTCGTACAGGCTCTTCTCCGCCTCCTCCACCGACTCGCCGCCGGCGGCGCCGATCGCCTCCAGCGCCCGCAGGTGCAGGATCTGGCGCGGGAAGTCCCAGTCGTAGAGGGCCTGGGTGGCATCGATCCCCTCGTAGCACTGCAGCCGGACCAACGGGATCTCCAGGGTCTGCGCGATCGCCTCGGCCAGCGCCGTCTTGCCGGTGCCGGGCTCGCCCTCGAGCAGCAGCGGCCGCCCCATCCGCAGTGCCAGGAAGGTGACGGTGGCGAGCTCGTCGTCGGCGAGGTAGCCGGTCTCGCCGAGCCGCTGGCTCAACTCGGCCGGCTGCGCGGGACTCTGCTCCATGACCCGAGCCTAGTGCGACGTGCGTTGGCTCACGGTTGGGGCCGATCGACGTCGCGACCCTCGGCGAGGTCGCCACACTCGACCAGCGTGACGTCGTGGGCACGCAGGTAGGCCCGGGCCCCCTCGTCGCCGGTCAGCGTCGCCGCGGCCGGGGCCCAGTGGTCGCGGCCGAGCAGCACCGGGTGTCCCGGGACCGCGTGGTACGACGCCCGGGCGAGCACGTCGATGGCGGCATGCCCACCGACCCGGCGGATCACGTCGGCGCCGACATCGGGGAGGTCGACCAGATGCACCAGCGCCGCCCCGTGCGCGCGGTCGAGGGACTCCAGGCCGGCGCGCATCGAGGCGCCCATCCCGCTCGCCCACTCCTCGGCGACGACGACCCGGACCGACGCCAGGCAGGCATCGGCGCGCGTCGCCTCGTCCAGCAGCGCGCGGGCCCGATCGGCCGCCGCCCCCAGCACCACGCTCACCTCGGCGCAGCCGCCGTCGAGAAGCGCGGTGAGCGAGGAGCCCAGCCAGCCCTCGACCAGCGCCTTGGGTCGCCCCATCCGCACGCCCGCGCCGGCGGCGAGCAGCAGGCCGACGTACCCCATCGACCGGGCTCGCTCACCTGAACGCGGAGCGGTAGAGCGCGCGCAGGGTGGAGCTGCGCTGGCCGCTGTAGCCGCAGACCATCACCTGGGCATCGTCGGTGGCAGCGACGAAATAGGTGCCGCCCTCGGTGAAGGTGAGGTCGGACTCGGTGGTCACCGTGGGCAGCGTGATACGGACCGTGCCGGTGCCACCGAAGCCGTCGGCGTACACCCAGTGGGAGACGTCGACCAGCACCGACTTCTCGCCGACCTTGGTGACGGTGCCCAGGAAGGCCAGCGCGGCGTTCTTGCGGAGCAGTGCCGCGGTCGGGACCAGGCAGCGGGTCTTCGCCGTGGGCATCGTCAGCCTGGTGACGCCGGCGGCGCCGGTGCTGGTCGGCTGCGCTGGCCCGGTCGAGGTCGAGTCCGCGGTGGACGAGGCAGCACTGGGCGAGGAGGTCGGGGTCGCGGTCACGGTGACCGTCGTCGAGCCGCTCGGTGTCGCACCGCTCTGGCTCGCCGTGGAGTCCTCGTCCCGGCCGAACCAGGCGACGCCCGCCACGATCACCACCACCAGCGCCGCCACGATCGCCACCCACTGTGCCGGCCTGGGTCGCCACGGCTTGCGGGAAGGGGAGGACGGCGTGCTCATGCCTCTCATCATCGCTCACCACCCCCGGTCCGGTGGTGACGGCACGCGGCTCTCCGGCTCATCAAGGTATGCAGCCGGGCGGTCACTCCCCCGCCGGAACTCCGCGAGGGAAGTGCGCGCTCGGCTGCATACCTAGACGAACGCGCGAAGGGCCCCAACATGCGACCAGGGCCCCTCCCGACTCGGGAGGGGCCCTGGTGGGTGCAGCGAGGGACGATCAGAAGTCCATGCCGCCCATGCCACCGTCGGCGCCCGGCATCGCCGGTGCGGCCTTCTCCGGCTTGTCGGCGACGACAGCCTCGGTGGTGAGGAACAGCGCGGCGATCGACGCGGCGTTCTGCAGCGCCGAGCGGGTCACCTTGGCCGGGTCGATGATGCCCGCGTCCAGCAGGTTGACGTACTCACCGGTGGCGGCGTTGAGACCGTTGCTGGCCGGCAGGCCCGCGACCTTCTCCGCCACGACGCCACCCTCGAGACCGGCGTTGACCGCGATCTGCTTGAGCGGGGCCGAGATGGCGACCTTGACGATGTTGGCACCGGTGGCCTCGTCGCCGTCGAGCTCGAGCTTCTCGAACGCGGTCGCACCGGCCTGGACCAGGGCGACGCCACCGCCGGCGACGATGCCCTCCTCGACCGCGGCCTTGGCGTTGCGGACGGCGTCCTCGATGCGGTGCTTGCGCTCCTTGAGCTCGACCTCGGTGGCCGCGCCGACCTTGATGACGGCCACGCCGCCGGCCAGCTTGGCGAGACGCTCCTGGAGCTTCTCCCGGTCGTAGTCGGAGTCGGAGCTCTCGATCTCGGCGCGGATCTGGTTGACCCGGCCCTCGATCTGGCTGCTGTCGCCGGCACCCTCGACGATGGTGGTCTCGTCCTTGGTGATGACGACCTTGCGGGCCTGGCCGAGCAGGGCGACGTCGGTGTTCTCCAGCTTGAGGCCGACCTCCTCGGAGATGACCTGGCCACCGGTCAGGATCGCGATGTCCTGCAGCATGGCCTTGCGGCGGTCGCCGAAGCCGGGGGCCTTGACCGCGACCGACTTGAAGGTGCCACGGATCTTGTTGACCACCAGGGTGGACAGCGCCTCACCGTCGACGTCCTCGGCGAGGATCAGCAGCGGCTTGCCCGACTGCATGACCTTCTCCAGGACCGGCAGCAGGTCCTTGACGTTCGAGATCTTCTGGTTGGCGATCAGGACGTAGGCGTCCTCGAGGACCGTCTCCATCCGCTCGGGGTCGGTGACGAAGTAGGCCGAGATGTAGCCCTTGTCGAACCGCATGCCCTCGGTGAGCTCGAGGTCGATGCCGAACGTGTTCGACTCCTCGACCGTGATCACGCCCTCCTTGCCGACCTTGTCCATCGCCTCGGCGATGGCGTCGCCGACGGTGGTGTCGCCACCGGCGGAGATGGTCGCGGTGGCCGCGATCTGCTCACGGGTCTCGACCTCCTTGGCGAGGCCGAGCAGCTGCTCGGAGACGGCCGAGACGGCCGCCTCGATGCCGCGCTTGAGACCCATCGGGTTCGCGCCGGCGGCGACGTTGCGCAGGCCCTCGCGGACCAGCGCCTGAGCGAGCACGGTGGCGGTCGTCGTACCGTCACCGGCGACGTCGTCGGTCTTCTTCGCGACCTCCTTGACCAGCTCGGCGCCGATCTTCTCGTAGGGGTCCTCGAGCTCGATCTCCTTGGCGATGGAGACACCATCGTTGGTGATCGTGGGGGCGCCCCACTTCTTCTCCAGGACGACGTTGCGGCCCTTGGGGCCGAGAGTGACCTTGACGGCGTCGGCGAGGGTGTTCATACCCCGCTCGAGACCGCGCCGGGCCTCCTCGTCGAATGCAATCAGCTTCGGCATTGCTTCAGCGATCCTTCACAGGTGCGTTCGTGGACTCGGCCCGATGGGTTGCCCGCGACGGACGGAACCACCTCCAGCGAACCCTTCCTCGCTCTCGGCGGGACCTCAACGTCATCGGTCCGGTGTTGTCACTCTCATGCTACGAGTGCCAACCTCATGTTTAGCACTCGACGTGTGCGAGTGCAAGAAAGTCAGTGGGTCAGCGGCTTGGCGAGGCAGGCGAACTCGAGGTCGTCGCGCTGGGGGATGCCGTAGCGCTCGTCGCCGTAGGGGAACGGCAGGAACTCCCCGGTACGGCGATAGCCGCGCCGCAGGTAGAAGGCGATCAGGTCCTCGCGCTGACGGATGACGCTCATCTCCATCTGCTCCGCGCCCCACTCCTCGACCGCGATCCGCTCGGCCTCGGCCATCACGAGCTTGCCGAGGCCGGCGCCCTGGAGCCGGGGGTCGACCGAGAACATGCCGAAGTACGCCGTCCGCTCGCGTCGCTCCAGTTGGCAGCAGGCGGCGATGGCGCCGTCGAGCTCGAGCACCAGCACTCTGCTCGCGGGATCCCCGACCACCGCGCGCACGCCGTCCGGGTCGGTGCGCTGGCCCTCGAGCAGGTGCGCCTCGGTGGTCCAGCCGTCGCGGCTGGTCTCGCCGCGGTAGGCGGACTCGATCAGCGCGACCAGCTCCTCGACGTCCTTCTCGGTGGCGGAACGGAAGGTCGCGGAGCTCGATGACGCGGTCACCGAGCAAGAGTAGGACCCGGCCGGCGCCCTCCGAAGGCCGTGTCCGAAGGCCGCGTCCGAAGGCCATGTCCGAAGGCCGTGTCCGGGGCGTATCCCGAGGGTCGTGTCCACGGGTGCTGTCGATGCGGCCCTCCCCCATCCGTCATCACGGTGTCAGACTCCTGCACAACCTCCGAGAGGAAGGGACGAATACGATGGCTCGCTACATCATCCTGTTGCCTGAGGGCGAGGCCCGTTGGGCCGCCGCGTCGCCCGAGCAGAGGGCGGCCGGCTACGAGGTCCACGGCAGGTTCACCGCACTCCTCGCCGAGCGTGGGCACCAGGTCACCGGCGGGGCGGAGCTCCAGCCCGCCAGCGCCACGACCACCGTCCACAAGAGTCCCGAAGCCCCGGGCGGCTTCGCCGTCATCGACGGCCCGTACGTCGAGGCGACCGAGCACGTCACCGGTTTCTACAGCGTCGAGACCGACGATCTGACCGACCTGGTCGACTGCTGCAAGGTGCTCGCCGAACTCGAGGAGACCCTCGAGATCCGACCGGTCGTCGACCACGGGGACGCATGATGACCCGCTATTACCTGCTCATCCCCCATATCGAGGCCGAGTGGAGGGCGAAGACCCCGGCCGAGCAGGTGGCGGTCTTCGCCGTGCACGAGGAGTTCGCGGAGCTCCTCGCGAAGCGCGGTCACACGATCCTCACGGGGTACGGCGCGGCGCTCACCGAGCCGAGCACCGCCGTGACCGTCCGGGCGAGCGGCCTCACCGAGGGCCCCTACACCGAGGCCGCCGAGCACATCGCCGGGCTCTACGTCGTCGACTCCGAGGACCTGGTCGACCTGGCCGAGTGCTGCAAGGTGCTGGCCCGGGCGGAGTCCGCGATCGAGATCCGGGCGAAGGAGGAGTGAGGCCATGACCGAGTACGCCATCCTGCTGCCCGGCGACGAGGACTCCTGGGCAGCGGCGAGCCCCGAGCACCGCGAGGCCACCTACGCCAAGCATCGGGAGTTCATGCGGCTGGTCACCGAGCGCGGGCATCGGATCACCGGCGGCGCCGAGCTCACCCACTCCCACCACGGCAGACTCGTCACCCTCGGCGAGGCCGGGAGGATCGTGGTCACCGACGGCCCGTATGCGGAGTCGACCGAGCAGCTGACCGGCTTCTACCTCATCGAGAGCGACGACCTCGACGACCTGATGCAGCTCTGTGGCCTGCTGGTCGAGGCCGAGGGAGCGCCGGTGATCGTGCGCGCCACGGTGTCCGACGAGGACGCCGGCGGAGCGTGAGGTCGAGCGTGAGGTCGACGGTCATGCGCATCGAGCCGGGTCGCCGCCACCTCGGGGAGGCGACCTGACTCCGCTCGAGACCGTGCTGCGCGAGGAGTGGGGTCGCCTGCTGGCCCTGCTCGTCGCGCGATACCGCCGTCTCGACCTGGCCGAGGACGGGTTGGCCGACGCCGTCGAGGCGGCCGCGCGCACCTGGGGTGCCGGCGATCACGGCACCGTCCCGGACAACCCGGCGGCCTGGCTCCTCACCGCGGCTCGCCGCCGCATCCTCGACCGGCTGCGCTCGGAGGAGGTCCTGGTCCGGAAGATGCCGCTGCTCGCGGTCGACGCCGAGCTCCGCCAGGAGGCGCAGCGGGTGATGGCCGCCATGCCCGGGCCGGGCCGGGGAGGGGAGATCGTGGACGAGCGGCTGCGACTGGTGCTGCTCTGCGCCCATCCCAGCCTCTCCCCCGAGGCGGCAGCGGCGCTGACGCTCCGGCTGGTGCTGGGGGTGTCGACCGAGGAGATCGCTCGGCTGTTCCTGCAGCAGAGGGCCACCATGGCGGCGCGGCTGACCCGCGCCCGCAAGCGCCTGGCCGGCGAGTCGTTCACGGTGCCGACCGGACCGGCTCTGGTGGAGCGGGTGGGGATCGTCGCCAGGATCGCCTACCTGGCCTTCACCGCCGGATACGCGCCCGGATCGGGAGACGACGTGCTCCGCGTCGAGACGGCCGGGGAGGCGATCCGGCTGCTCCGGGTGCTGCGCGAGGTCCTGCCGCGGCCGGACGACGAGGTGGACGCCCTGCTGGCGCTGATGCTGCTGCAGCACTCCCGTCGCGACGCCCGGGTGAGCGACGGGCGGCTGGTGCTGCTGCCGGACCAGGACCGGTCGCGATGGCGTCACGACGAGATCGCCGAGGCGCTGACGCTGCTGCGGCCACTGGTGCACGCGCCCGGCCGGCCCTACCTGCTGCAGGCGCTGATCGCCGCCGAGCACGCCGTCGCGCCCACCGCGCGGGAGACCGCCTGGGACCGCATCGTGCAGCGGTACGACGAGCTGCTGAGGCTCGGGGACAGCCCGGTCGTCCGGCTCAACCGAGCGGTGGCCCTGGCCGAGCGCGACGGCCCGGAGGCGGGTCTTGCGGCCCTGCGCGGCGTCGCGCTCCCCGGGCATCGGCTACCCGGGGTCCGGGCGGAGCTGCTCTCCCGCCTGGGTCGCCTCGATGAGGCCGTGGCCGCCTACAGCCAGGCGATCGGCCAGTGCCGGAACTCCGCCGAGCGGGCCCAACTGGAGCGCCGCCGCCAACGGCTCCGGGCCGATCCTGTCGATCCGCGCTGACCCCTGCCGGCCTCGTCCTCGGTGCCTCCTCGCGCGCCCATGCGCCGGCCGCTCTTCTACTCGACCACCGGCCGCAGGTGGCCGAACGGAAGCTCGTCGACGTGGCCGAGCGCGGCGAGCACCGAGGGCAGCATCGCCTTCGCGGTGCGCTTGTAGCCGGCGGCACTGGGATGGAACCTGTCGATGGAGAACATCTCGTCGGGGTTGGTGATGAAGAACGGGCCGACCACCTCGGCGAGTGAGACGACATGGGCGCCCGCCGCCAGCGCCGCCTCGGCCTGGGCTGCCGCCAGGTGCCTGGCCACCCGCCGGCCTAGCGACCGCAGCGGCTGTGGCAGCGGCCGCACCGCGCCGACATCGGGACAGGTGCCGACCACGACCGCGGCGCCCAGGGCGCGCAACGAACCGATCACCTCGACCAGCTGCGCGACCGAGTCCCCCGTCGGGATCCGATGGGTGACGTCGTTGCCACCGACGATCACCACCGCCACGTCGGGCCGGTAGCGCTCCGGTAGCGCGGCGATCTGGTCGGGCACCATCGAGGTCTCGGCACCGACCACGGCGGCGGTCCGTAGCCTCACCGGACGCTCCAGTCTCTTCGCGGTGCCCTTCGCCAATCGGGCGCCGAGGGTGCCCTTGGCGGTGTCGGCGCCCAGCCCGGCGGCGATCGAGTCTCCGACGATGAGCAGCTCGACCGGACGGCCGCCGTACCGCTTGCGATAGACCTTGTCGGCGTCCGGAGCGATCTCGCCGAGCGGGAGCCCGATCACCTCACGCGCGTGCGCCGCCTGCCGCTTGAGCAGCGTGACCAGGCCCGCACCCGCGGCCGCGCCGACGACACCGACCGCTCCGGCCACCCCGGCGGTCGCGGCGACGACGGCGAGCCACCTGGCCTCGTCGCTCGTCTTGTGCGCAACACTCATGCCATCGGTTCTACCCGACGGTTGTGAACGCCGATCGAACGCCGACGGTGCGCTCGATACCCAGTCTCGGAAGAGGCGCGGCGCCTCCCGAGGCTCGGCGTGGACCTGAGTGTCTAGGCCGGGCTGATCCCAGCGGCGAGGAACGCGTCGTACGACGGCGCGATGGTGGCCGCCGGGCCGACCGAGCCGCTGACCGCGTCCAGCGTCTTGAGCCCGTGGCCGGTGTTGATGATGACCGTCTCCCGCTCGGGGTCGAGCAGGCCGGTCTCGACGAGCTTCTTGGTGACCGCCACGGTGGTCCCGCCGGCGGTCTCGGTGAAGATCCCCTCGGTGCGGGCGAGCAGCACGATGCCGGCGCGGATCTCGTCGTCGGAGACCTCCTCGACGGCGCCGCCGGTGCGTCGCGCGGCGTCGAGGACGTAGATGCCGTCGGCCGGGTTGCCGATCGCCAGCGACTTGGCGATGGTGTCGGGCTTGACCGGCCGGATCGCGTCGACCCCGGCCTTGAAGGCGGTCGCCACCGGGTTGCACCCGGTGGCCTGGGCACCGAAGACCCGGTAGGGCTTCTCCTCGACCAGGCCGAGCTCGATCAGCTCCTTGAACGCCTTGTCGACCTTGGTCAGCTGGGAGCCGGAGGCGACCGGGATGACGATCTGGTCGGGCAGGCGCCAGCCGAGCTGCTCGGCGATCTCGAAGCCCAGGGTCTTGGACCCCTCGGCGTAGAACGGCCGGACGTTGACGTTGACGAACGCCCAGCCGTCCTCCTCGGCGGCGATCTCCTGGGCGAGCTTGTTGACGTCGTCGTAGTTGCCGTCGACCGCGACCAGGTTGTCGGTGAAGATCGCCGAGTTGACCTGCTTGGGCTGCTCCAGGTTCGCCGGGATGAAGACCACGGTCTTGATCCCTGCCCGGGCGCCGGCGGCGGCGACGGCGTTGGCCAGGTTGCCGGTCGAGGGGCAGGCGAAGACCTTCGAGCCGAGCTCACGGGCGGCGCTCAGCGCGCAGGCGACCACCCGGTCCTTGAAGGAGTTGGTGGGGTTGGTGCTGTCGTCCTTGACCCAGAGCTCGGCGATGCCGAGCTCGGCGCCGAGATGGGAGGCCCCCAGCAGCCGGGTGAAGCCGGGCTCGGTGTTCGGCCGGGCCTCGATGTCGGCAGGCACCGGCAGCAGCGCCTTGTACCGCCAGATGTTGCGCGGCCCGGCCTCGATCTCGGCCCGGGTCACCGCGGGGTAGGAGTAGGCCACCTCCAGTGGCCCGAAACACTCCGGACAGGCGTACGACGGCCCGAGGTCGGTACGAGCGCCGCACTCTCGGCAGGCCAGCGCGACGGCGTTGCCGAACGCGCCCTCACGGAGTCCTGCCTGCCCGGCCTGCTCCACCACACCAGCGCTCATGAGATACCTCCTCCTCATCTTCCCCCGCACGTACCTCGCGCCGGGCCGGAATTAGCACCTGTCCCCACGACTCGCGGCGGAGGCTCGTGGCTGGTTGCCGGGACGTCGTCGGGCCGTTCCCTCAGTCCCTCTCGATGAGCTGCTCGCCACCCTACGTTCGGCGTCGGAGACCAAGAAATCGAGGTCCCAGATAGCGAGACTCAGATCCACATCCTGAGAAACACCAGAGGCCCCCTATGGGCGTTCGATCCGGTCACCGGACCGTCACCCGACCACCCTCCAGGAGTCACCTGGCTCCAGCAGAGTCGTGATCCGCCCCACTCCCCAGCAAAGGATGACGACGTGGCACGCGAACACCACCACGACCACCACGACCACCAGGTCGACCCGACGACTCTCGCCGCGGCGTCGGACGCCTCCGACGGCGATCTGAGCCCGGCCGAGCTCAGCCGACGCGGCCTGCTTCGTGCCGCCGGCGTCACCGGCGCCCTCACCGCCGGCATCGCCGGGATGGCCGGCGTGACCCCGGCGATGGCCGAGGGACGTGACGACCGCGGCGGCGGCAGGCAGGGGAGCAGCGAGGTGCGGTGGTGGCTGGCCGGCGACCACCACATCCACACCCAACACAGCTCGGACGCCCAGTACACGGTGCTCGAGCAGACCCAGCACGGGGCGGCGTACGGCCTGGACTGGATGGTGATCACCGACCACGGCGGCGCCACCCATGCCCGGATCGGGGTCGATCTGGTCAACCCCGACATCAGGGCCGCACGGGCCGCGCTCGAGGGCACCTTGATCTTCCAGGGCCTGGAGTGGAACATCCCCGCCGCGGAGCACGGCACCGTCTTCGTCACACCGGGCGCGCACGAGGTCGCCGTGCTCAAGCAGTTCGAGAACGACTACGACGGCAGCGTCAAGGACGCCACCGACAACTCGGCCGCGAACGAGGCGCTCGCCGTCGCCGGCATCCAGTGGCTGGGCAAGCAGAAGGACAAGCGCCGCGTCGCGGACGCGCTCTTCCTCGCCAACCACCCGGCCCGCAACGGCATCGACAGCCCGCACGAGGTACGCGCCTGGCGCGACGCCGATCCGCGCATCGCCGTCGGCTGGGAGGGTGCACCCGGACACCAGGCGGCCGGGCTGCCGACCGGGTACGGCGGCGCGTCCGCCCGCGGCTACTACGGCAACGCGGCCGCCGCGAACTCGTTCGCCGGCTATCCGCCGGAGAGCTACCGCTCGTGGGGC
The DNA here is from genome assembly GCF_047606145.1 of Nocardioides sp. Classification (GTDB taxonomy): domain Bacteria; phylum Actinomycetota; class Actinomycetes; order Propionibacteriales; family Nocardioidaceae; genus Nocardioides. Next base: position 97,225 of record NZ_JASGET010000104.1, on the reverse strand, counting down.
GGGTTCGACTTCTACACCGCCACGGTCGGTGGCCTGTGGGACTCGCTGCTCGCCGAGGGCAAGCCGTGGTCGATCTCGGCCAACTCCGACTCGCACGTCAACTGGGCGGACACCTCGCGCCGACCGGACGGCGCCTCCTCGGAGCAGTTCAACGCCGACGGCCGCTACGGCGACCCGGTCAACGCCGGCGAGGTCAACCTCACCGCCGGCGACTTCTGGCCGGGGTTCTACAGTCGCACCCACGTGGGCGCCGGCTCGCGCGACTACGCCGCGGTGATGAAGGGCATCCGGAACGGCCGGATGTGGGTCGACCACGGTCGTCTCGTCAAGGCCCTGGACGTGCGGCTGACCGCCGGCGGCCGCAGCGAGACGCTGGGTGGCACGCTGCTGGCACCGCGCGGCTCGACGGTCCGGCTCGTCGTGCGCGTCGCCGCGCAGACCATCCCCAACTGGGGGAACTTCCTGCCCACGCTGAACCGGGTCGACCTGATCCGTGGCGCGGTGGATCCGGATCATGCCAGCGATCGCGACACCCTGACCGCACCGGACACCAAGGTCGTCAGGCAGACCGACACCTCGGGTCGCACCGGTACCTTCACCCTCACCTACGATCTCGGTCGGCTGGACGAGGCCTTCTACGTGCGCCTGCGCGGAACCGACGGCAACCGTCAGCAACCGGGCTACTACGGCGCGGCGATCGATCCAGCCGGCCCGGCCATCGACGTCGTGGGAGACGCCGACCCCTGGGCCGACCTGTGGTTCTACACCAACCCGATCTGGGTCGTGCCCACCCGATGACGCACCCGGCGACCCACCCCTCCCGCCGACCGACCCGATGGCGTTGAGCGGGGCCGCGGTGTCCACCCCCACCCGGGTCGTGCACACCGCGGCCGGCACCCTGCTTGCCACCGAGCACCTGGCGCGCCGGCTCGACGAGGCCGGAGCGGCACGGACCGGCTACCTCACCAGTCACCTGGTGGCCACGCCCGAGCCGCGCTATGTGATGGTGCTCGACCACACCGACGAGTTGGCCGCGCGTGCGACCGAGGAGCTCCCGGGGTTGACGCGGGTGCCGGCGGCCCGAGACGTCGTACTGCTCCTCACCGACGTCTCCGACGACCACCGCGCCGCCGCTCGGTCGGCGGTGCACGAGCACCGCACCCGGCACAGCGGTCGACTGCTCCGCTACCCCGGCCGCACCGCGATCGAGCGCCGGCTGACGGTACGCGAGGTGATCGCGCGAAGCTGCGTCGACGAGGTCGCCGGCCTGGCCGGCGTCGACGTGACGCCGGACACGATGCTCGACCTGACCGGCTTCGCTCGGCCGACCTGGCACGAGGGTCGCTGCCGGCTACTGGTGCAGCCCGGCCGCATCGGGCTCATCCCGTTCGAGGTGCGCGACCAGGTCAGCTGCTGCGCCGACCACTGAGCCCGGACCCGGCCGGGCCGAGCCTCCGGTCCTCAGCCGCGGGCATCGCGGACGAGCTGACGAAGCAGGTCGAGCACGCCGTCGGGTCCGTGCACCACCACGTCGGCCATCGTGACCAGGGCGCTCTCCTCGCCCGAGGCCGAGCAGACCCGCAGCGTGGCCAGACCGTTCTTGCCCCATGCCTCGACCGACTCGAAGGCCTCGACGTCGCCCAGGTCGTCCCCGGCGAAGAGCACCCCGTGCGCACCGAGATCTTCGACCAGCTTGTCCAGCGCGAGACCCTTGTCCATCCCGCCGTCGCGCACCTCGATGACCTGCCGCCCCGGCTCCAGCGCCAGATCGTGCTCGTCGGCGAGCGAGCGCAGCAGCGGCAGCAACCTGTCGAAGGCGCCGTCCGGGTCGGCCATCCGCCGGGTGTGAACGGCGATCGCGAGGCCCTTGTCCTCCACGAACGCCTCGCTCGCCCCGGCCTGCCGCAGGGCGCGCGGCAGCTCTCTGAGGAAGGTGGCGAGCCCGACCGGCGGCCGCGGGCCGCGGATCGTGCGATGCGACGAGCTCCACCGCTCGTTGCCGTACTGCCCGAAGACGTAGAGCTCCTTGCCGTGGGCGGCGAGCACGTCGCCGACCTCCTCCAGCCCGCCGAGGTCCAGGACCTGGCGGGCGGGCCGACCGGTGACCACCGCGATCGCGGCCACCTTCTCGGCCAGGTCACCGAGCACCTGTCCGGCGTCGGGATGGATGTGTGCCCGAGCGGGGTCGTCGACGATCGGGGCGAGGGTGCCGTCGAAGTCGAGCGCTATCACCGCCGTCGCGGCGACCGACGCGAGATCGGCGTACCTCTGCTCGCCCACGGGCGAGGTGAACTCCATGGGACAAGCCTGACATGCTCGGGCGACCGCCGAGAAAGCTGTCCGTGTCCGGCGGGGGAACGCCGGCCGAGCAGCGCCCGGTCACAGCGCGCCGGTGAGCACCACCGTGAGCCGATCGCCCTTCATCGAGGAGCCGTCGGCGACGTGCAGCCGCTTGATGCCCAGGTCGAGCGCGAGCTGCTTGGCCGCGCGCTTGAGCGACGGCGGGTAGTAGACGGTCGTCGCCGGGATCGTGCCCACCCAGTTGTCGGCGCCGACCACGTTCCAGCCGATGGTCTCGGCCTTGCTCGCCACCGACCCGGCCAGGCCGGCGATGTTGGTGTTGTTGTAGACCTCGACGTAGATCTTCGCCCGCTGGACCGGCTTGGCCTTGTGGGTCCGCTTCGCGCTCGCCGAGGCGGACGCGGACGGTGCGGACGACGACGAGGCCGAGGCGCTCGGGGTGTGGTCCACCGCGGCGGGAGTGATCTCGCGCGCCTTGTCGTCATGGCCTCCGGTGAGGACGAACGCCAGGATCGCGACGGCCACCGCGACCACGCTCAGCGCGACGACGGGCGAGGGCAGCGCGACCCCGCGCTGGTCACGCAGGCGTGTCATCACAGCTCGAATCCGAGGCGTCGGGCCGAGCGCTGCCGCTGTCGGGCCGCTCGCAGCCGGCGCAGCCGGCGGACCAGCAACGGGTCGGCCTCGAGCGCCTCCGGCCGGTCGATGAGGGCGTTGAGCACCTGGTAGTACCGGGTCGCGGACATGTCGAACTTCTCCCGGACCGCGGCCTCCTTGGCGCCGGCGTACTTCCACCAGTTGCGCTCGAAGTCGAGGATCTGCTCATCGCGCTCGCTCAGCCGCGGCGCGAGCTCCGCGTCCTCGCTGTGCGCGTTCGCGGCATCCATGGGCGCTCCCAGCAAACTCGACGACCTCTGAGCGCCCACTGTACGCGAGAGAACTACACGCATGTAGTTTTCGCGTACGGCGTGCCTCGCCCCCGGCTCCGACCATGGCAGCCACGGTCGGCGGCCGATACGGTGACGCCGTGGCCAGCGCATCGACGACCTCCGAGATCGGCTGGGGCATCCTGGCGACCGGGAAGATCGCCCACACCTTCGCCGCCGACCTCGCGATCACACCCGGGGCTCGGCTGGCGGCGGTCGGCTCGCGCAGCCGAGCCTCCGCCCAGGCCTTCGCCGATGGGTACGCCGGCCCGCGACCGCCGCGCGCACACGGCTCCTATCTCGCGCTGGTCGACGACCCCGAGGTCGAGGTGGTCTACCTCGCCAGTCCCCACTCGCACCATCTCGAGCACGCCCGGCTCGCCCTGGAGGCCGGCAAGCACGTGCTGTGCGAGAAGCCGCTGACACTCTCCGGTGCCGACTCCCGGACCATGATCGAGCTCGCCCGCGCACGCGACCGCTTCCTGATGGAGGCGATGTGGACCGCCACCCATCCGGTGATCCGGCGGCTGCGCGCCGACCTCGAGGCCGGCCGGTTCGGCCGGGTCCGCCACCTGCATGCGGAGTTGGGCTTCGTGGTGCCCGAGGACCCGACCGACCGCATGTTCGATCCGCGCCTGGGCGCCAGCGCCGTACTCGACATGGGCATCTATCCGCTCGCCCTGGCGCACCTGCTGCTCGGCGCCCCCGAGCGGTTGCTCGCCCAGGCCGACCTGCGCCGGACCGCCGAGGGCATCCTCGACCTGGACATCGCGATGATGGGCCGCTATCCGCGCGGTGCGCTGGCCACCATGACCGCCTCCCTGACGTCGTGGTCGTCGCGCCGCGCCGAGCTGGCCACCGACCGTGGCCGGATCGAGCTCGACGACTTCCACCATCCGACGACCGCCGGGTTCGTCGAGTTCGGCGCCGAGTCGACCAACGACGGCTCCTCGACGGCGACCGTCCTCGACCTCCACGCCGAGGCGATCGCCGAGGACCCGGTCATCGGGCGCGGCTACGGCAACGAGATCGCCGAGGTGAACCGCTGCCTGCGCGCCGGCCTGCGCGAGTCGCCGCTGGTGCCCTGGGGGCTCACCATCGAGCTGGCCCGGCAGCTGGACGAGGTTCGAGAACAGGTCGGGGCGCGCGTGCGGCACTGAGCCGGTGCACTAGGGTCGGCCTCGTGCAGGCAGATCTCGTGATCGTGGCCAATCGACTCCCGGTCGACCGAGTGACGCTGCCCGACGGCACCCTCGGCTGGCGCCGCTCGCCCGGTGGACTGGTCACCGCGCTGGAGCCGGTGCTGCGGGCCAACGACGGCGTGTGGATCGGCTGGCCCGGCGGCACCGAGAGCGACCTGGAGCCGTTCGCCGACGACGGTCTCCGGCTGCTGCCGCTCCCGATGAGCGAGGAGGAGATCAGGGGCCACTACGAGGGCTTCTCCAATGCGACCCTGTGGCCGCTCTACCACGACGTGGTGGCCAAGCCGGAGTTCCACCGGGAGTGGTGGGACGAGTACCGGCACGTCAATCGGCGCTTCGCCGAGGCGGCCGCCGAGGTCGCCGCGCCGGGTGCCACGGTCTGGGTGCAGGACTATCAGCTGCAGCTGGTGCCGCAACAGCTGCGCGAGCTGCGGCCGGACCTGCGGATCGGGTTCTATCTGCACATCCCGTTCCCGCCCACCGAGCTGTTCCAGCAGCTGCCCTGGCGCCGGCAGATCCTGGAGGGCCTGCTCGGCGCGGACCTGGTCGGCTTCCAGCTGCCGGGAGCGGCGCAGAACTTCATCCGACTGGTGCGACAGCGCGTCGGGCACAAGACCCACCGCGACACCGTCGACCTGCCGGACGGTCGCCGGGTGCGGGCGGCGGCGTTCCCGATCTCGATCGACTTCGAGGGCTTCGAGAAGCTCGCCCACGACCCGGGCGTCAACCATCGCGCCGCCGAGATCCGCGAGCAGCTCGGCAACCCGCGCAAGATCTTCCTCGGGGTGGACCGGCTGGACTACACCAAGGGCATCTTCGCCCGGCTGCGCGCCTACGGCGAGCTGGTCCGCGATGCCCACCTCGACGTCGACGACGCCATCTTCGTGCAGGTCGCGGTGCCGTCGCGCGAGCGGGTGGAGCAGTACCGGATGCTGCGCGACGACATCGACCGGCTGGTCGGCAGGCTCAACGGCGACCTGGGCAAGATCGGCCGGCCGGCCATCTCCTACCTGCACTCCTCCTACCCCCGCGAGGAGATGGCCGCGCTCTACCGCGCGGCGGACATCATGGTCATCACGCCGTACCGCGACGGGATGAACCTGGTGGCCAAGGAGTACGTCGCCTGCCGCTACTCCGACGACGGCGCGCTGGTGCTCTCCGAGTTCGCCGGCGCCGCGGACGAGCTGCGCCAGGCCTGGCTGGTCAACCCCTACGACCTCAACGGGATGAAGGCGGCGCTGCTGGAGGCCTACAAGGCCGACGGCCGGGAGCTGGCCCGGCGGATGCGGGCGATGCGCCGGACGGTGTCCGCCAACGACGTACGGCACTGGGCCGACACCTTCCTGGCGGACCTGGCCGGCCGGAACGGGCTCAGCCAGCCGGACTGAACCGACGCGTCACCCGACCTCGCCGGGAGCCGGCCGGCGCCGCTCCACCGCCAGGTGCGCCAGCAGCGTCGCGGCGACGATCGCGGCCTGCGCCGTTGCGGCCAGTCCGGAGCCGGCCAGACCCACCGCCAGCACCACCACCGCGCTGCCGACCAGGCCCACGACGGTGCGCCGCGACCGTCCCGAAGCGGCCGCCGCGCCGATGAGGAAGTAGACCGCGACCCCGCCGCACAGCAGCCAGCGCTGCGCGTCGGCGAGCGGTTCGGTGCGATGCGCGATCACGCTGGCCAGGGACACCGCGACCGCGGCCAGCGTCGCCGAGACCAGACCGTGCGCGCCGACCGCCAGTCGCAGCGGCAGTCCGCCCGGCACCAGATGTGGCACGCCGGCGTACCCGTGCCAGACCGAGACCCCGAAGATCGCGGCGAGCACCACGAAGGAGACCAGGCCGGCCAGGAACAACCCGCCCTCGCCGGTCACCCCGGCGGCGGCGTGCACCGCCTGCATCACCCCCTCGCCGAGCACGATGATGACGAACAGGCCCAGCCGCTCGGCCAGATGCTCGGGGGCCACCCGCACCGCGACCGGCCGAAGACGCTCCCACCGGCGTCGGGCGCGCTCGTCCCCGGCCGGGACTCGGCGGCCGAGGGCGTTCAGCCGTGCCTCGGAGTGCTCCTGGGCGTCCGCGCCGGAGACCACCAGCATGGTGAAGGCGTCGATCGCCAGACCCAGCGCCCACAACGCGATCCGCAGATGGACGTCGTCGACCCAGATCGAGATCAGCCACGGCACCGCACCGAGGCTGCCCTGCACCGCCGGCACGTCCAGGACCAGCAGCTCCTCGAACGCCCGGGAGCCGACGGTCCGGACCAGGAAGTAGGTCAGCGCGAACGCCGCCAACGCCCCCCGGTCGTGCTGGCCGGACAACACCGCGTCGGCAACTCCCGGCACGGTCGCCGACATCACCCCGATGCCGAACATCCCGACCATCAGGCGCATCACCCGGGTGCCCTCGCCGCGGACGTTGCCGTAGACCATGAAGGTGGTCCAGCACATCCAGAACGCCCCGAACAGGACCGCATAGACCAGCAGCGCGCGGAAGGAGACCTCCCCCTCGAGCACCGTGGCCAACACCGAGACACCGGCGACCGCGATCAGGTCGAAGAACAGCTCGACCCAGCTCGCGTGCCGCTCGCCGTCGGTCGCCGGATCCGCGGTCGGTGGGGTCACGGCCGCCGATGCTACGCGGGCGGCTTCTCGTCGAACGTGCTGGCGACCGAGACGATGCCGCGCGCCTGCGCGAGAACCTCCTCGCCCAGCCGGCCCCAGTGGTCCTTGTAGCCGTAGACCCCGGCCAGGGTGCGGGCCTCGTAGTCGCCGTTCATGACCTCGATGTCCTGCGGGGTGATGAGCGAGGGGTGCGGTACGCCGACCGCGGCACTGACCTTGGCGAGCTCCCTGCGCAGCATCCGCAGGTAGGTCGCGCAGCGCTCGGCCTTGTCGGTCGAGTCCAGCCCGCGGACCAGCCACGGGTTCTGGGTGGCGACCCCGGTCGGGCACCTGTCGGTGTGACACCGCTGCGATTGGATGCAGCCGATCGAGAGCATCGCCTCGCGGGCGACGTTGATCATGTCCGCACCGAGCGCGAAGGCGACCACCGCGTTCTCCGGGACGCCGAGCTTGCCCGAGCCGATGAAGGTCACGTCGTCGGTCAGCCCGGCCTCGGCGAAGGTGCCGTAGACCCGGGAGAAGCCCATCCGGAACGGCAGCGAGACCGCATCGGTGAACAGCAGCGGCGCGGCGCCGGTGCCACCCTCGCCGCCGTCGACGGTGATGAAGTCGACACCGCGCTGCCGACCCTGCATCAGCCGGGCGAGCTCGAGCCAGAACGACATGTCACCGACGGCCGACTTGATCCCGACCGGGAGCCCGGTCTCGGCGGCCAGCAGCTCGACGAAGTCGAGCATCGAGTCGATGTCGCCGAACGCGCTGTGCCGGGACGGACTGGCACAGTCCCGGTCCTTGGGGATGCCCCGGATCTGCGAGATCTCGTCGGTGATCTTGGCTGCCGGCAGGAGACCGCCGAGCCCGGGCTTGGCGCCCTGGCTGAGCTTGATCTCGATCGCTCGCACCGGCGCGGAGTCGACCACCTCCTTGAGCCGGCCGAGGTCGAAGTCGCCGTTGTCGTCGCGGCAGCCGAAGTAGGCGGTGCCGATCTGCAGCACCAGGTCCGCCCCGTTCCGGTGGTACGGCGAGAGTCCGCCCTCCCCGGTGTTGTGCAGGCAGCCGGCCAGCGCGGCCCCCTTGTCCAGGGCGGTGATCGCGGCGGAGGAGAGCGAGCCGAAGCTCATCGCCGAGATGTTCACGATCGAGTTCGGCCGGAACGCTCCCGCCCGCCCACGCGGCCCGCCGAGCACCTTCGCCGAGGGCAGTGCGGCGGCCGGGTCGTGATCGTCGGGCAGCCGGTCGGCGAAGGTGCGCTGCTTGATGTAGGCGTGTCCCTGGGTGTGCTCCACGTCCACGTCGGTGCCGAACCCGAAGTAGTTGTTCTCCTGCTTGGCCGAGGCGTAGACCCAGCGACGCTGGTCCCGGCTGAACGGGCGCTCCTCCTCGTTGCTGGTCACGATGTACTGCCGCAGCTCGGGTCCGATCTCCTCGAGCAGGTAGCGGGCGTGGCCGAGGACCGGGAAGTTGCGCAGCAGGGCGTGCTTCTTCTGGGTGAGATCCCGGACCGCGACGGCGCCCAGCGCCACCGCCGCACCCCCCACCAGGTGAGTGAGCTTCATGGAAACGTCCTACCCCTCCCCGGCGATCCGTGTAAACCACCTCGACACGCTGTCCACCCTCGTGCCCCTGACATTTCGCACGGCGTTCTCGGCGTGTCGCGGTCGAGGTGGCCTCGACGTGGGCGACCGGCACCGTCGTGGCGCGCCACCGGTCGGCCGGCTCGATGCCGACCGATCGAAGCGCCAGCCCCGCGGAACGACGAGCCCGAAGTCCATGGCGACAACCTCACCACTCGGCCCGGGACGGCGAGGGCCTACGGTGGGCGCTGTGCAGACTCTGAGCGGACTCGTCGATCGTGGACTGATGGCGCCGGACTGGGCGCAGGCGCTGGCACCGGTCGAGGAACGGATCGCGGCGATGGGCGTCTTCCTGCGCGAGGAGCTGGCCAAGCGGCGGCCCTATCTCCCGGCCGGGGACCGGATCTTCGCCGCGTTCCGGCGACCGATGGCGCAGGTGCGGGTGCTGGTCGTCGGCCAGGACCCCTACCCGACCCCCGGCCACCCGATCGGGCTCAGCTTCGCCGTGGAACGGCACGTGCGGCCGCTGCCGGCGTCGCTGCGCAACATCTACACCGAGCTCCACGCCGACCTGGGCGTCGTACCGCCGGAGCACGGGGACCTGACCGCGTGGTCGGAGCAGGGAGTGATGCTGTTGAACAGGGTGTTGACGGTGCGTCCCGGCGCGTCCGCCTCCCACCAGGGTCGCGGCTGGGAGGAGGTGACGGCCTGTGCGATCGAGGCACTGGTACGGCGACAGGCCGACGGCGGCGCGCTGGCGGCGATCCTGTGGGGCCGCCAGGCGCAGTCGCTGCGACCCATGCTCGGGCCGGTGCCGTCGGTCGCCTCGGCACACCCCTCGCCGCTGTCGGCCCAGCGCGGCTTCTTCGGCTCACGGCCGTTCTCCCGGGTCAACGCCCTGCTGGTCGAACAGGGCGGTACGCCGGTCGACTGGTCCCTGCCCGGCTGACCTGCGCTGACCTGCGCGCCCCGGTCGACCGGCGTACCGCTGGTCGGCTCGGCCGCGGATCCGCCGATCGGCGGATCCGGGCTCAGTAGCGTCTGGTGGTGCAGAGCGCGGCGCGGATCCGACCGCCGCCGTTGTTGTGCTTCGCGTGTCGCTTGGCCTTCGCGAGGGTGCGGGCGAAGCCGCTGGCCCACTTGGTGATCCAGCCGTTGGAGTCGGTCTTGATCGCCACCGCCATGCAGCCGTTGCCGATCGAGCCCAGCTTGCGGCAGTAGCCGGGGTAGTTCGACTCGGCCTTGCAGTGCCGCTGTGCCTTGCGCACCGCGCTCGACCGGGTCCGTGCGTCGTTGTACCAGCCGTAGGCCTGGTCCGGCGAGACCGAGATGGCGCCGTAGCAGCGCGGCACATGGCAGCGTGCCCGACCGAGCGTCGTGCCCACGTGGGCCCTCGCGGCCTGCCCGGCCCTCGTGGCAGCCGCGTGAGTGGTGGCCCCCTGTGCCGGCGAGAGCAGCGACAGCGTGGTCACTCCCAGGGCCGTGACGGCGAACGCCGCGACGACGCGAATGATGGCTTTCATGTGTTCCCCCTGTGTGTCCGGTGTGCGACCACCGGCACCTACCCGCCCCGGCCCGGTCTAACCCTGGGAAGTTCGCCGGATCCGTAGGCTGAGCGCCGTGGACGACACGATGCTGGCCCGATTCGGTCTGGACCCCGCCACGGTCCATCTCAACCACGGCGCCTTCGGCGTGGCGCCCGTCCGCGTCCGGCGGCGCGCGGCGGACCTGCGCGAGCGGGTGGAGCGCAACCCGCATCGCTTCCATCGCGTCGAGCTGGCGCGGCTCGTCGCCGAGGCCCGGGAGCGGGCGGCCGACTTCCTCGGGATCGATCCCGGCTCGACCGGCTGGGTGCGCAACGTCTCGGAGGGCACCTCGGCGGTCCTCGGCTCACTCGACCTGAGCGCGGGCGACGAGCTGGTGATCGGCAACCACGGGTACGGCGCGGTACGGCTCGCGCTGGCGCACCACGCCCGCCGGCGCGGTGCCCGAGTGGTCGAGGCGACCTTCTCCGTCGGCGCGAGCGAGGCCGAGATCGTGGCCTCGTACGCCGCAGCCACCGGTCCACGGACCCGGCTGGTGGTGGTCGACCAGATCACCTCGCCGTCGGCGATGGTGCTTCCGGTGGAACGGATCGCGGACGCCGTACGCGCGGCCGGGCCGGCGGCGCTGCGGGTGCTGGTCGACGCCGCCCACGTGCCCGGCCACCTGGACCTCACCACGCTCGGCGGGGGCGTCGGCATCGCCGAACTGGGGGCCGACCACTGGGTGGGCAACCTGCACAAGTGGGCCTACACCCCGCGCGGCTCGGCGGTGCTGTGGAGCCGCCCGGGTCGCGAGATCGTGCCGACGGTGCTGAGCTGGAACCTCACCGACGGGTACGCCGCCGCCTTCGACCATCCGGGCACCAGCGACTACGCCGGCTGGCTGACCGTGCCCGAGGGGCTGGACTTCTGGGCCGAGCTCGGCGGCTGGGCGGAGGTCCGCCGCCTCGGCGCCCTGGTCGCGGAGGGGCAGCTGCTGCTCGCCCAGGCACTCGGCACGAGCACCGAGGGTCTCCCGGACAGCCCGGCCCCGGCGATGCGGCTGGTGCGGCTGCCGGACGGCGTACTGGCCGAGACCGCCCAGGTCGGCCCGCTCTACGAGCGGATCTCGGCGGCCGGCGTGGAGGTGCCGCCGGTGCTGCTCGACGGCGTCGGCCATCTGCGGATCGCGGCGGCGCCGTACAACACGGTCGAGGACTACCGACGGCTGGCACAGGTCCTGGGTGCGATTCTCACCGAGCCGGTCCCGGCCGCCGGATAGCGTGGGCACCATGAGCGACCCCACCCCGACCCGGCCGGGCCCCGACAGGACCCGGCCGACCTGGGTCCGCGCGGCGATGCTGTCGCTCTGCTTCGTGGCGCTGCTCTGGGTGATGGAGGTCGTCGACGCCGCCACCGGCAACCGGCTCGATGACCTCGGGATCAGGCCCCGGAGCGGCGAGGGTCTGCTCGGGATCGTGTTCGCCCCGGTCCTGCACTTCGGCTGGAGTCACCTGGCCGCCAACACCATTCCGGCCCTGGTGCTGTTCTTCCTGGTGCTGGTCTCCGGGATCGCCCGCGGGCTGGAGGCGACGGTCGTCGTCTGGGTGGTCGCCGGGGTCGGGGTGTGGCTGTTCTCGCCCGGCGACACCATCACCGCCGGCACGTCGGTGCTGATCTTCGGGTGGCTGGTCTATCTGATGCTGCGCGGGGTGTTCAACCGCCGGGTCGGCGAGATCCTGCTCGGGGTGGTGGTGCTGATCGTCTACGGCGGCCTGCTGCTGGGCGTCCTCCCCGGTCGTTCGGGCGTCTCCTGGCAGGGGCACCTGTTCGGTGCGCTCGGTGGTGGTCTGGCGGCCTACCTGCTCGCCGAGCGCACCCGCGAGCCGATCAGCTCGTGATCTCGTCGAGCTCGGCGAGATCGGCCTCGGTCGGCTCCCAGCGCAACGCCGCGGCGTTGGCCCGGACCTGGTCCCCGGAGGTGGCGCCGGAGATCACCGAGGAGACCGCGGGCTGGGCGGCCAACCCGGCGATGGCGACGTCGAGGATCGCCAGATCGCGAGCGGCGGCGTACGCCTCCAGCGCCTCGATCCGGTCCCAGTCGGCGTTGCGCAGCCACTGAGCGCGCTCGGGCTCGGCCTCGGCGCGAGACCCGGCCGGGGCACCGGCGCCGCGGCGGTACTTCCCGGTGAGCAGCCCGTACTCCAGGGGGAAGAACGGCAGCAGCCCGACCCCGTACTGCTCACACGCCGGGACCACCTCGTCCTCGACGGTGCGATCCAGCAGCGAGTAGCGGTTCTGGATCGAGGTGAAGCGCTCCAGGCCCGCCGTGCGCGCCGTCCACTCGGCGTCGGCGAGCTGCCAGGCGGCGAAGTTGGAGCAGCCGAGGTAGCCGATCTTGCCCTCGTGCACCAGGTCGGAGAGGGTCGCCAGGGTCTCCTCGACCGGCGTGATCGGGTCCGGCTCGTGCAACTGGTAGAGGTCGATGTGCTCGGTCTGCAGTCGGCGCAACGAGGCCTCGACCGCGCGACGGATGTAGCGGCGCGCGCCACGGGCACCGCGGTCGGCGCCGTTGGCGCCGTTCATGTTCATCCCGAACTTGGTGGCCAGTACGAACTCGTCGCGGCGACCCTTGAGCGCCTCCCCGAGCAGCGTCTCGGAGCCGCCCTGCGGATCGCCGTAGGTGTCGGAGGTGTCGAGCAGGGTGACGCCGACCTCACCGGCCGCGTCCAGGACGCCGTTGACACCGTCGAGGTCGACCCGCCTGCTGAACGCGTTGCAGCCGATCCCGACCGCGCTCACCATCAGGCCCGATGCGCCCAGCGGGCGGTAGGTCATATCGCTCATGGGTCGCAACCTACCTCCGGTGGAAGAATCGCCGGCGTGCAGATCCTCTCCATCCAGTCCCACGTGGCGTTCGGGTACGTCGGCAACTCCGCGGCGGTCTTCCCGATCCAGCGGCTGGGGCACGAGGTCTGGCCGGTGCTCACGGTGAACTTCTCCAACCACACCGGGTACGGGCAGTGGCGCGGGCCGGTGGTCGCGGCGGCCGAGGTCGCGGCGGTGATCGACGGGATCGAGCAGCGCGGCGCGCTGGCATGCGTCTCGGCGGTGCTCTCGGGCTACCAGGGCGATCCGGCGGTGGGCGCGGTCGTGCTGGACGCCGTCCGACGGACCAAGGCGGCCAACCCACGCGCGCTGTACTGCTGCGATCCGGTGATGGGCGACGTCGGGCGAGGCTTCTTCGTCACCGACGGCATCCCGGCGTTCATGCGCGACGAGGTGGTGCCGGCCGCGGACGTGATCACGCCCAACCACTTCGAGCTCGACTACCTGGCCGGCGGGTCGACGGCCACGCTGGCCGAGGTGGTCGCCGCGGCGGACACGGTCCGCGCCACCGGGCCGAGCACCGTCCTGGTCACCTCGGTGATCACCGACGACCCCCACCACCTGGACCTGGTCGCGGTGAGCGAGGACGGCGCCTGGACCGTCACCACACCGCTGCTGCCGATCTCGCCGAACGGCGGCGGGGACGTGACGGCGGCGGTCTTCCTCTCTCACCTGCTGCTCTCCGGCGACGTCGCGGACGCGCTCGGCAAGACCGCCAACACGCTCTTCGCGATCCTGGAGCGCACCCTGGCCTCCGGTCGCCGTGAGCTGGAGCTGGTCGCCTCCCAGGAGGACATCGCCGTCCCGCCGAACCGGTTCGCGCTGCGCCGGCTGCGCTGACGCCGAGTCGGCGCAAGTTGTACGCCGCAGCACGCCGAGTCGGCGCTTCTCGGACCAGTTGACGCCGACTCGGCGTTGCGGCGCACCACCCGACCTACTGACTCAGACCCACTGACTCAGACCCACTGACTCAGACCCACTGACTCAGACCCACTGACCCGACCCGATGACCGGAGCCCATCGAACCCGGTGACACCAGAGCCGCGTGGGAGGCTCGAACTCCCGACATTTCGCTTACAAGGCGAATGCTCTACCAGCTGAGCTAACGCGGCGGGACCCGTGGTTCACGCAGCCGTGACGCCGGGGCGGGCTTCATCCTAGGAGATCCCGCACAATGGCCGACATGAGCCTGCTCGCCGAGCCACATCACGACGGGTCGCCGCTGTACCTCCCCGACCCGAGCCCCGCGCTGGGTGGGACCGCGACCGTCCGGCTGCGCACCCGCCCCGACGCCGGCGGCCGGGCAGCCGACGACGGACCCGGGATCGATCGGGTCTGGCTCCGGACGACGTACGACGCGGAGCCGACGTTCCACGAGTGCGTTCGGGTCCCCCCGCCGGCCGGCCGGGACGACGGCGGCATCTGGTGGCAGGGGCGACTGCCGGTGCACAACCCGCGCACCCACTACCGTTTCCTGCTGGCCTACGCCGACGGCTCGCAGGCGTGGCTGAGCGCGGCCGGCGTGGTCGGCTTCGACGCCCCGGACTCGGCCGACTTCGTGCTCAGCACCCATGACCCGGCGCCGGCGTGGACCAAGGACGCGGTGGTCTACCAGATCTTCCCCGACCGGTTCGCCCGTAGCGCCGCCGCCGACTCCCGCCCCACGCCCGGATGGGCCAAACCGCAGGCCTGGGACGAGCCCCCCTCCTACCTGGGCACCGACGACCGGACCTGGCTCGGCCTGTACGGCGGCGACCTCGACGGCATCGTCGAGCACCTGGACCACGTGGCCGAGGTGGGCGCCAGCGTCGTCTACCTGACCCCGGTCTTCCCCGGCGAGAGCAACCACCGCTACAACGCCAGCACCTTCGACCGGGTTGACGACCTGCTCGGCGGCGACGAGGCCTACGCCCGGCTCTCCGACGCCCTCCACGAGCGTGGCTGGCACCTGCTCGGTGACCTGACCATCAATCACACCGGCGACACCCACGAGTGGTTCGTGGCCGCCCAGGCGGACCCGGCCGCACCCACCCGCGCCTGGTACTGCTTCGGTCCGGACGGCAGCTACGAGTCCTGGATGGGCCACGACACGCTGCCGAAGCTGGACCACACCGACCCGGACCTGCGGGCCGCGATGGTGGCGGGACCCGACTCGGTGGTGGCCCGCTGGATGCGGGCGCCGTACCGCCTCGACGGGTGGCGGATCGACGTGGCCAACATGACCGGCCGGCTGGGTGCCGTCGACGTCAACCACGAGGTCGCCCGGACGGTACGGCGCACCGCGACCGCCGAGCGAGCCGACGCCTGGGTGATCGGCGAGCACAACCACGATGCCTCGGGCGACCTCGACCTGGACGGCACCGAGGGCGGCTGGCACGGCACCATGAACTACTCCGGGTTCTCCTGGCCGGTGTGGTCCTGGCTGCGGGCCGAGCAGACCGCTGCCCGCCCGTTCGGCCGACCGGTCCCGGTGCCGCGCCGGTCGGGCCGACTGCTGCACCGCGCGCTGACCGAGTGGCGAGCGCGTTACGGCTGGCGGGCGGCGGCGCAGTCGTGGAACATCCTCTCCTCGCACGACTCCGCTCGGATCAGGACGCTGGTCGGCGACCCCGCTCGGCATCGGGTGGCGGCCGGGCTGCAGTTCACCCTGCCCGGCGTACCGATGGTCTTCGCCGGCGACGAGCTGGGTCTGGAGGGTGTCAACGGCGAGGACGGCCGCCGGCCGATGCCCTGGGCCCGGCGGGCCGAGTGGGACACCGACACCCTCGCCGCCTACGGCCGACTGGCCCGACTGCGCCGCGAGCATCCCGCGCTGATCGAGGGCGGGCTGCGCTGGGCGTACGTCGACGACGACACCCTGGTCTATCTGCGCGAGCACCCCGACGGCACGCTGCTGGTGGCGGTACGACGCGCCGCCGGTCCCGCGGTCGAACTGGAGGCGCCCCTGCTGGAGCTGGCCGGCGCCGACCTGCTGCTCGCCACCGAGCCGGGCGTGGCCGCGGCGGATGCCGCCCTCCGATCCGACGAGGAGACCGTGCTGGTGCCCGCCGCCGACGGCCCCGGCTGCTGGGTCTGGGGGCGAGCGGACCGCTGAGGCCGCACGATCCCTCGGCACCCGTCTAGTCTCGACCCATGGCCCTGCGGATCGTCGCCAGCCGCCCCAACCCCGGGATCCTCACCCTGCCGTGGGATCTCCCGCTGGAGGAGTGGGGCGAGGACGTGGTGGTGCCGCTGGCGCGCGGCATCTCGCGACACGTGGTCCGGATCGTGCGCGTCGGCACGCGCAACTATGCGGTCAAGGAGACCCAGGAGCCGATCGCCTTCCGGGAGTACCGCACGCTGCGCGACCTGCAGCGCCTGGACCTGCCCACGGTGGTGCCACATGCGGTGGTCACCGGCCGCCAGTCATCCCGGGGCGAGCCGCTGCCGACCGCGCTGATGACCGAGCACCTGCCGTACTCGCTGCCCTACCGCGCGCTCTTCCAGCACGGCCTGACCGCCGACCGGCTGCCGACCCTCGTCGACGCGCTGGTGGTGTTGCTGGTCCGACTGCACCTGGCCGACTTCTACTGGGGCGACGTGTCGCTGTCCAACGTGCTCTTCCGCCGCGACGCGGCCGGGTTCGCGGCGTACCTGGTCGACGCGGAGACCGGCGAGCTGCGCGACACCCTCGCCCCGCAGATGCGGGCCTGGGATCTCGACGTGGCCGGCGAGAACGTCTTCGCCGAGCTGCTCGACCTGCAGGCCGGCGGGTCGATCCCCGCCGACGAGACCCCGTTCGAGGTGGTGAGCCAGCTGCGCGAGCGCTACGACTCGTTGTGGCGGGAGCTGACCGAGGAGCAGATCTTCTCCGCCGGGGAGCTATGGAACATCGAGTGCCGCATCGAGCGGCTCAACGAGCTGGGCTTCGACGTCGACGAGCTCGACATCGTCACCGACTACGACCGGGACACCGTCCGGATCCAGCCCCGGGTGGTCGAGGCCGGACACCATCGGCGCGAGCTGCGCGCACTGACCGGGATCGAGGCCGAGGACGCCCAGGCGCAGCGCATCCTCAACGACATCGCCGCGTTCACCATCGCGCACGACCTCGGCGGGCTGGACCGCGAGGTGGTGGCCCAGCGCTGGCTCACCGAGGTCTACGACCAGGTGCTCGAGGCCATCCCCCGCACGGCGTACGCCAAGTTGGAGCCGGTACAGATGTTCCACGAGATCCTCGAGCACCGTTGGTTCATGGCCGAGCACGCCCACCACGACGTGCCGCTGATGGACGCGGTGCGCGACTACGTCGAGAAGATCCTGCCCGCGCGACCGCAGGAGGCTGTCGCCGCCCCGCCGGAGTCCTGAGAGGCCGACCGACCACCGACCGTCGGACCGGACCGCCGATCCTTCGTCGGTCGGGTCTCTCGTGGGTCGATCAGTGTCTTCTCATCGGTCGCACCGTCAGGCGCGTGCCTGGGCCACCGCGTAGAGCAGGACCGAGGCCGCGACGCCGGCGTTGAGCGACTCCACCGAGTTCGCCATCGGGATCGAAACGATCCGGTCGCAGGTCTCCCCCACCAGTCGGGACAGACCGCCACCCTCGGCACCGACCACCACGACCAGCGGCCCGGTCGCCAGGTCGCGCTCCGGTCCACCGAGCTCCGGCAGCGCCAGGTCCCCGTCCATGTCCAGGCCGATCGCCATGCAGCCGGCGTCCTGGTACGCCTTGAGCTGACGGGTGACGTTGACGGTCTGCGCCACCGGGATCCGTGCGGCGGCCCCGGCCGAGGTCTTCCAGGCGGCCGCAGTCATGCCGGCCGCCCGGTTGGTCGGGATGACCACGCCGTGGGCGCCGAACGCCGCCGCGGAGCGGATGATCGCGCCGAGGTTGCGCGGGTCGGTGACATGGTCGAGCGCGATGATCAGCGGCGGCTCGCCCGCCTCCGCGGCCGCGTCGAGCAGGTCGTCGGCGTGCGCGTACTCGTAGGCCGGGACCCGCGCCGCCAACCCCTGATGACCGTTGAAGCCGGTCAGCCGGTCGAGCTCGGTCTTGGTGACCTCGAGCAGCGAGATCCCGCGATCGGCGGCGAGCTGGAACGCCTCCCGCAGCCGGCCGTCGCGCTCCGCGCCCTCGGCGACATAGAGGCCGTTGACCGGCACGCCCTCGCGCAGCGCCTCGACCACGCTGTTGCGGCCGATGATCCACTCGGCGTCCGAGGAGTTCCGCCGGCGCGGCGTCCGCTTGCTCGCCTTGCTCGCCGAGCGCTCGGCGAGCTCCGCGGCGCGGTGGGCCTTGTGATAGGGCCGGTCCTTCGCCTTCGGGGTCGGCCCCTTGCCCTCCAGCCCTCGGCGGCGGTTGCCGCCGGAGCCGGCGGTGGCGCCCTTCTTGCGTCCTTTGGCGATCGCGCCTCGGCGCTGTGAGTTACCTGCCATGGTGGTGCCCCTCTCGGGCGTCGGCGCGTTCGTCTAGGTATGCAGCCGGGTGCGCACTTCCCCCTCGGAACTCCACGAGGGAGGTGCCAACTCGGCTGCATACCTTGCCGAGCGTCCGGGGGCGGCCGGGCCAGTTCACTCCAGACTCCACTTCGGTCCGTCGGGGGTGTCCTCGAGCTCGATGCCGGCCGCCTTGAGCTGGTCACGGATCGCGTCGGCACGCGCCCAGTCCTTCGCCGCGCGGGCCGCGGCACGGTCGGCCACCAGCCCGGCGACGAGCGCGTCCACGGCGCCGGTCAGCTTCTCGTCGGCGCCGCCGTATCCCCACACCGAGTCGTAGGGGTTGAGCCCGAGCACGTCGAGCATGAGCAGCACCGAGCCGGCGGTGGCCTGCAGCGCATCGATGTCGCCGTCGGCCAACTGCTTGTTCCCGGCACGCACGGTGTCGTGCAGGGTGGCCACCGCCACCGGGGTGCCGAGGTCGTCGTCCATCGCCGCGACGAACGCCTCCGGCAGCAGTGAGCCGAGTCCCGCGTCCTCGGGACCCACCGCCTCGAAGGCCCGCTCCAGGAAGCTCTCGACCCGGCGGAAGCCGACCGCCGCCTCCTCGAGCGCCCCGAAGGAGAACTCGACATGCGAGCGGTAGTGCGCCGAGACGAGGTAGTAGCGCAGCTCGATGCCGCGGTAGCGCTCCAGCACGGCCGGGATGGTGAGGCTGTTGCCCAGCGACTTGCTCATCTTCTCGCCAGCGGTGGTGATCCAGGCGTTGTGCATCCAGTACGACGCGAACTCCCGCCCGGCCGCCCGGGACTGGGCCTGCTCGTTCTCGTGGTGTGGGAAGCGCAGGTCGATGCCGCCGCCGTGGATGTCGAAGGCCGGACCCAGATACTTGCCGGCCATCGCCGAGCACTCGATGTGCCAGCCGGGGCGGCCTCGGCCCCAGGGTGAGGGCCAGGACGCCGTCTCCGGCTCGCTCGTCTTGTGGCCCTTCCAGAGCGCGAAGTCGCGCGGGTCGCGCTTGCCACGCGGGTCGGCGTCCTCGGCCGGCTCCATGTCGTCGATGCCCTGCCGGGACAGCTCGCCGTACGTCGGCCAGGACCGGACGTCGAAGTAGACGTCGCCGGAGCCGTCCTCGGCGGGGTAGGCGTGTCCGTTGGCGATGAGCTCGTCGATCAGCTCGACCATCTCCGGGATGTGACCGGTGGCGGCCGGCTCGTAGGTCGGCGGCGCCACGTTGAGCGAGGTGTAGGCACGGTCCAGCTCGCGGTGCATGGTGTAGGCCAGGTTGTACCAGGGCCGGCCCTGCTCGGCGCTCTTGATCAGGATCTTGTCGTCGATGTCGGTGACGTTGCGGATGAAGGTGACCTCGTAGCCGCGGTGACGCAGCCAGCGCTGCAGCACGTCGAAGTTGACCCCGGAGCGGACGTGACCGACGTGCGGCTCGGACTGCACGGTCAGGCCACAGACGTACAGCGACACCTTGCCCTCCTCGAGGGGGACGAAGTCGCGGACCTCGCGGGTCGCTGAGTCGTAGAGCCGCACGTTCACCCGGCAGAGTCTAGGGAACCTCGATGCCGCCGCTCGATTCGTCGCGCGATGACTCCGTGCGGCGCACCAGGATCGCGGTGGCGATCGCGGCGACGCCCTCGCCGCGCCCGGTCAGGCCGAGGCCGTCGGTGGTGGTGGCACCGATCGTGACCGGCGCGCCGGCAGCGGTGCTCAGCACCCGTTCGGCCTCCGCCCGGCGAGGACCGAGCCGGGGTCGGTTGCCGATCACCTGGACGGCGATGTTGCCGACCTCGAAGCCGGCCGCCCGCACCCGCCGGGCCGCCTCGGCGAGCAGGGTGGTCCCGGCCGCACCGGCCCACTGGGGCTCGGCGGTGCCGAAGTTCGCGCCGAGGTCGCCCAGGCCGGCGGCGGAGAGGAGCGCGTCGCAGCAGGCATGGGCCGCGACGTCGCCGTCGGAGTGCCCGGCCAGCCCCTGCCCCTCCTCCGGGAAGGCCAGCCCGGCCAGGTGCATCGCGACCCCGTCCGCCAGGCAGTGCACATCGGTCCCGATCCCCACCCGTGGCAGCTCCATGAGCGCGATCATGCCGCACCTCGGCCGGCAAGGAGCCGCGGGGCACACTTGTCGGGTGAGCACCACCGACCGTCCTCGGCCGGCCCCTGCCGACACCACCTCGCGTGCCCAGCCGCTGGCCGGACCGGCGGCGGGCGTGGTGGCCGGATGGGCGGGACTGGCCGCCGGCTGGGTGACCGCGCAACTGGCCGAGGCGAAGGAATCGCCGGTCTCCGCGGTCGCCGAGCAGATCATCGACCGGCTCCCCGGCCCCCTGGTCGAGCAGGGCATCCGCCGGCTGGGGCACCACGACAAGCAGGTCCTGGTGGTGCTCGTCCTGGTGGTGGTGACGCTGGCGTTCGCCCTCGCCGGCCGCCTGGGGCGCCGTACGCCGTGGTGGCCGATCGGGATCTTCGGCGGCGCCTCGTTGCTGGCCGGCCTCGCCGTCGCGAGGCAGCCCGGCACCGGCGGGCGCGACGAGCTGGCGGTGGTCCTCGGGTTCGTGGTGAGCGTGTGCGGGTGGCGGTTCCTCGCGATCGGACCGGCGGGACCGGCCGCCCCGCGGACCGACCCGGGGCCACCGGCCGGAGCCGACCGCCGCTTCTGGTTGCGCGCCGGTCTGGTGGCGGCGGGCACCGCCGCCGCGACGGCGGTACTGCCCCGGCTCGGGCGAGCCCGACGCGCGGTGGAGAGCGCGCGCAGCCGACTGCACATCCCCGGACTGCGACCGGCGGTCGTCCCGACCGGCGCCGACCTCGGGCTGGCCGAGCCGTGGGCCACGCCGACGACGTCGTTCTACCGGGTCGACATCGACGTCACGGTGCCCTACGTCGACCCGGACAGCTGGCGGCTGCGGATCCACGGCATGGTCGACCACGAGCTCGAGCTGACCTTCGCGGAGCTGGTGGCCCGGCGCCGGACGAACGCCTGGATCACGCTCAACTGCGTCTCCAACCCGGTCGGCGGCGACCTGATCGGCAACGCGTGGTGGAGCGGCGTACGACTGCGTGACCTGCTCGCCGAGGCCGGCGTGCACAGCGGCGCCGATGCCGTGCTGCAGACCGCCGCCGACGGCTGGACCTGCGGTACGCCGCTGTCCGCGCTCACCGACGACCGCCCGGCGATCCTCGCGGTGGCGATGAACGGCGAGGCGCTGCCGATCGCGCACGGCTTCCCGGTGCGCACGGTGGTGCCCGGCCTCTACGGCTACGTCAGCGCCTGCAAGTGGGTGGTGGACCTGGAGGTGACCACCATCGACAAGGCGGTCGGCTACTGGATCCCGCTCGGATGGGCGGTGCGCGGGCCGGTCAAGCTCGCCTCCCGGATCGACCGGCCGCGGTCGGGGGCGACGGTGTCGGCCGGCAGCTACCGGATCGCCGGGGTCGCCTGGGAGCAGGAGGTGGGCGTCGCGGCGGTGGAGGTCTCGGTCGACGGCGGAGCCTGGCGGCGCACCCGGCTGGCCCGGGTGCCGAGCGTCGACACCTGGGTGCAGTGGGCGGTCGAGGTGGACCTCGAGCCCGGCTCGCATCGCGCGCGAGTACGGGCGGTCGACCGAGACGGCACGGTGCAGACCTCGGTGCAGCGCGACGTCGCCCCCGACGGCGCCACCGGGTGGCACGAGGTGGACTTCACCGCGCACTGAGTCCGGACGGGTCCGGATCGGGTCCGGATCGGGTCCGGATCGGGTCCAGATCGGGTCCGGATCGGACTCGGACCGGACTCGGCCGGCGCCCGCGTTCCGAGTCGAGTGCCCCAGGTCGAGCGCGTGGATCGGGGCCCGTCGATGAGCGCTTGTTTTCGTGGCTGTTACACGCCGAAACCGGGCCCGAACACAGCGCTCCTAGATTCTGGGGATGCGAAGGGAGGCTGAGTCGATGTCGACGAACCTCGGGCCGACGACGTCACCGTGAGCCGACGGGAGGGACGTGGCGCCGACGCGTGGCAGCCGGTGTGCAAGCTGGCCGAGCTCGAGCCCGAGCGGGGTGTCACCGCGCTCGTGCACGGCCAGGCGATCGCCATCTTCAAGATGGCCGATGGCGTCGTCTACGCACTCGGCAACCACGACCCGTTCGCGAAGGCGTCCGCGATGTCCAAGGGCATCGTCGGCATACGCGACGAGGTGCCGTTCGTCGGTTCGCCCACCCACCGCCACGGCTTCGACCTGCGGACCGGGATCTGCCTGGAGGACCGGCACGTCTCCGTGCCCGCCTATGAGGTCAAGGTGGTCAACGGCACCGTGTACGTCGGCCGGCGGCTGACCCCGGCCGGACCGGAGCCGAACCTGAGCCGGACGTGAATCGGACGTGAATCGGACGTGAGCCGCTCCCGCCCACCCACCACCGGGGCCCGGTAACCTCGCTGCGTGTCCGCTGCGATCGTCCTGCTCGCCGCCGGCTCGGGGACTCGGGTCGGCGCCACCACCAACAAGGTCCTCCTCCCCCTGACCGGCGGCGATCAGCCGGGCGAGGCCGGCGACACCTGTCTGGGCAGATGTCTGCGCACCGTGCTGACGCTGCCCGACGTCTCCCGGATCGTGCTGGTCGCCCGCGCCGGCGACGAGGCGACCGTGGCCGCGATCGCCGAGGCGCTGCTGGGCGACCGCGAGGCGGCGATGGTGCTCGGCGGCAGCACCCGGCACGACTCCGAGCAGGCGGCGCTCGGGGTGCTGCGACCGGCCATCGACTCCGGCGAGGTGGACGTCGTGGCGATCCACGACGCCGCCAGACCGCTGGCGACCGCCGCGCTCTTCGCCACCACCCTCGCGGAGGCGCGACAGCGTGGCGGCGCGGTTCCGGTGGCCCCGCTCGGGCGCCTGCTGACACGGTCGCTCGAGCCCGCCGAGCCCGGGCGGCGCCTGGTCGGCGTACAGACTCCGCAGTCGTTCCGCGCCGCGCCACTGCTGGCGGCCTACGATGCGGCCGCGCGCGACGGCGCCGCCGGGACCGACACGGCGGCGACGCTCGAGCGCTACGCGGCACACCTGGAGATCGCCGCGGTGCCCAGCACCGCGCTCAACGTGAAGGTGACCTTCGCCGACGACCTCGCGGCCGTGGCCCGCCTCTCTCCTCCGGCATAGAGCCCGTGCTCGCGGATGAGGGCTCAGCCCGCGGTGGCGACCTCCAGGAGCCGGATCTCCTCCTCGGTGGCCACCCGGCGGCCGGCCGGCGGCGCCTCTACGGTGCGCACCTCGAAGCGAGCCGCGAGCAGGCCGGCCAGTTCGACGAAGTCGTTGCTCGGCAACCCCTCCAGCGCACACACCACCCCGGCCGGCAGCACGATCGGTGAGGCCACCGCGAGCAGGCCGTCTCGGTCGATCGTCTCGCCGACCAGGCCGCCGTCCTCGACCTTGACCGTGTCGGTCACCGGTCGCACGCCGATCACCACCACGTCGGCCTCGCGGGCCAGGGCGACGCATGCGGCGAGGAACCCCGGCGGCGTCATCGGGCACAGGGCGTCGTGCAGGCAGAAGGGCTCGCCGGCCTCCGCCACGGCTTCCCAGGAGGCGGTGAAGTCGAGTGGGACCACACCGGCTTCGTCGAGTGCCCACGCCGCAGCCGTGACCAGGCCCTCGCCGTGGATGAGGCGGAACGGCAGCGAGCCACGGTCGGCCTCGACCACCGCTCCCAGCGCCGAGGCGCCGTCGAGGACGTCCTGGGTCATGGTTGCTCCTCACCTACCACGAGACAGAAGACGAGCGGGGGACGCATGTCCCCCGCTCGTCTTGGGTCCTGCTGGGTCAGCTGGCCAGCACCTCGTCGAGAAGCGCCTCGGCCTTGTCCTCGTTGGTGCGCTCGCACAGTGCGAGCTCGGAGACCAGGATCTGCCGAGCCTTGGCGAGCATTCGCTTCTCGCCGGCGGACAGACCGCGGTCCCGCTCGCGGCGCCACAGGTCGCGCACGACCTCCGCCACCTTCATCACGTCACCGCTGTGCAGCTTCTCCAGGTTCGCCTTGTACCGCCGCGACCAGTTGGTCGGCTCCTCCACGTGCGCCGCTCGGAGCACCTCGAAGACGCGGTCCAGTCCGTCCTTGTCGACGACGTCGCGCACGCCCACCAGGTCGAGATTGTTCGCCGGAACCTTCACGACGAGATCCTGTTGAGCGATGATCCTCAGAACGAGGTACTGCCGTTCCTCTCCCTTGATGGTCCGCATCTCGATCTTCTCGATGACTGCAGCCCCGTGATTCGGATAGACGACGGTCTCGCCGACAGTGAAAGTCATATGTCAGGTTCCCCTTCCTAGAACACCTAGTTTAGCACGGATTCAGCCTCTCAGAAATCGCGTTTTTGCAGGTCAGCGCGACGATCAGGGCTTGACAGATCGCCCCAGTCTGTGATGCCCCTCTGTGACCTGGGCCATAGTCCGGTCGCTCCCGGATCACTCCGGCGCCGCTGAGCGCCTGCTGAGGAAGGGCCAAGACGGCGCTGAACTCGTCCGGAGATGGGCGCGATCCAGCCCACGCCGCGACCCGCTGAAGCGGGCTGGTGCGCGCGACCGTGACGTGTGCCAGCGATACTCGGCGTCATGGCGACGAAGCCGCGCACGATCTTCGACGACGACCGGTCCGCCTCGGCGAGCGAGCCGGGCGACGGATCGGTGGCACCCTCCACACCCGCGTCCACGCCCGATGACGCCGGTGGAGCTTCGGCAACCTCGGCGGCTTCCGCGACATCCGCGGCCTCGGCGAGCAGCGAGACCGCCCGGAGCCAGACCGTGGGCCCGTCCGCGCGGGGACGGCGACGGGGCATCGCCGGCTGGGGGCCGGTGCTGCTGGTGCGAGCCGCCCACCCGGGTCAGGCGGTGCTCACCGCGCTCGGCCTGGGGGTCGCCGCCGCACTGGCCGGCCGCCCGGCCCGTGAACTGGCGCTGGTGGTGGCGACCGTGCTGGTCGGTCAGGCCATCTTGGGGTGGCACAACGACCTGGTCGACGAGGACCGCGATCGGGTCCACCACCGCGCCCACAAGCCGGTCGCCGACGGCCGCCTGGATCCGGGGACCGTCTGGTTCGCGCTGGCGTGCGGGGTGCTGCTGGTGGTGCCGCTGGCCATCTCCGGTGGGGTCGTCGCCGGACTGTGCTACCTGGCCTCGGTGCTGGTCGGGCTGCTCGGCAACGTCGTGGGCCGCCGTGGTCTGCTGTCGTTCCTGCCGTGGGCGATCAGCTACGGGCTCTACCCCGCCTTCCTCTCCTACGGCGGCTGGGGCGGCCAGGCCGACGGCAATCCGCCCCAGCCGGTGATGGTGGCGCTGGCCGCACTGCTCGGCGTCGGCGTCCACGTGCTGACCGCGTTGTGGGGGCTGGTCGCCGACAACGCCGACGGCTGGACCTACCTGCCGCTGCGGCTCGGCGCCCGACTGGGCGCGACCACCCTGCTGGTGGCGACGGTCTGCTATCTGGTGCTGGTCGTCGCGGGCCTGTTGTACGCCGGTCACCGGGTCGGATTGAGCAGATAGCCCCCTGGCGGCGCGACGGCGCCGGGGCCGCTAGGCTGTCGCCGTGACGACGCCCGTACGACCGCTCACTCGCCGACCGCTCGCCCGACGTCGGCTCGCCCTGATGGGTGTGCTCGCCGCTCTCGCCGTGCCGACGCTGAGCGCCTGCAACAGCTTCGACTACGCCAGCGACCGGCAGAACGTCATCGCGGACGGTGGCTGGGACCTCGACAGCACCGTGCGGATCAACGCCGCCCGCATCGTCAGCGGTCAGGAGGGCTCCGGCGTCTTCATCGCCACGTTCACCCTGAACCCGACGATCGACGCCGCCACCAGCGGCGCGAAGGCGCCGACCTTCACCGGGCTCGAGGCGTCCTCGAAGGCGACCGAGACGGTCCAGGCCGCCTCGTTCACCGCCATCCCGGTGGGAAACCAGGGAGTGGTGAACCTCGCCGACCCGAGCGTCGGCGGCGTCGCGGTCACCGGGGACTTCCAGCCCGGCGACAGCATCCCGCTCACCCTCACCTTCAGCGAGGGCGATCCGGTCACGCTGCACGTCCCGGTGGTCGCCGAGTGCGGGGTGTACGCCGACGTGGTGGCCCAAGACGCGGCCGGAACCTCCGCCGACAACGCCGCCCAGAGCAGCGACACCGCCGAGGGCGGCGACGACAGCACCGGCGGCCTGTACTCGTGCGACTACCCCGCCGCCAGCCTGCCGGCCGAATGATCCGGCCTTCCCGCGTGAGGACACGATGAGCCACACCCTGGTCCTGCTCCGCCATGGCGAGAGCGAGTGGAACGCACTCAACCTCTCCACCGGATGGGTCGACGTCGCGCTGACCGAGAAGGGCCGGGCGGAGGCCGTCGAGGGTGGTCGCATGCTCGCCGAGAAGGGCATCCTGCCGGACGTCGTCCACACCTCGCTGCTGCGCCGCGCGATCAACACCGCCGCCATCGCCCTCGACACCTGCGACCGGCACTGGATCGACGTCTCCCGCTCCTGGCGACTCAACGAGCGGCACTACGGTGCGCTGCAGGGCAAGAACAAGTCCGAGACGCTGCAGCGGTTCGGCGCGGAGCAGTTCCAGCTGTGGCGCCGCTCCTACGACGTACCGCCACCGCCGATCGCCGACGACGACGAGTTCTCCCAGGTGGGCGACCCGCGATACGCCGACCTCGGCGAGGCGATGCCGCGCACCGAGTGCCTCGAGGATGTCGTCGCTCGGATGCTGCCCTACTGGGAGCAGGCGATCGTGCCCGACCTGCGCGCCGGCAAGACGGTCCTGGTCACCGCACACGGCAACAGCCTGCGGGCTCTGGTCAAGCACCTCGACGGGATCTCCGACGCCGACATCGCGGCGCTCAACATCCCGACCGCGCAGCCCCTGGTCTACCGGCTCGACGACTCGCTGGCGCCACTGGTGCCGGGCGGTGAGTACCTCGACCCCGAGGCCGCCGCGGCCGCCGCCGAAGCGGTCGCCAACCAGGGCCGCGCCTGAGCGACCGCGTGCCGGGGCCGCGACCGCCGAGGACCGGCGCCGTGGTCTCGATACGTCCTCGCTCGTCCCGCGCGAGGACTACTCGAGAAACGAAGAGCCACCCGTCGATCGACCAGCAAGCCCAGCCAATCGGATGCCGGCCGAGTAGCGAGCCGAGCGCATCGAGACCTCCGCCGAGGACCGGCAACGCTGCCGGCGTACCCTCGGGCTCAGGCGGAGACCGGTCGCTCCCCGGTGACCACGAAGACCACCAACCCCGCCACCGTCACCGCGTGGTCGGCGATCCGCTCGTAGTAGCGGCCCAGCAGCGCGATGTCGACGGCCGCCTCGACCCCGCCGCCCCAGTCCTCGCCGAGCAGCGCCGTGAAGGTCTCCCGCCGCAGCCGATCCATCTCGGCATCGTCCTCACGCAGTGCCTCCGCGCCGACGATGTCCCGCTCATCGATGATCTCGGAGGTGCGGTGCACCATCCGCTCGGCGACCTCCGCCATCCGGCTGATGGTGGGGCGCAACTGGACAGGCACCGCGATGTTCGGCGTCCGCAGCCGAGCGATCTTGGCGACGTGGACCGAGAGGTCACCCATCCGCTCCAGGTCGGAGACCATCCGCAGCGCCGCGACGACGACGCGCAGGTCACCGGCGACCGGCGCCTGCAGCGAGAGCAGTTGCAGCGCGTTGAGCTCGATCCGTTCGCGTGCCCCGTCGATCTCGGCGTCGTTGCTGATCACCTGCTCGGCCAGGTCGGTGCGACCCTCCAGCAGTGCGGTGGTCGCATCGCGGACCGCGGTCTCCACCTCCTGGCAGACCGCGCTGAGGTCGCCGAAGATCCTGTCGAGGTCGTCATGGAAAGCTGAACGCATGAGCACTACGCTAGCCAGCGAAGGTGACGGATGATCCTGATCCGATGAATCCTGCGTGAACGTTGGACGTTTCGGGATCACGTCGCGGCGGACCTGGTGGATCATGGCCTTAGGCTGATCGTGTGGACTCGACGACGCAGACGTTTCTTGCTGCGCTCTTCGGGGCCGTCTTGGCTGGAGCCACGGTCCTGGCGTGGGCGATCAGCGAGCGTCAGCACTACCGCGCGCCCGTCGTACCCACCCCCGGGGTTCCGCCGGAGGTGGCCACCGTGCTCTCCGTGCTGCGCAGCAGCGCCGTCGTGGTCGGCGAGGACGACACCGTCCTGAAGGCGTCCGCGCCGGCCTACGCGCTCGGACTGGTGCGCGGCACCTCGCTGCTCTCCGAGGACCTGTCCCGACTCGTCCACGAGGTACGGCGCGACGGCCAGATCCGGGAGACCGAGCTGGTCATGACCCGGCCCAGCGCGCCCACCCGGCACGTCACCGCCCGGGTGGCGCCGCTCGGCTCGCGGCTGGTGCTGGCGCTGGTCGAGGACCGCACCCGCGAGCGCCGGGTGGAGGCCGTGCGGCGCGACTTCGTGGCGAACGTGAGCCACGAGCTCAAGACCCCGGTCGGGGCGATCCGGGTCCTCGCCGAGGCGGTGCACGACGCCGCCGACGACTCCGCGGCGGTGCGCCGCTTCGCCGACCGGATGCTCACCGAGAGCGACCGGCTCAGCCAGCTGGTCCAGCAGATCATCGAGCTCTCCCGACTGCAGGGCGACGAGCCGCTGGAGACGCCGGTGGCGGTCGACGTCGACGCGGTCATCGCCACCGCGGTGGACACCAGTGCCGTGGACGCGACGACGAAGCGGATCTCGCTGGTGACCTCGGGGACCAGCGGCCTGCAGGTGTTCGGCAACGAGGACCAGGTGTTGGCTGCGGTGACCAACCTGGTCTCGAACGCGGTCGCCTACTCCGACCCGGACACCAGCGTCACGGTGGCCACCCGCGCCACCGACGGCTCGGTGGAGATCGCCGTCGTCGACCAGGGCGTGGGCATCCCGTCGGAGGACGTCGACCGCATCTTCGAGCGCTTCTATCGGGTGGACCCCGCCCGGCACCGGTCCACCGGAGGCACCGGCCTGGGTCTGTCGATCGTCAAGCACGTCGCCGCCACCCACGGTGGCGAGGTGTCGGTCTGGTCGGTCGAGGGTCAGGGCTCGACGTTCACCCTCTCCCTCCCCCAACACCTGCCGTCGGTGGCCACGAGTGAGACCACACTCGTGCCGGCGGCCGTCAGCCTGTCACCAACCAGAGAGGAACGCCCGTGACGCGGGTACTCGTCGTCGAGGATGAGCAGAGCTACTCCGAGGCGCTCTCCTACATGCTCCGCAAGGAAGGCTTCGAGGTGGCCATCGCCGAGAACGGCAGCGATGCGCTCAAGGAGTTCGACCGATTCGGTGCCGACATCGTGCTGCTGGACCTGATGCTGCCCGGCATCCCCGGCACCGAGGTGTGCCGCCAGATCCGAGCCACGTCGGCGGTCCCGGTGATCATGGTCAGCGCGAAGGACGACGAGGTCGACAAGGTCGTCGGGCTGGAGCTGGGCGCCGACGACTACGTCACCAAGCCGTACTCGCCGCGCGAGCTCGTCGCCCGGATCCGAGCCGTGCTGCGCCGCGGCCAGGAGCCGGAGCTCGCGCCGGCGGCGCTGGAGGCCGGGCCGGTTCGGATGGACGTGGAGCGCCATGTCGTCACCGTCGACGGTGACGAGCAGCGGCTCCCGCTCAAGGAGTTCGAGCTGCTGGAGATGTTCCTGCGCAACCCCGGCCGGGTGCTGACCCGGGGCCAGCTCATCGATCGGGTGTGGGGCTCGGACTACGTCGGCGACACCAAGACGCTCGACGTCCACGTGAAGCGGCTGCGGGCCAAGCTGGAGCCGGACCCGAGCGATCCGACGCTGCTGGTGACGGTGCGCGGGTTGGGTTACAAGCTGGACCTGTGAGGCGCGGGCGATCCGGCACGGCCGTGGCCGGTGTGGTGAGTTCCGCGACCGCTTTTCGCGCTGCGCTGTCCGAAATCCGCCTGCCACCGAGCCGCCCGGGCCTCTAGCCTCGGGTCGTGACGAGTACGACGACCAAGCCGACCCGACCCCAAACGAACGGATCCGGGCTCTCCGCCGCACCGATTGCGGCTTGCGCGGTCACCCTGCTGCTGTGGGCCTCGGCCTTCGTCGGGATCCGGCATCTGGGCGGCACGGTGCCGCCCGGTGCGCTCTCCCTCGGCCGGCTGCTGGTGATGACGCTGGCCCTGGGCGCGCTGGTGCTGGCACGCGGCGGGACCCGATCGCCCACCCGTGCCGAATGGCCGCTGGTCCTCGCGGGGGGCGGGTGTTGGTTCGGCGTCTACAACCTCACCCTCAATGCCGCGGAGCAGCACATCGACGCCGCCACCGCGGCGCTGGTGGTGCAGGTCGGCCCGATCATCGTCGCGCTGCTCGCGGTGGTGCTCTTCGGTGAACGGCTGACCAGGTGGCTGCTGATCGGTCTGGCGGTGGGGTTCGGCGGTGTGGTGCTGATCGGCCGGGTGTCGGCCGGCGACGGCGGCGCCGACCTGGTCGGCGTACTGCTCGCGGGCGTCGCCGCCGGCACCTTCGCCGTCGGGGTGGTCACCCAGAAGCAGCTGTTGCGGACGTTCGGCGCACTCGACCTGACCTTCTGGTACAGCGTGGTCGGTGTGGTGGTCTGCCTGCCCTGGACCGGCCAGCTGGTCGACCTGGTCGCTCATCCGGCACCCGGCGACCTCGGCTGGATCCTCTATCTCGGCATCTTCCCCTCGGCGGTCGCGTTCGTGCTGTGGGCCTACGCGCTCTCCCATGCCGACGCCGGGCGGTTCGCGATGACCACGTTCCTGGTGCCGTTCCTGACCGCGCTCCTGGGCTGGCTCTTCCTGGACGAGGTGCCGCCGGCGCTCACCTTCCTCGGCGGCGCGCTCTGTATCGGCGGGGTGCTGCTGACCCGGCGCCAGGCCAACTGAGGCGGCTGAGGCGGCTGAGGCGGCTGAGGCGGCTGACACCGACGAGGTCCACGGATCGCCCGGATCCGAGACGCCGTCGCTGGCATCACAGCTAGCTCGATCCCCGCGCCGACTCGTCCTCGGCCTCCAGCCACCCGCGGAACGCCTCCAGGTTGGCGGTCGACTCGCCGCGCAGCCGGCGCCACTCCCACTCCTTGCGGATGGAGGAGGCGAAGCCGAGCTCGAGGATCACGTTGAACGACTCGTCGGCGTGAGTGAGCACCGCACCGAGCAGCCGGTCGAGCTCCACGGGATCCACCGTGGCCAGCGGCAGCCGCGCGTCGAGATAGATGTCGCCGAGCCGGTCGATCGCGAACGCGACGCCGTACATCCGCAGGTTGCGTTCCAACAGCCAGCGATGCACCCCGGCGTGGTTCTCGTCGGGACGCCGGCAGACGAACGCGTGCACGCCGAGCGCATGCGCGCCGAGATCGAGCCGGACCGGGGTCTGCAGCTTCTTGGTGCCCGGCAGGGAGAAGGAGAACGAGAGCTGCCCGCTGGTGGTCCGCTCCTCGGCCCACTCCAGCTCGTTGTCCCGCAGCCAGGACCGTACGACGCCCGCGCGGGCGTCCGGCTGATCCGGCTGATCCGGCTGATCCGGCTGATCCGGCTGATCCGGCTGGCCCGACCGGTCGGGGGTCATCGGCACACTCCGCTCATCCGATACTCATCCGATCTCGTGCCGCATCAGCGACCGTGCGTGCTCGTAGACCGCGATGGTCGACGTCGCGGTCGCGTCCCAGGAGAACTGCTGCGCTCGGGCATACGCACCGGTCGCGAGCACCTCGCGTCGGCCCGGAGCGGCGATCAGGTCGGTGAGCGCGTCCGCCCAGCGCGCGGGGTCGT
Source organism: Nocardioides sp. (assembly GCF_047606145.1). Taxonomy (GTDB): domain Bacteria; phylum Actinomycetota; class Actinomycetes; order Propionibacteriales; family Nocardioidaceae; genus Nocardioides. The sequence continues at coordinate 65,025 of NZ_JASGET010000104.1, read as the reverse complement.
GCCCATCGACCAGCACCCCGCTGCGCCCGTGGTCGACCGCCGTCGTCAGACCGCCGACGGCGGCGGCCACCACCGGCGTCCCGCAGGCCTGGGCCTCGACGGCGACCAGGCCGAAGGACTCGTTGTAGGACGGCACCGCCACCACGGTGGCGGCGGCGTACCACTCGGCGAGCCGCGCCTGGGAGACCGGAGGCACGAAGCGGACCACGTCCCCGATGCCGAGCTCGGCGACCAGTTCGGCCAACGCGGAGGGATGCTCCAGGCCCGAGCCGGATGGACCGCCGACCACCGGCACCACCAGACTGTGCCGTAGCGCGGGGTCGCGGGCGAGCATCACCGCGATCGCGCGCAGCAGCACGTCGGGCGCCTTGAGCGGTTGGATCCGGCCGGCGAAGAGCACGACCTGGGAGCGCTCCGGGATGCCGAGCTCGCGGCGTACCGCCGCCTGGTCCCGGCGACGGAAGAGGTTGACGTCCACCCCCGGATGGACCACCTCGACCCGCCCGGCCTCGGCGTCGTAGAGATTGATCAGCTGCTTGGCCTCCAGATCGGTGTTGGCGATCAGCACGTCGGCCGCCTCCACCACCTGCTCCTCGCCGATCACCCGGGCGGCCGGCTCCGGGGTGTCGCCGTCGGCGAGCGCGGCGTTCTTCACCTTGGCCATGGTGTGCATCGAATGGATCAGCGGCACTCCCCATCGGTCCCGGGCCAACGCGCCGACCTGGCCGGAGAGCCAGTAGTGGGAGTGCACCGCGTCGTAGTAGCCGAGCGGGTGGTACGCCTCGGCGCGCAGCACCTCGCGGGCGAACACACACAGCTGGCCGGGCAGCTCGACCTTGCTCAGCCCCTCGAACGGGCCCGCATGGATGTGCCGTACGACGACGCCGTCGTGGGCCTCGATGACCGGATCGAGTCGCGACGAGGTGGACCTGGTGAAGATGTCGACGCCGATGCCGTGATCGGCGAGCCGCTTGGCGAGCTCGAGGACGTAGACGTTCATCCCCCCGGCGTCACCGGTGCCTGGTTGGTCCAACGGCGAGGTGTGCAGGCTGATCATCGCCACCCGCTGGATCCCCATCGCACCTCCTCGTGCCACTCGCCCACAGCGACAACCGTCGCCCGGGCCGGCTCATTCCCGGCCGGCCGAGCAGCCGGTCGGCCCCTATGCTCTCAAGCATGCACGCCGAGACGGCACGGCCCGAGGCAGGTCCCGGACTGCTGGTCTACGACGGCGGGTGCGGGTTCTGCACGCGCGCCGCGGGCTGGGCTCACCGGCTGGATGCCACCGCCGTCGTGCGGCCCTGGCAGGAGCTGGACCTGGCGCGCCTGGGACTGACCGAGACCGAGGTGACCGCCGCAGCCTGGTACGTCGACGAGGTCGACGGACGGCTGCGTCGCCGGCGCGGTCACCAGGCGATCGCGGCGGTGCTGGCGTCGTCCTCGCGCCGTACGGTGCGCGTGCTGGGCCGGGTGCTGAGCACCCGGGCGATGTCGGGGCCGGGCCGGGCGGCGTACGCGGTGGTGGCCCGGATCCGGCACCGGCTCCCCGGCGGGACCGCGACCTGCCGCCTCCCCCGCCGCTGAGCGCCGCCGGGACGGAGCGGAGAATGGCCACATGAGCACACGCACCGCAGTCGTGACCGGGGCCAGCAGCGGCATCGGGGCGGCGACCGCCCGTCGGCTCGCCGGGGCCGGCTACCACGTTTATGCGGCCGCCCGCCGGGCCGATCGCATCGAGGCACTCGCCACCGAGATCGGGGGTACGCCGGTGGTCTGCGACGTCACCGACGAGTCCTCGGTCACGGCGCTCGCCGCCGCCGTCGGCGACAGGCTCGACGTCCTGGTCAACAACGCCGGCGGCGCGTTCGGCTCGGCGCCGGTCGCCGAGGCGGACAGCGACGAGTGGCGCCGGATGTACGAGGTCAACGTGATCGGCCTGATGCAGGTGACCCGCGCGCTGCTGCCCGCGTTGATCGCCAGCGGCGCCGGCACCGTCCTCAACGTCGGCTCGACCGCCGGCCGGGTCGCCTACGAGGGCGGAGCCGGCTACACCGCCGCCAAGCACGGCACCAAGGTGGTCAACGAGACCCTGCGGCTGGAGCTGTTCGACCAGCCGGTGCGGGTCATGGAGATCGCGCCCGGCATGGTGCGCACCGACGAGTTCGCGCTGGTCCGCTTCGACGGGGACGCCAGCAAGGCCGACGCCGTCTACGCCGGCGTCGCCGAGCCGCTGGTCGCCGACGACATCGCCGACGCCATCACCTGGATGGTCACCCGGCCCGCCCACGTCAGCGTCGACGAGCTGGTCATCCGGCCGAAGGCACAGGCGGCCCAGCACAAGGTGCGCCGCGTGTTCGAGTGACCCGTCGCGGACACGGCACCCGGTCGCCGCTCACCCCGAGGGTTCGTGGCGGCGCCGGCGTACCTGATCGCCGCCGCCGAGGAGCGCCGGGCGTGGCGTGAGTGGCTGCCACGGCCTGGGGCGCGACGATTCTTGCTGCGCGCCGCGCCGGTGTCAGACTGCGATGCGTGCAGACGATCGGACTCATCGGCGGGATGAGCTGGGAGAGCAGCGCCGCCTACTACGAGGGCCTCAACAAGGGCGTCCAGCAGCGGCTCGGCGGACTCCACTCGGCGAAGATCGTGATGGCCTCGGTCGACCTGGCCGAGCTGACCGACCTGCAGGACCGCGACGCCTGGGACGAGGTCGCCGCCATCCTCGTCGCGGCGGCGAGGAGCGTCGCCGCCGGCGGAGCGGACTTCGTCCTGATGTGCACCACCACCTTCTACCGGGTGTACGACGAGGTGGTGGCCGCGGTGGACATCCCGGTGCTGCACCTCGCCGACCTGCTGGCGGCCAAGTGCCAGCAGCTGGACATCCACACCGTCGGCTTCCTCAGCACCGCCTTCACCATCCAGCACGACTTCTTCGCCCAGCGCATCTCCGCGGGCGGGATCGACGTCAACCTGCCCGACCCGGTGCACGTGGAGACGCTCGACTCGATCATCTACGACGAGCTCGTCTTCCGCACCGTCAACCCGAGCTCGCGCCGGCGACTGCTGGGCATCGTCGACGAGCTGTGGGACGGCGGCGCCGACGGCGTGCTGTTGGCCGCCTCGGAGCTGTCGCTGCTGGTGCGCCCCGAGGACGTCGAAGTGCCGGTCCTCGACGCGATCACCGTCGGTGTCGAGGCCGCGCTCGACCGGGCCCTGGCCTGACGCCGGCCGCCACGCGGCCCGACGCTGCACCGGGTCGACTGCCTCAGCGCAGCACCAGGTCGGCGATCCGCTGCAGGTCCGGGGTCAGATGCTGCTCGGGCACCCGGCAGGTGGATCCGCACAGGTCGAAGTCGTAGACGTAGCGGTCCGGCTGTGGATCCCCGGCCGGCACTGCCGCGACGTCCACCCGGGACACCAGGTCGCGTAGCTCCGAGACCCGGTCGTCGTCGGCATCGAGGTCGACGCCCGCCTCCTGGGTGCGGCCGGTGAAGCCACCACTGCGGCGCACCGTCACGCGCTCCCCCGAGGCTCCCGCGCCCGCCGATGGACTCGCGCCGGTCGCCGCCCCGGTCGCCGCCACGCCGACCGTCTCCCACGCCGTCCGCACCGCGTCGGCGTGGTCGCCCGCCGCGGCGATCGTCGCGGCGGCGAACCCGGCGAAGTCGGTGTCGGCATCCACCTGGTCACCGGTGAGCGCGGCGTACCAGATCTGTCCCGCCCCCTCCCAGGACCTGCCCCCGATCGCGATCGCGGCCAGCGCGAAGGCGCGGTTCGGGATGCCCGAGTTGGTGTGCACCCCGCCGTTGTCGTCGTCGGTGTCGACGTAGCCGCTCATGTCGGCCGCCTGCGGGTCCTTGCCGAGTCGCGGATCGTCGTACGCCGTGCCGGGGTTGCGCATGTCGCGCAGCGCCCGCCCCTCGACTCCCGGCAGGAAGAGCCCCTCGCCGATCAGCCAGTCGGCGTCGGCCGCGTCCTGACCGAGCAGCCGCTGCTTGAGGCAGGAGCCGAAGACGTCGGAGACGGACTCGTTGAGCGCACCGGACTGACCGGAGTAGGTGAGCCCCGCGGTGCGCTCGGTGACCGCATGGGTGAACTCGTGCCCGAGCACGTCGACCGGCTTGGTGAAGCGATCGAAGATCTCGCCGTCGCCGTCACCGAAGACGAGCTGGGTGCCGTCCCAGTAGGCGTTGTCGTAGTCCTTGTCGTAGTGCACCGACAGGCTCACCTGCGCACCGGCGCCGTCGAAGGAGTCTCGGTGGTAGACCTCGCTGAACAGCGCCAGCGTCCCGGTGATCCCGGTCGCCGCCTCGTCGACGGCGGCATCACCGGAGGCCGGGTCGCCGGCGCTCCGCACCGTGGTCCCGGGGAGGCTGGTGCCGTTCTCGCAGGTGTGCACCACCCACGCGGGCCCGCCGGCCAGCGTGCGGCGCACCGGATGCGGTCCGGCGGCCCGAGCGGCGCGGAAGCCGGCGTCGACGGCCAGTTTGTCGGGCTGGAGTCGCTCGATCAGGTACGGCGGCAGGAACTCGCAGTGGACGGTGGGCGGCGGTGCGCTCCGAGATGTCATCTGTCCAGACAACACCCGAGCACCGACATTTGCGAGCCTCCCGGGGAATTCTCCTCGCTCAGCCCGGCGGCACCCGGTCCGGCGGGAACCCGCCGGTGGCCACCGGTCCCCAGGAGACCGGCGTGATCCGGATCAGCGACTTGCCTTGCTGCCGCATCGCGGCGCGGTACTCCGCCCAGTCCGGGTGCTCGCCGGAGATGCAGCGGAAGTACTCCACCAACCCGTCCAGTGCCTCCGGGGACGGCATGTCCACCACCTCCGCGGTGCCGTCCACCTGGACCCAGGGTCCGTTCCACTCATCGGACTGCACCATCACCGAGCAGGCCGGCGTACGCCGCAGGTTGACCGCCTTGGCGCGATCCGGATAGGTCGAGATCACCAGCGTGCCGGCGGCGTCGACGCCGCCGGTGACCGGGGAGAGCTGAGGCCGGCCGTCGCGGCGGGTGGCGAGCAGGATCCAGCGGTGCCGGGTGCGGACGAAGTCCAGCAGCCCGTCGAGATCGACACGGGTGTTGCTGGCGATCGTCGGCATGCCCCCAGCCTACGGGCTCGGTCGACCGCGACCGATCGCGACCGGAGCTGCGCCCCGGGCCGCTGAGCCCCACCGAGGATGCGGACCGGGCCGCCGTACGCCGATAGAATCGTCCGGTCCGCCACTGCCGTGAAAGTCGAGTGCTCCCGCATGCCCGAAACCAAGACAGCCAACCTTCGCAACGTGGCGATCGTGGCGCACGTCGACCACGGGAAGACCACCCTGGTGGACGCGATGCTCCGTCAGGCCGGTGCGTTCACCGCGCACGAGGCCGAATCCGTGGCGGACCGGGTGATGGACTCCGGTGACCTGGAGCGGGAGAAGGGGATCACCATCCTCGCCAAGAACACCGCCATCCACTACACCGGGCCGTCCGCGCCCGAGGGGATGACCATCAACATCATCGACACCCCCGGTCACGCCGACTTCGGCGGCGAGGTGGAGCGCGGGCTGTCGATGGTGGACGGCATCGTGCTGCTGGTCGATGCCTCCGAGGGGCCGCTGCCGCAGACCCGGTTCGTGCTGCGCAAGGCGCTCAACGCGGACATGCCGGTGGTGCTCGTGGTGAACAAGGTCGACCGCTCCGACGCCCGCATCGACGAGGTGGTCGAGGAGACCTACGAGCTGTTCATGGACCTGCTCGACGACTCCCACAGCCAGGACGCGCTGGACTTCCCGGTGGTCTACGCCTCCGGCAAGGCCGGGATCGCCTCCCTGGAGCAGCCGGAGAACGGAAGCCTGCCCGAGGGCAAGGACCTCGAGCCGCTGTTCAAGACCATCCTGGAGACGATCCCGGCGCCGACGTACGTCGACGGGGCGCCGCTGCAGGCACACGTCACCAACCTCGACGCCTCCCCGTTCCTCGGCCGACTGGCGCTGCTCCGGATCCACCAGGGCACGCTGCGCAAGGGCCAGACGGTGGCGTGGATGCGGCGCGACGGCGAGGTCAGAGGAGTGCGGATCACCGAACTGCTGATCACCGAGGGCCTGGAGCGCAAGCCCGGCGAGCAGGCCGGCCCCGGAGACATCGTCGCGGTGGCGGGCATCCCGGAGATCATGATCGGCGAGACCCTCGCCGACGCCGAGAACCCTCATCCGCTGCCGCTCATCCACGTCGACGAGCCCGCCATCTCGATGACCATCGGCACCAACACCTCGCCGCTGGTGGGCAAGGTGAAGGGCGCCAAGGTCACCGCTCGCCTGGTCAAGGACCGATTGGACGCCGAGCTGGTCGGCAACGTCTCGCTGCGGGTGCTGCCCACCGACCGGCCCGACGCCTGGGAGGTCCAAGGGCGCGGCGAGCTGGCGCTGGCGATCCTGGTGGAGCAGATGCGACGCGAGGGCTTCGAGCTCACCGTCGGCAAGCCGCAGGTGGTCACCCGTGAGATCGACGGCAAGCTGCACGAGCCGTACGAGCGGCTCACCATCGACGCGCCGGAGGAGCATCTCGGCTCGATCACCGAGCTGCTGGCCGGCCGCAAGGGCCGGATGGAGGGGATGACCAACCACGGCACCGGCTGGGTGCGGATGGAGTTCATCGTGCCGGCACGGGGGCTGATCGGGTTCCGTACCGAGTTCCTCACCGAGACCCGCGGCACCGGCATCGCGCACCACATCTCCGAGGGCTACCACCCGTGGGCCGGCGAGATCCGCTCGCGCAACTCCGGCTCACTGGTCGCCGACCGGGCGGGTGCCGCGTCGGCGTACGCGATGACCTCGCTGCAGGAGCGTGGGGTGCTCTTCGTCGAGCCGACCACCGAGGTCTACGAGGGCATGATCGTGGGGGAGAACTCCCGTGCCGACGACATGGACGTCAACATCACCAAGGAGAAGCAGCAGACCAACATCCGGTCGGCCACCTCGGACAACTTCGAGAAGCTCATCCCGCCGAAGAGGCTGTCCCTGGAGCAGTGTCTGGAGTTCTGCCGCGAGGACGAGTGCGTCGAGGTCACCCCGGAGCACGTGCGCATCCGCAAGGTGATCCTGGACCAGAACGAGCGGGCCAAGATCGCCGCCCGGGCGCGCAAGGCCAACAGATAGGCCCGGACAGGCGTACGACGACACCGCCGGCCCACCTTCGACGACGAGCCTTCGAGCGTCAGCCCGGCACCGGGGACGTCTGACATCCCCGGCGGCGCAGGCGACCTCGTCGCCGGGGTCGCCGGTCGCTATCGGGCCACCGCGATCGTGGGCGGCGACCACGCCCACCTCGACCTGGCGCCGATCCCCGACCGGGACCGACGCTGTCACGCACCAGCCGTTGGATCGGCGTCACCGCAGCGACCGTGATCGTCATCGCGGCGGTGGCGATCACGCTGGTCTGACGCCACCAGGAGCGCGAACCGCCGGGCGTTCGTCCCCCGGCGCGGACAAGTTCCGGGTCAACGTGTCCGACTCCGAGACCAGCGGGAACGCCACCAAGCAGCCCACGATCACGGTGGGCGGAAAAAAGGTACTGGTCGAGGTCCGGGGCATCGACGACGGCCGGGCGTACCTCTATGTGCGCGTCGGCTGGCCGCCCCCAGTTCCGGGACGCTGCCGTCGAAGACCGTCGACTACGCGGTCGACGACCGTCTCCGGGTCAAGGACGTCGAGGTGACGCTCCTGGCGCTGTGGCCGGAGCCGGACCGCGGCAACGCAGCCGTCGACCTCCGCGCCGTCCATGTCGATCATCACTGACCGCGACCACTTGCCTCTGCTCGCCGAGCTCACCGCGACCACCTGCCTCTGCTCACCGAGCTCACCGCGACCACCTGCCTCTGCTCACCGAGCTCACCGCAACCACCTGCCTCTGCTCACCGAGCTCACCGCAACCACCTGCCTCTGCTCGCCGTGAATGGAAGCGCTCTCACTTCTTTGCTCACGGGTAGTGGCCGTAGCCTTGACACCTTATGTGACCTACGTCATGCTCATTCCTCACAATACGTGAGAGCGCTCTCACACCCATCCGTCTCATTTCCAGCGTGACCTCAGGAGCGATCAACGGTGTCCAACAACTCAACGCGGTCCCGCCGGACCGCACCGTGGCGGCTGGCCGCGGCAGCCGCCTCGGCACTCCTCGTGGCCGGCCTCGCGACCGCGTGCGGCAGCAGCGGCGGCGGCAACTCCAGCGACCAGTCGTCGATGTCCAAGGACGACGTCCTCACCATCACCACGTTCGGCGACTTCGGCTACGACGGTCTGATCAAGAAGTGGAACGCCGACCCCGACCGTCCGTTCACCGTCAAGCAGACCAAGATCGCCGAGTGGGACACCTGGAAGCAGACCCTCACCTCCGACCTGCAGGCCGGCACCGGCCTGACCGACATCGTCGCGGTCGAGGGCGACGCGATGCCGCAGTTCCTCGCCGAGGGCGCCTCGGACCAGTTCGTCGACCTCTCGGACTCCTCGCTCGACGACCGCTGGGTGGACTACAAGTACAAGGCCGGACAGACCGCCGACGGCAAGCAGATCGGCTATCCGACCGATGCCGGGCCGGAGGCGGTCTGCTACCGGGCCGACCTGTTCAAGAAGGCCGGGTTCGCCACCGACCGCGACCAGGTCGCCGCGATGTTCGACAGCTGGGACGACTACTTCGCCTACGGCCAGAAGTTCGTCAAGGCCGTGCCCGGCACCAAGTGGTACGACTCCTCGGGATCGATCGCCCAGGCGATGCTGAACCAGGTCCAGTACCCGTTCCAGGACAAGGACAACGACATCAACGTCGACGACGCCGACTCCACCGGCCTGCGCAACGTCTACGACACGGTGGCGAAGTACTCCGACACCCTCTCCACCCAGGTCGTGCAGTGGAGCGACGACTGGATCGCCAACTTCACCGACAACGGCTTCGCCACCATGCCGTGCCCGGGCTGGATGTTCGCCTACATCAAGAGCTCGGCCCCCAAGGTCAAGGGCTGGGACATCGCCGACGCCTTCCCCGGCGGTGGCGGGAACTGGGGCGGCTCCTTCCTCGCCGTACCGACGCAGTCCGAGCACCAGAGCGAGGCCAAGCAGTTCGCCGCTTGGCTCACCGATGCCGACCAGGAGGTCGGTGCCTTCGAGGCCGCCGGCGCCTACCCCTCGAACCTGAAGGCAGAGCAGCAGCTGAGCTCGGAGAACGAGACCGACTCCTACTTCAACAACGCGCCGACCGCGAAGATCCTCGCCAACCGGGCCAAGGCCGTGAAGCCGAACCTGCCCTACAAGGGTGACAAGTACTCCGACATCCTCGGCCTGTTCCAGACCGCGATCCAGCGGGTCGACGAGGGCAAGTCCGCGGACTCGTCCTGGAGCACGTTCACCCAAGCGGTCGACGGCCTGAGCTGACGCCCGCGACCGATCCGGAAGGCACTCGATGAGCAGCCTCACCTCTCCCTCCGGGGACACCGCGGTCGCGGCGTCCCCGGAGGACGCCCATCCGAAGCCACCTCGTCCGACGATCCGGCAGCGGCTCTCCCGCCTCGACGTGTCGGTCTCGCCGTACCTCTACGTCCTGCCCTTCTTCGCGGTGTTCGCGGTCATCGGGCTCTACCCGATGCTGTACTCGCTCTACCTGTCGTTCTTCTCCTGGCCGCGCTTCGGCGCTGCCCACGGCGACGCGGTCGGTTGGGCGAACTACCTGCACGTGCTCGAGGACCCGGTCTTCCACCAGGCGTTCTGGAACACCATCGGCATCTTCGCCCTCTCCTCCATCCCCCAGATCATCATCGCCACCGTGGTGGCAGCGCTGCTCGACACCAACCTGCGCGGTCGGTCCTGGTGGCGGATGAGCGTCCTGCTGCCGTTCGTGGTCGCGCCGGCGGCGACCGCGCTGATCTTCGGGTCCCTGTTCGCCGACAAGTCCGGCCTGGTCAACGACGCACTGGGCTGGTTCGGCATCTCCGGGGTGCAGTGGCACGCCAACCGGCTGGGCAGTTGGACGGCCATCGCCACCATGGTCAACTGGCGCTGGACCGGCTACAACGCGCTGATCCTGCTCGCCGCCATGCAGGCCATCCCGCGCGACCTCTATGAGGCGGCGTCGATGGACGGCGCCGGCGCGGTGCGCCAGTTCCGCCACGTCACCCTGCCCTCCATCAGGCCGACGATGATGTTCGTCATCATCACCTCGACCATCGGCGGTCTGCAGATCTTCACCGAGCCCCGCCTGTTCGACACCAACCTGCAGCACCAGGGCGGCGCGAACTACGAGTACCAGACGCTGACGATGTACGTCTTCAACACCGCCAACAGCTCGACCGATCCCTATCCTCGGGCGGCCGCGGCGGCCTGGATCCTCTTCGGGATCATCGTCGCCTTCGCGATCGCCAACTTCCTCATCACCCGTGCCGTCCAGCATCGGAGCGCCTCATGAGCAGCACCTCCAGGAGCCGTCCCGGCTTCCTCGTCTACGGACTGCTCGCTGCCTTCTTCGTCGGCTCGGCGTTCCCGCTGTACTGGTCGTTCGTGATCGGCTCGGTCACCAGGCAGCGCGCCGGGGAGAACCCGCCGCCGCTGGTCCCCGGCGGTCACTTCCTCGCCAACGCCGCCCGGGTCTTCGACCGGATCGACTTCTGGTCCGCGCTGGCCAACTCGGTCATCGTCTCCGGCATCTCGGCGATCTCGGTGGTCTTCTTCTCCACCCTGGCCGGCTACGCGCTGGCCAAGTTCCGCTTCCGGGGAAGCGCGGCGATGACGGTGTTCGTCATCCTGACCATGGCCGTTCCACCGCAGCTGGCACTGATCCCGCTGCTCAAGGAGTTCAGCAACCTCGGCCTGACCGGCACCCGGGCGGCGGTCATCCTGCCGTGGCTGGTGACCGCGTTCGGCGTCTTCTTCATGCGGCAGTACCTGACCGACGCGATCCCCGACGAGCTGATCGACGCGGCGCGGGTGGACGGCTGTTCGATGATCCGCACGTTCTGGACGGTCGCGGTCCCCGCAGCCCGGCCCGCGATGGCGATCCTCGGACTGTTCACCTTCATGCAGGCCTGGACCGACTTCATGTGGCCGCTGCTGGTGTTGCAGGGCTCGAGTGTGCAGACGCTGCAGACGGCGCTCGATCAGCTGAAGATCGCTCCCGGCCAGGGGCTCAGTGACATGGCCCTGCTGCAGGCCGGCACGATCCTCGCCACCGTGCCGCTGCTGCTTCTGTTCATCGCGACCGGCCGCCAGCTGGTGTCCGGCATCATGCAAGGAGCCGTCAAGGGATGACCTCGCCCATCACGACCGCCGCCCGGGCCGCCACCTCGACGGCCGAGTTCCCGGCCGACTTCCTGTGGGGCACCGCGACCGCGGCGTACCAGATCGAGGGCGCCGTCGCCGAGGACGGCCGCTCTCCCTCCATCTGGGACACCTTCAGCCACACCCCGGGTGCGGTGCTCGGCGGTGACGCCGGCGACCTCGCCTGCGACCACTACCACCGGATGCCGGCCGACGTGGCGCTGATGAAGGAGCTCGGCATGGGCGCCTACCGGTTCTCCGTGGCGTGGCCGCGGATCCGGCCCGACGGCGGCCCGGTGAACGCTCGTGGCCTCGACTTCTACGCCCGCCTGGTCGATGAGCTGCTCGGCGCCGGGATCACCCCGTGGCTCACCCTCTACCACTGGGATCTGCCGCAGCACCTCGAGGACGCCGGTGGCTGGACCAACCGGGACACCGCGCTGCGGTTCGTCGAGTACGCGATGAGCGTGTACGACGGGCTGGGCGACCGGGTGCCGTTCTGGACCACCCTGAACGAGCCCTGGTGTTCGGCCTTCCTGGGCTACACCGGGGGGCAGCACGCACCCGGGCGACGGGAGGGTGCCGCCGGGCTCGTCGCGGCCCATCACCTGCTGCTCGGCCACGGCCTGGTGATCGACGAGCTGCGTCGCCGGCGGACCACGGCCAAGCTCGGCATCACGTTGAACTTCTCCGACGTGGAGCCGTTCGACCCGCACGACCCCGGCGACATCGACGCCGCCCGGCGGGTGGACGCCACCTTCAACCGGGTCTTCCTCGACCCGCTGTTCCGGGGCGGCTATGCGGCCGACCTGCTCGACGACACCGCGCATCTGACCTACGCCGGCCGGGAGTGGACCGGCGTGATCCGGCCCGGCGATCTGGACCTGATCGCGCAGCCGCTCGACGTCCTCGGCGTCAACTACTACCGACGCGAGGCCGTCTCCGCACACCCGCACGCCGACCTGTCCGGCAGCCGCATCGACCACCCCAGCCGGCCGACCTCCTCGCCCTATCCGGGATCGGAGTTCGTCACCCAGCCGCGCCGGCCGGGGGCTCCGGTCACCGGGATGGACTGGGACGTCGCGCCGGACGGGTTGACCCGGCTGCTGCTCCGACTGGCCGACGACTACGCCGCTCCGCCGCTCTACATCACCGAGAACGGCGCGGCCTACGACGACGAGGTCACTCCCGACGCGGCGATCCACGATCCGGAGCGCACCGCCTACTACGCCGCCCACCTGCGGGCGGTGCACGACGCCATGACCCAGGGCGCCGACGTCCGCGGCTACTTCGCCTGGTCTCTGCTCGACAACTTCGAGTGGGCCTACGGCTACCGGCACCGGTTCGGGCTGGTGCACGTCGACTTCGACACCCAGAAGCGCACCCCGAAGGACAGCGCGTGGTTCTACGCTCGGGTGGCCGCGACCGGCAAGCTCGAACGGACCGGCGAGGACGCCGACGACGAAGGAGCGCCGTGACCGACCAGCATGGGCCCGGGTCCCCCACCCTGGAGGAGGTGGCTCGGCTGGCGGGGGTCAGCCGCGCTACCGCCTCTCGGGCGATCAACGGCGGCAGCCGGGTCAGCCCGCAGGCGCAGGCGGCGGTCGACAACGCCGTACGCCGCCTCGGGTACTCCCCCAACCGGGCCGCCCGCTCGCTGGTCACCCGGCGCACCGACTCGGTCGCACTGGTGGTGCCCGAACCCGATGAGCGGGTGTTCAACGACCCGTTCTTCGCCCGCACGCTGCACGTGGTCACCCGAGTGCTCTCCGAGCGCGATCTCCAGGTGGTGCTGCTGATCTCCCAGCCCGGCGACGAGAAGCAGCGGATGCTGCGCTACCTGAGCGGCCGGCACGTGGACGGCGCGATCGTCGTCTCGCACCACCGACGCGACAGCCTGGCCGAGGACCTGGTCAGCTTCGGGCTGCCGGCGACCTTCATCGGCCGGCCGTGGAACAACGCCGACCAGGTCTCCTTCGTCGACACCGACAACCTGGCCGGTGGGCGGGAGGCCACCGGCGTGCTCATCGAGCGCGGCTGTCGCCGGATCGGCACCATTGCCGGACCGGCCGACATGACCGCCGGCCACGATCGGCTCGAGGGATGGCGCCAGGCGATGAACACGGCGGGCCTGGCCACCGACGCGGTGATCCACTGCGACTTCACCGAAGAGGGTGGCGCGACGGCCTGTGCCGCTCTGCTGGAGGCGCACCCCGACCTCGACGGCCTCGCGGTCGCCTCCGATCTGATGGCCTCCGGCGCCCTGCGCACCCTGGCCGCGCGCGGACTGCGTGCTCCCGAGGATCTCGCCATCACCGGGTACGACGATCTGGGCATGGCCGAGCACACCGACCCACCGCTGACCACGATCCGCAACCCGCTCTCCGAGATGGCCGATCAGGCGGCGCGGCTGCTGCTCGACCAGCTCGACGGCGCCCGCTCCCCGCGCCGCGTCATCTTCACCCCGACGCTGGTACGGCGCGCCAGCGCATGACACCCAGCCGAGGCGGATGAGACACGTCGGGCTCGCGTTCCATCCTCGCGCCGGGACCGGCTCTCGGGTAGCGGTCGGCCGCCGGGCGAGCCGGAGACGATCCGTATCATGGTCGGCCATGGATCCGATCCGGGAAGCACATCGACAGTGGGTGAGCCACGGGTGGGAGGACGCCGCGGACGGGATGGCGATGGTGACGTCGGTCGTCCGAGTGCACCAGCTCTTCATGGAGCGGATCGATGCGGTGCTGCGTCCGCTCGACCTGACCTTCGCCCGCTACGAGATCCTGCGGCTGCTCTCCTTCGCCCGCACCGGCGCACTGCCCATGGCCCAGCTCGGCTCCCGGCTCCAGGTGCACCCGACCTCGGTGACCAGCGCGGTCGACCGACTCGAGCGCCAGGGGTACGTGGACCGCAGTCGCGGCGAGCGTGATCGCCGAGTCGTGCTGGCCACCATCACCCCGGCCGGCCGCACGATCGTCGAGTCCGCGACCGACGGCCTCAACGCCTCGGTCTTCGCGAAGCCGGGCTTCGCCGAGCGCGACCAGGTGGCCGAGCTCACCGCGCTGCTCAACCTGTTGCGCGCGGCCGCCGGGGACACCGTCGGCTGACCCGACGGCGCGACCGCGCCCACTCCACAAGCCCCGCGACAGCGGCCGCTCTCCTCGCGCGGCAGGACTCGCCCGGATTTGATTGGATGTCCTAGTATTTGACTACTTGGACATCCTCGTTCCTCTGGAGTTGCCATGCCGGCCGACCTCTACGTTCCGCAGCACCACGTCCGCATCGTGACGGCGAGCAGCCTCTTCGACGGTCACGACGCCTCGATCAACATCATGCGTCGGATCTTCCAGTCCCAGGGCTGCGAGGTGGTCCATCTCGGCCACAACCGGTCGGTGGCCGAGGTGGTCGATGCCGCGATCGAGGAGGATGCCCATGCGGTGGCGGTCTCGTCGTATCAGGGCGGCCACGTGGAGTACTTCGAGTACCTGGTGGAGTCGCTGCGTGCCCGGGGTGCCGGACACGTCAAGGTCGTCGGTGGTGGTGGCGGGGTGATCGTGCCGGCCGAGATCGAGCGGCTGCGGAAGTCCGGGGTCCACATCTTCTCCCCCGAGGACGGCCAGCGACTCGGCCTGGTCGGGATGATCAACTCCGTGGTCCGCGACGTCGACGCCGACCTCGTCGCCCAGCGGCTCCCCGAGGCCGCGGAGATCCTCGCCGGAGACCGCGGCGCCGTCGCCCGGGCGATCACCGCCGCCGAGCAGGGCCGGCTGCCAGCCGAGGTACGCACCGCGCTGGAGAAGGCGGTCTCGACCGACGGGGGTGTCCCGGTCCTCGGCATCACCGGGACCGGCGGATCCGGGAAGTCCTCACTCACCGACGAGCTGGTACGACGCCTGCGAGCCGACCAACAGGACAAGCTGCGCGTCGCGGTGGTCGCCATCGACCCGACCCGGCGCAAGGGCGGTGGGGCGCTGCTCGGCGACCGGATCCGGATGAACGCGATCGACACCGACCAGGTCTACTACCGCTCGCTGGCCACCCGTGGCGCGCACGAGCTGCCCGAGCACCTCGGCGACGTACTGCGTGTGCTCGCCGGCGGCGGCTTCGACCTGGTCATCGTCGAGACCCCGGGCATCGGTCAGGGCGACGCCGCGATCGTCCCGTTCGCGGACTGCTCGCTGTACGTGATGACGCCGGAGTTCGGGGCGGCCAGCCAGCTGGAGAAGATCGACATGCTCGACTTCGCCGACGTGGTGGCGATCAACAAGTTCGAGCGCCGTGGCGCGATGGACGCGATGCGCGACGTCGGCCGACAGCTGATGCGCAACCAGGAGGCCTTCGGCTCGGGACCCGCGGAGATGCCGGTCTACGGCACCTCCGCGGCCACCTTCGACGACGACGGCGTGACGGCTCTCTACCAACACCTGCGCGGCCTGCTCGCCGAGCACGGCCTGCCGGTGACCGAGGGCACCCTGGCCCCCGTCACGGTCCGGCACTCCACCAAGATCCACCCGGTCCTCCCGGGCGATCGGATCCGCTACCTCGCCGAGATCGCCGACACCGTGCGCGACTACCACGCCACCACCGAGCGACTCGTGGCGACCGCGCGCCGGGCGCAGGCGTGGCGGCTCGTCGCCGACGACCTGCGGCGAGGTCTCGATACGCCCTCGCTCGTCCCTCAC
The DNA here is from genome assembly GCF_047606145.1 of Nocardioides sp. Lineage (GTDB taxonomy): Bacteria > Actinomycetota > Actinomycetes > Propionibacteriales > Nocardioidaceae > Nocardioides. The sequence continues at coordinate 49,064 of NZ_JASGET010000104.1, read as the reverse complement.
GAGGACCACTCGACCACCGACGGCACCGACGACGCCGAGCTCGCCGGTCGGGTGGCGAGCGCCAGCGAGCGTATCGAGACCTCGCTTCCGGCCGAGCTCCGCGAGCAGCTCGCCTCCTGGCCTGAGACGAAGGCGACGTACGCCGCGGACGACGGCGGCCGGACCTCGCTGTCCGGCAACACCATCCCCCGGGTGGCCCTGCCGCGGTTCACCGACCAGGGCGAGTTGGTGAGCTTCTTCCGCCGGGAGAACCTGCCCGGCCGGTTCCCGTTCACCGCCGGCGTCTTCCCGTACAAGCGGGTCGGCGAGGACCCGGCCCGGATGTTCGCCGGCGAGGGCGACCCGTTCCGCACCAACCAGCGGTTCAAGCTGCTCTCCGAGGGCCAGCCGGCCACCCGACTCTCCACCGCGTTCGACTCGGTCACGCTCTACGGCCGCGACCCTGACGAGCGACCCGACATCTACGGCAAGGTCGGCACCTCCGGGGTCTCGGTGGCCACGTTCGAGGACATGAGAACCCTGTTCGACGGGTTCGATCTGCTGGCGCCGTCCACCAGCGTGTCGATGACGATCAACGGTCCGGCTCCGACCGTGCTGGCGTTCTTCCTCAACACCGTCATCGACCAGGCTCGCGAGCGGGGCATCGACCCCGCCAAGGCGCTGGCGACCGTGCGTGGCACCGTCCAGGCGGACATCCTCAAGGAGGACCAGGGCCAGAACACCTGCCTGTTCTCCACCGAGTTCAGCCTGCGCTGCATGGCCGACATCCAGGAGTGGTTCATCGCCCACGGCGTCCGGAACTTCTACTCGGTCTCGATCTCGGGCTATCACATCGCCGAGGCCGGGGCGAACCCGATCAGCCAGCTCGCCTTCACCCTGGCCAACGGGTTCACCTACGTGGAGTCCTATCTGGCCCGGGGGATGCGGATCGACGACTTCGCGCCGAACCTGTCGTTCTTCTTCTCCAACGGGATGGATCCGGAGTACAGCGTCATCGGTCGCGTCGCCCGGCGGATCTGGGCGGTCGCGATGCGGGACAGGTACGGCGCCTCCGAGCGCTCCCAGAAGCTGAAGTACCACATCCAGACCTCCGGGCGGTCGCTGCACGCGCAGGAGATGGACTTCAACGACATCCGCACGACGCTGCAGGCGCTGACCGCGATCTACGACAACGCCCAGTCGCTGCACACCAACGCCTTCGACGAGGCGGTCACCACACCCTCGCCGGAGTCGGTACGCCGCGCGCTGGCGATCCAGCTGATCATCAACAAGGAGTGGGGCCTGGCGTTCAACGAGAACCCGATCCAGGGCTCCTTCATCATCGACGAGCTCACCGATCTGGTGGAGCAGGCGGTGCTCGCCGAGTTCGACCGGATCTCCGAGCGCGGTGGCGTGCTCGGCGCGATGGAGACCGGCTACCAGCGCGGCAAGATCCAGGATGAGTCGATGCTGTACGAGCACCGCAAGCACTCCGGGGAGCTGCCGATCGTCGGCGTGAACACCTTCCGGCGCGACGGAAGCGAGGAGCCGGACGGTCCGCTGCTGCTGGCGCGAGCCACCGAGGAGGAGAAGTCCTCCCAACTCGCCCGGGTCCGAGAGTTCCAGGCGGCGCATCGCGACGACGCCGCGGCCGCGATCGCCCGACTGAAGCAGGCCGCCACCGGCCAGGAGAACATCTTCGGCGTCCTGATGGACGCCGCGCGAGTCTGCTCGCTCGGCCAGATCACCGAGGCCTTCTTCGAGGTCGGCGGCGCCTACCGCCGCAACGTGTAGACGACCCGCCCGACAGGCAACGGCAAGCAACCGCCACCACGGACACGGCGCGAAGCGCACGCATGGTCGCCGAGTCGGCGTTTGTCGTACGCCAATTGACGCCGAGTCGGCGCTTGTTGGACCAAGAAGCGCCGACTCGGCGTTGTTGAGCGGGCGGTTGACGCCGACTCGGCAAGGATGAGACTGTGCGCGATGATCTGGGGACGCCGTACGACGGTCCGGTCGAGTCCACCCGGGTGGTCAGCCTGGTGCCCTCGCTGACCGAGGCGCTCGCCTCGGTCGCCCCCGAGCGGGTGGTCGGCGCGACCGACTGGTGCACCCACCCGGCAGACCTCGCCGTCACCCGGGTGCGCGGCACCAAGAACCCCGACCTCGCCGCGATCAGGGCGCTCGCTCCGGACGTGGTGGTCGCCAACCAGGAGGAGAACCGCGAGCTCGACGTCCGTCGGCTGCGCGAGTCCGGTGTGACGGTGTGGGCGACCCGGATCGAGACGGTGCCGGACGCGGTCGCCTCGATGGAGCGACTCCTCCACGCGCTCGGTTGGCGGCGGCCGACCTGGCTGGACGAGGCGCGGCGACGGTGGTGCGGCCCGCTGCCACCGGTGGCCCGCACGGTCGTCGTACCCATCTGGCGGGACCCGTGGATGGTGGTCGGCGCGCGCACCTTCACCTCGGACCTGCTCCGCCGGCTCGGCTGGCGCAACCTGTACGACGGCCTCGGACCGGACTCACTCAACGCCGCCGGCGAGCGCTATCCGCACGTCGAGGTGGCCGACCTCGACATGGCGGGCGCGGATGTCGCCCTGCTGCCGGACGAGCCGTACGTCTTCACCGCCACCGACGGCCCGGACGCCTTCCGCCGCACGCCCACCGAGCTGATCAGTGGGCGGCTGATCACCTGGTACGGGCCCAGCCTGGTGGAGGCGGCGGCGCTCGCCCACTCCCCTCGGCGCTGAGCGCGGCCCTCGGCCGATCCAGCCATGGATTACACTAGTCGTTATCTATTATTATCTATCGAAAGCCCGCCTGGGAGTCTCCTTGTTCGATCCCGACCTGGCCGCGAACCATGTCCGGCACCGGGCAACTATTGTTGACTATTTCGTTAGCATTCGTGATGCTGGCGAGCGTCGTAGCCGTCCGAACGACGCCCGCCACCTCGAGGAGACCACGTGATCATCGACTGCCACGGCCACTACACCACGGCCCCGGCCGAGCACACCCGCTGGCGGGCCGACCAGCTGGAGGCCTACCAGGCGGGTCGCGCCGCACCGGCCTATCCGACGATCTCGGACGACGCCATCCGCGAGAGCATCGAGCTCAACCAGCTCCGCCTGCTGCGCGAGCGCGGCGCGGACCTGACCGTCTTCTCCCCGCGCGCCTCGGCGATGGGGCATCACCTCGGCGACCTCGAGACGAGCGTCGCCTGGGCAGAGGTCAACAACGACCTCATCGCCCGGGTCGTCGACCTGTTCGGGTCTCACTTCGCGGCCGTGGCACAACTGCCCCAGACCGCCGGTGCGCCGCTGGCCGCCGCCGTGGCCGAGCTCCACCGGTGCGCCGACATGGGCTTCGTCGGGGTGAACCTGAACCCGGACCCGAGCGGCGGTCACTGGACCTCACCCCCGCTGACCGATCCGTACTGGTTCGGCCTGTTCGAGGCACTCTGCGAGCGCGACCTGCCCGCCATGATCCACGTCTCGGCGAGCTGCAACGACGCCTTCCACAGCACCGGAGCCCACTATCTGAACGCCGACACCAGCGTCTTCATGCAGCTGCTCTCCGGCGACCTCTTCGCGCGCTTCCCGCAGCTGCGCCTGGTCATTCCGCACGGCGGCGGCGCGGTCCCCTTCCATTGGGGCAGGTACCGAGGACTGGCGGACATGCTGGGCAAGCCCAGCCTGGATGACCACCTGATGGGCAACGTCTTCTTCGACACCTGCGTCTACCACCAGCCGGGGATCGACCTGCTGGTCGAGGTGATCGAGACCAAGAACATCCTGTTCGGCTCGGAGATGGTCGGCGCGGTGCGCGGCATCGACCCGACGACCGGTCACTACTTCGACGACACCGCTCGCTACATCGAGGCGGCCGACCTGGACGACGAGTCGCGCCAGGCGATCCTCGCCGGCAACGTACGCCGCGTCTACCCGCGCCTGGACGAGCTACTCGCTGCCCAGGGCCGCTGACTCGACCTTCGTCGCCCGCTCGGGCGCCCCGTCTCCGCGAATCCGACCCAGGATATGGGTTCGCAGTCGGGTGAACTCCGGCTCGGCGCGGGTCAGGAGCTGGTCCCGCTCCCCGCCGAGCCCGACGTCGACCGTCTCCACGACCGTGGCCGGCTTCCCGGAGAGTACGACGACCCGATCGCTGAGGTAGACCGCCTCGTCGATGTCATGAGTCACGACGATGATCGTGATCCCGAATCGGGCACGCAGGGCGAGGGTCAGGTCCTCGAGCTCGAACCGAGTCTGCGCGTCCACGGATCCGAACGGTTCGTCCATGACCAGGATGGACGACTCGTAGGCGAGACCGCGAGCAATGGCCACCCGCTGTTGCATGCCGCCGGAGAGCTGCCACGGATACTTCCGCCCGACATCGGCCAGGCCGACCGAGGTCAACGCCTCCTCTGCCCGGCTCCTTCGTTCGCGCCGCGGAACGCCACGACCCTCGAGCGGGAAGGCGACGTTGTCGCACACCCGCATCCAGGGCATCAACGAACCCCGATAGTCCTGGAACACCACGCCGATCTCCGCCTGCGGCTCGGTGACGACTCGGTCGCCCAGACGAACCGTTCCGGTGCTGGGCACGGCCAGCCCCGAGAGCGCCCGGAGCAGTGTCGTCTTGCCGGCTCCCGACGGGCCCACGATGCACACGAACTCACCGGGCTCGATCCTCAGGTCGACATCGCGGAGGACCCGATGCGCCGAGGCGCTGTTCCCGAAGGTCTTCGAGATGCCCTCCGCGCTGAGCGCCTGTCGGCGAGGCCGAGCCGAGTCTGTGGATCGAGTGCTCACCTGGCGTTCCCACCTTCGGGTTGGTATCGAACGGCGCCGTTCGCCCCGTGCGTGCGCCTCGCCTCGCGTGGGGGCCGCTGCTCGTACCAGCCGAGCAGCAGGTACTCCAGGCCCAACAGGCCCAGACTGATCAGATAGCCGACGATGCCGATCAGGATGGTTCCGGCCCAGGTGTCGGCCACCGCGAAGTTCTGGCTGCTCTTCAAGATGAAGTAGCCGATCCCCTGTGCCGATCCGTAGATCTCGGAGATCACCACCATCACCAGGCCAACCGCAACTGCGACCCGCAGGCCGGCGAGGAACTGCGGCAGAGCCCCGGGGAGCATCACCTTGCGCAACCGCAGGGTCCACCGGATCCGATAGCAAGCGGAGACCTCCAGGATGGCCGGGTTGATGCTTCTCACTCCGTTGATCGTGTTCAGCAGGATCGGCCAGAAGGTGGCGAAGGCGATGAGGAGCACCTTCGGCATCGCACCGATCCCCAAGGTCAGGATGATCGCCGGGATGAAGGCCACCTGAGGCATCGACCGGAAGAAGGTGAGCGTCGGCATCAGTACGTCGCGCGCGTGGGTGTGTACGCCGATGAGCAGGCCTAGGGTCGCGCCCGCGCCGACGGCGATGAGGAAGCCGAAGGCGAGGTTGCGCAGCGTATAGCCGAGATCGCCGAGGAGATCTCCGTCGCGTACGCCGTCGAGGAGTGCTTGGAGGACCGTCGACAACGGCGGGAAGTACACCGACCGGCTGTTCGCGGTCGCGATCCACACGATCGCGAAGACAGCGATCGGCACGGCCACGATCTGGACCAGTCGCAGCGTTCGGGCACCCATCATCGCTCCTGCCCGACGCGCCACCGCAGCAGCCGCCGCTCCGCCGCCTGACACACCAGGTTGACCAGGAATCCGAGCACCGCGGCGGTGAAGACGAAGGCGAACGCCTGAGGAGCATCACCGTCCAGTTGAGCGCTGGCGAGCCTGCGTCCCAACCCCGGGGTGGCGGAGAGGATCTCGACCCCGACCGAGACCAGCACCGAGGTGGACGCGGCCAGTCGCAACCCGGTCATGATCGATGGCATGGCGCTGGGCAGGACCACCTTGCGGAATCTCAGCAGGCTCGGGATCCGGTACCCTCGGGCCGTCTCCCGGATCGCCGGCGTCACCTCCCGGGCGCCGTACTGGGCCTGGAGGAACAACGGGAAGACGCAGGCTGCGAAGACAACCGTGCACTCCATCGTCTGGGTCGCGCCGAAGATCAACAGAAACACCGGCAGCAGCGCCACCACCGGGAAGGAGCGACCGATGTCGACGGACATCCGGGTCAGGCGCTCACCCAGAGGATAGGCACCAGTGATCAGACCCGCCGGCACGGCGACCGCGAGCGCGACAGTCAGCCCGATCACGGATGCCCGGAGCGTCTGCCAGGTGGCCGCCCAGAAGTCACTGGTGACGACGAGGTCTCGCAGTGCGCCAGCCACTTCCTCCGGCCGAGGCAGTACGGAACCGCTGACGACGCCCAGCCGTGCCACCACGAACCAGACGACCACGACGGCGGCCGCACAGGCCGCCTGCTGAGCCCACAGGCTCGCCCTACCGACGGACAGTGCCCGCAGTGGCGGCGATGTGGCCAGGATGGTCATCGGGTCGGCGCCTCGGACCAGAACAGTTGGTCATCGGAGGGCGCCGAGTCGATGTCGCCCAGCTTGATCAGTTCGGCGCTGAGCTTCGCGGTCGTCGCGGTGTCCATCGTGGCCGAGTAGTGCAGCGGTTTCATCGAGGTGATGTAGCTGTCGGGCAGTTCGGTGTATTCGCGCTGGGTGGCGCGGACCGCGTCGGGGTGCTTGTTGGCATACTTGATTCCGGTCGCGATGGCCGCGTTGAACTTCTCGGCCAGGTCGGCGTGCTCATCGAGGAAGTCGGTGGTCGCGATGTAGCCGATCTGAAGCGTCCCAGGCAGGCTCGTGGTCCCGTCGCTGATGATGCGGAAGCCGGACTTCGTGGCCTTGCTGTAGTAGAGGCCGAAGATCAGCACCGCGTCGACCTGGCCCTTCGTCGCCGCTTCCTGCAGGGCCGGAGGCTCGAGATTCACGTAGGTGAACGTCACGGGATCGGCCCCAGCCTTGCGTGCCAGGATGTTGTTGACCAGGTTCGTCGTGCCTCCGATCCCGGAGACGCCGATCTTCTTGCCCTCCAGGTCTGCGAACGACCTGACCGCGCTGTCACCGGGTACCAGCAGACCATCGGTAGGACTCGCGTTCGCCTCCGAGCTCTGGATGCCGGTCACGAGCTGGACGTCGAGTCCGCCGGCAACCGCCTTGATCGCCTGTGGCGCCCCGCCGTTGACGAACTGGACCTCGCCGTTGGTGAGCCGCGGAATGTTCGCCGAGGTGTCGGCGCTCGCCTCGGCGAAGGTGACATCGAGGCCGTGGTCGGAGAAGAAACCCTGCTCCTTGGCGATGACCACCGGCTCGAAGCCGGTGTTCGCCGGCCGCATCACCGTCACCGCCACCTTCCCACGCGAGTTCGCCACGAAGGTGCTCGACCCACCTCCGCAAGCGGACAACGAGGCGTACGCCGCCAGGCCCGCAGCACCTCCGATCAGCGACCGCCGGCTCATAGCTCTCGTGATCGACATCGGCATTCCTCCAAGCACGTCGCGCCCGAATCGAGCAGAGTTTTGTTATACGAAACCGAGTGTTGAAGATCAACAGTACGCGCTCATCGACGTGATGTCCATCACTAGGGCGGGCGACCCGGGAGCCGGCGCGACAGCACGTGTCGGGATCAGCGATCGTCGGCCGTCAGGAAGCGCAGAACCTCACGATTGTGGACTTCGGCGGACTCGTACTGAGCCCAATGACCCACCCCGGGCTCGCAGTGGAACCAGGCCTCGGGCAACAACTCGGCCACCCGCTCGCCGTACGGCGGCGGCACCACATTGCGCTCGCCCCAGTACACCAGGGTCGGCACCTGGATGCGGCGCAGATCGTCCTCGTCGAGCAGATGGTGGCGGCTCGGATTGGTCGGCGGCCCGAGATAGTTCAACGCCACCTGGCGCAGCGACGCGTTGGTAGCCGGCGCGGCGAAGAAGCGCCGCCGGATCTCGATCAGCTCATCACTCAGAGCGCTCGGGTCGGCGCACAGACCCACCATCCGCTCCTTCGTGTTCTCGAAGGTCGGCTCATCCAGGTAGGGGTAGTGACCGTGCACCGGCGGGCGACCGGACGGCTCGGGCAGACCCACCAGCAGGCCCGGCGCTACGTCCACCGCGAAGCCCTGCGGCGTGGTCAGGACCAGCCGACCAACGCGACCGGGGTGATCGTGGGCGAGCCGCAGGGCCGTCCAGCCACCCATCGACTGGCCTTCGACGTGGGCACTGGCCAACCCCTGGAAGTCCATGAAGTCAAGGACGTGGTCCACGAAGACCGGCAGCAGTTCCGGGTCGAACTCCGGCTGCGGCCCCAACCCGTGCCAGCAGGCGTCGAGCGCGAAGACATGGAACCGCGTTGCATACGCCGCCACGTTGCGGCAGAACGCCTCCAGATGACCGCCGTGGCCATGCAGCAGGATCAGCGGCTCACCCTCGCCCGCCTCCAGGTACCGGCCACGGTACCGGCCACCGCCGATGCGTACCTGCGCTCCGAGAAGATCGAGCCATATCGAATTTGTGAAAGTGGCTTTCATACGTCGATAGTAGGCCGGGCATTGATCCCCGTCAGCCGAAGGCAGGCGGCTCCTTGGCCAGGAAGGCCCGGACGCCCTCGGCGAAGTCGGAGCCGGTGTAGACCTCCCGCAGCAGGTCGTCATCGCCGTCGGGCGCGGACTCCGTGCGGGCACGGTAGGCGGCCAGCTGACCCTTGGTGGCGCCGATGGTCGTGCGCGACAGCGACATGACCGAGGAGACCAGGTCCTCGACCTCGACCTCGAGACCGGCACGATCGGCGCAGACCGCGGCCAGCGCCCCGACGCCATGCGCGCGCTCGGCACCGATCAGCCGCGCCGCCAGCAACATCTCGCGGGTGACCGGCTCGCCGAACACGCTGGCGCAGCGGTAGACGATCGGTGCGGCGAGCGCGTTGCCGAGCGTCTTCGCGATCGGATAGCCGAACCGCGAATGGGCGGTGGCCACCCGCAGGTCGCAATGCGTGGCCACCGCGAGCCCGCCGCCCACGCAGACCCCGTCGACGGCGGCGATCGTCACCTGCGGCAACGCCGCGAGCTTGCCGAGCAGCTCGCGGATCCAGTCCTCATGGGCAACCGCGTCGGTGGCCAGGAAGTCGGAGATCTCGTTGCCGGCCGCGAACGCCTTGCCGCCGGCCCCGGACAGCACCAGCACCCGCGCCTCGGTGTCGCCGGCCAACTGGTCGCAGAGCTCGTGCAGGGCGGCGTACATGGTGGTGGTGAAGGCGTTGTGCCGCTCGGGCCGGGAGAAGGTCACCCGGACCACGCCCGGGGTGCGGGTGATCAGGAGGTCGTCGCTCACCGGGCAATCCTCGCAGGGTCATCCGCCCGCGAACGGCGGAGGTGTCAGGACCCACATGCGGTCACGGCACTGCCGCCGTCGGGAGTCAGGCAGCGGTGACCCCGCCATCGATCGAGACGTTCGCCCCGGTCACCCAGCTGGACTCGTCCGACCCGAGCCAGAGCGCGCACATCGCGATGTCGTCCGGCTCGCCCAGTCGCCCCAGCAGGGTGCGCGCGACGATCGCGTTGCCCAGGTCGCCGCCGGCCGCGCCGGCGGCTCGGGTGGCATCGGTCTGGATCAGGCCGGGAGCGATGGTGTTGACCCTGATCTGGTCCAGGCCACCGTCGATGGCGAGCTGACGCGACATCGACAGGATCGCGCCCTTGCCGGCGGTATGGGCGACCATGCCCATCGCACGGCTGCCGCGGAAGGAGTTGACCGAGGCGAAGTTGATCACCGACGCGTGCCCGGAGGCCCGCAGCAGCGGCCAGATCTCGTGGCAGAGGATGAAGACCAGGTCGATCTCGCCGACGATGGTCGGCCGGAACTGGGTCTCGTAGTCCATCTCGGCCGTGCTCGCCATGTGCGGCTGGATGGCGCCGGCGTTGACCAACGTGTCGACGCGGCCGAAGTCCGCCGCGACCTGCTCGACCAGGCGCCGTACCTGTGCGGTGTCGGTCAGATCGCAGGTGAGTACGGCGGCGAACGGAGCGCCCGCCTCGGCGGAGGCGGCAGCGGTCGCCTGTGCCGCCTGCTCGGCGATATCCACCGCCACCACCTGGGCGCCCTCGGCCGCATAGCGCAGCGCGATGCCCTTGCCGATCCCGGACCCGACCCCGGTCACCAGGGCGATCCGGCCGGCCATCCTGCCTTCGCTGTTGCTCACGTCTCCTCCGATCGATAGGGGGTAGCGGTCACGACCACGACGACGGGGGTCGCACGAACGAGCTGTCGACCGCGGCGGCCGACGGCGCGCCGATCATCGCCAGGGCGACGTCGACCTCGTGGCGCAGCTTCTCCAGGACGACCTCGACACCGTCGGCTCCGCCGACCGCCAGACCGAGCATGGACGGGCGACCGACCAGCACCGCCCGGGCCCCGAGCGCGAGCGCGCGCACCACGTCGATGCCCTGCCGGACACCACCGTCGAAGAGCACCTCGACCTCGCCGCCCACCTCCTTGACGATGCTCGACAGCACCGTCAGGGTCGCCGGCGTCCCGTCCAGTGCCAGCCCGCCGTGATTCGACACGATGATCGCGTCGGCACCGGCCTCGACCGCGCGCCGTGCGTCGGCGGGGCCGAGGATGCCCTTGATCACCAGGGGTCCGCCCCAGATCTCCTTGAGCCAGGCCATGTCCGACCACACCGTCGCCTGCTTCTGGCGGGGCCCCATCACCGCGTTGACCGCGGCCATGGCGGTGCCGTCGCGGAAGAACCGGGTCGCCCAGCGTGGCCGGCGCACCAGGTCCGGGCCGTACTCGAGGGCCGAGGAGAGCGAGACCTTCAGACCCACCGGCTTCTTCGGCCAGATCGGACAGTCCACGGTGGCCACCAGAGCGTGGAAGCCGCGGCGCCTGGCGTCGCTGACCAGGTTGCTGACCAGCTCCCGCCCCCAGGAGAGGAAGACCTGCTGCCACATCGGGCCGGTGGCCCGGTCCGCGACATCGTCGAGGGTGTGGCCGGCCATCATGCTCAGTCCCGCGATCGTCTTGGCCCGGCCGGCCGCCGCGGCGACGCCGGGCGCCCCCTCGGGGTGCACCAGGCGCAGGCCGCCGACCGGCGGGACCAGCACCGGCATGGAGACCTCGGCACCCAGCACGGTGGTGGTCAGATCGCGCGAGTCCCAGCCGACCGCAGCACGTGGCACCAGCTCGACCTGGTCGAAGACCGCCTCGTTGCGGCGCGCGGTGACGCCCTTGCCGTAGCCGTACACCATGTCCTTGAAGAGGACCGGCGGCAGCACCTTCTTGGCGTTCGCCAGCAGCTCCGGATAGGACTCGAACTCGAGTGCTCGGCTTCTCCTCATGACCTCACCAGTCGACTCGCTCTGGGGCAGGCTCGCCGTGGGCCTCCTGCCAGGAGACGACAGTGTTGCGCAGCGTGCCGACGTGCTCGATCTCGGCCTCGACCACGTCGCCGGGCTTGAGGTAGAAGTCGAACGGGTTGGGCTGCACCGCGGCCACCCCGGAGACCGTTCCGGTGGTGATCAGGTCGCCGGCGCTGAAGATCTGCGGCGAGTGATAGGCGACCAGGTGCGGGATCGAGACCCGCATCTGCTTGGTGTGCCCGGTCTGTCGCACCTCGCCGTTGACCCTCAACTCCATGGCGAGGTCCATCATGTCCGGCACCTCGTCGGCGGTGACGATCCACGGCCCGATCGGGCAGAAGGTGTCGATCGCCTTGGAGAAGGAGAAGACGCCGGATTCCATCTCCCGGCGCTGGATGTCGCGGGCGGTGATGTCGTTGAAGACGGTGAATCCGGCGATGTGCTCGACCGCCTCCTCCGGAGTGAAGAACTTGCCCGGCTTGCCGATCACCACCGCCAGCTCGAGCTCGTAGTCGAGCTCCTTGGTCAGGTGCTCGGGGTAGACGATCGGGTCGTCGGGACCGATGACCGCATCGACGTTCTGGAAGAACACGATGCCCTTGTGCACCGGGTGCGACCAGTCGACGGCCTGGAGCTCGTTGTGGTGGTCGGCGAAGTTGCCGGCGGTGTGGAAGAACTTCTTCGGCTGGATCGGTGCCCGTAGCCGTACGTCGGCCAGCTTGACCCGCTCGCCGGTCTCACCGACCTTGCCGTCGAGCTCGAAGAACGCGCGGGTGGAGGGCACGTCCAGCTCGATGACGTCCTCGCCGTCGAGTCGTCCGACACGCCCCTCGTCGAAGGTCACCAGTTTCATCTCTCGTCCTCTTCTCCTCGTCCGGGTCGCAGCCGACGTTCAGGCGCCGACCATGTTGTAGCCACCGTCGGCGATCAGATAGCTGCCGGTGATGTGATCGGCATCGGGCGTGGCCAGGAACAGGGCCGTGCCCGCGACGACCTCCGGCGGCGGGATCTGACCCATCGGGGTCGCCGCGATCAGCTTCTCCCGACGACCGGCCTTCCAGTCCTCGCGCGCCACCAGCGCCTCGGTCTCCATGAACCCCGGGGCGAAGGTGTTCACCCGGACGGTCGGTGCGAAGGCCTGGGCGTAGGACTTGGTGATCCCGAGGATCGCGTACTTCGAGGCCGCGTACTGCGGAGCACGGGCACTGCCGCGCACGACCACCGTCGAGCCGATGTTCACGATGGATCCGTGGCCCTGGTCGAGCATCCGGGCGCCGAACTCGTGGGTCATCGTCAGGGTGCCCTTGACGTCGACATCGATCACCCGGTCCAGCGACTCCTGGGTGAGGTCACGCCAGCCCTGGGTCTCGCTGGCGAAGTCGCCGACGTTGTTGACCAGGACGTCGATCCGGCCGAAGTGCGCGAATGCCTCGTCGGCCAGCCGGCGTACCTGGTCCCAGTCGGAGATGTCGGCCTGGCCCAGCCAGGTCGAGCGGCCGAGCTCCTCGATGCGGTGAGCCGTCTTCTCGGCGCCTTCTCGCGAGCTGTTGTAGTGGACTCCGACGTCGGCGCCCTCCTGGGCCGCGCGATAGGCGATCGCGGCGCCGAAGCCGGTGCCGGCACCGGTCACCAAGACGTTCTTGCCGGCGAAGCGAGGGAAGATGTCGTTGCTCATGAAGACTCCTTGATCAGACGAGGGTCCGGCCACCGTCGACGTACAGGACGTGGCCCGTGACGAACGACGCGTGCGGCGAGGACAGGAAGAGGACCGGGCCGACGACCTCATCGGGGACGCCGAGCCGACCGGCCGGCACCAGCGAGGTCAGCGACTCCCGGATCCCGGGCTTGGCGAGGTGCTCCGCGGTCAGGTTCGTCTCGATGTAGCCGGGGGCAAGCGCGTTGACGGTGACGCCGGAAGCCGCCCACTCGCGCGCCATCACCCGCACCATCTGGTTGATGCCGCCCTTGGACGTGGCGTAGGGACCGTGCTTGTCGTGCGCCAGCAACCCGGAGACCGACGAGAGCACCAGGATCCGCCCGCTGCCCTGGGCGACCATGTGCCGGCCGGCGGCCTGGGCGATGCCGAAGACGGTCCCGAGGTTGATGTCGAGGACGCGGGACCACTCATCCTCGGTGAAGTCGAGCACCGGTCGCCGATCGTTGACCCCGACGCAGTGCAGCACCACGTCGAGCCCACCCAGGATCTCGATCGCCGCGGCCACCGCACGAGCGCCGGCGCCGGCCTCGGTCAGGTCGAGCGCGACCACCCCGTCCACCCGATCGGCGAGGGCATCGAGGGCCGCCCGGTCGCGGTCGACGACGACGACCCGCGCACCTGCATCGACGTACCCGGCCGCGCACGCAGCGCCGATCCCACCTGCCCCAGCGATGAGTACCGCAGCATCGTCGAGGCCGAGCCACGACGCTGCCTGCGTCGGATTGCTCGCCCTAGTGTCGGCACTATCAGCCGAGATCATCGATGATCTCCTCTCTCAGGGTGATCGAGACAACATGTTAGACAATAACTGTCGACACTTTATCAGTCAATGCCAGGGCGGAGCGGCGCCGGCCGCGGGACCGAAGAGTCGGCGGCATTGTCCACGACCAGGCCCATCTGTCGACAGATGTTTGTACAACTACCTGGTATTTCCGCCACAACCCTTGACACTCCTCTCAAGTGTCGCCACTATCCCGGTGACGCACATCACACCACTACCTAGACTCTCGTCCCGAGAAGGAGTCATCATGCGTACCCGCCACCATCACCTCCGCCGGGTGCTCGGCCCCGGCAGCGTCGTAGCGGCGCTCTTGTGCGCCACCGTCCTGAGCGCGTGCGGGAGCAACGGGAGCGACTCGTCGGCCGACGCGGCCAACGCTGGATCGTCGTCCTCGACCGGCACCCTGGAGAAGGTCAACATCCAGCGCGGACTCAACGCCGGCTGGGCGCCCGTGATCTGGGCCGACGAGCACGGCTACTTCAAGGAGAACGGTCTCGACGTCACCCTGTCGGTGTCCTCCTCCGACACCAGCAAGAACATCCCCATCCTGGTCAGCGGCCAGCGCGACATCATCATGTCGAGTGTCCAGCCGACCGCGGCCGCGCGCAGCCAGGGGCTGCCGGTCCGGATCATCTCCGGGGCGCAGAATGCCACCTCGAAGACCAAGCAGGACGACGGCTGCCTGGCGCCTCCGGGCAGCTCGATCACCGATCTGGCCGATCTCGAGGGCGCCTCGGTCGGCGTCCCGGTGTTGGGTCACCCGCTGCAGATCAGCAACAACCTCGCCATGCGCAACGCGAACCTGGACCCGAGCAAGGTCAAGTACGTCGCGCTGGACGTCGCCTCGATGATCGACGCCGGCAAGAACGGCACCGTCGACGCGATCTGCACCTTCGGCTCGTTCTACTTCCAGGCCGTCGCCGAGGGGTTCACCGTCCTCAACGGCGGCACGGTCGGAGAGACCCCCAACGCCGCACAGATCGTGTGGACCTCCACCGACAAGTACGCCGACGCACATCCCGACGTCATCACCAAGTTCCAGGCGGCCATGGAGAAGGCCTACACCTACCTCGACAGCCACCCGGCGGCCTACGTGAAGGTCGTCCTCGCGAACTCCGACCAGAAGAAGAAGGATGTCGTCCAGGACGGCGTTCCCGACATGAGCACCTCCCTCTCCCGCACCGCAACCGAGTCCATCATCGACGAGTTGGCGCTCGACGGCTTCATCGACAAGAAGCCATCGCTCGACGATCTGATCGACTCGACCGTCCCGACGCTGTGAGCGCAGTGCCCACCGCCGAACGCGACCCCGCCGTCCTCGCACCCACCGTGCGAGGACGGCGGTCGGGCCGCTCCGGCACGATGGTGCGCAGACTCGCCTCCCAGGCATTCGTGTGGGTCCTGGTCGCGGCAGCCTGGGAGCTGGTGTGCGCGCTCCATGTGGTCTCCCCCGACCTGCTTCCCTCACTGCGCAGTGTCGCGAAGGCGGCGCCCGAGCTGCTCACCGAGTCGCGCTTCTGGGATGCCACCGGCTCCACCATCGGCGGTGCCGCCATCGGCTTCGCCCTGTCGCTGGCGATCGGCATCCCGCTGGGCCTGTTCCTCGGGCGAGCCCAGTTCGCGGAGCGGTCGACACAGCTGGTGCTCGACTTCTTCCGAGCCTTCCCGCCGGTGGCGGTGATGCCGGTGCTGCTCCTGCTCTACGGCGTCACCCTCAAGATGAAGGTCATCGTGGTCATCCTGGCGTGCGTGTGGCCGGTGCTGATCCAGTCCATCTATGGGGCCAAGAGCCTCGACGCCGCCGTGGTGGACACGGTCCGCGCCTACCGCATCCCGCGGATGCTCACCTTCGTCCAGGTCGTCCTGCCCAGCGCCACCCCCTTCATCGTGACCGGGGTCCGGATCGCCGCCACCACGTCGGTGCTCGTCGCGGTGGCCGTGGAGATCATCACCTCGAGCGCGGGACTGGGACGACTGATCGGCACCCTCCAGTTCGACCGACAGACGCCGATGGCCTACGTCTGCATCTTCGCCGGCGGCATCATGGGCTATCTGATCAACTGGTTGGTCAAGATCCTCGAGGACAGGCTGCTCGCCTGGCGGCCCACCGACAGCGGCGAGTGAGAGCAGGGAGACGCCCATGAACTCGATGACCACCCGCCTGCTGAGCCGAGCCGCCGTCGCCGTCTGGTTGCCGATACTGCTCTTCGTCGTCTGGTGGCTGGCCTCGGCCAACAGCGAGTCGCTCTACTTCCCGCCGCTGCGCGACATCCTGACCGCACTCGGTGATGCGTTCCGCACCCAGGACCTCCTGGGCCAGACGATCTATAGCGTGCGCAACCTGGTCGCCGGCCTCGCCCTGGCTCTCGTCCTCGGCGTGGTCCTCGGGATCGCCCTCGGGCTCAGCGAGCCGGTCGAGCGAGCCACCCGACCGGTGCTCGACTACGCCCGCGCGGTGCCACACCTCGCCTTCGTGCCGATCCTGATCGTGATCCTCGGCATCGGCGCCTGGCCGAAGATCGTGGTGATCGCCCTGGCCTGCATCTGGCCGATCCTGCTGAACTCCATCGACGGGGCGAGATCCATCCCGCCGGCGGTCTGGGACATGACCCGGTCGTTCCGCATCCCGACGCCGCTCTTCATCGCGCGAGTGGCGGTGCCCGCCTGCCTGCCGCGCGCGGCCGCCGGACTCCGGGTCGCGCTCCAGGTGGGCCTGGTGACCCTGCTGGTCAGCGAGATGTACGGCTCCGACCAGGGCCTCGGCTTCTACATCCTCCAGAGCGGCTCGACCTACCGCATCCAGGACACCTGGGCCGGCACCCTGCTGATCGGCGCGGTCGGATATCTGCTCTCGCTGCTCCTTCTCCTGGGCGAGCGAGTCACCCTCAGCTGGCACTTCCGTTCGACGGAGGAGACCCGCACCGTCACCAAGTCGTCACGCTTCGCATCTCGAAAGGCACGCGCATGACCACCGCATCCGTCTCCACCAAGGGCGCCCAGCCGGTGAGCGGCAAGCCCCTGATCGTCACGGGGGTCGGCAAGTCGTACGGCGACACCGCGATCCTGGCCCACCTCGACCTGCGGGTCGAGCCCGGCGAGGTCGTCACCATCGTGGGGCCGTCCGGTGTCGGCAAGACGACGCTGTTGCGCTGTCTGACCGGACTGGCTCCCATCACCGCCGGATCGGTCAGGCTCGGCGACACCCCGGTCGACCAGCCGCTGGCCGAGATCGCTGTCGTCTTCCAGGACTACCGTGCCTCGCTGCTGACCTGGATGAAGGTGCGAGAGAACGTCGCCTTCCCGCTCCAGGGACTCGGGGTCGGGCGCACCGAGCGCCGTCGCCGGGCCGAGGAGGCGCTTGCCACCGTCGGTCTCACCGACGTCGCGCGCAAGCACCCCTGGCAGCTCTCCGGCGGCATGCAGCAGCGCGTCGCGATCGCACGGGCCCTGGCCTACAACGCGCCGGTGCTTCTCATGGACGAGCCGTTCGGCTCGTTGGACGCACAAACCCGGTTCGACCTCGAGGACCTGGTGCTGCGTCTGCGGCGCGAACTGGGCATGACGATCGTCCTGGTCACCCACGACATCGACGAGGCGGTCTATCTCGGTGACCGGGTGGTGGTCCTCGGCGGTCGTCCCGCCACCGTCATGGACACCATCGAGGTCGGGCTCGGTGCCGAGCGGGACCAGATCGGCACCAAGGCGGAGCCACGGTTCGCCGAGCTCCGCGGCCGGATCCTCTCCGAGATTCGCAACAGCCGCGACTGAACTCGATCGGACCG
Source organism: Nocardioides sp. (assembly GCF_047606145.1). Lineage (GTDB taxonomy): Bacteria > Actinomycetota > Actinomycetes > Propionibacteriales > Nocardioidaceae > Nocardioides. The sequence goes on along the minus strand of NZ_JASGET010000104.1, from coordinate 31,491 downwards.
GACCAGGTCGTGCCGCTCTTCCTCGACGCCCACCAACACCTGACACCCGCGGACTGCCCCGTCGGGCTCGCTCCGGCGCCCTCGTTCGACGACGTCGACGCCGCCCGCGAGCTCACCGCTCGGCGCGAGAGCATGATCCAGGCCGGGATCGAGCAGGCGCTGATGTTGCCGTTCCACTCCTACCAGCGACCACGCGGGCAGGCCGACACCTCAGCGGTCAACGACACCGTGGCCGCCTACCGCGACAGCCATCCCGACCTGGTGCTCGCCGCGGCGGGCGTGGTCGAGCCTCAGCACGCCGCCGCCGGCCATGCGGAGATCGAGCGGATCGCCGGGCCGCTCGGACTGGCCGGGATCAGCTTCCATACGCGATTCCAGGGTTGTCCGACCAACGACCCCGCGGTGATCGACCTGGTGCGCCGCGCGACCGCGCTCGGACTGATCTGTTTCCTGCACGCCGGGTACTCCTCGGAGGAGTCGGTGTGGCGCGTGTTGGCCGTCGCTCGTGCGGTACCCGATGCTCGCATCGTGCTGCTCGACGGGCTGACCGGTCCGGATCAATGCCACGAGGCGTGCCTGGCCGCCCAGTTGAGCGACAACATCTGGTTCGACACCGCCGGCTGCCCCGACTTCGAGTTCGTACGCCGGATCCTGGACCGCGCCGGGCCGGAGCGGGTGCTGTTCGGCAGCAACCTGACCTCGTCGTACTCGCCACGACGGATCGCCTCGGTCGTCATCGACGGGCTTGCCGGCCTGCCGGAGCCCGCCCGGCGCGCGGTGGCGGGCGACAACCTCGTCGAACTGCTGGGCGGCGCCTGATCGCGTCGACCCGCGAGCCCGAACCTCGGCGCCCGTCCGACGACGGACCGGCGACCCGCGGTCGCTACGAGATTGCGCGGTAGGGAGCGCCGCCACTGCCGGGATCGCTAGGTGCGGTGTCCCAACAGCGCGGAGATCTCCCTGGCGGTCTCCACCACCCGCGGTCGGAGCTTCTCGTCCAACGACTCCGGCGACCATTCCCGGGCATTGACCGGGACGTTGACCGCCGCGACCACCTCGCCGGACGCGTCCAGGACCGGGGCGGCGACCGATCGGATGCCGTAGACGATCTCCTCGTCCTGGAGCGCGTAGCCCTGCCGACGGATCTGCTCCAGCTCGGGCAGCAACTCCTCCAGATCGCGCTTCGCGTGCGGCCCCGGGCTCTCGCTGAACGAGCGACTCGTGATGCGCGAGCGCAGGTCGGCTTCGTCCAGGTAGGCCAACAGTGCCTTCCCGGTGGAGGTGTAGACCGCGGGCAGCAGCGAGCCCAGCTGGGTACTGGACGTGGCCAGATCCCGGTTGCGCACCCGGACGAGATAGACGAGCTGGTCGCCGGAGAGCACGCCCAGGTTCGCGGTCTCGGCGGTCTCGTCCGCGAGGCGCTCGACGGCCGGCCGCGCGAGCTCGGGGAGCTCCAGGCCCTGCAGGGCCGCGAAGCCCAGGGTGAGCACCTTGACGCCGGGCCGATACCGGCCGTCCGGCAGCTGCTCGAGATACCCCTCGGCGGCCAGCGTCATCGCGATCCGATAGACGCGCGGCATGAGCATGCCGGTCTCCGCCGCCACCTCCGCGAGTCGCAGCGTCGGCCGGCGCTCGGAGAAGAGCGAGAGCACCTGCAGACCCTTGGCCAGCGCCTCGATGTGATACGACGGCTGCTTCTTCTCGGTTGTCGCCTCGCGCTCCACCAACGACATCCCCCATGCTCTCGGCAGGCGACAGCGACTCTCGCTGTCGTCCGCGTGACTCTAGCCGAAGAGCCGTCGTCCGGTGCCGCCCAGCACCGCGTCCTGTTCGGCGTCGGTGAGCTCGGTGACGGCGTCGAGGGCACGGCCGAGCAGGTCGGCGTACGACCCGGGCGCGTTGCCGTAGTCGGAGCCCCACATCACCCGATCCGCGCCGAAGAGGTCGACCGCGCGGCGCAGGAAACCCGACGGTCTCGCGTTCGCCTCGGCCACCTGGTCGAAGTTCTCGGTGGTGACCTTGACGTTGATGTTGGGTCGGTCGGCCAACTCCGCGTGCGCGGACCTGAGGTGGTAGCCGTCGACAGGCCAGCCGACGTGGTCGATCACGATCTGCGCGCCAGGGAGCCGGTCGGCGACACCACCGATCCGACGTAGCGCCGCCTCGTTCGTCCCGGGCGGCACCGACATGATCACGATCGGGAGCCCCAGGCGGTCGGCCTCGGCCAAGGTCGCGAGCGCGTCCTCGGAGTCGAGCCAGGGAAACTCCCCGGCCGGCGTCATGCCGCCGGTGATCCGGATGCCGGCCAGGCGATGTCGTCCCGCGAGCGACCGCAGCCGCCCCGGCGTCTCGGCACCGGCGGCGTCGACGACGATGACCGGCCTGATCTGGTCCGGGTGGCGAGCCGCGCTGTCGAGCAGGTAGGAGTTGTCGACGCCGTAGGCGGTGCGGTATTGGACCGCCACGCCTCCGGCGACGCCAGCCTCCGACCAGAGCGCCAGCACCGCCTCGGCGGTGAGCGGCGCCGCGGTGATGCGTTCACGCAGGTTGACCCCGGCCGGGTTGGCGGGCACCCCGGTGTGTCCGCCGGGCGCGCCCGGCTCGATCAGCGGGTAGTTCGCGAAGTCGTCGGTGACCAGGTGGGTATGGGTGTCGAAGATCCTCATCGCCCTACTCCCCGGCGGCCGTGGCGACCGGGGCCGCGGCAAGACGTGACGAGTTGACGACCGTCATGGTGTGCACCTCGTCCTCACTGAACCCGTCCGCCAGCAGCCAGTCGGCCATCAGCGCGATGCCGTCCTCGACCGGCGGGTTGAACGGCTGGCCGAGGTCGCTGGAGAGCACCGAGTGCTCCGTCCCGACCTTCTTGATGTTCTCCACCATGTCGCGCCAGGCCACCTTCCCGGTGTACGGCGTGGTGAAGCAGCGTTCGAGCAGGGCGCCGTACTCGACCAGCTCACGCTGGTCGGCCACGCTGAGCCGTTGCGAGGTGAACTCCGGGTGCGTGATCACGATGCGCTGGACACCCAGCTCGACCGCTCGGCGGGTGACGGCGAGGATCTCGGCCGCGGCCAGGTGACCGGTGGCCAGCACCAGGTCGTGCCGGGCGATGAGGGTGAGGACGGCCTCGACGTCGGGCAGCACGTCCCCGGCCCCGCCGACCACGTCGATCGCCGGCGGGTAGATGCCGAGCGCCCGCAGGTCGTCCTGGAGGGCGGCCCACATCGGCGGGGTGGAGTCGGCCGGCGCCTGGGCCCGGGAGGCACGCTGGTTGGCGCTGTCGACGGTCGGGAACCACACCACCCGGGCACCGCTGCGTGCGGCGATCTCCACGGCGGTGGGATTCATCCCGCCGACCGATCCGTTGAGAGTGAGCGAGCCCAGCACATCGACGCCGGGGACCGCCGCCCGGACCACCGCGGCCCGCTCCGCGGTCGGGATGTAGTGGGACTTCAGCACGAACCCGGCGAGGCCGACCTCGGCGAACCGGCGAGCAAGGCTGAGGTCGTCGATGCGGCGACGCATCACGTCCGGCGCGACGTGGATGTGGGTGTCGTAGGCACCCTCGACCAGCGTGCGCGCCCGCTGGGTGGGAGTCGGATGCTCACTCATCGGACGGCCACCGGGCGTCGTACCCGCTCGACCGGGGTCTTGTACAGCCAGCCGTCCTTCATCACCATGGCGATCCGGTCCCGGTCCTGCATGATCGAGATGTCCTCCAGCGGGTCGCCGTCGACCAGTACCAGGTCCGCCAGATATCCCTCGCGGACCAGCCCGAGCTCATCGCCGTACCCCATCAGCTGGGCGCCGTTCCGGGTGGCCGCACTCAGCGCCTCGGCAGGAGTGAGCCCGAACCACTCGACGAAGAGCTCCAGGTCGCGCAGGTTCTTGCCGACCGGGTTGAACGGGAACCCGTAGTCGCCGCCGATCACCAGGCGCACGCCGCGCGCCTGCAGCTGCGGCACCACCTTGCGGACGCTGTCGTGCGTGGGCACGACCTCCATGCCGTCATCCATCGGCTGGTCGGTGTCGTGCAGGTGGGCATAGATGATGCCGGCGGTCGGTGCCACGAAGACGCGGTCCTTGGCCTCCTCGATCAGGTCCAGCGCCTCCTCGTCGGCGAAGGTGCAGTGGTAGATGGCCCGGACGCCGTTGCGTACTCCCAGCTTGATCGCGTCGGCGGAGTGGGCGTGGGCACTGAGCCAGATGTCGTGTGCACGCGCCGTGGCTGCCGCGGCGGCCACCTCCTCATCGGTGAACTGGATGATCCGGGACGTCATCGGGTCCAGCGCGCTCTCCCCGGACAGGTTGAGCTTGACGATGTCGACACCGACACCCGCCATCTCCTCGACGAAGGCGGAGACCGCCTGCGGCTGGGACTCACGGTTCTCGATACCCGGGAACTTGAACACGCCGGGGATCTGCTTGCTCACGCTGCCCTCCCAGGAGGCGGCCCGGAATCGCGGGCCGGGAAGCCAGCCCTCGGCGAAGGCCTTGCGAGCGGCGACCTCGGCGCGCGGCATCCGGTTGCCGCCGGAGTAGGCACTGGTGATGCCGAAATCGAGCATCACCCGGGCGCCATGCGCCATCAACAGGATCTTCTCCGCCTCTGGGTCCTTGCGAGACGAGGTGTGCTCGATCGTGCTGCCGAAGCCGAGGTGGGTGTGGCCGTCGACCAGACCGGGAAGCAGGGTCGCGCCGTCGGCGTCGATGACGAGGGCACCGTCGCGGTCGGTCGGCGAGATCTCGTCGCGCACCCGGGTGATGCGGTTGCGCTGCACCAGGACCTCGCGGCGCTCCGGCGCGCTCCCCGTGCCGTCGAAGACTCGCGCCCCCGTGATCAGAACCGTGTCGGTCATCCGTCCTCAGCCTTCCGTCCAGCTTTCATTCACCAAAACTTTCTATCGTTTGTCAAGAGTAACAGCCCGTGACGGTGACGTCCATCACTCGGGCCGCGGGTCCGCGGCCTGAAAGCGCCCGCCCACGCGAGTCTCGGCGCCACCGATCGCCGGCGGCATCGGTGGCGCGAGCTCAGGACGCCCCACGAAGCGCCGTCGGATCGATGGCGGCGAGCGCGGCATCGGTCGCCCTGGACAACAGCAGCGAGGCCAGCTCTCCGTCGTGAGCGATGATCGCCTCCAGGATTCGCTCCTGGTCCGACAGACTCGCGGCGAGCCGGCCCTCGGCCGCCAGCGACGAACGGCGCAGCACCAGCGTGCGCAGGGCGAGCGTGTCCAGCATCTCGCCGAGGATCCGGTTGCCCGCGATCTCCACATAGCGGCGCTGCAGGCTCACATGCCCTTGGACATAGCCGTCGAGATCGCCCCGGCCGGCGGCCCGCCGCATCTGAGCCATCTGCTCGTGCAGCACGGGAACCTCGGCGGCGGCCACCTTCGCAGCAGCCAGGACGCCCACGACCGCCAGCAGGCTCCTGACGACGAAGTAGATCTCTCGCACCCGAGTCGGGGTGAACGAGGCGACCCGAGGGCGCTTGCGCGCGCGGATCTCGACCAGACCCTCGGACTCGAGCAGCATCAGCGCCTCGCGCGCCGGTGTGCGACTGGTCCCGAACCGGTGGGAGAGCTCCACCGAGTTGAGATCCTGGCCCGGCTCGAGCCTCCCCTCCACGATGCCCAGGCCGATCCAGACCGCGATCTGCGCAACGGCCGGCTGCCTGCGCTCCTTGAGCCGGAGAAGACGGGTCAGCTCCGCGGAAAGATCTCGCGCCGTCTCCGCAGCGGAACCGCCCTCGGCATAGGGACTCGCCGGACGATGCACTGCGGGAGGTACGACGATCGCGCGGTTCGGCCTCGCCAGCCCGGCCTGATGCCTCTGCCCGCGCGAGGGGTCGGTCGTTCTCATCGATCGCCCCTCCGCCACCACAGGCTCCCGATATGTCGACAGAATATGGACAAAAGAGCGGAACGTCTGCGCAGATTCTGGGGGATCTGGTGCATAGTGTCGCCATCTTATGCCAGACTTGTGACGTAGGTAACGGTCCGTCGTCGAGCTCACGGGTTCCACAGGCAGGCGCTCACGACGCCGACGCCGCTGCGCGGGATCTCCAGGGATGTTTCTCGTCTCCTGCGACAGCGGCGACCTGCCCCGGCAAGCGTCACGCGGTCCGGACGCATCGACTGGGAGGATGAGCTCGCGATGAAGGGCCCGTTGGGACTGAGGCGCTGCGTCTTGCTGGGCGGTCTGGCGACGGTCTCCCCGTTGGCCACCGACATGTACCTCCCCGAGTTCCCGCGCATCACCGAAGCGCTCGGGGTCGGTTCATCGACGGTCCAGGCGACGCTGACCGCCTATCTCCTCCCGTTCGCGCTGTGCCAGCTCGTCTTCGGCGCCTTCTCGGACGCACATGGCAGGCGCCGGTTCGTCATCGGCGGATCGATCTCGTTGGTGCTCGGCAGCGTGGTCTGCGCGCTCGCGCCCACCGCCGGACTGTTGATCCTCGGCCGGCTGCTCCAGGGATTCGGCGGCGCGGCGGCCTCGGTGAGTGGGCGGGCGATGGTGGCGGACCTGCTCGACGGGCGCCGCGCCGCTCGCGCGTACATCGCGATGGGCACGGTCGCCGCGCTCGGCCCCATCCTCGCGCCCAGCCTGGGCGCCTGGATCGGCGCTCTCGCCGGTTGGCGGGCGATCTTCTGGACCATCGGACTGACTCAGCTGGCGTTGCTCGGCATCGCGTTCTCGGTGGCCGAGACGCTGCCGGTGGAACGTCGTACGCAGGGTGCCGTGCGGACGCTGGCCCCTCGGCTGCTGGCGCTGGCGGGGAGCGCCGTGTTCCGGTGGCGACTCCTCGTCGCCGCGGCCGGGTTCGTCGGCCTCTTCGCCTACATCTCCGGTTCTCCCTTCGTCGCCGACGACCTCGGACTGAGCACTGCCCAGTACACCCTCGACTTCGCGGTGAACGGGACGGCCATGCTCCTCGCCGCGGCGGTGTCGGCCTGGCTGGTCGTCCGCGTCGGCCGAGGAGCCATCATGTGGTCGGGGCTGTGGACCTCGCTGCTCGGCGCCGCGTGTCTGTGCGTGGCCGCGCTGGGCCTCGCCGGAGTGCCCGCGGTTCTGGTCGGCTTCCTGTTGGCGTGCGGATCGCGCGGCTCCCAGAGCGGCACCTCGTTCAGCTACGCCGCACAGGCGGCTCCGGATGCGGCGGGCCTGGCACTCGCCGCGATGGGCTCGACCCAGTTCGCGGCCGGCGCGGTCGCCTCGCTGCTCGTCGGCCTGGGCGACGGCCGCGCCATCGTCCCGGTCGCCGTCGTGATCTCGATCGCCGCCGTCGTGGCGATCACGGGCCATGCGATGGCCGAACGTCGTACGGCGCAGCTGGACCCGGCCTGACGCGCTCCCATCCGATCCGACCGCCCACCACCCACACCGGAGGACGACGATGACCGTCGACGCACCCACACCCGCGCTGCTGAACGTGCTGCGCGGCGCGGTCGACCTGCACTGCCATTCGGGGCCGAGTCCGTTCCCACGCCGCATCGACCACGTCGAGGCCGCCCACGACGGCGCACGGATCGGCATGCGGGCGATCCTGTGCAAGTCGCACCACCACAACACCGTGATGGACCTGCTCGCGATGCGCGCCGCACTGGCCGGTGCACCGACGTCGGTGTACGGCGGCGTCGCGCTCAACTCCGAGGTCGGCGGGATCAATCCGTCGGCGGTGGCGCTCGCCATCCAGATGGGTGGGCGGTGCATCTGGGGCCCGACGGTGTCTGCCGCGCAGCACCTCTGTGCCCACCGCGACGGCGACGGCTTCCCGGCCGCGGTCGGCCGCCTCTATGAGCAGGAGGTCTCGGTCTTCGACTCCCACGGAGACGTCTCGGCCGAGACCTGTCTGGTCACGGAGCTGATCGCCGACTCCGGCATCCTGCTGACCGGAGGTCACCTCGACGCCGAGTCGATCCGGGCGCTCTTCCGGACCGCGCGGGACAACGGCGTGACCAGGCTGCTGCTGCATCATCCCGACTTCATCGTCGGCGCCACCGACGCCGACATCGAGGAGCTGGTGGGCTACGGCGCGTTCGTCGAGCACGAGCTGGCGATGTTCCATCCCGACTCGGCGGTCCCGGGCTGGTCGATCGAACGGCTGGTGGACTGGATCGTCAAGGTCGGTCCGGAGCGGACGGTGATCAGCTCCGACCTCGGCCAGCAGGGCAATCCGCTGCCGGTCGACGCCTACCTCACGGTGGTCCCACAACTCCTCGACCACGGGATCTCCGAGGCGGACGTGCGCCAGATGATCTGCCACAACACCGCGTTCCTCCTCGGCCTGGAGGAGACCACCGCAGGAGCCACACCCGGTCCTTCGACGGGCTCGTGAGGGTCGTTCGCGGGCTGGGAACGAGACGAGTCACCGAGACGGCTACGAGGACAGCTCCGAGAGGTCGATCGACGCCAACGCGGCATCGGTGGCGCGGGCCAGCAGCATCGCCGCCAGCTCCCCGTCACGGCCCTCGATGGCGTCCAGGATCCGGTATTGGTCGGCGATGCTCGCGGCCAGTCGGCCCTCTTGCGACAGGGCGGCGCGCTGAAGGACGAGGGTGCGCAGGGCGAGCGTGTCGAGCATCTCCTGGAGGATGTGGTTGCCGGCGATCTCGACATAGCGTCTCTGGAGATTGACGTGGCGCCAGAAGTACTCGTCGGCATCGTTGCGGTCGACCAGCTCCTGCATCGACTCCAGCCGTCCGCGAAGCTCGTCGACCCACTCCTCGGTCACCTCGGCCGCGACCAGCTCGCCGACCACGGCGAGCAGATGCTTGCGAACGAAGTAGATCTCACGGATCCGCTCGGGGGTGAACGAGGCGACGCGCGGGCGCCTACGCGCCCGGATCTCGACCAGACCCTCCGACTCGAGCAGCATCAACGCCTCGCGAACCGGGGTCCGGGAGGAGCTGAACCGGTTGGAGAGCTCGACCGAGTTGAGGTCCTGCCCCGGTTGCAGCCGGCCCTCGACGATGCCGAGGCCGACCCAGGTCGCGACCTGGGCGACGGCCGGCTCCCGCCGTTCCTCGAGGCGCAGCAGGCGGACGATCTCGTCGGTCCGGTCCTGAGCCTCGACCATCGTGTCAGTCACCCGCATCTCCTCGCTGTCGCACCATGACCATCGCCGCGCTGAAGCCCACGCTAAGCCTGGCTGGACGATTCCACCACGGCAGGCCCGGGCCGAGAGCCCGCAGCGCGCGTTGGTGCCGGGCCGATCCGAGGTGCCTCGACGAGGTCCGCCGGCCCGGCGACTGCCAGACCGGCGGACCGAGTAGGGCGACGCGTCAGCGGGTGACCCTGAGCCGCACCGGCGTGCTGACCGATCTCGCGACATTGGCGTTGCCGCCGTAGACGATCCGCAGGCGGTAGGTGCCCGCCTCGGTGATCTTGGGCAGCGCCTTGGTGAGCTTGCCCGCCGCTCCCGCCTTGAGCCGGTAGGAGGTGAGCAGCTTCCCGCCCTCGAGGACCCGGATGACCCCGGTGGGGGCCACGCCGGAGACCGTGACCCGGAAGGTGGCCTTGACCCGCTTCTTGGTGGTGACCCGGTGGCTGTTCAACGTCAGTCTCGAGGTCGAGGACGCCTTGGTGACCTTGAGCTGGGCCGTACTCGCCGAGGCGGTGTTGTCGTCGTCGCCGGTGTACCTGGCGGTGACGGTGTGGGTGCCGACCTTGGTCGTCTTCGGCAACGCGACCCTCGCCCTCCCGGCCGAGTTGAGCGTGCCGGTGGCCACCTTGGTGCCGTCGACCAGGACCTTCACCGTGCCGCTGGGGGTGGAGCTCCCCGAGCCGGAGACCGTGACGACCGCCGTGCGGCTCTTGCCGAAGGCCACCTTCGCCGGGGAGAGCTTGACCGCGGTGGTCGAGGTGGCGCTGCTGCCGGCCAGGCCGACGATGATCGGGTCACCGTAGCTGCCGGTGTAGGTGGTGTCGGGGTCGAGATCGGAGGGAGCGTAGTCGACGCCGTCGATGGTGACGGTCACGTCCTGGCCGTCGGCACCGACGATGGAGGACGCGGAGGCACCGGTCAGGCTGGTCAGGTAGGAGGTGCCGGGCACGACCCACCGGGAGCCGTTCTCGAGGTCGAGGATCACGCCGTTGTTGACCGGGGCGGCGACGGTGTTGGTGACCCGGCTGATCTCGTCCCAGTTGTCGGCGGTGATCGTGGTGGCGTCGTGCAGGTAGTCGGTGGAGGTGATCAGACCCTTGACGGTGGTGTCGTCGAGGTGGACGACCATGTTCTTCGGCGTACGGGCGCCGTTGTAGAGGTCGTCGTCGATCGTCGTGTCGTTGAGGTTGACGTCGGTGTGCGAGCTCGCGTCCGCGTCGGTCAGGTCCCAGGAGCTGTCGTAGGTGACCTCCCCGGTGTCGGTGTAGGTCACATCGGAGGAGGCCACCGTGTAGGTGGTGCCGTCGACGGTGATGGTCTTGTTCACCGTGCCGGCGTTGTCGTTGTCGATGACCTGCATGAAGATGCCGTCGTCGGAGTTGAAGCTGGCGCCCTCGGAGCCGTCCACGGTGACACTGGCCGCGGTCGAGGTGCCGCGGTCCATGAACACCGCGTCGCCGGCGTTGGCGGTGGTGTCGCCGTCGACGACCAGGTTGCCCTCGCTGTTGAAGACCGCGGCGTTCTTGCCGGCGGTGACGGTGGTGGGCTGATCGGACAGGGCGGCGAGCTCGTCGTCGGTCAGGCCGAGGTCGAGGCTGGAGTTCAGCTCCGCGACGCTGTCGGCGCCGCTGTCGCCCCAGTGCACGTCGGCATCGCCGTTGTGGGTGATCACCGAGCCGTAGCTGCCGGCGTCGATCGTCGTACCGAGCAGGTTCTCGGTCGCGTCGCCGATCGCCCAGGTGCCATAGCCGGAGTTGGTGCCCGAGCTCACCCCGGCGTCGACCGTGCTGTTGATCGAGGTGAGGGTGTTGCCGTCACCGGAGTCGGTGGACAGGGCTCCCCAGTCGGCGGCGGTGATCGAGGAGTTGATGTAGGACGCCTTGCTGTCGGTGCCGAGCAGGATGGTGGCCCGGTTGCTCCCGGTGACGCCGACCTTCCAGGGCGTGTCCTCCATGTAGGGCGTCGAGCTGTTGGAGATGTAGCCCTCGGGCAGGTCGTCCGAGGGGGCGGCGTTGATGGTGGAGTTCTTCACGATCAGGTTCGAGTCGGTGCCCTGGGAGACCAGCGCGGTGCGCACCGTGCCGGTGTTGTCGATGTCGGCTCCGTCCACGGTCACCGTGGAGCTGTCGGCCACGACGCCGGCGGCGGCGCCGACGAAGTCGCTGCGGCCACGGCCGGTCATCGTGATCGTCGGGTCGTTGAGGGTATAGCTGCCGCCCTCGACCCAGACGCCGTTCAGGCCGTCACCGGTGGAGGTGACGTCCAGGTCGTCGGCACCGGTGTCGTCGAGCGTGGAGACCTTCTCCAGGTCCGCCGGCACCGAGTAGTCGTCGTCGACACCGTCGGCGTCGACATAGAGAGCCTGCCGGATCGGGAAGGTCTCGGTGTTGACCATCGTGTGGGAGACGCTCGGGGTGAGGACCACCTCGCCGGTGTAGGTGCCCGGCTGGATGCTCTGGGTGGTCTTCGGCCAGGTGTCGTACGCCGACCCGGTGTCCACGCCGTCGACGGACAGGTTGACCAGGTAGCCGTCCGGGGCGGTGACGGTCCCGCCGTCCTCGACCACCAACTCGTCTAGTGTCGACACAGAGCCGACGGTGCAGGTGTCGCCGTCGGCGACGACCAACTCCCCGTCCGAGACCGAACCGGTCGTGCAGCTGATCCCGGAGGTGTCGGCAAAGGCGGCGTCAGGAAGTAACATTGCGCCGGAGTAGACCAGCGTGCCGGCGAGCGCAGCGACCGCGAGCCGTCTGGTCCGGCGGATGGTGGTGGACATGCGAACTCTCTCCTTCGGGTGGGACCGACGAACGAACTCCTCAAGTGATCCCACAAAGTGGCGACACTTGGCTGCGGAGGAGTAGATCAGGGGCGCCGATGTGACGGTAGTCACGTAGGTCGATAGTTGATATAGACCCCCGTGATGGCGGGCCACACCTGCGACGGAACCCAACCACCACCGAGAAGCCGATGACCGATCTACACGGAATCGACCTGAACCTCATCGTCGTGCTCGACGCGGTGCTTGCCGAGCGCAACCTCACCCGGGCCGGCACCCGGCTCGGCATGACGCAGCCCGCGGTCAGCGGTGCCCTGAGTCGGCTGCGTGACCAGCTCGACGACGAGTTGCTCGTGCGCACCGGTCACGTCTTCGCCCTCACCCCGACCGCGAAGCGCCTCCAACCGGAGGTGGAGCGGGCGATGACCGAGATCCGGCGCACGCTCGCACTGACACTCTCGTTCGACCCCGCCACCACCACGCGGACCTTCTACATCGCCGGCTCGGACTACACGCTCGCCGAGTTGACCGGGCCGCTGGAGACGCTCCTACGTGCGCACGCGCCGCACGCTCGCATCGACTTCGAGCCGCTGCCGAGCGCACACGGCCTGATCCCGACCGATCTGCTGCGCCGGGATGTGTACGTCGCCGGTGCCTGCCCCGGTCTGCCCGGCAAGCATCGATCGCTCTTTCTCGACAGCTTCGTCTGCCTCGTCGCCGCCGACCACCCGCGCCTGCGCGATCGCGAGGCGCTCTCCCTGGACGACCTGGCCGAGCTGCGTCACGTGCACACCGCCTTCGGCACCGGCGTCTCCACGCACGCCGACCACATGCTCGCCTCAGCGGGCATCGAGCCCCGCGTCGCGATCACCGTCGACGGCTTCCTGCAGGTGCCGTTGATGCTCGCCGGCTCCACCATGGTCGGCTTCGTCCCGGAACGCGTCGCCTTGAAGTACGCCTCGACCATGGGGCTGCGGATCGTCAAGACACCGATACCGCCGATGACACTCGTCGAGACGGCCTACTGGCACCCGTCCCGTCACCGCGATCCGGCGGTGACCTGGCTCGTCGACATGCTCCTGCAGGCATCGGAGGTCGTCGAGTACGGCGCCGTGTGACCCGTCATGCCCGGGGCCCGCACCCCGTCGAGGGCACCGCGGCTCGCCGGTCGGCGAGCCTGTCCCGCAGCCAGGCATGCGCACGGTCCTGCTCCCGGCTCGGGTGCCAGTACACGGTCTCGACGATCTCGATCTCGCCGAACGGCGCCGGCACGCCGACGGTGCCCGTCGCCGGACCGAGTCGCTCGGCGAGCCGACTCGGCACGACCGCCACCAGGTCGGTGCCGGCGACCACGGCGGCGAGCGGCACGAAGCCGGCCACCCTCACCTCCGGCTCGCGGCGGAAGTCCAGCGCGGCGAGCCTGCGGACCACCGGACCCAGCCGGGTCCGGTCGAACGCGCTCACCGCCTGTGGCAACGAGGTGAACGCCTCCCAGGAGAGCCGTCCGCCGACCAGGGCCCGATGGTTCCGGTCGAGGAGACAGACGTAGTGGTCGACGTACAACTCGATGCTGCGGCCCTCGATCTCGTTCCCCGCAGCGGCGATGACTAAGTCGTTGCCCATCAGGTCGCCCTCGCTGCCGGGGCTGCGCGCACGCGTCGAGCGGAACTCGAAGCCGATGCCGGGCGCCTCGACCAGCGTGTCGGCGAGGAGCCCTCGAACCTCGACGGCGACGTGATCCGAGCACAGGAAGGTGAAGGCCCGGGACGCCGTCGCCGGATCGAACGCCGACTCGCTGGTGAACGCTCGCTCGATCTGCGCCAGCGTTCGCTGCACCTGGGGCAACAGCTCCCGGGCGAGCGGCGTCAAGGTGTAGTCGCGCCCGACCCGCACCAGCAGCTCGTCGTCGAACTGGGTGCGCAGCTTGGCCAGCGCCGCGCTCATGGTGGACTGCTGGGTCTGGAGCCGCTCCCCGGCGCGGCTCACGTTGGCCTCCTCCAGGAGCGCCCGCAGAGCGACGAGCAGCTTGAGATCGAAGTCGGCCGGCGTCACACGTCACTGACCTAGCACGACTTGCTGTGAATCATGACCCGACCAGCATCACGGCTGAGACTGTCCGGGGGCGCCCACATCGAAGACGCGCATCATCAGAGCCAGCGTCGCGTAGTAGCCCACCAACGTGGTGAGCTCGAACAGCTCGGCCTCCGAGAGATGCTCGCGTGCCGCGGCGTAGCCGGCGTCGTCCAGGCCGTCCGAGGCCAGCAGCGCGCGCACGACGCGGAGGGCGACGTACTCGGCCGGATCCAGCAGGGTCAACGACTGATGCTTGCCGAGCGCGGCGATCTCGTCCTCGGTCAGACCGGCGGCACGGCCGATCGGCTCGTGCGCGTACCGTTCGAACTCGCTCTCCCAGTGGGCCGCGACCGCGAGGATCGCCATCTCGCGAACCCTGCCGGACAACGAGCTCTGGTACCGGATCGCGGCACCGAGACCCTGCAACGCGTCGCCGAGCCCGGGCGAGAGCAGCATCGCGTTGAAGGGGCCGTTCAGCCGGCCCTCGGCGTCGACGAGCTCGAAGTACTGCGGCCCGCTGGCACGCTCGCCTCCGGCGATGTGCTCGTAGACGGCGGCCTGCTCCGCGGTCAGCTCACCGGGTCGGAGCCCGGCGAGGCGGGGGGACCCGGTGTCGTGTCCCTGACTCATCGCCCGACTTCGACGACGCGGGGCCGCACGATGCTGGGGCGCGAACGACGGACCCGCGGCGCCCGTTGCACATACCAGCCGAGCATCAGGTACTCCACCCCGAGCAGCACCAGCGTCAGGGCGTAGCCCAGGACGCCGATCAGCAGTGTCCCGGCCCAGGTGTCCTCCACCTGGAACGCGGTGCCCGAGCTCAGGATGAAGTAGCCCAGCCCCTTGGGCGAGCCGTAGATCTCCGAGACGATCATCATCACCACGGCGATCGCCAGCGAGATCCGGATGCCGGCGAAGATCTGTGGAGCCGCCCCCGGCAACAGCACCCGGCGAAGCCGCTTGATCGGTCCGATCCGGTAGGCCCGGACCGTCTCGCGGACGGCGGGCGAGATCCCGTGCACCCCGGCCGTGGTGTTGAGCAGGATCGGCCAGAAGGCGCCGAGCGCGATCAGGAAGATCTTCGGGGCCGAGCCGACGCCCAGGGTCAGGATGATGACCGGGACGAAGGCGACCATCGGCGTCGCACGGATGAAGTCCAAGAACGGCTGGGCGGCGATCCGGAGCCAGTTCACCTCGCCGATGAGGGTGCCGACGCCCACGCCGCACACGATGGCGAGCGCCAGACCGAGAAGCACGTTGCGGAGGCTGAACAGCAGATCCGAGGCCAGCCGCCCGTGCAACAGCTCGTGATACAGGGCCGACAGCACGTCGGCGAACGGTGGGAAGTAGAACTGGGTGCTGCCGGCGGTCAGCACGAACAGCGCGATCAGGATGAGCGCGGGCAGCCACAGTTGCAGGGCTGCGGCTCGGAGCAGTCGCATCGTCGGTCCTCTCGGGCTCTCAGGCTTCCGCATCGATCGGTGGCCGCCAGGACAACGCCTTGGACTCGGCCCACTGGGCTAGTCGGTTGATCACGAAGCCGAGCACACCTGCGGTGAAGATGAAGGCGAACGCGTTCGCCGAGTTCTTGTCCTGCTGGCTCTGCATCACGACGTGACCGATGCCGGGGACGGTGGTCAGGATCTCGACACCGATCGAGACCAGCACCGCCATCGTCGAGGCGATCCGGATCCCGGTCCACACCGACGGCGAGGCGGCCGGGAGCACCACCTTGCGGAAGCGGAGCAGGCGGGTGATCCGGTAGCTGCGCACGGTCTCGTTGACCGCGTCCGAGACGCTCTGGGCGCCGTACTGCGCCTGGATGATCAGCGGGAAGACGCAGGCGAGGAAGACCACCACGGCCTTCATCTCGTAGGTGCTGCCCATGATCAGCAGCATCACCGGCAGGATCGCGATCACCGGGAACGCCCTGCCGAACTCGACCACGAGCCGGGTCGACTGCTCGGCCGCGCGGTAGGTGCCGGTGACCAACCCGATCGGGATGCCGACCACGATGGCGACCAGCAGGCCGAGGACGGCGGAGCGAAGGGTGTCGAGGACGGTCGTCCAGTACTCCGAGGTCCCGAGGTCCGAGACCAACCGGTGCAGGACCGTCCACGGCGCCGGCAGGGCATCGGTGCTCATCACGTCGGCGACCCGGACCAGGGACCAGAACGCGATCACCGCCACGAAGAAGCCGGCCTGCAACGCGAACCGCTGGCCGCGGCCGCCACCACGTCGTCGGGGGGCGGCGGGCGACCTGGGGGCAACGATCGCCGGCTCCTTCATCGGGAGATCTGCTTCTCGGATCGACACGGCAACTCAGCTCGTGGTGGGGGCACCGGACCAGAGTAGGTCGCTGACCGACACCTTCGTATCGATGAGATCGAACTCGTAGAAGTTGTCCGCCGCCTGTGTCACCGCCGACTCGTCGAACTTCGCGTCGTAGGCCTGGATCACTTCGTTCTTGATCGTCTTGGCGTCCATCTCGGTGTACTTGCTGTCCACCGCGCGCACCGCGTCGGGGTGCGCGTTCGCGTAGGTGAAGCCCTTCTGGAGGGCCGAGACGAACTTCTTGGCGACCGAGGCGTTGTCGGACAGGTAGTCGTCGCTGGAGAAGATCAGCGCCTGCGGGTCCCCGAGGAGCACCTGGCTGCCCTTGTCGATCGACTTCGCACCGGCCGCGAGTGCCGCGGCGTAGTAGCTCGAGAAGGTGTCGATCGCGGCCACCTGACCCTTCTGCAGCGAGTCGAGCAGCGAGGTGGTCGGCAGCGCCACCCAGTTGACCTTGGTCGGATCCCCACCGGACTCCTTGACCGAGGTCATCGCCATCATCTGGAGGTTGCCGCTGAGCACCGGCAGGGCCACCTTCTTGCCGACGAGCTGGGCGGGCGAGGTGATCGAGCTCCCCTTGGCCACCAGAAGCCCGTCGCTCTGGGCGATCGAGGAGGAGGACGCCTGGATCTGGCTGACCGCCTTGACTCCCAGCCCCTGGGCGACGGCCTTGACCAGACCGCCGATGTCGGTCATCGCGAACTGGGCCTCGCCCTTGAGCACCGAGGGCACGTTCTGCGAGGTGTCCGAGGCACCGGCCTTGATGGTGACGTCCAGGCCGGCATCCTCGAAGTAACCTTGCTGCTGGGTGATGTAGAGACCCTCGAAGGTGCCGCCGGTGGAGCGCAGCACCGTGACCTTCGTCAGGCCGTCCGAGGTGGTCGAGGAGGATGACGAGGATCCGCATGCGGCCAACGAGGCGGCGGCCAGCGTCGCAGCGCCGGCCGCCATGAAGGCCCGGCGGGAGAGACGGTCGTTCATGGGCACAAACCTTTCGGAGACGGGCGAGTCACGGCGTCGACGGCGAGGGGCCACCAGCCACACTCTGCACGCTACTGTCGACAGTAGCTCGTGTCAAGCATCACAATCTCCCGGTTCTTCCCCGCACAGGAGGCTTAAAGTGTGGACAGAGTTCCCACTGAGCGGTCGTACGCGGGTCTTCGTGCCGGCGAGGCCGGCGCTCGACCCCACCCGACACACTCGACAGCCCTCGCTTGCTCGAAGTGTGGACACCCGGCACGATGGAGCGATGGCCACGCCGTCCCCCCTGTCGCCCCAGGACCATCTCGACATCACCGAG
Source organism: Nocardioides sp. (assembly GCF_047606145.1). Taxonomy (GTDB): domain Bacteria; phylum Actinomycetota; class Actinomycetes; order Propionibacteriales; family Nocardioidaceae; genus Nocardioides. The sequence goes on along the minus strand of NZ_JASGET010000104.1, from coordinate 13,902 downwards.
CTCATCCACCGCCTGTGCCACGCGCTCGACTTCGGCAGACCCGAGGAGTTCGTCGCCTGCTTCGTGGCAGACGGCCGCTACTCCGCGGTCTCCTCCGAGGCCACCGGACTCGAGACGCGATTCTCCCACCGGGGCCGCGGCGAGCTCGAGGCGTTCGCGCAATCAGCCATCGAGAAGCGGCATGGCCTGGGCAGACACTGGACCGGCAACCTGATCGTGAGGCCCTCGGGACCGACCCGCGACCGGGCCGAGGCCACCTCGTACGTGCTCTTCGTCGAGATCGACCCGGAGAGCGGAGAACGACGCATCGCCATCTCGGGCACCCACCGCGACGAGCTCGTCCGCACGCCGGACGGGTGGCGGCTGCGAAGCCGGACGGTCGTCGCCGACCTGTGACCAGAAGCGTTCGTGGAATCGGGCCGTGTGCCTTGTGCCGATCGAGAAGTGTCGACAAAATGGTCCACACGATCGTCATCGCCGTACGCCGGCGAGCGGATCGACACCACGTCGAGACATCAGGAGTGCGATGAGCACCTTCCCGCCCCAGGCCTGGGCCCATCGGCAGGGCAAGATCGCCATGAGACCCCTCGAGCCCGCCGACTGGAGCCCCGCGGCCCTGAGCGCTCGCGCCCAGATCGCGGAGGCCTTCTATCGCTTCGGGATCGGCCACGACGAGTGTCGAGCCGACGTCGCGGCCTCCTGCTTCACCAACGACGTCGTCTATGAGGTCGCGCTGGGATCCGCGGAGGCCTTCACCCGGTTCGAGGGCCGCGAGACCGTGCGCGAGAGACTCCTGGGCATCTTCGCGGAGATGAGCGACCAGCGCCGGCACGTGATCTCCAACGTGCTCGTCGAGGAGCTGGATCTCGAGGCCGGGACGGCGAGCGCGCTCGCCTTCGGGGCCGTGACCGTGGCCGCGGACGGGCTCGTCCTCGGCTCGAGCGTCATCTACACCGCCACCCTGCGCCGCGATCCCGACGACTGCTGGCGGTTCGACTACTTCTTCATCGGCATGGACGACTTCGCCGGCAGACGACCGAAGGCGGGCGACAGCTCTCAGCCGCTATGAGCATATTGTCGACACTTGCCCCCACCAACGTGGGATAGACTGGAACTTCGATCGCCCTTGTCTCAATCTACTGTCGACAGTATGGTGCATTTACTACACTTCCGACCGGAGCGGACCATGACTTCAACCTCTTCTCCCCAGGCACAGCCCCTCATCGTCGACTCGGTCGGCATGACCTACGGCGTCGGCGCCGACGCCCATGAGGTGCTCCGCGACCTGGACGTGCGGGTCGACCCGGGTGAGTTCGTGTGCATCGTGGGTCCCTCCGGAGCAGGCAAGACCACGCTGTTGCGCATCCTGTCGGGCCTGCTGCGCCCGACCGCGGGCAGCGTCTCGTTCGGCTCGGAGACGGTCACCGAGCCGCGCGCCGAGATCGCCGTGGTCTTCCAGGACTACCGCGGGTCGTTGATGCCGTGGATGCGCGTCCGGGACAACGTCGCCTTCCCGCTGGAGAGCCTGGGCGTCGGCAGGTCCGAGCGGCGCCAGCGCGCCGACGACGCGCTGGCCCAGGTCGGACTGGAGGAGGTCGGCGAGAAGTATCCCTGGCAGCTCTCTGGCGGAATGCAGCAGCGCGTCGCCATCGCGCGCGGCATCGCCTATCGCGCCCCCATCCTGCTGATGGACGAGCCGTTCGGCTCCGTCGACGCCCAGTCCCGGTTCGAGCTCGAGGACCTCGCGCTCCGGCTCCGGCGCGAGCTCGAGCTGACGGTCATCGTCGTCACCCACGACATCGACGAGGCCGTCTACCTCTCCGACCGGGTGATCGTCGTCGCCGGCCGTCCCACCCACGTCATCGACGATCGGGTGATCGACCTGGGGCCCGACCGCGACCAGATGACGACTCGGGCGCTCCCCCGGTTCGCCGAGCTGCGCACCACGATCCTGGCGGAGATCCGGGGTCAGGGACGCACCGCCGAGACCGACCCGACCTCGGGCGCCGACGACCCGGCACGGGAGATGTCGGTCTGAGCACGTGTGCGAGACAGCCGCACGCCGGCCACATCCGACCGGCGCGGATCGGCCGCACGCCGGTCCGCTGACACGAGGGAGACGACGGGAGTGAGCATGATCGTGGAGCTCGACGGAAGGCTGCTGCGACGTGGCGACGCGGCGTACGAGGACGCACGAATCGACGCCATCTGGAACGGTCGTGCCACCACGCGTGAGCCCGCCGCGATCGTGCGGGCGCGCACCATCGAGGACGTCCAGGCCGCCGTCCGGTACGCCGCGCGGGAGGGACTGCGCATCGGCATCCGATCGGGCGGCCACAGCTTCGTCGCGACCGGCGTACGCCAGGACGCGCTGCTCATCGACCTCTCCGCGCTCAACTCCATCGAGGTCGACACCGCGACCAGGCAGGCCCGGGTCCAACCCGGCGCGCGCGCCGGCGAGGCGAACGCGGTGCTCGACAAGCACGGCCTGGTGTTCCCGGTCGGCCACTACCCGACCGTCGGGCTCGGCGGATTCCTGATCGGTGGCGGCTACGGGTGGAACTCCCGCAAGCTCGGGCCCGGTGTCCTCAACATCATCGCCGCCGACATCGTCCTGGCCGACGGGTCGCTGGTGCACGCCGACGACGAGTCACATCCGGACCTGATGTGGGCGGTGCGCGGCGCGGGACCCGGCTTCTTCGGCGTGGTGGTCTGCTATCACCTGCGCGTCCACCCGGCCTACTCCCAGGTGCTGCGCAGCGTGATGACCTTCCCCGAGGAGCTGCGCGACCAGGTGCTGGCCTGGTCCTACGAGGTCCTGCCGGAGACCTCGCGCTCGCTCGAGATCGCCGGCAAGACGATGTGGCAACCCGGGATCGACCGGCCGGTCACGATGCTGATCGGCGTGGGATTCGTCGCGGACGAGTCGGCCGACGAGATCTACCGGGCCTTCGAGTCCTGCCCCTTCCGAGACGACGCGCTCAGCCTCAGCGAGCGGGTCCCGAGCAGCATCGCCGATCTGCACGCGGTCGCCGAGGCGGGGATGCCGAAGGGCTGGCGCTACGCCCTGGACGGCGTGTGGACCAGCGCACCGGTCGCCGAGGTGCTGGACGCCGGTCGCAGCACGCTGGCAAGCGTGCCCAACGCCGACAGCTTCCTGTTCTGGATGCTGTGGGGTGGCTACCCCACCCGGGAGGACGCCTGCTGGTCGACGCAGGGGCATCTCTACTTCTCGCCGAACTCGGTGTGGACCGACCCCGCCGACGACCTACGGATGGAGCAGTGGGCGCACAGCTCGCTCGACGCCTTCGCCGAGATCGACCTCGGCGGCCAGTTCTCCGACTGCAATGCCGCCGACCGGCCGACGCACGGGCTGGAGCCCGAGCAGGCCGCCCGGCTGGAGAAGCTGCGCGAGGTCTACGACCCCGACCGCCGCTTCGTCTCCTACCTGCGACCCGAGGAGTCCACCACCGCCCTGGGGCGGCACCTGCGGTCGCGGTGATGGCGGACGCGGGAGTCGCGTCCCGCACCGTGTGGGTCGACGGCCGGGCAGTGGCGGTCTGGGAACGCGGCGAGGGCCCGACCGTCGTACTGCTCCACGCCGCCTGGGGCAGCGGTGAGCACTGGCAGCCGCAGCTCGAGCCGCTCGCGGAGGCCGGGTTCCACGCCCTGGCGTGGTCGCGCCGCGGACACCTCGGCTCGGATCCCGGTCCGGCGGAGGAGACCGGCACATTCGTGGACGACCTGGCCGCCCTGCTGGATGCCCTGGGCCTGGACCGCGTTCATCTGGTCGGCACGGCCTTCGGCGGGTTCGGCGCCGCGGCCATCGCGCTGCTGCTGCCCCATCGCCTGCTGAGCCTGACCCTGGCGGCGAGCATCTGCGGGATCGCCGACCCCGACTTCCGGGCCGAGACCGACGCCCTGGTGCCCGCCGAGATCGAGGCCCTCCCGCCGCAGCTGCGCGAGCTCAGCGCCGCCTATCGGTACGCCGACCCCGCGGGCGCCGCCCGATGGGCCGCGCTCACCCAGCGGGCGGTGCCCACCCGGGTGCACCAGCCGGTGGGGGCCGAGGTCACCCGGACCGGTCTCGGCGCCATCCGCGTCCCGACCCGGTTCATCGCCGGCGAGGCGGACCTCTACATGCCGCCGGCGCGGATGGCCCGGCTCGCCGAGCACCTCCCCGGCTCCCGGCTCGGCGTCGTCCCGGCGGCCGGGCACTCCCCCTCCTGGGAGAACCCGGCGGCGTTCAACGACCTGCTCCTCGAGCATCTGGTCAGCGCCCGATGACCGACGCGGGACTGCTCCTGGTGCTCTCCGACCCGGGCTCGGTCCCGGAGGCCGAGTTCCACGACTGGTACGACGGCGAGCACGTCCCCGCCCGCACCGCGCTCCCGCAATTCCGCCACGCGACCCGGTGGCGGGCGGCGGACGGGGAGCGACCGCGATGGCTGGCCACCTACGACGTCACCGACCTGAGTGTCCTCGAGGACCCGTCGTACACCACGCTGCGCGAGCATCGCAGCGCCCGCGAGCGGGCCGTGATCGCCGGGCTCGCCAGCTTCGAGCGACGCACCTACCTGCGGCTCAGCGACACCCTCGCGCCGGGCCGACCCGCCGACGACCGCGCCCCGTTCGTGCTGGCGGTCTCCCTCGACGTACCGGCCGCGCTCGAGGACGAGCTGAACCGGTGGTACGCCGAGGAGCACGTCCCGATGCTGCACGCGGTGCCCGGCTGGCTGCGGACCCGCCGCTACCGGCTCCTGGACGGCACCGCTCCGCGGTGGCTCGCGTTGCACGATCTGGCCGGAACCGAGGTCTTCGACTCGCCGCAGTACGCCGCGGCGGTCACGACCGAGGATCGCGACCACGTGATGCGCCACCTCGTCGGCAAGGAGCGGCGCCTGTTCGCGGTGCACCGCCGCTTCTGACCGGGCCGCGCTACTGCGGGGTCAGGGTGAGCGACCCGGTGTACGTCGTCCCGGCCTCGAGCTCCACCTCGCTGCCGTCGACGCTGAGGGTGACCCCACCGCCGTCGGCGGCGCGAAGCCGGACGTCCGACCCGACGGTGAGCGAGCTGAGGTGGCAGACGCCGGTGAGGGTCCAGGTGGTGCTGCCCGCCAGGCTCACGATGACGCCGTTGTTGACCACCTCGGACACCGTGTTCGTCACCACGCCGAGCTCCTCGTAGTTGTCGAAGTCGATGGTGCTGGCGTTGTGCTTCGCGGTGGAGGCCGAGAGGACGCCTCGCACCCGGCAGTCGGTGAAGGAGAGCACCAGGTTCTGGCCCTCGATGGAGCCGTTGCCGCCTCCCAGCACCGAGTTGTAGAAGTCGCCGGTCAGCTTGACGCTGCTGAAGGTGCCGTAGGCATCGTCGGCGGCCGCGGTGGTGGTGTCCCAGGTGTCCGACTTGGTCGCGGCATCGGTCGGCTCGACGTACGAGGCGTCGTACTCCTTCGACCACGGCTTGTCGCTGACCGCGACGGTGCCGGGGTTGTCGTTGTCCATCACCTGGAAGATGACGCCGTTCTCGGCGTGCAGGCTCGCACCGTCGGACCCGTCCAGGGTGACGCTGGCCGGGGAGGCCTTGGACAGGAACGTCGTCCATGCCGTCCGGATGCTGGTGGCGCCGTCGATCAGCACGTCGCCGGTGTCGTGCCACATCCAGCCGAACTTCCGCGACCGCAGCACGCACGCGCGCGGGACGACGCCCCGGATGTCGGAGCCGGTCAGCCCGAGGTCGTACTCGTCGTTGAGCGCCGCGACGGCGGCCGGCGAGCTGTCGCCGTAGTGGGTGCCCAGGGTTCCTCGGTTGATCATGAAGTACGTGCCGATCGACATCCTGGTGCCCAGGAAGTGCTCGGTGACGTCCCCGATGCCATAGCTGCCGTACCCGTCGCCGGCGCTGGTCAGCAGGCTGTTCACCGAGACCAGGATGCAGTCCTTCCCGGAGTCCACCGACAGGCAGCCCCAGTTGTCCACGGCGATGGTGGAGTTGAGATAGGTCGCCTTGCTGCCCTGTCCGATCAGGTTGGTGGTGCGCACCGTGCCGTACATGCCCAGTGTCCACGGGCACGACATCATGAAGGCGGTGTCGCTGGTGTTCTCGTAGTCGTCGGGCAGCACGCCGTCGTGGCACCGCAGCCGGGAGTCGCGCACCACCACGGTGCTGCCGCCGTCGGCGATGACGGCCGGGCGGACCACCCCGGTGTTGGTGACGGTGACGTCCACCAGTCGCAGGCTGGTGTCCTCGCCGGAGGCGTAGACGGCAGCGCCGTATCCGCAGAAGTCGCTGCGCCCGTTGCCACGGAACCCGATCGTGCTGGAGACGATGCGGTAGTCCCCTCCCACGACGTAGAAGCCGTTGAAGGCCTCGGCACGCGAGGTGAGCCGAACGGCGTTGGCGTGCCGGTCGCGCAGCCGGCCGCCGCGCACCGCCGCGAGCACCGAGCGATCGGTGTCGATGCCGTCCGCGTCGACGTAGACGGCCTGCCGGAACGGCCAGGTCCGCGAGGAGTAGGTGACGTCGTTCGCCGTCGCCACGGCCAGCCGGACCGTGCCGTGGTAGCGGCCCGCCGCGATGTAGGTCGGAATGCCGTCCTCGTCGTAGAGGTCGAGCAGGGTGGCACCCACCTCGATCCCGTTGACCGTCAGGGTGACCCGGTAGCCGTCGGCCGCCACGATGCTGGCACCGTCCTCGAGGATCAGCGTGCCCAGGTCGCGGCTCTCCTCGAGGGTGAGCGTCTCCCCGGCACGCACCGTCAGGGTGTCACCGGTACCGGCGGCCCGTGCCGGCGCGGCGAGGACCGGTGGTACGGCGAGCGCGGCGGTGGCGAGGAGCGCTCCCCTCAGCCGGGCGCGCGGGTGGACGGGAGCAGCGAGAAGGGCATCGAGACGACTGGGCATGCGAGGGACTCCTGGCAGCGACGAGTCGGCGTCGAGTCGCGTCGGCCGATCCGAGCGATCACCGTGGGCGCCGATTGCGACCGACCATAAAGCGTCGACACTTCGGCGTCAACAGTTCCATGAGCGCGAGATCACAGGCCGAGAAGATTTGTTCTGTCGACACCTAGCGAGAGTGGTCGCCGCTAGGACGAGAGCTCGGAGAGGTCGATCGCGGCCAGTGCCGCATCGGTCGCACGCGAGAACAACAACGCCGCCAGCTCGCCGTCGCGGTGCTCGATGGCCTCCAGGATCCGGTACTGATCGGCGATGCTGGCCGACAGCCGGCCTTCCCTGGCCAGCGCCGCCCGACGCAGCACCAGGGTGCGCAGCGCGAGGGTGTCGAGCATCTCGCCGAGGATCTGGTTGCCGGCGATCTCGACGTAGTGACGCTGCAGATTGACGTGCCCCCAGAAGTAGCCGTCGACGTCGTCGCCGTCGACCGAGGCCTGCATCAGCGCCAGCATCTCGCGCAGCTCTGCGACCTGCTCATCGGTGACATGCTCGGCGACCAGCTGACCGATCAACACCAGCAGGCGCTTGCGCACGAAGTAGATGTCCCGGACCCGCTCGGGGGTGAAGGCCGCCACCCGGGGCCGCCGGCGCGCCCGGATCTCCACCAACCCCTCGGACTCGAGCAGCATCAGCGCCTCACGAACGGGCGTGCGCGAGGAGCCCAGCCGCTGGGAGAGCTCGACCGAGTTGAGGTCCTGGCCCGGCTTGAGCCGCCCCTCGACGATCCCCAGACCCACCCAGGTGGCCACCAGGGCGACCACGGGCTCGCGGCGCTCCTCGAGCCGGAGCAGCCGGACGATCTCCTCGGAGCGGTCCTCCGGGTCGGCCAGCACCTCGGTCGCCGATGCCATCGTCGCCTCCCCGTTCTCCACGCCGACCTGTCGGTCTGTCGATCGCCGGCTCATTCCATCACGTCGTCGGGCGTCCCGAGGCCCATCCGCGCCGATCCGCCCGAACGTGTCGACACCTCGCGACCGCGGCTCAACCGCGACGATGCGCCTCGATGCGCGCGGCGGCCCGGCGCAGGGCCTCGGCCTCGGTGTCGTCGATGGCGGTCGGGAACAGCGTGTCGCCGGCCGGCGTGTGGATCAGTACGACCCAGTCGGGGAACTCGTGCTCCGCGGCCGGCTGATGGCGCAGCTCCCAGCGGTAGCCGTCGGCCTCGGCGCGCTGCAGCGCGGCGCGGAGAGGGTCGGCGCTCATCGCCCGGACGCCGTACGCCGGGCGGGGTCGATCTTGTGCAGCCGACCGTCGCTCATGATCATCGCCAGGTTCGCGGGGTCCTCGAGCAGCGTCACATCCTCGGTCGGGTCGCCCTCGACCAGCAGCAGGTCGGCGAGGTAGCCCTCGCGCACCAGACCGACCTGCTGCTCCATCAGCTGACCGCCGTACTCGCATGCGCAGCGCAGCGCCTCGGCCGGCGTGAGACCGAACCACTCCACGAACAGCCGGAGGTCGCGCGCGTTGCGCCCGATCGGGTTGATCGGGAACCCGTAGTCGCCGCCGATCACCATCCGCACGCCGCGCTTGTGCAGCTCGGGTGCCACCCGGGCGATGCTGGCCTGGGTCTCGTAGGTCTCCATCTCCGGGGTCGGCGGGTGCTCCTCGTCGTGCAGGTGTGCCCAGATGATCCCCGGGGTGGGTGCGACGAAGACCCGGTCGCGCGCCTCGACCAGCGCCTCGATCGCCTCGTCGTCGCTGAACGTCGCGTGATAGATCGCCCGAACGCCGTACTGCACCGCGAGCCGGACGGCCTCGGCCGAGTGGGCATGCGCGGTCAGCCAGACGCCGCGCTCGGCGGCCGCCGTCGCTGCCGCCTCGATCTCCTCCTCGGTGAACTGCATGACCCGCGAGGTGCCGCCCACCACCGCGCTCTCGCCGGTCAGGCTCACCTTGACGATGTCGACACCCAGGTCCGCCATCGCGTGCACGAAGTCGCGCACCGAGCCCGGATCGGACTCCCGGCCCTCGATCCCGGGGAAGTCGTAGTGCCCCGGAGAGACCATGCCGGCGCTGCCCTCCCAGGAGGCCGCCCGCAGTCGCGGTCCGGGCAGCCAGCCTTCGGCGAACGCCTTCCGGGCGGCGACCTCGGAGGCCGGCATCCGGTTCCCGCCCGAGTAGCAGGAGGTGAAGCCGTGGTCGAGCATCACCCGGGCACAGTGCGCGACCAGCAGCACCTTCTCCTCGTCGGGCTCGAACCTGGTCGAGGTGTGCTCGACCGACGAACCGAACCCGAGATGGGTGTGGCCGTCGACCAGTCCCGGCATGAGCACCGCGCCCGCTCCGTCGATCACCTCCGCCTCCGCCGGCGCCGCAAGACGATCGCCGACCGCCACGATGCGGTTGCCGTCGACCAGGACCTCCCCGGCCACCGTCGGAGACCCGCTGCCGTCGAAGATCCGGGCGCCGACGATCAGGTGTGAACTCATCTCTCGCTCCTCACTCGCTATATGTCGACACTACCCCAGCCGCAGACGCGATTCTAGGGCCAGCCTTCCGAGGCGATCCGAGAAAAGTGTCGGCACTTTGTGGCAGACTGGCAGGACCCGACAGCCACCGAGGAGTCCCATGCGCTTCGTATCCTGCCGCCACCGAGGCCAGCCGGTGGCCGCACTCGCCGACGGCGACACGCTCATCCCGCTGCGCGGCGTCACCGAGCTCGGCGCGGCCACGCCGAGCGCCGTACTCGCCGACCCGGACCTGGACGCCGGCGCCGCGTTCCCGCGCGCCGAGGCGCAGCCGCGCCCGGTGATCCCGAGCCCGGGGAAGATCATCTGCGTCGGGCTCAACTATCGGGCGCACCTCGAGGAGACCGGTCGCGACGACTCCTCCTACCCGGTGCTGTTCACCAAGTTCGCCACCAGCCTGGTCGCCGACGGCGACCCGATCCTCCTTCCCCCGGAGTCGGACCAGGTCGACTGGGAGGGCGAGATCGCGGTGGTGATCGGCACTCCCGCGCGACGGGTCACCGAGCAGCGGGCGCTCGACCATGTCGCCGGGTACACGATCGCCAACGACGTGAGCATGCGCGACTTCCAACACCGCTCGCATCAGTGGCTGCAGGGCAAGACCTGGGACTCCTCCAACCCGCTCGGCCCGGAGCTGGTCACCCCGGATGAGGTGCCACCGTTCGCCGAGATGCAGATGACCGTCACCTACGACGATCTGGTGGTCCAGTCCACCACCGCAGACCTGATGATCTTCGGGGTCGCCGAGCTGATCTCGACCATCTCCACCTTCACCACCCTGCTCCCCGGCGACGTGATCCTGACCGGAACCCCCGGTGGCGTCGGCGCGCGCCGGGAGCCGCCGCTCTTCCTGCAGGACGGCCGGAAGATCCGGGTCGAGGTCAGCGGGCTCGGCGTGCTCGAGAACCCGCTGGTGAGCGAGGCCTCGGCATGACCGACCGCCAGCCGCTGGCCTGGGATCACGTCGGCCTCAATGTGCCCGACCTCGACGCGGCGCAGGCGTGGTACTGCGAGGTCTTCGGACTGACCGCGGCCACCCCGTTCACCATCGCCTCCGCCGGCCTGCGCGGCGTGATGCTGCTCCATGAGGAGTCCGGCTTCCGGATCGAGCTGTTGCACCGGGCCGGCGCCGTCACCGGGATGCAGCCGTCCAGCGCCGAGGACGCCGCGCTGACGCTGGGCTACGGCCACATCTGCCTGCGGGTCGCCGACCCGGCACAGGAGTACCGGCGCCTGCTCGAGGCCGGTGCGAGCACGCGCAAGGAACCGATGCCCTCGCCGCGGCCCGGCGCGGTGGTCGCCTTCGTGGCCGACCCATGGGGCAACCTGATCGAGATCATCAACCGCGACTAGGAGCCCGGATGACCGACGACGTCCGCGTCCGCCTCACCACTGGGGCCGTGCTCGGCCGCCCGAGCGCGAGACCCGGGGTGGTGGCCTTCAAGGGGATCCCGTACGCCGCCCCGCCGGTCGGCGCGCTGCGCTGGCGCCCGCCGGCGCCGGTCACGCCGTGGGACGGAGATCGACCGGCGTACGACGCGGGCCCGGCGCCGGTGCAGCCCCAGCCGCCCCGCAACGCGATCATGTGGCATGCCAACTTCGATGACAGCCACGCGCTGGTGATGAGCGAGGACTGTCTCTATCTGAACGTGTGGACCCCCGACGTGACGGCCGGCGGACTGCCGGTGCTCTTCTTCCTCCAGGGCGGCGGCAATCGTTTCGGCCACGGAGGCCAGGAGATCCACGACGGTGCCGCGCTCGCCCGCCGAGGCATCGTGGTCGTCACCTGCACCATGCGTCTGGGGGCGCTCGGCTTCCTGGCCCACCCCGAGCTCGCCGCCGAGGACGCCCTCGGTGCCTCGGGGAACTACGGCGTGCTCGACGTCCTGGCGGCGCTCGGCTGGATCCGCGAGCACATCGCGGCCTTCGGCGGGGATCCGGACCTGGTCACCTTCGCCGGGAACTCCGCCGGTGCCGCGATCGTGAACCACCTGATGGCCTCGACCTCGGCCGCGGGGCTGTTCCGGGCGGCGATCGGCCAGAGTGCCGCCGGGGTCGGCCGCGCCGAAGGCCCGCTGCCGCCCCAGGCCGAGGCCCAGCAAGAGGGGCTGCAAGCGCTGGGGGCCCTCGCCCAGGCGCCGCTGGCGCGGCTGCGCCGGCTGTGTGCCACCGACCTGCTGCTGCCCGCCCACCTGGGCGTGGTGCTGGATGGCCGGGCGTTGAGCGAGGACACCGACACCGTCTTCGCCGAGGGCCGCCAGCACCGCCTCCCGCTGCTGGCCGGCTGGAACACCGACGAGGGCGCCAACTTCACCCAGCCGGCTGCCGTCGCCGCGATGGACCGCAGGCTCACCGAGTCACCGCACGCGGCGGCGCTGGCGCCGTACTATCCCGCCGGCTCCGACCTGCAACGCTCGGCGCGGGCGTTCACCGGTGACACCAAGTTCGCCGGACCGGTCTGGACCTGGGCCCGCGCGCAGGCCGAGGTGGCGCCGACCTGGGTCTACCGATTCGACCAGGCGCCACCCCTGCCCGCCGACCTCGACCTGGCCCCGCCGCCCGACGGTGGCGCGAGCTATGACGTCTTCCACACCGCCGAACTCCCCTACGTCGGCGACAACCTCGACGTCCGGCAGTGGCCGTGGACCGAGGCCGACCGGGAGCTGGCCCGTCGTACGGCGGACGCCTGGGCGCGGTTCGTCGCGGATCTCGACCCGAACGGACCGGGCCTACCGGCCTGGCCGCGGTTCGACGGCACCGATTCCGCCGAGGCGATGGTGCTGAACACCTCGCCGGCGGCCGAACCGGTGCACCGCGCCGACGTGCTCCGCACCCTGGCCGGGCTCCCCCGGCCGCTGTGAGCCCGCGGAAGGCCCAGATGCTCACCCTCGGTTCCATCCACCACGTCGCCCTCGAGGTCGCCGACGTCGAGACCTCCGAGCGTTGGTACTCGACGGTGCTCGGCGCCGAGGTGGATCGACGGACCGACGTGGACGAGGCGGACCTCGCCAGCGGCCGGGTCAGACAGGTGTGGATGCGGGTCGGGGAGTTGGTCGTCAACCTCGCCCAGGGCCGGCCGATCGAACGCGGCGCCGATCAGCACTTCGTCCATGTCGCGGTGCGGTCCGTCGGCGGAACGCTGGCCGAGTGGATCACGCACCTGCGTGAGCACGGCGTGGAAGTCCTCGGCCCCTACGGCCACGGCGGGCTGCCGTTCGTCTCGCTCTACTTCGACGACCCCGACGGCTACCGGTGGGAGATCATCGTCGACTTCGACTCCTTCGAGGCCGCCACCGCGGAATCGGTCAGGCTCGGCGGCAGGCTCGGGAACCCGGTCGCCTCCTACGACTGGCACTAGTGGCGGGCCTCTATTCGCTTCTGCTCGGCGGGGCGTCGGGTCAGCCGATTCCGGCGAGCCGGGCCAGGTCGGCGTCGGTGAGCAGCCGGCCGGTCCGGGCGAGCTCCGCACGGGCCGCGGCCAGGGTGGCCTCGATCCGGTCCCGATCCGCGTCGATACCGAGCGCGGCGAGCTTGTCGGCCAGGGTGTAGGGGCCGCTGAACGGGGTGAACGGCACCCGCCTCTCGTTGCCGACCAGGGTGGGCTCGAGGCAGTTGTGCAGCAGCGGGTCGACGGCGACCTCCTGGGTGATGATGTCCATGCCGCCCCAGTTGAACGCCTCCTTCCCGGTCACCGGATGGTTCCAGGCGACGTGGTAGCCGGTGAGCTCCTCCCCGGCGCGGGCCAGCGGTGCCAGCTGGGTGGTGTCGATGCCGGTGTCCACGCCGTACAGCACCTCGAACGCGGCGGCGGTGGCGGCCAGGTCGGCGTTGCCGGGTCCTCCGCAGTAGCCGTTGACCGACAGCTCGATCACCGACGCACCCGCCTTGGCCGCAGCGACGGCACACGCCACCGCGAGACCGAAGGTGTTGTGCGCGTGCAGTCCCACCTCACAGTCGGGGGCCAGCTCCCGGGTGCGGGTCACCAGGGCGGCGTACGCCTCGGGCCCGACCGCACCGGGGCCGTCGAACAGGGTCAGCTCGGTCGCGCCGGCGCCGGCCAGCACCGCGGCGGTCTCGGCGAGCATCTCCTCGGTCAGGTAGGAGATCATCAGCAGCGGGGTGGCCACCGCCAGGCCTCGCTCGCGGGCGGCACCGACCAGCCGAGCCGCGCCGTCGAGCACCTCGGCCCGGGTCCGGATCGGCATCGTCGCCCGCCAGTCCTGGCCGGCCCAGGCGAGGTCGTAGATGCGCTGGTAGATCTGCCCGGTCTCGCCGAAGCCCTGCACCCACACCTGGACGCCGTCGTATCCGGCCGCGACCGCGCGGTCCAGGTCCGCCTCGCTGAAGACCAGCGGGCAGTAGATCCGACACTTCTCGTTCTCGGCACGTACCGTCTCGACCTCGCGGCGCAGCGCCGCGTCGGTGCGCCCGGCCGCGCCGGCGCCGACCACCTCGGCGACGCCGGCCGCGACCAGGCGGC
>NZ_JASGET010000103.1:0-7887 GCF_047606145.1 Nocardioides sp. | reverse complement strand
GACGTCGCCGCCGCCCGCCAGGCGGCCCGCGCCCTGCTCGCCGAGCTCCGCCGCCGCTGACGAGGCGGGCCGGGCGCGCCCTTTCATTGATCGGCAGCCTCATTGCGAGTGCTGGCCGCCGTCGGCAAGGTCTCAGCCGTCTTTGGTGGCGAGTGTCACACCCCGACCGATCGAGGAGATGTCGATGACCAAGTTCAACCCCCTGCGCGCGGGGACCTCCCGCCGCGGCCTGTTGCGGACCTCGGCGTTGGGGGGCGTGGTCGGCCTGGGCCTGGCGGACGCCCTCGGCGCCACTCCGGCCAGCGCGGCGGTCGGGTCTGCCACGGCGGACTCCGCCGGCGATCGCCTGGTCATGCTCGGCGTCGACGGCGGTCCGAAGGTCAACGTCGGTCGGGCCAAGCCCGCGCTGGCGCTGGTGGTCGAGGACCAGGTCTACCTGGTCGACGCCGGTGCGAACACCGCCGACCAGCTGGTCGCCGCGGGGCTCGGGTTCGCCACCCTGAACCACCTCTTCCTCACGCACCACCATCTCGACCACACCTCGGGTCTGATGGGCCTGCTGATCCACGGCTGGACCTACGCGCCCAGCGCGCTGACCGGGCTGCGGATGTGGGGACCGCCGCAGATGGGGCGCTTCACCCGCGGACTCGAGGCGGGATACGGCGACGGCATCGACCTCTACGAGAACGGTGGCGGATTCTCCGCCTTCCCCGACGTACGCACCACTGACGTCCGGGTCCCGCACGCGTCGGCGCGCTCCCAGCCGGTGGCCCGGGTGATGGAGGACGACCTGGTGCGGGTCGATGCCACCCGGGTCTTCCATGGGGACGAGGTCAAGGACGCCTATGCCTATCGCTTCACGGTGAAGTCGAGCCGGAAGAAGGTCGTCTTCTCCGGCGACACCAACGCGCCGAACCGGGCCCTGATCGCGCTCGCCAAGGACGCCGACTATCTGGTCCACGAGACCCAGGACAACGACAACGTGGAGAAGGTGGTGGCGAGCGCTCCCGCCGCCCAGCAGGCCGCGCTGCGCGAGCACCTGCTGACCTCCCACTCCGACGTGCGTGACCTTCCGCGGGTCGGCAGGGCCGCCGGAGTGGGGACCATGGTGATGAGCCACTACACCCCGTTGCCGCAGGACGCGTCGGTCTACCTCAAGAAGGCACAGCGGGCGGCGGACAGGCTCGGGTACGACGGCGCGCTCGTCGCCCCGGAGGATCTGGATGTGATCGCGCTCTGAGGAGTCCGGGTGTCACC
Organism: Nocardioides sp.; assembly: GCF_047606145.1. Classification (GTDB taxonomy): domain Bacteria; phylum Actinomycetota; class Actinomycetes; order Propionibacteriales; family Nocardioidaceae; genus Nocardioides. Next base: position 6,630 of record NZ_JASGET010000103.1, on the reverse strand, counting down.
GCCGCGCTGCCCGACGTCACGGCGGTGACACCGTCGGCCGGCCCCACGTCCGGAGCTCGGAGGACATAGGGTCGGCGCATGACGCACGACGCGATCGAGGTGATCCTGGCCAAGCGGGATGCCGCCGAGCTCTCCGACAGCCAGATCGACTGGGTGATCGACGCCTACACCCGGGGCATCGTCGCCGACGAGCAGATGTCGGCGCTGGCGATGGCGATCCTGCTCAACGGGATGAGCCGGCACGAGATCGCGCGCTGGACGTCGGCGATGATCGCCAGCGGTGAGCGGATGAGCTTCGCGGGCCTCTCCCGGCCGACCGCCGACAAGCACTCCACCGGTGGGGTGGGCGACAAGATCACGCTGCCGCTCGCCCCGCTGGTGGCGGCCTGCGGTGCCGCGGTTCCCCAGCTCTCCGGACGGGGACTCGGCCACACCGGGGGCACGCTGGACAAGCTGGAGTCGATCGCCGGGTGGCGGGCGTCGCTGTCGAACGAGGAGATGCTCGCGCAGCTCGACTCGGTCGGAGCGGTGATCTGCGCCGCCGGAGACGGCCTCGCGCCGGCGGACAAGAAGCTCTACGCGCTGCGTGACGTGACCGGCACCGTCGAGGCGATCCCGCTGATCGCCTCCTCCATCATGAGCAAGAAGATCGCGGAGGGCACCGGCTCGCTGGTGCTCGACGTCAAGGTCGGCTCCGGCGCCTTCATGAAGTCGCTGGCCACCGCCCGGGAGCTGGCCCGCACCATGGTCGACCTCGGCACCGACGCCGGCGTGCGCACGGTGGCGCTGCTGACCGACATGGACACCCCGCTGGGGCTGACCGCCGGGAACGCCCTCGAGGTCGCCGAGTCGATCGACGTGCTCGCCGGCGGCGGTCCGGCCGACGTGGTCGAGCTGACCCTCGCCCTGGCCCGGGAGATGCTCGCCGCCGCGGGCATCGACGACGTGGACCCGGCCGATCGGCTCGCCGACGGGTCGGCGATGGACGTGTGGCGCGCGATGATCGCGGGCCAGGGCGGCGACGCCGACGCCCCCCTGCCGGTCGCCCGCGAGCAGCACGTCGTGCCGGCACCGGCCGACGGCGTCCTGACCCGCCTGGACGCGATGGCCGTCGGTCTCGCCGCCTGGCGGCTCGGCGCCGGCCGGGAGCGCAAGGAGGACTCGGTGCAGGCGGGCGCCGGCGTGGTGTGGCACGCCCGGCCGGGTGACACGGTCACGGCCGGCCAGCCGCTGTTCACCCTGCACACCGACACCCCCGAACGGTTCGAGCGCGCCCTGGCCGCGCTGGAGGGCGGGTACCACCTGGCGCCGTCCGGGACGCCGTACACGCCGCCGCCACTGGTCCGCGACCGGATCGCCTGACGTCCGGATCGCCTGACGCCACCGACAACCCGTCCACCACAAGGCCCATCTCGCGCGGATTTGGAGAGCAGCATGGTTCACCCACCCACCCTCGACCAGATCAGATCCGCGCCGAAGGTGGTGCTGCACGACCATCTCGACGGCGGGGTGCGTCCCGTGACGATCGTGGAGCTGGCGGCCGAGATCGGTCACGAGCTGCCGGCCGGCAACCCGGTGGCGTTGGAGGAGTGGTTCTGGTCGAGCGCCGACTCGGGTTCGCTGGAGCGGTATCTGGAGACGTTCGTGCACACCCTGGCGGTGATGCAGGACGCCGACGCCATCGCCCGCGTCGCCCGCGAGTGCGTCGAGGACCTGGCCGACGACGGTGTCGTCTACGCCGAGGTGCGCTATGCCCCCGAGCTGCACGTGGAGCAGGGGCTGAGTCTGGAGGAGGTGGTCGCGGCGGTGCAGCGCGGCTTCACCGCGGGCATGTCCGGACGGGGGATCGTGGTGCGCCAACTGCTCACCGCGATGCGACAGGCGGCCCGGGCACGAGAGATCGCCGAGCTCGCGGTGGCCTGGCGGGACCGCGGGGTGGCCGGGTTCGACATCGCCGGCCCGGAGAAGGGGTTCCCGCCCACCCGGTTCCTCGACGCCTTCGAGTACCTGGCCGCGGAGAACATGCGCTACACCATCCACGCCGGGGAGGGCTTCGGGCTGCCCTCGATCTGGGAGGCGGTGCACCCCTGCGGCGCGGACCGGCTCGGCCACGGCGTCCGGATCGTGGAGGACATCACCGTCGGCCCGGACGGGACGCCACGGCTGGGGCGGCTCGCCGCCTACGTCCGGGACCGGCGGATCCCGCTGGAGATGTGCCCGGCCTCCAACGTCCAGACCGGCGCGGCACCGTCGATCGCCGAGCATCCGATCCGGTTGCTCAAGCAGCTCGGCTTCCGGGTGACCATCAACACCGACAACCGGCTCATGTCTCGCACCTCGATGACCGCGGAGATGCGGTCGGTGGTCGAGGCGTTCGACTGGACGCTGACCGACCTGGAGTGGCTGAGCGTCAACGCGATGAAGTCGGCCTTCCTGCCCTACGACGAACGCGTCGCCCTCATCCACCGGATCAAGGACGCCTACGCCGCCCTGGCCTGACCCGCGGTCGGCACCGGTGCGCGTCGGTGCGCACCGACGCTCAGCCGCGGCGCCGGGCCGAGCGCGGGACGGCCGGCACCAGGATCGTCCACGGTCGCGGCCACCGGCCGAGTGAGCCGAGTCCGCCGGTGAAGTCGGTCCTGGTCACCGTGCGCACCTGCCCGCTGGCCGGGTTGAAGATCCGCAGGGCCGCGCCCGCCGTCCCAGCCTTGTCGGCCTCCTCGGTCGCGCCGAGGACGAGGGTGATGTGGCGGGCGCGCAGCGTGGTGCCGACGTAGAGCACCGCGAGGTCGCCGGCGGTGGCGGCGGCCAGCAGCCGGTCGAAGGCTTGCCGCTGGCCGAACCAGGCGGGCCGGAGCCGGTAGCGGACGCCCTCGATCGCGCCGAGCTGGGCCGCGATCGACCAGAACGCCGAACCACCTCGGCGTGGCCAGGGCAGCTGCCACCGGCCGTCGGCGCCGCGCCAGCCGGCGAACTCGGCATGCAGGCGTTGGACGGCCTCGCCGAGGTGGGGCAGGGTCCGTTCGGCGTACACCGGGTCGCGCAGCATCCGCGCCACCACCACGCAGGTCGGTCCGCAGGAGACACGGTCGGGCTGGCGCAGCCGCGGACCCCACGGCAGTCGCGTGGGTCGCCGTACCAGATGGCGCAGGGCGGCGAAGGCCTGCGGCGGTGTGGCGGGCTGACAGCCCTTGGCGACCGCATCGGCGACCACCGCGTGCTGCTCGCGCATCAGGGTCAGGCCGCGTCGCACCAGCACCAGCGGCGGCTTGCGGTGCTCGCGCAGGTCCCGGGTGAGTCGCCGCCAGAAGACCACCAGCGGCCGTTTGGTGAGGCAGTACGCCGCCGCCAGCAGGTCCTGGCGACGGCATTCGGCCACGATGTCCTGGGCGAAGATCCCCTCGGCGACGAAGTACCGATGCTCACCCAGGTCGAGCCGCTGGGTGCCGGTGCGCCCGTCCCGGGCGATCTCGTAGACGGGTACGTCGGCCATACCGGTCTCGCACAGCGCGGCGATCGCGGCCAGGGCGTCGGTGCGCAGCCAGGCGTCGGGGTGGTCCCAGTCGATCAGGCCGGCGTTCGGCCCCTCGGCGAGTCGCGGGAGGGTGGGGTCGTCGCCGTCCTTGTAGAAGTCGTCGAGACGGAGCACGGGCAGCCCGAGCCGTTCGGCCAGCCGGGACTTCCCGGCGCCCGACGGCCCGGCGAGGACGATGACGCGGGCACGCATGTGGGCCGTCTCGACCGAGTCAGTAGCCGTTCGTGGGGCCGCCGCCCGCGAGCAGCGCGCGGCTGCCGGAGACCCCCAGCCGGGTGGCGCCGGCGGCGATCATCGCCTCGGCCTGGGCCAGCGTCCGTACGCCGCCCGAGGCCTTGACCCCGACGTTCGGCCCGACCGTCTGCGCCATCAGCCGCACCGCGTGCTCGGTGGCGCCGCCGGCCGGGTGGAAGCCGGTCGAGGTCTTGACGAAGTCCGCGCCCGCCTCGGCCGCGGCTCGGCAGACCCCGACGATCTGCTCGTCGCTCAGCACCGCCGACTCGATGATCACCTTGAGCACCGTCGGTGCCGGCACCGCCGCGCGGACGGCCGCCACCTCGGCTCCCACCTCGGCGAACCGGCCCTCCCTGGCGGCGCCGATGTCGATCACCATGTCGACCTCGTCGGCACCGTGGGCGACCGCGTCGGCGGCCTCGGCGGCCTTGATCGCGCCGACGTGCTTGCCGCTGGGGAAGCCACACACCACCGCCACCTTCAGCGAGCTGCCGGCGGGCACGGTCAGCGGCAGCATCGAGGGCGAGACGCACACCGAGTAGGTGCCGAGCTCGACCGCCTCGGCGATCAGGGCGTCGACGTCGGCGTGGGTGGCCTCCGGCTTGAGCAGGGTGTGGTCGATCATCGCGGCGATCTCGGCAGGCGTGGGCACCGGCACAGGATAGTGCCGACCGGCCCGGTGCGCCGCCCGGCCGGTAGGGTGAGGCGGTGCCGAGCAGGGAGCGGAGACCGCAGGACCAGACGCAGGACCGGGCGAGGGGCGAGTGGTTCCGCGGCACCAACGGCGTCGTGTGGGGCGCGGTCGTCGCGGTCGCCGTCGTCGCGGTCGTCGTGCTCGACCTCGGGGCAGGGGCCCATCCCGCGGTGATCTGTGGCGCGCTCGCCTTCGCCTGCCTGTGCTATGCCGCCCTGATCCGACCGCGGATCGGGCTCGTCGACGACGACCTGGTCGTCCACCATCTCTACTCCACCCAGCGGCTGCCGATCGCGGCGGTCGAGCAGGTCGCGGTCGGCCGGACCACCGCCGTCTCCGTCGGTGGCCGGCGCTACCTCTCCGGCGCGGTGAGCCGGCCGCGACGGCAGGTGCGCAGCGCCCGGCCGCGGGAGACGACCTATCCCGACTACGTCGAGCAGCGGCTCACCGACGCCGCCTCGCTGGCGCGCCATGAGGCCGGGATCGCGCCTCGGTCCGCCGAGCAGCGGGCCCTCGCCGACCAGGTCACCCGCAGCTGGGACTGGCCGCTGATCGTCGTCAACGTGGTGCTGGTGGTCGCGTTCGTGGTGACGCTGGTCTGGTGACCGCCGGGTCCGGACCCGGACTCAGAGCGCGATCGCCACCGCCAGATCGGCCTTGAGCGCCGCCAGCTGCCGGCCGGCCCGCTCACGAGCGGTGGCGACGTCGCCGTCGGCGACCGGTACGACGACCTCGAGATAGCACTTCAGCTTGGGCTCGGTGCCGCTGGGCCGGATGATCACCCGCGCCCCGCCGGCGAGCCGGTAGCGCAGCCCCTCGGTCGGCGGCAGCCCGCCGCCACCGGCGGCGAGATCCTCGATGCTGTCCACCGTGACGCCGCCGAGGGTGGTCGGCGAGGCGGTGCGCAGACGCCGCATCGCGGCCTCGATCAGGCTCAGGTCCGAGACCCGGACGGCGAGCTGGTCGGTGGCGTGCAGCCCGTGCGCGAGGGCTATCTCGTCCAGCACGGCGGCGAGCGAGGAGCCGGCCGCCTTGCACCGGGCGGCGAGCTCGCACAGCATCAGCATCGCCGAGATGCCGTCCTTGTCCCGGACGTGCCCGGGGTCGACGCAGTAGCCCAGTGCCTCCTCGTAGCCGAAGGTGAGACCCGGGACCCGACTGATCCACTTGAATCCGGTGAGCGTCTCGGCGTACGGCTGGCCGGCGGCGGCGGCGAGCTTGCCCACCAGGCTGGAGGAGACGATGGAGGCGGCGTAGGTGCCGGACCGGCCCCGGGTCAGCAGATGGTGGGCCAGCAGGGTGCCGACCTCGTCGCCGCGCAGCATCCGCCAGCCGGCCCCGGTCGGGATCGCGGCGGCACAACGGTCGGCATCGGGGTCGTGGGCGATCACGATGTCGCAGCCCTTGCGCGCCCCGAGGGCGATGGCCCGGTCCATCGCACCGGGCTCCTCGGGGTTGGGGAAGGCGACGGTGGGGAAGTCCGGATCCGGGGCGGCCTGGGAGGCCTCGATCTCCGGTGCGGCGAAGCCGGCGTAGCGCAGCGCCTCGTGGGCGAGGTCGCCACCGACGCCGTGCAGGGGCGTGTAGGCGATCCGCAGCTCCCGCGGCCCGGGGCCGATCAGCCCGGCGACCGTGTCCAGGTACTGCTCCACGATCGACTCGCCGAGCACCGTGCCCGGTGCTCCGCGTCGCAGCCCGGCGAGCGGGCCGACCGCCGCGATCCGGGTGGCGATGTCGCTGTCGGCGGGAGGCACGATCTGGGATCCGTCGCCGAGGTAGACCTTGTAGCCGTTGTCCTGCGGCGGGTTGTGGCTGGCGGTGACCATCACCCCGGCGCTCGCCCCCAGCGCGCGGACCGCGAACGCCAGCACCGGGGTGGGCAGCGGACGCGGCATCACGAGGGCCTCGCGGCCGGTGCCGGTGACGACCTCGGCGGTGTCGCGGGCGAAGACATCGGAGTGGTGCCGGGCGTCGTACCCGACGACGACGGGACCGTCGGCGCCGGTGGCGTCCAGGTACGCCGCGAGGCCGGCGGCTGCCCGGCTGACGACCACCCGGTTCATCCGGTTCGGCCCCGCGCCGAGAGCGCCGCGCAGGCCGGCGGTGCCGAACTCGAGCGTGCCGGCGAAGCGGTCGGCGAGGTCGGCGGCCGCAGCCGGGTCGGTGG
>NZ_JASGET010000102.1:0-36123 GCF_047606145.1 Nocardioides sp. | reverse complement strand
CGGTGTGCACCGGCCGTTCGCGTGGCGCCGAGGGGCTGCCCCCCGAGGCGCCGCGGCTGGTGGCCGGCGTCGCCGGCGCACTGGCCCCGGGGGTGGAGCCGGGCGACCTGGTGGTCGCCACCGAGGTCCGCTCCGCCGAGACCGAGACGGTCATCGGCTGCCCGTCCGCGCCGCTGCTGGCCGGTGCCCTGCGACGCGCCGGCCACCGGGTCCACCTCGGCCCGGTGCTGACGACCCCGGCAGTGGTGGACGATCCGGCCGAGCGCGCTCGCTGGGCGGCGAGTGGCGCGCTCGCGGTGGACACCGAGTCGGCGCTGCTGCTCGCCGACGCACCCGCCGGGCGGGGCGTGGTGGTGCGTGCGATCGTCGACACCCCCGAGCACCGGCTGCTCAGCCTGGGCACGGTCCCGCGGGGACTCAAGGCGCTCCGGGCGTTGCGATTCGCCGGTCCGGTGCTCCAGGCATGGGCGGAGGCGACCGGCGAGCGTGAGGTGGTGCTGGCCTCCCCGCGCTCCTTCTGCGCCGGGGTCGAGCGGGCCATCGAGATCGTCGAGGCATCCCTGGAGAGGTTCGGCGCGCCCGTCTACGTGCGCCGTCAGATCGTGCACAACAGCCATGTGGTGGCCGAACTGGAGGCGCGCGGCGCGATCTTCGTCGAGGAGGTCGACGACGTGCCGGAGGGCAGCATGGTGGTGCTCGCCGCGCACGGGGTGGCGCCGGCGGTGCGCCGGGACGCGGAGCGCCGCGGTCTGCGGGTGGTGGACGCGACCTGTCCGCTGGTCACCAAGGTGCACAACGAGGTACGACGCTTCGCCGGGCTCGACCACACCATCTTCCTGATCGGGCACGGCGACCACGAGGAGGTGGTCGGCACCCACGGCGAGGCCCCGGACCGGGTCGTGGTGGTGGAGAGTCCGGAGGAGGCCGAGGCGGTCACCGCGCGGGACCCCGAGCGGGTCTCCTATGTCATGCAGACCACCCTCGCCCTCGACGAGGCCGAGCGGACGGCGACCGTGCTGCGCAGGCGGTTCCCCGCGCTGCGGGCGCCGCGCAAGGACGACATCTGCTACGCGACCACGAACCGCCAGCACGCCGTACGCCGTACCGCCGCGGTCACCGACCTGGTCCTGGTGGTCGGGTCGGGCAACTCCTCCAACAGCCAGCGCCTGGTCGACGTCGCCCGGGCCGAGGGCACCGCCGCCCACCTGGTCGACGACCTCGCCGAGGTCGACCTCGGCATCCTCGCCGGCGCCGATCGGATCGGCGTCACCGCGGGTGCCTCCGCACCGCCACGCCTGGTCACCGACGTCGTCGAGGGACTGGCCGGGCTGGGTCCGACGAGCGTTCGCGAGCCCGAGACCGTGACCGAGAGCATCCGATTCACGCTGCCGCGTGAAGTGAGCTAGAAAGAGCTGATCGCATGTCAATGCCGCTCCACCAGACGATCAAGATCGGCACCTACCTGATGAAGCAGAAGGTGCTGCGCAAGAAGAAGTTCCCGCTCCTGATCGAGCTCGAGCCCCTGTTCGCGTGCAACCTCAAGTGCGCCGGCTGCGGGAAGATCCAGCACCCGGCGTCGGTGCTCAAGCAGCGGATGCCGGTCGAACAGGCGGTCTCCGCGGTGGTCGACTCCGGTGCCCCGATGGTCTCCATCGCCGGCGGCGAGCCGCTGATGCACCCGCAGATCGATGAGATCGTCCGCCAGTTGCTGGACCGAGGCAAGATGGTCTTCCTGTGCACCAACGCGGTGCTGATGCCGCGCCACATCGACAAGTTCACCCCGCACAAGAACTTCTCCTGGATGGTCCACATCGACGGCCTGGAGGAGCGGCACGACGAGTCGGTGAGCAAGCAGGGCGTCTTCAAGCAGGCCGTCGAGGCGATCAGGCTGGTCCAGGAGCGCGGCTTCCGGGTGATGACCAACACCACCTTCTTCGACACCGACTCTCCGCAGGACGTCATCGACGTGCTCGACTACCTCAACGACGAGCTCGAGGTCGACAACATGCAGATCTCGCCGGGGTTCGCCTACGAGAAGGCCCCCGACCAGGCGCACTGGCTGGGCACCAGCCAGACCAAGGAGCTGTTCAAGAAGGCCTTCGCCGACGGCCGCCGGAAGAAGTGGCGGCTCAACCACAGCCCGCTGTTCCTGGACTTCCTGGAGGGCAAGGTCGACTTCGACTGCACCGCCTGGGCGATCCCGTCGTACTCGTTGAAGGGGTGGCAGAAGCCCTGCTACCTGATGGAGGACGGGTACGTCGAGACCTACGACGAGCTGATCGAGACGACCGACTGGGATGCCTACGGCCGGGGCAAGGACCCGCGCTGCGCCAACTGCATGGCGCACTGCGGCTACGAGCCGACCGCGGTGCTGGCCACGATGGGCTCGCTGCGGGAGTCGATCCGGGCGGCGGTCTCGGTCTGAACAACTGTGTACAGTCGCGCACGCTACCGCTAGTGTGATGCCGATCACTCGCCGACTCGGACCGCGAGCTCGGCCTGGATGTCGACATCTAGGGGCAGCTGATGAGTCTGACACGTCGAGCCGAACTGCGGGTCCTGCGGGTCCTGGGGTGCCTGGTGGCCGCCCTCGCGCTGGTCGTCGGTGGCGCGGTCGTCGCCTCGGACCGGGTCGGTGGCGCCGGCGCCGCGGGTGCCGCAGATGCGACGGACATCTCCGCGGCGATCGACTGCACCGACGTCGCGCAACTCGATCTGAGCGGCATCTCCGGCGCGCCCACCCAGATCGGCTCGGCGAGCGTGGTCGACGCCGCCGACAATCCGCTCGGCGACTGGGAGGCGTGTGCGATCACCGGTCTGATCGCTCCGCAGATCCAATTCATGCTGAGCCTTCCGACCGGCACCTGGCAGGGCAACTACCTGCAGGTGGGCTGCGGCGGCAACTGCGGTGTCGTCCCCAGCACGGCGCCCGCCACCTCGTCGGGATGCGCCTCGTTCGCCGCCGGCGGGTTCGCGGTGGGTGCCACCGACCAGGGCCACGTCGGCACCACCATGTCCTCGGGCCTGTTCGCCACCGACCCCACCCTGAAGGTGGACTTCGGCTACAAGTCGGAGCACCAGCTGGCCGTGGTGGCGAAGGAGATCATCACGCGCTACTACGGTGAGTCGGTCGGGCACTCCTACTACGACGGCTGCTCGCAGGGTGGTCACGAGGCCCTCACCGAGGCGCAGCGCTACCCGACCGACTTCGACGGCATCATCGCCGGGGCACCGGCCAACAACTGGACCGCGCACACCTTCCAGCACGCCTGGAACGCTCAGGCCGTCTTCGCCGACGGCACCAACGCCACGCTCACGACCGACGACCTCGAGCCGCTGCACGAGGCCGTCCTGGCGGGCTGCGGCGCCGGCGACGACGGCATCATCGAGGACCCGCTCGGCTGTACCTGGGATCCCGGCAGCATCCGCTGTGCGGCCGGACAGAGCTCGACCGCCGACGACTTCTGCCTGACTGCCGCGCAGGTCACCACGGTGCGGAAGCTGTACTCGGGCCCGCGCAACAGCGCCGGCCGGCTGCTCTATCCGGGGTGGCAGCTTCGCGGCAACGAGCTCAACTGGGCAGGCGTGATCGTCCCCACCACCGCGACTGGGTCGACCTCGAACAAGACGAACGTCAACGAGCGGGTCCGGTACATGCTCTACCCCGAGGTCCATCCGGAGCTGTCCTACCGGGACATCAGGTTCACCACCGCGTCGTACCGCAGGCTCATGCGTCTCAACGAGGGCACCATGGATGCGACCGACCCCGATCTGTCGAAGTTCAAGGCCGCGGGCGGCAAGCTGATCATCTGGCAGGGTCTGGCCGATCCGAACATCTCCTCGGTCGCGTCGATGGCGTACTACCAGGCGGTGCAGAGGCGGATGGGCGGAGCCTCCACGACGTCCGACTTCGCCAGGCTGTTCCTGTTGCCGGGGGTGGCGCACTGCGGTGGCGGCCAGGGACCCGACAGCATCGACGCGCTGAGTGCGATGGTGGACTGGGTCACCGAGGGCGAGGCGCCGGACAGCCTGCTCAGCCAGCGCACCGACAGCACCGGTGAGGTGACGGCCTCCCGGCCGGTCTACCCCTTCCCGTACGTCGCGGTGAACACCACCGGCGGCTCGGACGACGACGCCTCGAGCTACACCGCGCAGCTGTCCACCGCCGAGAGGCACCTGCGGGTGGACTACCTCGGCTCGTTCCGCTCCGGTTACGAGACCGTCAGCGGCTGGGTGAACGGTCGGTGGACGACCCGGCCGGGCAAGGCCTGAGTCCGGGTGAGCCGGGTGAACCCGCGGCCGACTACCTGATCGCCGCGACGGCGGACGTCGGCGGTCTGGAGCTGGCCACGCTCGACCTTCGGCATGTCCCGATGTTCGCCGGGCTGCGGCGGCCGTTCGAGGTCGACGCGTGATCTCCGGTGCTCCCTTCGTCGCCGGGGCATGATGGTCCGGTGAGCAACCTCGAGGAGCGCCGCTGCGCCTGGGCGGTCGGGGCGATGCGGGAGTACCACGACAACGAGTGGGGCCGACCCGTCCACGGCGAGGCGGCGCACCTGGAGCGGCTCACCCTGGAGGCGTTCCAGTCGGGTCTGTCGTGGTCCACGATCCTCGCCAAGCGGCCGGCGTTCCGGGTGGCCTTCGCCGGGTTCGACGCCGACACGGTCGCCGGATTCACCGAGGAGGACCAGGCCAGGTTGATGCAGGACGCCTCGATCGTGCGCAACCGGCTCAAGATCGCGGCCGCCGTCACCAATGCCCGGGCCACCGTCGCGCTGCGCAGCAGCGGCGGCCTGGTGCGGCTCATCGGCGACCACGCGCCGACCCGCGAGGTCGATCCGGCCGAGACCGTCTCGGCGGAGTCGCTGGCGCTCTCGAAGGCGCTCAAGCGGCACGGCTTCGCCTTCGTCGGTCCGACCACCATGCACGCCCTGATGCAGGCGATCGGTCTCTTCGACCCGCACGAGCCGACCTGCTTCCGTCGCGGTCGGTGAGGCGACCGCTCGGTGTCTAGCCGCGTGCCGCGGCCGCCTCGGCCGCGAGACTTCTGATCCGGTCCCAGTCCCCGGCCGCGACGGCGTCCTTCGGGGTCAGCCAGGAGCCGCCCACGCAGCCGACGTTCGGCAGCGCGAGATACGAGCCGGCGTTGGCCGGACCGATCCCGCCGGTCGGGCAGAACCGGGCGTCGGGGACGACCGTCGACAGCGAGCCGAGGTACGCCGCCCCGCCGGACGCCTCGGCCGGGAAGAACTTCATCGCGGTGTGACCCGTCTCGAGCACGGCGAGTGCCTCGGAGACGGTGGCGGTGCCGGGCAGGAACGGCAGACCGGTCTCGGTCATCGCGGCCAGCAGACTCGGCGTACACCCGGGGGAGACCAGGAACCGGGCACCGGCCGCGGCCGATGCCCGGGCGGCGCCCGGCGTGGTCACGGTGCCGGCGCCCAGCACGATCTCGGGGACCTCGGCGGCGATCGCCCGGATCGCGTCCAGCGCGACCGGGGTCCGCAGGGTCAGCTCGATGACCGGTACGCCGCCGGCGACCAGGGCACGGGCGATCGGGACCGCCTGCTCGACCCGCTCGACCACCACCACCGGGATCACCGGGGAGAGACCGAACAGATCGGCGGAGCCGGCCAGGGCGACGGCGGGGGCGGCGTCAGGCGTGCTCGACAACGGGGGTCTCCTGGATCGCGATCGGCGGGAAGATGGAGGCGCCGTGCTCGGCGGCACCGACGCAGGCGCGCAGCGGGGCGAAGAGCTCCCGTCCGGTGCCGGACCACTCCGCTCCGAGCGGGGCGGCACCGGTCGGCTCCCGGCGGGCGAACTCCTCGGCCGCGACGTGCAGGGTGAGCGTACCGGTGACCGCGTCCACGGTGATCGGGTCGCCATCGCGCACCCGGGCCAGCGGTCCGCCCAGGGCCGCCTCCGGCGTGACGTGGATGGCGGCCGGGACCTTCCCCGACGCCCCGGACATCCGGCCGTCGGTGACGATCGCGACCTGCTGTCCGCGGTCCTGGAGCACGCCGAGCGCCGGGGTCAGCTTGTGCAGCTCCGGCATGCCGTTGGCGGCCGGGCCCTGGTAGCGGATCACCGCCACCAGGTCCCGGCCGTCGCAGCGGCCGTCCTTGAAGGCGTCCAGGAAGTCCGCCTGGTCGTCGAAGACCATCGCGGGGGCCGAGACCACCCGGTGCTCCGGCTTGACGGCCGACGTCTTGATCACCGCGGTGCCGAGCTCGCCGTGCAGCACCCGCAGTCCGCCGTCGGGGGCGAACGGCTCGTCGGCCCCGCGCAGCACGTCGGTGTCGCCGGAGACCGGGGTGCCCTCGACCCAGGTCGCGGTGCCGTCGGCGGTCAGCCGCGGCTCGGTGGCGTACGCCGACAGCCCGGTCGCGCCATCGCCCAGGACGGTGCTGACGTCCTCGTGCAGCAGCCCGGCCTCGAGCAGGGTGCGGATCAGGAAGCCGATCCCGCCGGCGGCGTGGAAGTGGTTCACGTCGGCGGAGCCGTTGGGGTAGATCCGGGTCAGCAGCGGCACCACCGCCGACAGGTCGGAGAGATCCTCCCAGGTCAGCGCGATCCCGGCGGCCCGGGCGATCGCGACCAGGTGCAGCGTGTGGTTGGTCGACCCGCCGGAGGCGAGCAGCGCGACGCAGGCGTTGAGGATCGCCTTCTCGTCGATCAGCTCGCCGATCCCGGGCGCCCCGGCCGCGGCCAGCTCGGTGACCCGGGCGGCGGCGGCCCGGGTCAGCGCATCGCGCAGGTCGGTGTCCGGGCTGGTGAACGAGGAGCCCGGCAGATGCAGGCCGAGCACCTCCATCAGCAGCTGGTTGGAGTTGGCGGTGCCGTAGAAGGTGCAGGTGCCGCGGCCGTGGTAGGAAGCCGACTCGGCCTCCAGCAGCTCGGCACGGCCGATCCTGCCTTCGGCGTAGAGCTGCCGCACCCGGGCCTTCTCCGCGTTCGGCAGCCCCGAGGCCATCGGCCCGGCCGGCACGAAGACGCATGGCAGGTGACCGAAGCTGAGCGCTCCGATCAGCAGACCCGGGACGATCTTGTCGCACACGCCGAGCAACAGCGCGCCATCGAACATGTCGTGCGAGAGCGCGATGGCGGTCGACATGGCGATCACGTCCCGGCTGAACAGGGAGAGCTCCATCCCGGGACGGCCCTGGGTGACGCCGTCGCACATCGCCGGCACGCCGCCGGCCACCTGGGCGATCCCGCCGGCACGCAGCACCGCCTGCTTGAGCAGGGCCGGGTAGTCGGCGTACGGCGCGTGGGCGGAGAGCATGTCGTTGTAGCTGGTCACGATCGCGATGCCGGGCTTGACCGTCCCGCGCAGCGCCGCCTTCGACTCCGGGTCGGCGGCGGCGAAGCCGTGCGCCAGGTTGCCGCACGCCATCCGGGTGCGGACCGGTCCGTCGCTCGCCGCGGCGCGGATGCGCTGCAGGTAGGCGGCGCGGGTTGGTGCCGAGCGGGCGACCAGCCGCTGGGTCACCTCGATGAGGGTCGGGTGGGTCACACGTGCTCCTGCCAGGATCGGCCGTCGCGCTCGATGAGCGTGATGGCGGCGGACGGACCCGGCGTGCCCGCCGGGTAGGACTTCGGTGGGAGGGCGGTGTCCTCCCAGTGCTTCAGGATCGGCTCGCACCACGTCCAGGCCGCCTCGACCTCGTCGCGGCGCATGAACAGCGTCGGGATGCCGCGGACGACGTCCATCAGCAGCCGCTCGTAGGCCTCCGGCGAGCGCTTGTCGAAGGTGGTCGCGTAGCTCAGGTCGAGCGAGACCGGCTTGAGCCGGTAGCCACCGGGGCCGGGCTCCTTCGCGCTCAGCTGCAGCTTCATGCCCTCCTCGGGCGAGAGCGCGATCGTCAGCCGATTGGGCTCACCGGCGCGTTGGCCGAAGACGTCGACCGGCGGCTCCTTGAAGACCAGCACGATCTCGCTGCGCCGTTCGTCGAGCCGCTTGCCGGTGCGCAGGTAGAACGGCACTCCCGCCCAGCGCCAGTTCTGCACCTCGGTGCGCAGTGCGACGAAGGTCTCGGTGAGGCCGCCGTTGTCGGCGACCTCGCTGTCGTAGCCGGGCACCAGGTCGTCGCCGATCCGGCCGGCACGGTAGCGTCCGCGCACGGTGTCCCGATCGATCCGGGCCGGGGTCATCGGCGCGAGCGCCTGCAGCACCTTGAGCTTCTCGTCGCGGACGTCTTCGCGGCCGATCTCGATCGGCGGCTCCATCGCGACCAGGCAGAGCAGCTGCAGCAGGTGGTTCTGCACCATGTCGCGCAGGGCCCCGGCCTCGTCGTAGTAGGCCCCGCGCTCGCCCACCCCCAGGGTCTCGGCGACGGTGATCTGGACGTGGTCGATCCACTGGCTGTTCCACAGCGGCTCCAGGAACGTGTTGGCGAACCGCGTGACGAGCAGGTTCTGCACGCTCTCCTTGCCGAGGTAGTGGTCGATCCGGAAGATCTGCTGCTCGGTGAAGACGGCGCCGACGGCGTCGTTGACCGCACGCGCCGAGGCGAGGTCGTGGCCGATCGGCTTCTCCAGCACCACCCGCGCCGGCTCCTGGCTCAGCCCGAGATCGCCGAGCTGGCGACAGATCGGCGCGTACAGCCGGGGCGCCACCGCGAGGTAGTAGACCCGCACGGTCTCGGCGAAGTCCGGCCGGTCCTTGAGCACGCCGGCCAGCCGGTGCCAGTCGTGCTCGTCGGTGATGTCGACACGGATGTGGTGGAGCCGGTCGAGCAGGCGACGGCTGATCGCCGGGTCGAGCCGGTCGCCGACGTGCTCGGCGAGCGCGTCGGCCACCAGCGCGCGGTAGCCCTCGTCGTCGTACGTCGACCGGGAGATCGCGATCACCCGGGTGTCGGGGCTCAGTCGGCCCTCGGCGGCGCAGTGGTAAAGGGCCGGCAGCAGCTTGCGCAGCGCCAGATCTCCGGTGCCACCGAAAACGGTGAAGTCGCAGCGCTCGGGGAGCGGATGCGTGACCGCGGAGAGGCCATGGGTATCGGTCATGTCTCTACGGTGACAGCAATATTGGATCGATACAACCACGGGATAGGACTTTTACGTGCCGAAGTACCTAGACTGGCCGGCGTGTCTGACCCCTCGACCGCCGGTGCGATGCTCGAACTCGTCCGCACCGGGCGTGCCACCACCCGCGCCGATCTGCGTCGCCTGACGGGCCTGTCCCGTACCGCCGTCGACGCCCGGGTGGCGGCACTGGTCGGCAGCGGGCTGGTGCAACCCGGCGAGGAGCCGGCCGCCACCGGCGGACGCCCCGCCGGTGCACTGGTCTTCAACGCCGACGCCGGGGTGGTGCTCTCGGTGGCCGTCGGACGCAGCCGCAGTCAGCTCGCCGTCTTCGACCTCGAGGGCCGCGAGCTGGTCGGTGACACCCAGGATCATCAGGTCGGGGTCGCGGCCGGCGAGCTGATGCCCGGGATCGTCGAGCGGCTCCGCACCATGCTCGCCGAGGTAGCCGGGCCGGTGCTCGGCATCGGGATGAGCCTGCCGGGCACCGTCGACTCCGAGGCGCTGGTCAGCATCGACTCACCGGTGATGGGCGGCTGGGACGGCGTACCGCTGGCGCCGTACTTCGCCGAGCTGACCGACGCTCCGCTGCTGCTGGCCAACGACGCCTATGCGCTCGCCCGGTCGGAGCTGTTCGGCCCAGGCCCGAGGCCGCGCAACGCGCTGGTCGTCAAGGCGTCCACCGGCCTGGGCCTCGGCATCGTCTCGGACGGACGGGTGCTCACCGGGCACCGTGGCGCCGCCGGCGAGCTCGGCCACACCCGGCTCGAGGCGGCCGGCGACCTTCCCTGCCGCTGTGGCTCGACCGGGTGTCTGGAGACCGTCGCCGGTGGCTGGGCCCTGGTGACGCGACTGGTCGAGTCGGGGACGGAGGCCGGACACGTCCGCGACCTGGTGGCCGCGGCGCTCACCGGCGACGCGGTGGCCCGCGCCCTGCTGCGGGAGAGCGGGCGCTATCTCGGCGAGGTGCTGGCGGTGGCGATCAACCTGCTCAATCCCGAGGTGGTGGTGCTCGGCGGCGACATGGGCAGCGCCTTTGACCTGTACGCCGCCGGAGTCCGCGAGGCGGTCTACGGCCGCTCCACCGCCACCGCCACCCGCGACCTGGTCTTCGTGCCGCAGCTGCACGGCGACTCCTCGGGTCTGGTCGGCTGCGCCGCGATGGCGATCGAGCACATCCTCGCGCCTGCGCAGGTCGACGCGCTCGTGACCGGCTGAGTCCTCATCGCCCGTCGTTAACCTTGGCCCATGCCCCGGGTCCACGCCTTCACCGACGACGCGCTCGGCCGGCTGGATGCGGTCGGCGTGGCCGAGGCGCTGAGCCGCCGCGACGTCTCGGCGACCGAGGTGATCGAGGCGGCGATCGCGCGGGTCGAGCTGGTCGACGCCGAGCTCGGCGCGGTCGCCTACCGCACCTTCGACCGGGCGCGCCGGGAGGCGGCCGGTCCACGCACCGGCTTCTTCGCCGGCGTACCGACCCTGATCAAGGACAACGTCGACGTCGCCGGGGTGCCCACCCGGCACGGCACCGACGCGTACGTCGCCTCCGCGGCGCGCCGGAACGGTGAGCTCACCGCGATGCTGATGAAGCTCGGCCTGATCTCGCTGGGCAAGTCGCAGCTCTCCGAGTTCGGTTTCTCCGCGACCGCCGAGCATCCCCGGCTCGGCCCGGTGCGCTCGCCGTGGGAGACCGAACTGCCGGCCGGCGCCTCCTCGGCCGGGGCGGCGGCGCTGGTCGCCGCCGGCGCGGTGCCGATCGCCCACGGCAACGACGGCGGGGGATCGTTGCGCATCCCGGCCAGCGTCACCGGGCTCGTCGGGCTCAAGCCCACCCGCGGTCGGGTCGCGCAGGACGCCTACTACACCCTGCTGCCACTGCGGATCGTCGCGGACGGCGTGCTGACCCGCAGCGTCCGAGATGCCGCCGCATTCCTGCGCGAGGCGGAGAAGGTGCACCGCGACCTGGCCCTGCCACCGGTCGGCGCGGTCTCCGGGCCGGGTCGCCGGCTGCGGATCGCGGTCTGCACCGAGGTGCTCGACCGCCGGGCCAGTCCCGAGGTCGCCGACCTGACGATGCGTACGGCGAGCCTGTTGGCCGAGCTGGGTCACCATGTCGACCGGGTGGCGCCGCCGGTGCCGCCGACCCTGCCCGACGACTTCATCCTGTACTGGGGGTCGCTGGCGCTGACGGTGGCCAACTCCGGGCCGTTGCGCGGCAGGACCTGGGACAGGTCCCGGCTGGACAACCTGACCCGTGGACTCGCCGACCATACCGCCCGTCATCTGCGGCACCTGCCCGGCGCGATCCTGCGACTGCGCCGGGTCGCCGAGATCGCCCGCGGCTTCCATGAGGCCTACGACGTGCTGCTCACGCCGACGGTGGCGCACGAGACCCAGCCGCTCGGCTATCTCGCGCCCGACCAGGAGTTCGCGGTGGTCTTCGAGCGCCTGTTGGGCTGGGTCGCCTTCACCCCGTGGGCCAACGTGACCGGTGGCCCGGCGATCTCGCTGCCGTTGGCGACCACGGCGTCCGGCAGGCCGCAGGGCATGATGTTCGGCGCCGCCTCCGGCCAGGAGGCCACCCTCCTCGAGCTCGCCTACGAGCTCGAGGCGGCCCGGCCCTTCCCCTCCCTCGCCGATGATCCGGGCCGGTGATCTGGCCGGTGATCTGGCCGGTGATCTGGCCGTGACTGTCGCCCTGGCCTGCGCAGATCGGTCGCTCGACGACCGCGGCGGAGGAGCGCCGATGCCGATTTTGTCGGCCTGCCCACACGCCTGTAATGTTCTCGCTCGTTGCCCCTTTAGCTCAGTCGGCAGAGCGTCTCCATGGTAAGGAGAAGGTCTACGGTTCGATTCCGTAAAGGGGCTCTGGGAGAGAAGGTCGCCGGAGCGATCCGGAGGCCGGCTCAGGCCCACGTGGCGGGGTAGCTCAGGCGGTTAGAGCACACGACTCATAATCGTGGTGTCGCGGGTTCGAGTCCCGCCCTCGCTACCACACCGCGCCCCGACCGGGGTTGCCGCCGAACGACGAAGGACAGCACAGTGGCCAGCAAGAGCAGCGACGTTCGCCCGAAGATCACTCTCGCCTGCGTGGAGTGCAAGGAGCGGAACTACATCACCAAGAAGAACCGCCGCAACGACCCCGACCGGTTGGAGCTGGCGAAGTTCTGCCCGCGTTGCCGCAAGCACCAGCCGCATCGCGAGACCCGCTGAGCGCACCCATACCCAGCCCGAGGGCCCGTCCGATCCGGACGGGCCTTCGGCGTTCGTGCACCCCGGGCTACGGGCCCACGCCTCCTCGGCGTTCGGGAGACAGTCGAGACATTCGTTCACGCAGTCTCCTCTCAGCCTCTGCATCGGTCCGTGTCTCAGGACAGCAGACGTGGGACCAACTGACCGGTGAGCAGGATCAGGACGGCGACGACCACGTGCACGACGATCGCCGAGGCGATCCTCCGGCGGGCGCCGCGGGCGCCGCGGGCGACCAGCAGTCCGGCGATCAGGCCGGCCAGCATCAGTCCGCCGCTGATCGCGAGAGTGAGCCGGTGGGCGCCGTCGGACAGGCAGCCCGGCGCGCCACAGACCTGGGTCTGCCAGCTCGGGCTTCCGGACAGCCGCTGGTCGAGGACCACCCATACCAGGCAGGCCACGATCGAGAGCAGCAGCGCGAGCAGGCCCTCCCAGGAGCCCTCCAACTCGACGTGGGTGGGTAGCGGCGTCCGGGCGTCGGTGGCATCCAGCGGACGCAGCCCGTCGCTCGGAGCGCGGTGGGGTGCCGGGTCGATGGGCGGTGCTGGGTCGATGGGATGGGACAGACCCAGCCGAGCCTGCGCGGTCCGCTCCGGGCCGCTCGGCAGCGGGCGCGCCTCGGCGTCCGGCCGGGAGACCCGGTCGAGCACCGGATGGGGATAGGTGAGCGCCTCGGCGGAGACGGAGGTGCAGTTGAGCAACAGCCGGGTGCGGTCGCGCCGGGGCACGACCAGCGACCAGCGGTCGTCGCTGTGGGAACAGACCAGGTAGCCGCCACCGGCCTCCGGGCCGAAGACGTCCTCGGTGGCCACCTCGTCGGCCTCCTCGATCCGGCGGACCGTCGCGCGGCGCTCCTCGACGCCGTCGGAGTCGTCGGTGAGCCATTCGGCGACGGCGGCGTGCAGGCGGGTCGCCCGGCGGTCATCGATCCGGGTGTCGAGCAGCAGCCAGACGGACTGACCGTTGCTGTTCTCCCCGTCCGAGGGCTTGGTCAGCCCGGTGCGGTGCCGCTCGGCGATGAACCCGGTCGAGCGATACGACTCCCAGTCCGCCCGGCGCCGGCTCGGGCGCCGGACGCCACGGCGCAGCGCGAGCAGCAGTGCCAGCGCGAGGGAGGCCCACCACCCATGGATGCCGGACGGCGCGCCGGGCAGTCTCGAGGGGAGAGTGTCGATCAGGTCGTGGAAGACCCGGCCGTAGACGAAGACCATGAAGCCGATCAGGCAGGTCAGGACGACGAATCCGAACCAGGAGCCCTCCTGGGCGTTCCACAGCTTGGTGAAGTCCTCGAGGTCCGGCCTCGGCGGCTGCCGGCGGCGTATCGGAGCCACCTCCACCGAGCGTGCCCAGGCGTGTCGGACGGTGCGGTCGACGGCGGTCGGTTCTGGATCGTCGGTGATTCCGGTGTGGGTTGATTCGAGTCGGGACTCTCTGTCGACGTTCATGGCCACCTCCCCAGATCCTGGGTCCGATGCACCGGTCACGTCGTCGGGTCCGGCCGCCCGCCGCGATCCGCGCCGGCGGGCATTGACTTGTGAACGCAGTGTGACCCAGGAGTTCGACGAATGTAAAGGGGCTTCGAGCTCTGTCGGCGGCGCCCGGTCGGGTGGGCGTGACGGCCACCGGACCGCGGTGACACTAGGCTGAGGCCATGGCAGTGGACCAGTCGCTGGTGGGGCGTGATTTCCCGCCGACCAGGCCCTACCGGGTCACCGAGGAGAAGGTGCGCGAGTTCGCCACCGCGGCCGGCCCCGGCTGGGAGGCCGGGGACCCGATCCCGGCGACCTTCCCGATCGTGCTCGCGTTCGAGGCGATGAACTCCTTCCTCGCCGACGTGGGCGTCGAGCTCTCCCGGATCGTGCACGGCGAGCAGCGCTTCGCCTACAGCCGCCCGCTGGCGCCCGGGGACCTGCTCACCGCGACCCTGAGCGTGGCGAGCCTGCGGCAGATCGGCGGCAACGACATCATCGGCACCGTCTCGACGATCGCCGACGAGTCCGGCGCCCCGGTGTGTACGACGACCGCGACCCTCGTCCACCGCGGGGAGGGCCAGTGAGCGCCACCGCGACGATCCTGGAGCCCGGCGCGGTCCTGGAGCCGAAGACGTTCCCTATCACCCGGGCGGCGCTGGTCAGGTACGCCGGCGCCAGCGGCGACTTCAACCCGATCCACTACTCCGATCGGGTCGCCACCGAGGTCGGCCTGCCCGGCGTGATCGCACACGGCATGTTCACCATGGCACTGGTCGCCCGGGCGGTCAGCGAGTGGACCGGGGGCGCCGAGGTGGTCGAGCTGGGCGGGAAGTTCACCAACCCGGTCGTCGTACCCGACGACGACGAGGGCACCGGCGTCACCGTTGCCGGCACCGTCGCCTCGGTGGCCGACGGCCTGGCCACCCTCAAGCTCGAGGTCACCTGTGAGGGACGGAAGGTGCTCGGCATGCCGAGGGCCGTCGTACGGGTGGCCGGTGCCTGAGCCGAGCGGCCCGGTCCGGCTCGCCGACCACACCACCCTCCACCTCGGTGGTCCCGCCGCCGAGTTCGTCCTCGCCGCCTCCGAGCAGCAGCTGATCGACGCCGTCTCCGCCGCCGACGCCGCCGGCCGGCCGGTCCTGGTGCTCGGTGGCGGCAGCAACCTGGTGGTCGCCGACGAGGGCTTCGACGGCGTCGTGGTCAAGGTCGCCACCGCCGGGGTCGGCGCCGACATCGAGGACGCCGACGACCCGAGTTGCGGCGGCGTCCTGGTCGAGGTGGCCGCCGGTGAGGTGTGGGACGATCTGGTCGCCTCCGCCGTCGAGCGCGGCTGGGTGGGCGTCGAGGCGCTGTCGGGCATACCGGGCAGTGTCGGTGCGACCCCGATCCAGAACGTCGGTGCCTACGGGCAGGAGGTCGCCCAGACCATCGCCTCGGTCCGGGTCTGGGACCGCAGGCTGCGCGGGGTACGCACCTTCGCCGCCGCCGAGTGCGGCTTCGGCTACCGCTGGTCGCGGTTCAAGGCGGATCCCGCCCGGCATGTGGTGCTCTCGGTGAGGTTCCAGTTCCGGACCGGCACGCTGAGCGCGCCGATCGCCTACGACCAGCTCGCCCGGGAGCTCGAGGTGGAGCCGGGAGCGCGAGTCGGGCTCGGCCGGGTCCGTCGCGCCGTGCTCGCGCTGCGGCGCGGCAAGGGCATGGTGCTCTATCCCGATCCGGCCCGGCCCGACCACGACACCTGGTCGGCCGGCTCGTTCTTCACCAACCCCGTGGTCGAGCCGAGCCGGGTGCCGCCGGGAGCGCCGGCGTACCCCCAGCCGGACGGCTCGGTGAAGACGTCGGCCGCCTGGCTGATCGACCACGCGGGCTTCGCCAAGGGCCATGCGCCGGCCGCTCTCGGCGGCCGGGTGTCGCTGTCGACCAAGCACACCCTGGCGCTGACCAACCGCGGCACCGGCACGACCGCCGACCTGGTGGCCCTGGCGCGTGAGATCCGCGACGGCGTCCGCGAGCGCTACCGGATCGAGCTGGTCCCCGAGCCGGTGCTCCTCGGCGTCGAACTCTGAACCCTGACCCGTGGAATCCGGCGAGTCAGCGACGGCGCAGCAGCACCAGCACCTCGTGGTGGTCGGTCTGCGGGAACATGTCGAGCAGGCGGGCGGAGACGGGCGCCAGCGACGGCATCGAGGCCAGATCGCCGGCCAGCGAGACGGCGTTGCAGGAGGAGTACAGCACGTAGGGCACCCCGCTGGCCTCCACCCATCCGGCGAGCTGCGGGCCGATGCCGCGGCGGGGAGGGTTGAGGACCACGACGTCCGGCGCCGCCCGCGCCTCCGGGCGGTCTGGGGAGGTCGCGAAGGCGGTGGCGTCACCGGCGAGCCAGGTGGTGCCCCGCAGACCGTGCGCCGTCGCGGTGGCGGTGGCCGACCCGATCGCGGCCGCACTGGACTCGACGCCGATCACCCGGCGCCCCGCCCGGGCCAGGTGCAGGCCGAATCCGCCGACACCGCAGTAGAGGTCCCAGATGGTCGCGGTGCCGTCCGGATCGATGCCGTCGACCAGGTCGCGGGCGTGGCGGTAGAGGGCCGCCGCGACGCCGGTGTTGGTCTGGAAGAAGCTCTGCGGCGACAGTCGCAGGCCGAGGCCGTTGATCCGCATCACCAGCGTGTCGGTCTCGGTCAGGACCCGCTCCTCGGTCCCTTCGAGCACCGCGGCGTGCGCCGGTTGCAGGTTGACCGTCGCGACGGCGATCGGCAGTGCGGCCCGCAGCGCCGGCAGCCGCTTGCGGATCCGCGCGATCGCCTCGGTGGAGCGCAGCACCCAGCGCACCATCAGCTCGCCGTCCGGCGACTCGGTGACCAGCACGTGCTTCAGCTCGCCGCGCCGCTGCGGCACCGAGTACGGGGTCAGGCCGGCGTCGGTCACGAGGTCCCGCAGGGTCGGCAGGGCGCTGCGGATCCCGCGGGAATGCAGTCCGCAGGCGATCAGGTCGACGCCGTGACGGTGCGGGTCCAGGATCCCGAGCGTGGGGGCAGCGAGCGTCCCGCCGGCCACCATCTTGGCCTTGTTCCGGAATCCGCTCTCCGCGCTGGCCACCGCAGGCTCCCAGACGCCGTCGGGCAGCCCCAGCACGCCCGCCACCCGGGTCTGCTTGGCCGCCAGCTGGGCGTCGTACGGCGTGCCGAGGTGGGTGCACGAGCGACACAGGTCGGCGGCGAAGTAGTGGCAGTCCATTGGTCTGGGCGGTCTGGGCGGGGCGCGGTCAGGAGTAGTTGATGACCGCCGCCACGATCACCGCGATGCCCAGGATCGCGAGGATCAGCAGCACGGTGCCGATGATGCCCATGATCATCCCGGCCTGCGCCTTGTCGCGGCCCAGCAGCATGCCGCCGGAGGCGTCGATCCGGCGCAGCGCGCGTTGCCCGACGATCCAGGCGGCCGGCGCGACGACCAGTCCGATGCCGGCGGCGACCAGGATGCTGCCGAGTGCCACCAGGCCCAGCACCAGCGCGGCGATGGCACCGGAGTCCTCGACCAGGGGAGCGTTGAAGCCGGCCGGCGGTGGCGGGGCGCCGTACGGACGAGCGGGCGCCCCGTAGGCCGGGTAGCCATAGTCGGGGTATGGGGCGGTCGGGTACGGCGCCTGGTTGCCGGGGTAGGCGGCATGGCCCGGTTGGCCCGGATAGCCCGGTGGGCCCGGATAACCGGGGTGATCGGGCCGACTCGGTGCGCCAGCGTCCGGCGTGGCGGGCGGGTCTGCCGGCGCCGGCGCGAGCGGCTGGGTGGCGCCGGCCGCACCGTCCTTGCTCAGCTCCACGCCCGGCCGGCCCTCCGCCCTGGCCCACAGCTCGTCGTCCTGGTTGCCGCTGGTCATGGCCTCATTGTCCCCGATCGACGACGGCCGACACCTCGGCAGCCGGATCCGCGGCGAGCCAGGCGTCGATCTCGCCGAGGATCTCCTGCTTCGTGGCCTCGGGCGCGGCCGAGGCCCGCACCGAGCTACCGGCCAGGTGCGCGAGGGTGGCGTCGTCCAGGCCGTGCGCGGCCCGCATGGTGGCGTACTGACTCGCCAGCCGCGACCCGAACAGCAACGGGTCGTCGGCGCCGAGGGCCACCGTCGCACCGGCCTCCAGCAGGGTCGGCAGCGGCACCGAGGAGAGGTCCGAGTAGACGCCGAGCGACACGTTCGAGGTCGGGCAGACCTCCAGCGCGATGCCGGCGTCGACGAGGATGTCGAGCAGCTCGGGATCCTCGGCGACGCGTACGCCGTGGCCGAGCCGGTCCGCGTGCAGGAACTCCACCACGGTGCGGATGTGCTCCGGTCCGCGCAGCTCGCCGCCGTGGGGCACCAGTCGCAGGCCGGCGCGCTCGGCGATGGCGAAGGCGTGGTCGAACTCCGGGGTCACGCCGCGCCGCTCGTCGTTGGACAGGCCGAACCCGACCACCCCGCGGTCGACGTACTGAGCCGCGAGCCGGGCGAGGATCCGGGCGTCCATCGGATGCCGGGTGCGGTTGGCGGCGATCACCACCGCCATCCCCAGTCCGGTCGAGCGGGAGGCGTCCGCGACCGCGTCGAGCACCAGATCGGTGAAGGCGCTGATCCCACCGAACCTCGAGGCGTAGCCGGACGGATCCACCTGGATCTCCAGCCAGCGGCCGCCGTCGCGGACGTCGTCCTCGGCCGCCTCCCGCACCAGGCGGCGTACGTCGTCCGGGGTGCGCAGCACCGAGCGGGCCACGTCGTAGAGCCGCTGGAAGCGGAACCAGCCCTTCTCATCGGCGGCGCTGAGCTGGGGCGGCCACTCGGCGACCAGCTGGTCCGGCAGCCGGATCCCGTCCCGGGCGGCGAGCTCGAGCAGCGTCGCGTGCCGCATCGACCCGGTGAAGTGCAGGTGGAGATGGGCCTTCGGGAGCCGGCGCAGGTCCCGAGGCGCGAGGGTGGCGGCGGGTCGACTCACTCCCGGGTGCGCAGCTTCTCCGCCGCGGCGAGCAGCACGCAGGTCGCCACCGCCTCCATCGCGGCGGTGACGTCCTCGATCGGCGGGAACGTCGGCGCCAGCCGGATGTTGCGGTCGTCCGGGTCGGTGGCATACGGGAACGCCGAGCCCGCCGGGGTCAGCGCCACCCCGGCCGCCTTGGCCAGCTCGATCACCCGCGACGCCGTGCCGTCGAGCACGTCCAGGCTGACGAAGTAGCCGCCCTCGGGGTTGGTCCAGGTGGCGATGCCCAGCCCGCCCAACCGTTCGGTGAGGATCCGCTCGACCTCGGCGAACTTCGGTGCGATCAGCGCCCGGTGCCTGGCCATGTGGTCGCGCACGCCCTGGGCGGAGCCGAAGAACTCCACGTGCCGCAGCTGGTTGACCTTGTCCGGTCCGATCGAGCCCTGGCCGAGGTTGTCCAGATGCCAGGCGATGGTCTCCCTCGAGCCACCGAGGAAGCCGACACCGGCGCCGGCGTAGGTGATCTTCGAGGTGGAGGCGAACAGGATCGGGCGGTGTGGGTTGCCGGCCGCCGAGGCGAGTGAGAGCACGTCCGCGGACTTGTTCTCGTGCGCGGTGAGGTGGTGCAGCGCATAGGCGTTGTCCCAGAAGATCTTGAAGTCGGGCGCCGCGGTCGGCATCGAGACCAGTCGGTCGGCGACCTCCTGGGTGGTCACCGAGCCGGTCGGGTTGGCGTACGTCGGGACCAGCCACATCCCCTTGATGCTCGGGTCGTCGGCGACCAGCCGGGCGATCTGCTCGACGTCGGGGCCGTCGGCGTGCATCGGGACGGGGATCATCTCGATGCCGAACCATCCGGTGAGCACGAAGTGCCGGTCGTAGCCGGGGACCGGGCAGAGGAACCGCACCGTCTCCTCCCGGCCCCACGGCCGCTCGCTGTCCACCCCGCCGCGCAGCCACAGGGTGGCGAGCACGTCGCGCATCATGGTCAGGCTGGAGCTGCCGCCGGCGACCAGCTGCTCGGGCTCGACCCGGAGCAGCTCGGCGAACATCTCCCGGATCTGGCGGATCCCGGCGAGCCCGGCGTAGTTGCGGGTGTCGACGCCGTCCGCGTCGATCGGTGAGGTCGGCAGCCGCAGCATCGCGTCGGAGAGGTCGAGCTGGGCCGCCGACGGCTTGCCCCGGGTCAGGTCCAGCCTCAACCCGCGGGTCAGCAGGTCGTCGTACGCCGTGCGCTGGGCCTCGGCGAAACCGGCGAGCTCGGCGGGGGAGAGGTCGGCGAGGGCTCGGGGCTGCACTGTCACCCTCCCATCGTGGCAGAGACCCCGGCCGGGTCGGCAATCGCGTATTCGCGCGCGTCGCACGTGGGCGTGCGGCGCGCTTGGGCCGACGGGGTTGAGGTAGGCGTAGAGGTGCGGGACCCGCACCGGGCTGCTGGGATCACTCGTAGCGTCGCAGCTGGCTCCCTCGGTCGGCGCGCTGTGGTTGGTGTGGTGGCGGGCGAGGATGCCGGCGGCTTTGTCGCGGCGCTCGTCCGGGCCCGAGCCGCAGGTGTCGGGGTGGGCGTCGGCGTCGAGCAGGTCGCCGGCGATGGCGCCGATCGCGTGGTCGACGCCGGTGGCGTCGGCCAGGTCGAGGGTGGCCCCGGTCCGGGCGAACCCGGCGGCAGGGCCGGTGACCCCGAGTCGCACCAACGCAGCGTCGATCTCGCCCAACTGCCGCTGGGACTGCCGCACCAGACTGGCCACCTGCTCGCGCTCGAAGGCGATCGTCGTCCCCTCCGGATCGTGCTCGTCGTCGGCGTTCGTGCCCGGCGAGGCCTCCACGTCACCGCGGTGATCGCCGGGCAGGTCAAGCGGGCGGCGCTCGCCTGCTCCCTTCGAGCAGGCGGCGACGGGCAGGTTCCACTCGGCCAGTCTGCCGCGACTCACGGGCCGCTCGGTCCGCACGAGGGGTCCGGAGGCTCGGTGAACCCGGCGTGACGGCGGGGTTTCCACCGTTACGACTGGGCCCATGAAGCCGGCCGATGCTGGCCCTGTGCCCGTCACGACGCCTGCGAGACGCTCTAGAGCACCCGCAAAACCACCAGAGGAGGACCATGGCGTCGTACCTGTCGCGGCGACTCGCCGTCGCCGTTCTCGTGCTCTTTCTGCTCTCGTTTCTCGTTTTCGCGATGGTGCGTCTGATGCCCGGCGACCCTGCCGCCCAGTACCTGAACTCCTCGAACCCCGACCCCACTCAGCTCGCCCAGATCCGCCACCAACTCGGTCTCGACCGAGGGTGGATCCAGCAGTACTTCTCTTGGATCGGTGGCGTCCTCACCGGCGACTTCGGCACCTCCCTGACGCGCCCGTTCGCGATCGGGGGCCAGATCGGCTCACGCCTACCGGCCAGCCTGGAGCTCGCCGTCGTGGCCTCGATCCTCGCCATCGTCATGGGCGTGCCGGCGGGCGTCTGGGCAGCCGCGCGGACCGGGAAGGCCGCCGATGTCTCCCTTCGCGGGCTGTCGTTCCTGGCGCTCTCGGTTCCGGGATTCGTCATCGGCACGGTGGTGGTCCTGGTCAACTCCCACACTCTGCGACTCAACCTGATCGGCTACACCCCGTTCCTCAGCGATCCATTGCAGTCACTCGGGCAGATCTTCGTGCCCTCGCTGGTCCTCTCGCTGTCCATGGCGGGGATCCTGTGCCGGTACACCCGCAACATGGTGATCGACGTACTCTCCCAAGACTTCGTCAGGACCGCACGCGCCAAGGGCGCCTCGACGTGGCAGCTCATCCGCAAGCACGCCGTACGGTCCTCGATGGTCCCGGTCACCACCGTGATCGGTCTTCAGTTGGGAGCCCTGGTCGGCGGCACGATCATCGTCGAGAACATCTTCGCGATCCCCGGGATGGGCAGCATGCTCATCGAAGCGCTGAACTCCTCCGACTACCCGACGATCCAGGCGTGCGTACTCATGCTCGGCGTGGTCTACATCGTGATCAACCTGGTCGTCGACCTGCTCTACCCGCTCATCGACCCCCGGATCAGGACGGTGCGTTGACATGACCGCCATCTCCGAGTCACTCGTGAATATCCGCCGACGGCGGGTCCCGCTCCGGATCCCCGGCCTCGGCGGAAGCGCCGCCCTCACCGCAGGACTCTTCATCCTCGGCGCCCTGCTGGCGATCTCGCTGCTGACCCCGCTCTTCACGCCCTACACGATCACCAAGATCGGCGACGACCCGTTCGCCGGCCCGTCGTGGGCCCACTGGCTGGGGACCGACAACCTGGCCCGAGACAACCTGACCCGCCTCGCGGCGGCGACGCGGACGGGACTGCTCATCTCGTTCTGCGCCTCGGTGCTCGCCGCGCTCGTGGGCTCGGTCGCCGGGATTCTGGCCGGCTATCTCGGTGGCGTTGTGGACGCCGTGGTGATGCGAATCGTCGACGTGATGCTCGCCGTGCCGGCAATGCTGTTGGCGCTGGTCATCGGGATGATGACCGGCAACGGCGCGCTTCCGCTCATCGGGACCCTGGCAATCATCACCGCACCCGGGTTCGCCCGGGTGATGCGCGCCCCCGTGATCGGCCTGCGCGAGAGCGACTTCGTGGTCGCGGCCGAGATCTCCGGCGTACGACGACCACTGATCGCGGCGCGACACCTGACGCCCAACGTGCTGACCCCCCTCTTCGTCCAGTTCGCCGCCACGGCGTCGATGGTCGTCCTGCTCGAGTCCGTGTTGTCGTTCCTCGGTCAGGGCGTCGTACCGCCGGACCCCTCGGCCGGGCGGATGATCTCGGATGCCACCCGGTTCATGCAGCGCGACGCGATGCTCGTCCTGCTGCCGTCGCTGGTGATCGTGATGCTGACCGTCGGCTGGAATCTCGTTGCGGACGGTCTGCAACAGGTGCTCTCCCCGCGCCGCGGGGACACCCACGTCGCAGCCGACCCCCGCAAGCCGTTGGTCACCCGGGCCAGCGCGGACCAGACCGAGGAGGCGGCCCGGTGAAGGTGCTGCGAACGCTCATCGTCGTCCTTGCCGCGGCGCTGGCGCTGGTGCTCACCGCCTGCGGGGGCGTCAACGACGTCGGCACCATTCCCGACCAGCCCGTGCGCGGCGGTGTACTGGAGTACGGCACTGACGTGCAACCGGTCTCCGGTGGCCTTGACCCCTACGTGACCACGGCCTTCGCCTCCCAGAACATCCTCGTGCAGATCTATGAGTCACTTCTGACCAAGGACGACAAGGGCCGGCTCAAGCCGGGGCTGGCCACCCGCTGGAAGAAGACCGGGCCGCTGTCGTACCGCTTCTACCTCCGCCACGCCGAGTTCAGCAACGGCACCGCGCTGACCGCGACCGACGTCGTCTTCTCGTTCGACACCATGAAGAAGGCCGGGGCGAGCCAGGCGGCGATGCTGACGGCGCTGAAGTCGGTGCGTGCTGTCAACGACCACACCGTCGACTTCCAGCTCTCCGCCCCGAGCACCTCCTTCCTCAACCTGGTCGCGGGCGAGGCCAACGGGCTGATCGTCAGCAAGGCGTGGTACACCTCGACGCCGGCGGCGCAGCGTCAACGGCAAGCGCTCGGCACCGGTCCGTTCATGCTGACCCAGTGGCAGGACAACGTCGTCATCAAGCTGCGCCGCAACCCGCACTACTGGCACAGTCCGCTGCCCTACCTCGACGGCATCGACTTCAAGATCATCCCCGACGACCAAGCGCGACTGGCGGCGCTGCGACAGGGATCGGTCGATGCGATCTGGCTCGGCGACCAGCAGCTCGCGGAACAGGTCAGCAGCGAGGGTTTCGTCACCGGGAAGAACGCGGAGACGCGCAATCTCAGCCTCTACGTCAACGCCACCACCGGCGCGATGGCGAATCTCGACTTCCGGCGGGCACTGTCCGAGGGCCTCAACCGCCCGCAGATCGCCAAGCTCGCCAGTTACGGCTACGGGACCACCTCGCTGGTCGTGCCCCGGGGCGATCCGGCTGGGCTGGCGCCGACCAAGAACACCCCGTACTACACCTACGACCCGAGCGACGCTCGCAGGCTTCTGGCCCGAAGCGGGGTCACGGACCCGACCGTGACGATCCATTACCCCAGCGATGCCTCGTTCGCCCGCGACGTCGCCCTCTATGAGGTCATGCAGGAGCAGCTCAAGGCCGTGGGGATCAAGGTGGTCCTCGACCCGACCCCGTGGGCCGAGATCCTGGCCGACTACATCAAGGGAAGCTGGGACGGACTCATCGCCGTCCCCGGGACCGCGCAGCCAGACCCTACGGCGTACTTCAACGCGTTCCTCGTCCCTGGTCAGCCCACCAACAAGAGCGGCAAGGCCGGCACTCGTGCCGCGGCCCTGCTCCAACAGCTGCGCCAGACCACCTCGGCGAAACGGCAGCCGGTGGTCCTCCGCAGGCTCGAGAACGAGGTGGCCGACAAGGTCCTCGTCATCGTCCCCTACGTCGTCGCACAGCGCCAGGAGATCTGGTCCCGCCGGCTGCAGGGCTACCAGGTCGACCCCTATTCCTTCCGCCGCAACCTGAAGAAAGCGTGGTTGGTGCCATGACCGACACCGTCGACCAGGCCCTCGTCATCGACGGCCTGACCATCAGCTACCCCGGCTCCCCGGCGGCCGTCTCGGGGCTCGACCTGCGGCTCGAGCCGGGTGAGATCATCGGCGTCATCGGCGAGTCGGGCTGCGGGAAGTCGAGCCTCGGACTCGCGCTGCTCGGCCTTCTCCCGGCCTCCACCCAGGTGAGCGCGCGGCGCATGGAGGTCGCGGGCCACGACTACATCGGACTCGGTGACGCCGCCCTGCAAGAGATCCGCGGCGAAGACGTTTCGATGGTCTTCCAGGAACCGATGAACGCGCTCAACCCGGTGATGCGCATCGGTGATCAGATCGCCGAGGTCCTTCGGCTGCACGGGCAGAGCGACCGGAAGCGGATCGATGCCCGCGTCCTCGAGCTTCTCCGGCTGGTCCAGGTGCCCGAGCCACAGCTGCGAGTCCGACAGTTCCCCCACCAGATCTCCGGCGGCATGCGGCAGCGGGTGGTGATCGCGATCGCCATGGCGGCCGAGCCTCGGGTGCTGGTCGCCGACGAACCCACGACTGCCCTCGACGTCACCGTCCAGGCCCAGATCCTGGCGCTGCTGGCTGACCTTCGCGACCGCACCGGTACGGCGATCGTGCTCATCTCCCACGACCTCGGTGTGATCGCCCGGGTCTGCGACCGGGTGGTCGTGATGTACGCCGGGGAGATCATCGAGGCGGGGCATCCGCGCGACGTACTCCGGTCCCCCGGGCATCCGTACACGCAGGGGCTGCTCGCCAGCATCCCGTCGGTGAGCCGCGAACCGCGCGCGGCGCTGCCGGCGATCCCGGGAGGCGTCACCACCGCGGACCGGTCTCGGACCGGCTGCCGGTTCGCTGGACGTTGCTCCTACGTCGAGCCGGAGTGCCACGAACCGCAGCCACTGTTCGAGGTGACCGGGAGATCGTCGCAGCAGGTGCGTTGCCTGCTCACCCCACGCCGTGAGACGAGCAGCGTCGAGGGGGTGGCGTGATGTCGGGCGCCACCACGGTCCGTGAGCCGAAGCAGAGCGACCACCTCGTGCGATTCGAAGACGTCCAGCAGCACTTCGCTGCCCGGGGTGGCGCCGTGCGAGCGCTGGACGGGGTCACGTTCTCGGTCCACCGCGGCGAGGCCATCGGACTGGTGGGTGAATCGGGCTGCGGGAAGTCGACGCTGGCACGGGCTGCGCTGATGATGGAGCGACCCACCGGAGGACACGTCTTGGTCAGTGGCCGGGACGCCGCGGGCCTGACACCACGGGCGCGGCGTGCCGCACGGCAACGCATGCAGATGGTCTTCCAGGATCCCAACGGCTCCCTCGACCCCCGTTATTCGGTCATCCGGTCGGTGATGGAGCCCTTGGTCGCGGCTGGGGTCGGTCGGCGAGAGGCGCGAGAGCGGGCGCAGGACATCCTCGAGCGGGTAGGCGTCGACGCCACCGCGGTGAACCGCCGCCCCCACGAGTTCTCGGGCGGGCAGCGGCAGCGCATCGCGATCGCACGCGCACTCGCCGCCGACCCCGAGTTCGTCGTCCTCGATGAGCCGACCTCGGCACTCGACGTGTCGATCCAGGCGCAGATCCTCAACCTGCTGCTCGACCTCCAACGGGAGCGAGATCTGACTTATCTGTTCATCTCGCACAATCTCGCCGTCATCCGACATCTCGCGACCCGAGTCGCGGTCATGTACCTGGGCCGGATCGTCGAGATCGGACCGACCGAGGACGTCTTCGGCAACCCACTGCACCCCTACACCAGGGCACTCCTCTCAGCAGTTCCGGACCCGACCAGCGATCCCGGGGAGCAGATCGTGCTCAAAGGCGACCTGCCCAGTCCGCGCCAACGCCATCGAGGCTGCGCCTTCGCTTCGCGTTGCTGGCTCGCCACCGACGAATGCCGTCAGGACCGCCCGGCGCTCCAGATCCACTACGACCATCGGCCCGACCATGAGGCCGCCTGCCACCGCGCGGGCATCGGCTGACCGGCCTGCCACCCCTCACGACTCACCTGAGAAGGAGCGATCGATGACCGAGACCGTCCTCTACCCCGCCCGCGTGATCCGCACGATGGAGCCCGCCCGACCGACCGCCGAGGCGGTCCTGGTCCGCGGCGACCGAGTGGTGGCGGCCGGCTCGCGCAGCGAGCTCGACGCATACGGGCCGGCGCGTGTCGATGAGCGGTACGCCGAGAAGGTGCTGGTCCCCGGGTTCGTCGAGGCGCACAGCCATGTCAGTGGCGGTGACGCCTGGGCTAACGTATACGCCGGACGGCTCGAGCGCACCTCGCCCGACGGCCGCCTCTGGCCGGGATGTGGCTCGATCGGGGAGGTTCTCGACCGACTCCGCGACGCCGAGGCGCTCCTCGAGGATCCGGACCAGCCGCTCAAGGTGTGGGGCTTCGACCCGATCTACTACCCAGGGGAACGGCTCGAAGCCGCGGAACTCGACAGCGTCTCCTCGTCCCGCCCGATCCACGTCCTTCACGCGAACGCTCACCTGTGCTCGGTCAACTCGCGGTTGATGCACCTGGCCGGGATCGACGCCGACACCGAGGTCGTAGGGGTCGTCAAGGACGGCGGTGGCCGCCCTACCGGCACGCTTCAGGAGCTCGCCGCCATGGGACTGGTCCAGCCGTTCATCGGCTCCGCCTCCGGGCAGGTGAGCGCCGAGGGCCTCGTCGCCTTCGCACACGACGCGGTCAACAACGGCGTCACCACCGCGACGGACCTCGCCTCGGTCAGCGTGTGCCAGGAGGGCGGCGACAAGCCCTACCGGGACACCATCACCGGGGACTTCCCGGCCCGAATCAGCGTCTTCCACTTCGGCTCCGCCGGCACGTGGACGCTGCCGCCGACGCGTGCCGTCGAGCGACTCCTGGAACTGCGGGAGGAGAGCACCGATCTGCTCCGGATGGGGCATGTCAAGCTCATGCTCGACGGCTCGATCCAGAGCTTCACTGCGAGGGTGCTCGCGCCGGGCTACCTCGGCGGTCAGCCCAACGGCATCTGGGCGATGGCTCCGGAAGAGTTCGAGGAGGCTCTGACGGCCTTCCACGCCGCCGGGCTCCTCGTCCACGTCCACTGCAACGGCGACCAGGCCACCCAGCTCTTCGTCGAGACCATGGAACGAGTCCTGGCCGTGCACCCGCGCCTCGACCACCGGCACACGGTCACGCACTCGCAGATGACGTCACCGGCGCAGTATCGCCGGATGGCGGCACTGGGGATGGGGGCCAATGTCTTCGCCAACCACATCTGGGCATGGGGTGACCAGCACATGGACATCACCCTGGGCCCGGACCGAGCGGCCCGCATGAACGCGGCCCGCACGGCTCTCGACTCCGGGGTCCCGATCGCGTTGCACTCAGACACGCCGGTCACTCCGCTCGGTCCGCTCAAGACGATGCAGCACGCCGTGACCCGGCGTACGCCGTCGGACCGAGTGATGGGTGAAGAGGAGCGGATCACCGCCGGGGAAGCCCTGCACGCCGTCACCCTCGGGCCCGCCTACCTGCTCAAGATGGATCACGAGGTCGGCAGCATCGCTCCCGGCAAGTACGCCGACTTCGCTGTCCTCGACGAGGATCCCCTGGCAGTCCCGGTCGATCGGATCGGAGCGATTCGCGTCTTCGGAACGGTGGTGGGCGGTGTCCATCACGCCGCGGCGACCGCTCCGACCACCGTGTGAGGGAGTGACGTGAGCCTCGACGCCAGGGCGCCCACTGCTCGTCAAGGCGCCCGACTCACGATCGTGAGCGGCTACCTCGGCTCGGGAAAGACCACGCTGCTCAACCGGCTGCTCAGTTCCTCCGGCTTGGGTCGCTTCGTCGTCGTCGTCAACGACTTCGGGTCGGTCAATGTCGATGCGGCCCTGGTCCGTCGACGTACCGACGAGGTCATCGAGTTGACCGACGGTTGCGTGTGTTGCACGGCGCAGGGCGCCGCCGGGACGGTGATGACGACGGTGGCCGCCCGTGGCGGCCTCGATCGCGTCATCGTCGAGGCGAGCGGTGTCGCCGACCCTCGTGTACTCGAGAGCTGGCGGAGCTTTCCGGGGCTGGCCGACGGCCCGACCGTGGTCTGCGTCGACGTACGACGAATCGAGCGACTAATCGCCGATCCCTACGTCGGGGACGTCGTGGATCGGCAGGTCACGGCGGCGAGCATCATCGCGCTCACGCACGCGGACGTCGCCACCGAGGCTGTGACGGCGAGCGCTTCGCGCCGCTGCTCGTCCCTCGCGCCGCGGGCACGCATCCTGCGGGCCGACCTCGACGACCTCGCAACGCTGCTCGAGGCCAGCTCACCGACGCTCTCGTCGGGGGGTCGCGGAGCGGTCGACGTCGATCCCCACCTCACTCGGACCGTCGACCTCGCTGGGACGGGAACCCTCGGCACCGTCGACCTGGTCGAGCTTCGCCGCGCCCTGGCCGAGCTTCCCGCCGTCGTACGACGGGCGAAGGGTGTCGTCCGCGATGCGGCCGCCCCCGATCGGCGGCTCATCGTGAACGCCGACGGCACCGAACTGCAGCTGACCGCCGAAGGACCGTGGGGCGTTGAGGACCGGCCTCAGATCGTGCTCATCGCCGCCGGACCGGACGCCGAGGCGGCGCTCGAGACTGCCGCCCGACGGATCCGGCGAGCAGCGGTGGCCGTCCCCACCGACTGAAACCAACCACACTCAACGAGGAGCTACCGTGCCTGCACCCCACGACGCCGTCGGACGGCGTACCTACGAACTCGACCGCGCCCACGTCTTCCACTCCTGGTCCGCCCAGAAGCGGCTCGACCCGATGGTGGTGACCCGCGCCGCCGGGTCCTACCTGTGGGACGCCGACGAGAACCGCTACCTCGACTTCTCCGGCCAACTCATCTTCACCAACGTCGGTCACCAGCATCCGAAGGTCGTCTCGGCGATCCAGGAGCAGGCGGCGACCTTGTGCACGATCGCTCCGGCCCACGCCAACGACAAGAGGGCGCTGGCAGCCAAACTGATCACCGACCGCACACCCGTCGGGCTCGACATGGTCTTCTTCACCAACGGCGGTGCCGACGCCGTGGAGCATGCGGTCCGGATGGCACGTCTGCACACCGGGCGACGCAAGATCCTGACCCAGTTCCGCGGCTACCACGGCGGCACCCACCTGACGGTCAACATGTCCGGCGATCACCGCCGCTGGCCGAACGACGACGGGGTCGCTGGCGTCGTCCGCTTCTGGGGACCTTTCCTCTACCGCTCGGTCTTCCACGCCACTTCGGAGGAGGAGGAGTGTGCGCGCGCCCTGGAGCACCTCGAAGACCTGATCCGTTTCGAAGGACCGGACGCCTTCGCAGCGCTGGTCCTGGAGTCGGTGGCCGGCACGGCCGGTGTCATGCCCCCGCCGCCGGGCTACCTGCGCGGTGTGCGGGAGATCTGTGACCGCTACGGCATCGTCTACATCGCCGACGAGGTCATGGTGGGCTTCGGCCGCACCGGCAGTTGGTTCGGCTTCGATCAGCACGACGTCGTGCCCGACCTGATCACGTTCGCGAAGGGGGTGAACTCCGGGTACGTACCGCTCGGCGGCGTCGTGGTGAGCAAGGAGATCGCCACGACGTTCGCCGACCGACCCTACCCCGGCGGGCTGACCTACTCGGGTCATCCACTGGCGTGTGCCGCGGCGGTCGCGACGATCGAGGCGATGACCGCCGAGCGGATGGTGGAGAACGCCGCGAGGGTGGGGGCAGAACTCCTCGGACCCGGGCTCGTTCGATTGGCCGAAGCGCACCCGAGCATCGGCGACATTCGCGGACTCGGAGCGTTCTGGGCACTCGACCTGGTCACCGATCGAGAGACCAAGGAGCCGCTCGCTCCCTACGGAGGAACCAGTGCGCCGATCGCGGACACGCTCGCCGCAGCAAAGGCGCATGGGCTGCTGGTCTTCAACAACTATCACCGCATCCACCTTGCGCCGCCGCTGAACGTCAGTGACGCCGAGATCGAGGAGGCGTTGGCCGCCCTCGACAAGGCCCTGCTCGGAGCCGACAGCGCCTACACCGGGGCGGTCAGCTGAAATGGACCTGCTGGTGAAGGAGACGGACATGACCGTCAACCCGCCTGTCGCAGTCATCAGCGGAGCGAGCAGCGGGATCGGTGCCGCCACGGCCCGCGCCCTCGCGGCCGGCGGCTACGAGGTGGTGCTCGGCGCGCGACGTATCGAGCTGATCGAGAAGGTCGCCTCGGACTGCGGCGGGCGCGCGTACCGACTCGACGTGACCGACGACGACTCGGTGGCGGCCTTCGCCGCCCAGGTCGATCGCTGCGACGTCCTGGTGAACAACGCCGGAGGTGCTCTCGGAACGGACTCGGTGGCTGAGGCGAACCTCGCAGACTGGCAGTGGATGTACGACGTGAACGTCTTGGGCACGCTGCGGCTGACCAAGACACTGCTGCCCCTGCTCGAGGCCTCTGGAGACGGTCAGGTCGTCACCATCGGTTCGATCGCCGCCCGCGAGGCCTACGCCGGGGGTGCCGGCTACAACGCGGCCAAACATGCTGTCGCAGCCTTGACGCGTGTCCTGCGCATCGAGCTGCTGGGCAAGCCGATCCGCGTCAGCGAGATCGATCCGGGGATGGTCCAGACCGACTTCAGCTTCGTCCGCTTCAAGGGAGACCAAGAGCGTGCCGACGCCGTCTACGCCGGAATGACACCGCTGAAGGCAGAGGACGTCGCCGACACGGTGAGGTGGATCGTGACCCGGCCGCCCCACGTCAACATCGACCAGGTGTTGATGCTGGCGCGCGACCAGACCTCGGCTCAAGTCGTCCACCGCCGGAACGGCTGAAGGTGCCGCTCGTCGCCGGCCTGGTCATCGCCGCAGCGGTCGTGACCCAGGCGGCGACCGGATCCGGATTCGGCGTCGTCGCGAGCCCGCTGCTCGTCCTCCTCGACCACCACTTCGTGCCCGGTCCACTGTTGTGCGTGACCATGATCGTCATGCTCGGCATCGTCCGGCGAGAACGCCGCGCACTGGCGCTGACGCGACTGTCGTGGGCTCTCGTCGCGGCTGTGCCGGCGGCGGTCGGGGGCCTCCTGCTGGTGCCGAAGCTGACCGGGAGGGCGACATCGTTCCTGATCGGGCTCTTCGTGGTCGTGAGCGTGGCCGCATCGATGCTCGGTTGGCAGGTCCGCGCGGGCCGCGCGCAGCTGGCCGTCGCCGGTGGGATGGCGGGGTTCCTGGGCAGCGTGGCCGCCGTACCGGGGCCTCCGCTCGTGGTCGCCTACGCAGATGCGGACGCGCATCGGTATCGCGCGAATCTGTCGGCCTTCTTCGCCCTGACCGCCGGGATCTCGGTCCTCGGCATGGCCGCCCGGGGCGACCTCGACACAGGGGACCTGGCGTTGACCGTGGTCCTGCTGCCCGGTGTCGTGGTCGGCCTCGTGGCGGCGCACATGGCGGTGCCACGGCTGCCCGAGCGAGCGCTCCGGCCCCTCGCGCTCACGCTCAGTCTGTGTGCCGGGCTCGTCCTGCTCATCCGGACCGTGGTCGCCTGAGCGGCAGCGGCCACCGTTGTCGGTCGGAGTGACACAATGAGGAGGGTGACGTCGTCTCGCCCCCGGCCCCCGGCCGAGGGCGAGGTCCGTGCCTGGATCGACCGAAGGTCCGACGTACCGCTGTATCAGCAGGTGCGCCATTTCGTTGAGCAGGGTCTGCGCAACGGCCACTTCCCGTTGCACCGCCCCCTTCCATCGTCGCGTTACCTGGCGCAGGAGTTGGGCGTCTCACGCAACACGATCAACGCCGCCTATCTGGAGCTCGTCGGGGTGGGGGCCCTCTTCGCTCGTCCGCGCAGCGGTCTCTACCCCGTGCCCGGCGCACTCGCCGCTCGATCACCGGACCGGGGCGCCGCCGGAACTGACCGCGAGTCGGTCGCTGCCGCGTCCATCGCCACGGGGCGCGGCCGGCCCGACTGGTCCGACCACCTGCTCGCGATTGAGGACCCGTGGCCCGAACATGCCGTGATCGAGCCCGACTACGAGTCGTTCCCGTACCCGTTCCTCCCCGGGCAGATCGAGATCCGACGCTTTCCGACGCGAGCGTGGATTCGGGCGACGACGGCCGCGCTTGACGGCCCCAACGCCACCTTCAGCCTGCGAGACAGCGTCGACCGCGACGATCCCCTGCTCGTCGAGTCGATCCGCACCTCCCTGCTACCCGCCAAGGGCATCTCCGCCGAGGCAGACGAGGTCCTGATCACCAACGGAGCCCAGCAGGCGCTGCACCTGCTCTCCGAGGCGCTCCTCGACCAGGGGCGAACGGTCGCGGTCGAGAACCCGGGCTATGTGGATGCCGCTCGGATCTTCCGCCGAAGCGGCGCCAACCTGCGCCTGTTCAGCGTCGACGGCGACGGCGTCATCCTTCCCGACGACCTTGATGTTGACCTCGTCTACGTCACGCCCAGCCACCACCACCCGACCAACGTCACCCTGGGCCCAGAACGCCGCGATCTGTTGCTCGCCCGCGCGAGCGCGAGGGACTTCCTCATCGTCGAGGACGACTTCGACTCCGAGGTGCGCTACGTCGGGTCGCCGACCCCGGCCATCAAGGCCGCCGACACCGACGGACGCGTCGTGTACCTGGGCACGTTCTCGAAGTTCTTGGCGCCCGGGTTGCGAGCCGGGTTCGTCGTCGCCGCCCCGTCCTTGATCGCGGCGATGCGGGAACGGCGGTTCCACGAGACGAAGCATCCATCGGGCCACCTCCAGCGAACGTTGGCGCTCTTCATCACCTCGGGTGACTACCACCAGCAGTTGCGCCGGCACCGACTCGAGCTGCGTCGCAAGTGGGAGACGCTCGGAGACGCGCTCGATCGCTACCTCCCCGGCATGATGTCGGGTCGCCCGACCGGCGGGCTCAGCTATTGGCTCACCGGGCCAGACGATCTCGACGGACGTCTGGTAGCCGACCTCGCCCGCGCCCGCGGGGTCCTGGTGAGTCCCGGAAGTTCCTACTACCTGTCGAAGGACGCGCCACGGAACAGTCTGCGCGTCGGCTTCAACGCCATCGCACAGGCGCGGATCCGGCCCGGTGTCGCGCGACTGGCAGACGCCGTCACTGAAGCGACCCGTTGACTGATCGGCGACCCCGCAACCCGGAAGCCACGACCCGTATCGGTCGACGTCCACACTTCCCCCGGAGCTCCAGTACATCCCGCCCTCCCGGTCGAGAGACCCGTTGTCCACCAAGGCAGCCTCGCGGTGGGCCTGGCAACCGTTGCAAGCCGCGCTCCGGGTGGCCCTGTGGCAGTGGGAGTCGCGGCCGCTCGACGTCGCCGGCACCTCGAGCGCCGGACACGCACCGCCGCCCGGGCGACCGGGCCCCGGTGCGGACACCGCCTAGGCTTGTCGCCATGCGCTTCGTCGACCTGCCCGCCGGTTTCGTCCTGGGCACCTCCACCGCCTCGTATCAGATCGAGGGAGCCGTCACCGCCGACGGCCGCGGCCGGTCGATCTGGGACACGTTCTGCGAGCGCCCCGGTGCGATCCGGGACGGCTCCTCGGGCGCGGTCGCCTGCGACCACTACCACCGGATGGCCGAGGACGTCGCGCTGATGGCCGGTCTCGGTGTCGGCGGCTACCGGTTCTCCCTCGCCTGGCCGCGCATCCAGCCGACCGGTCGCGGCGCCGCCAACGGGGTGGGGCTCGACTTCTACGACCGGCTGGTGGACGGCCTGCTGGAGGCGGGCATCGCACCGATGGCGACGCTGTACCACTGGGACCTGCCGCAGGCGCTCCAGGATGCCGGCGGCTGGGCGAGCCGCGAGACCGCCGAGCGGTTCGGCGAGTACGCCGCGCTGGTGGCGGCCCGGCTCGGCGATCGGGTCGCCTACTGGTGCCCGGTCAACGAGCCGAACGTGCACACCATGCTCGGTCACGGGCTCGGCACCCATGCGCCGGGAGTCACCGACTGGTTCGGCGCCCTGCCGGTGGCGCACCATCTGCTGCTCGGCCACGCCCGCGCGGTGGCGGCACTGCGCTCGGCCGGGGCCGCCAGCATCGGCACGGCGACCAACCACACGCCCGTCTGGCGGCTCTCGGACTCGGCGAGCGATCGAGGCGGGGCGGCCTTCTACGACGCGCTGTGGAACTGGCTCTTCGCCGATCCGGTGCTGCTCGGTCGCTATCCCGACGAGCTGGGCGACCTGCTCGGGCTCCTCCCGGTCGCCGACGGCGATCTGGCGGCGATCCACGCGCCGCTGGACTTCTACGGCGTCAACTACTACTTCCCGAGCCTGGTCGGTGCCTCGGGAGCGACCGCCCCGGCGGCGGTCGGCGGCGAGGTGGACACCGCCGGCTTCGGCGACCTGCCGTTCTCGCTGCACGAGATCACCGGCCACCCCACCACCGAGTTCGGCTGGCCGGTGGTGCCGTCCGGCCTGACCGACTTCCTGGTCCAGCTCAGGGACCGCTGTCCCGAGCTGCCGAGCGTGCACGTCACCGAGAACGGCTGCGCCTGGTCGCCTGCCGAGGACCGGTTCCGGATCGACTACCTGCACGACCACCTGGCGGCGCTGGCCGCGGCCCGCGAGGCCGGGATCGATGTGCGCGGCTACTGGACCTGGTCGCTGATGGACAACTTCGAGTGGGCCGAGGGGTTCACCAAGCGGTTCGGGCTGGTCGAGGTCGACTACGACACCCTCGAGCGGCGGCCCCGGGCGTCGTACCACTGGTATCGCGAGCAGATCGCGCACGTGCGCGGCGCTCCTGACGGCGAGCCCCAGCGGTGAGCCGGGCCGGTTCGACTCTGCTGGGGTGCAGCCCGTAGACTCCCGTGGTGGTGGTTCTGCCACATGGTGAGGCGCGCCCTTGGACCGGGGGCGCGAGGCTTTGTGGGACCGCCGGAGGGCACTAGCTCAACTGGCAGAGCATCGGTCTCCAAAACCGAAGGTTGGGGGTTCAAGTCCCTCGTGCCCTGCAAGATCGGACCGGGCGTGCCCGGTCCGCCAGAGAAGGAACGAGAAAGGTGGCGAGTGTGACGGACAGCAAGGCGGTCCCCACCCCGCGGCGGCGTGAGAAGCAGCAGCGCACCGGACTCTTCACCTTCTACCGACAGGTCGTCGCCGAGCTTCGCAAGGTCGTCTGGCCGACCCAACAGCAGCTGTCGACGTACTTCGTCGTCGTGATCGCCTTCGTGGTGGTCATGATGGCGATCGTCTCCGCCCTCGACCTGGGCTTCGGGAAGCTGATGTTCTGGGCCTTCGGCGGACGCGACTGAGCGCGCCAGCGACACCCCCAGCAGTCCCCGAGTAGCGATGGAGCGAACCCGTGTCTGAGCAGGACTACCAGGACGAGACGGAGACATCCGAGATCTCGGATGTCTCCGGGACCTCGGACGAGGTCGAGGTCTCCCTGGACACCTCTGTCGAGGACGAGTCGGTCGATCTCGACGCCGATGATGTGGCCGACGGCGAGGCCGGGGACGACCCGCTGGAGGCGTTCCGCCGGGAGCTGTGGGCCAAGCCGGGCGACTGGTTCGTGGTGCACACCTACTCCGGCATGGAGAACCGGGTGAAGTCCAACCTGGAGAACCGGATCGTCTCGCTCAACATGGAGGACTACATCCACGAGATCGTGGTCCCCACCGAAGAGGTCGCCGAGATCAAGAACGGCCAGCGCAAGATGGTCAAGCGCACCGTCCTGCCCGGCTACGTGCTGGTCCGGATGGACCTGACCGACGAGTCCTGGGCTGCGGTGCGGCACACCCCGTCGGTGACCGGCTTCGTCGGTCACAGCCACCAGCCGGTGCCGTTGTCGATGACCGAGGTGGAGAACATGCTCGCCCCGGCCGTCGTCGCGCAGGCCGAGGCGGCCGCCGCCGCGGCCGGCGAGG
>NZ_JASGET010000101.1:0-47883 GCF_047606145.1 Nocardioides sp. | reverse complement strand
CTCGACCGTGCCGTCGGCGACCAGCACCTCGAGGTGCCGCCGGACGGCGGCCGGGGTGAGCTCGAGCCGCTCGGCGAGCGCCGCCGCGGTCAGCGGGCCCTCGACGAGGATCGACCGGGCGACGCGCCTGCGCGTCGACCGGTCGTCGCCCTGGTGGGCCACCTCGTCGATTTTCACAACACCATTGTGACGATATTCCCCGGGGCGCTT
This sequence comes from Nocardioides sp., assembly GCF_047606145.1. Lineage (GTDB taxonomy): Bacteria > Actinomycetota > Actinomycetes > Propionibacteriales > Nocardioidaceae > Nocardioides. Next base: position 47,673 of record NZ_JASGET010000101.1, on the reverse strand, counting down.
CAAGCAAGGCTGACCTAACCTCGGTCACAGTCACCCGTCGCACCGGCACGGTGACCGATGCAAGAACCGGAGAGGGTGTCCTGATCGAGGTGATCTGGCTAACCTCACAGATGTGCCGGGATCATTGTTGGGAACAGTCGTACGCCGCGTCGAGGACCCCGACCTGTTGGTCGGCCGGACCACCTTCGTCGACAATCAGCGACCACCGGGCCTGCTCCATGCGGTGTTCGTCCGCAGTCCGCTGGCCCATGCCCGGATCGAACAGGTCGACACCGACGAGGCGGCGTCCGCTCCCGGCGTGGCGGCGGTCCTGGTCGCGGGCGACCTCGGTGGCCGGGAGTTCACCCCGTTCGCCACCGTCAACCCGGCACTGACCCGCCAGGCGCTGGCGGACCAGACGGTGCGCTACGTCGGCGATCCGGTGGCGCTGGTCGTCGCCGAGACCCGGGCCCAGGCGGTGGACGCCGCCGAGCTGGTGATCGTCGACTACGACCCGCTGCCGGCGGTCGCCGACATGGAGGCCGCCCTGGCCGACGACGCGCCGCTGCAGTTCCCCGAGCTCGGCAGCAACATCGCCGCCTCGCGCAAGGACGACGACCAGTCCGAGCCGTGGCCGGCCGGCGCGCGCGTCGTACGGCTGCGGATGGAGAACCAGCGGGTCGCCACCGCGCCGATGGAGGGCCACGCGATCCTGGTCATCCCGAACGATCCCGAGGACGGGCCCGGCGCCTTCGAGGTGCAGGTCGGCACCCAGCAGCCCCATCTGGCTCGCACCCAGCTGGCGGCGTACGCCGGCGTCGCACCGGAGCAGATGCGCGTCGTCGCGCCGCACGTCGGCGGCGCCTTCGGCGGCAAGGCCGGGGTGATCGCCGAGCACTGCGCGGTGCTCGGGGCCGCCCAACTGCTCCACCGACCGGTGAGCTGGGCCGAGACCCGCAGCGAGGCGATGATCTCGATGCAGAGCCGCGGTCAGGTCCAGTACGCCGAGCTCGGTCTCGACGACGCCGGGCGCTTCCTCGGCCTACGGCTCCGACTGGTCGGGGACTGCGGGGCGTACGCCGGCTTCGGCGGCTCCTTCGTGCTCGGACCGACCTACCTGATGGCGGGCGGCGTCTACGACATCCCGCGCCTGACCTACGCGGCGATCGCGTCGCTGACCAACACCGCGCCCACCGGGGCCTTCCGCGGCGCCGGCCGCCCCGAGGCGGCGGCGATGATCGAGCGGCTCGTCGACCTGGCCGCCGACGAGCTCGGGCTGGCACCCGAGGAGATCCGCCGACGCAACTTCATCGCCAAGGACGACTTCCCGCACCGGACCGCGACCGGCGCGGACTACGACATCGCCGACTTCGACCTGCCGCTGCGCGAGGCGCTGCGGATCGCCGACATCGATGCCGCCCGCGCCGAGCAGACCCGTCGGCGCGAGGCCGGCGAGACGCGGCTGCTCGGCATCGGGATCTCGACGTACATCGAGATCACCGGGTTCGGCGGCAGCGAGTTCGGCTCCGTCCAGATCGATGCCACCGGGCACGCGACCGTGACGGCCGGCACCTCGGCCCACGGCCAGGGACACGCCACCTCCTTCGCCATGATCGTCTCCGACCGGCTCGGCATCGCCATGGAGAAGATCAGCTACGTGCAGTCCGACACCGCGAAGGTGCGCTCCGGTGGCGGCACCGGCGGCTCCCGGTCGCTGCAGCTCGGGGGGAGCGCGGTCAGCGGCGCGGCCGACCGGGTCTACGCCAGGGGTGCCGAGATCGCGGCCCGGATGCTGGAGGCCGACGCCGCCGACCTCGAGCCGGTGCCCGACGGGCTGGCCGTGCGCGGCGTGGCCGACGCGCGAGTGAGCTGGGCGCAGATCGCCGCCGAGGCCGACGCCGACGGCGGTCTGAGCGAGGTCTACGACTTCACCTCGCCGGCGGCCACGTTCCCGTTCGGGGCGCACGTGGCGATCGTCGAGGTCGACGCCGAGACCGGCCGGGTCACCCCGTTGCGGCACGTCGCCGTGGACGACTGCGGCCGGGTGCTCAACCCCCTGATCGTGGCCGGACAGCAGCACGGCGGCGCGCTGCAGGGCATCTCGCAGGCACTGTGGGAGGAGATGGTCTACGACGCCGACGGCACGCCGCTGACCTCGACCTTCGTCGACTACTGCATCCCGGGCGCGCCCGACACCGTGCAGTACGAGGCGAGCAACACCGAGACCCCGACTCCGCTCAACCCGCTCGGCGCCAAGGGCATCGGCGAGTCCGCCACCATCGGCTCCACCCCCGCGGTGCAGAACGCGGTGGTCGACGCGGTGAGCCATCTCGGCGTCCGGCACATCGACCTGCCCTGCACTCCGGAGCGGGTGTGGCGCGTGATCGAGCAGGCCCGCGCCGGCACGCTGCCCGACCCCTGGCGCGAGCCGCCCGCCGCGTTCGAGGCCATCGCGTCCGACTCCGAGGGCGGTTCGGTGACCGAGGGCGCCGAGGTCTGAGTCGGTCCGGAGGGGCCCGGGCGGCGCCGCGCCCCGATTCCGCGGCGCGACACGCCGCTACCTACACTGGCGCGGTGCCCGATGGTGAGAGTGACGCCGCTGTCGTGGTGCGCGACCTGCGCATGGCCTACGGCGAGAAGGTCGCCGTCGATGCGCTGAGCCTGAGCGTCCGGCGGGCGACCATCACCGCCGTGCTCGGCCCGAACGGCGCCGGCAAGACCACCACCCTGGAGACCTGCGAGGGCTACCGCAAGCCGAATGCCGGATCGGTGCGGGTGCTCGGCATGGACCCGGTCGCGCAGCGCCGCGACCTGCTCCCCCGGATCGGCGTGATGCTCCAGGGCCAGGGCGCCTGGAGCGGCGTACGCGCGATGGAGATGCTGCGCCACATCGCCCGACTGCACGCGCACCCGCTCAGCGTCGACATGCTGGCCGATCGCCTGGGCCTGGCCGAGTGCGGCCGTACGCCGTACCGCCGGCTCTCCGGCGGACAGCAGCAACGGCTCGGGCTGGCGCTCGCCCTGGTCGGCCGCCCGGAGATCGTGTTCGTGGACGAGCCCACCGCCGGAATGGACCCGGCCGCGCGGCGTACCACCTGGCGGCTCCTGGAGGAGCTGCGTGGCGACGGGGTGACGGTGGTGCTCACCACCCACTACCTGGAGGAGGCCGAGCAGCTCGCCGACCAGGTGCACATCATCGACCAGGGCCGGCTGATCGCCTCCGGCTCCCCCCTCGAGCTGACCCGGGCGAAGGCCGGCCAGGGCCAGGCCACGATCCGGTTGGTGGTCACCCGGCCGTTCCCGCCCGGGGCGCCGGCGTCACTGCGGGCGGCTCTCGGCGAGGGCATCGAGGTGGTGCTGCTCGACGAGCGGTCGCTGCGGGTCAGCGGTCCGGCGGACTCGACCACGCTGGCCAAGGTGTCGCGCTGGTGCGAGGAGAACCAGGTGCTCCCGGAGTCGCTCGCGCTGGGCCAGCGCACCCTCGAGGACGTCTTCCTCGACCTCACCGGACGGGAGCTCACGCGTGGCTGACGCCGCTCCCAACCCAGCCGGCAACCCCGGCACGGGTCCCCTCACCGGCAGCGGAGCCTTCGCCCCGCTGCCCGGCGGCGCGCCGCTGTGGCGACAGGTGGCCGCGCAGGCGGCGATGGAGGCCCGGTTGATGCTGCGCAACGGCGAGCAGTTGCTGCTCGCCGTGGTGATCCCGGTGCTGATCCTGGTGGGCGGCGTCACCGCCGGGGAGCACCTCAACCTCAAGCTCACCGACCCGCGACCGCTGGTGGACATCTTCACCCCCGGGGTGCTCGCCCTGGCGGTGATGTCGACCTCGTTCACCTCGCTGGCCATCGCCACCGGCTTCGAGCGCCGGTACGGCGTGATCAAGCGCCTCGGCGCCTCACCCCTGCCCCGGGTCGGGCTGCTGGCCGGCAAGGTCGTCGCGCTGCTGCTGGTCGAGCTGCTGCAGATGTTCGTCATCGGCGGCGTCGGTCAGATCCTCGGCTGGACGCCCGAGCCCGGCGCGGTCGGCTTCTTCCTGGCCGTCCTGCTGGGCACCGCGGCGTTCGCCTCGCTCGGGCTGTTCGTGGCCGGCGTGCTGCGCGCCGAGGCCACCCTGGCGGCCGCCAACCTGATCTACCTGCTGCTGATGGCCGGCGGCGCGGTGGTGCTGCCGATCTCCGCGTACGGCGGGTTCGGCGACGTCGCCCGCTGGCTGCCGTCCGGCGCGCTCGGCGAGGCCATCCGCGCCGCCTTCCTGCACGCCGAGGTGAGCTGGCGCGATCTCGGGGTGCTGCTGGCCTGGGCCCTGATCGGCACCGGACTGACCGCGAGGACCTTCACATGGGAATGACCGCGCAGACCGCCCGACTGGCCGGCCGGATCCCGTCGCTGGCCCGTTGGATCGAGCCGCTGGGATGGGCGACGCTGGCCGCGAACGTGGTGCTGGTGGTCACCGGCGGCGCGGTCCGGCTGACCGGCTCCGGCCTCGGCTGCCCGACCTGGCCGCGCTGTACCGACGAGGGCATGACGCCGCACGGCGACCTCAACGTGCACTCCGCGATCGAGTTCGGCAACCGGATGCTCACCTTCGTGCTGGTGGCGATCGCGGTGCTCACCTTCGTCTCCGCCTGGCAGACCGGGCGACGCGAGCTGCGCCGGCTCGCGCTGTGGATCGCCCTCGGCATCCCCGCCCAGGCGGTCATCGGCGGCATCACCGTGCTCACCGACCTCAACCCCTGGATCGTCTCGCTGCACCTGCTCTGCTCGATGGGGATCATCGGACTCGCCGTCCTGCTGCTGTGGCGGATCCGGGTGCCCGCCCGGCCACTCGCCCGCGGCCCCGTGGTCTGGCTCGCCTGGGCGACGTTCGCGGTGGCCTGGCTGGTGCTCTACGCCGGCACCGTCGTCACCGGCGCCGGCCCGCACGCGGGCGACCAGGACGCGCCCCGCAACGGCCTCTCCGCGCTGCAGATGTCACAGCTCCACGCCGACCTGGTCTTCCTCTTCATCGGCCTGACCGTCGGCCTGATCGTCGCCGCCTACGCGCTCGGCGCGCCACCGGCGACCCGGCAGGCGGCGTGGATCCTGCTCGCCGTGGAGCTCGCCCAGGGCACCGTCGGCTTCGTGCAGTACTTCACCGACCTGCCGATCGTGCTGGTCATGTTCCACATGCTCGGCGCGGCACTGATCTCGGCCTGCATCACCTGGGTGCTCCTGCGGATCCGGTACGACGCACCCGCCTGACCGAGCAGAGGCAAACGGCGCCGCCACACCCGCCGAACAGAGGCAAGTGGCGCCGCCATGGTTGCCGAACAGAGGCAAGTGGCGCCGCCATGGTTGCCGAACAGAGGCAAACGGCGCCGCCATGGTTGCCGAGCAGAGGCACATGGTCCCTTGTTCGGCCTCCGGAACGAGCGACCGCATCGAGATCCCCAGGCCTCGGTGGTCTCGATACGGGCTCGTCCCCTCGCCCTACTCGACCGACAGATACAGCCGAGCCCTGCTCGACCCACAGCCGAGCACCTCCGGGGATGCCCTACCCCGCCCCGTGCGAGCGGACGATCAGCGGGTGATCAGCGGGTCGATGGCGACCGCGACGAACAGCAGCGAGAGGTAGAGGTTGCTGGAGTGGAACAGCTGCATCGGCCGGATCAGGGAGAGATCCTCGGTGCCACGGGCGCGCACCCACATCCGCTGCGCCTGGACCAGGAACACCGCGCCCAGGACCACCGCGCACACCGGGTAGAACCATCCGGTGTGCGCAACCGGCCACAGCAGCAGCGAGGTCGCCACCATCACGATCGAGTAGAGCACGATCTGACGCCCGACCTCGCGGGCCGACCTGACCACCGGCAGCATCGGCACGTCGACCTGGGCGTAGTCGTCGCGGTAGCGCAGCGCCAGCGCCCAGGTGTGCGGCGGGGTCCAGAAGAAGACGATCCCGAACAGCACCACCGGCGCCCAGGCCAGCGAGCCGGTCACCGCGGTCCAACCGATCATCGCCGGGAAGCAACCCGCGATGCCGCCCCACACGATGTTCTGAGTGGTCCGCCGCTTGAGCAGCATCGTGTAGCCGAAGACGTAGAAGGCGTTGGCCACCACCGACAGTCCGGCCGAGAGCCAGTTCACGAAGAAGCCCAGCACCAGCACCGAGCCCACCGCCAGCACCGCGCCGAAGACCAGCGCGGCGGTCGGCGAGACCACGTGACGCGGCAGCGCCCGGCGCCGGGTGCGGCGCATCTGCTCGTCGATGTCACGGTCGTAGACACAGTTGAACACCGACGCCGAACCCGCCGAGAAGCTGCCGCCCACCACCGTGGCCACCACCAGGCCCAGCCCGGGGATGCCGCGCGCGGCGAAGAACATCACCGGCACGGTGGTGAGCAGCAGGAGCTCCATCACCCGTGGCTTGGTCAGCGAGACGTAGGCGCCGACCACGTCCTTGAAGGTCGCGTGGCCACCGGTGGACTGCAGGTCCGGAACCGGCTGACCGACGTACGTCACGTGAGGCGTTCCTTAGCGCTCGCTGATGAACTGCGGTGTGAGTCTAACCCCCGGCATGAGTAGGCTCAGCATCAGGCAGTTCGGCAACGTTTCGATCCAGTGAAGGAACCTCGTGAGCGCATTCGCTGACCTTGAGTGGACGGACCAGGACAAGCTGGCCGTCGACACCATCCGCGTCCTGGCCATGGACGCCGTACAGAAGGTCGGTAACGGCCACCCGGGCACCGCGATGAGCCTGGCGCCGGCGGCGTACCTGCTCTTCCAGAAGGTGATGCGGCACGACCCCGCCGACCCCAACTGGATCGCCCGGGACCGGTTCGTGCTGAGCTGCGGACACTCCTCGATCTCCCTCTACCTCCAGCTCTTCCTCGGCGGCTTCGGACTGGAGCTGGAGGACATCGAGAGCCTGCGCACCTGGGGCTCCAAGACGCCCGGCCACCCGGAGTACGGCCACACCGCCGGCGTCGAGATCACCACCGGCCCGCTCGGCCAGGGCGTGGGCAACGCCGTCGGGATGGCGATGGCCGCCCGCCGGACCCACGGGCTGCTCGACCCCGACGCCGCCCCGGGCGCGTCCATCTTCGACCACCACATCTACGCGATCGCCTCGGACGGCGACCTGGAGGAGGGTGTCAGTGGCGAGGCGTCCTCGATCGCCGGCACCCAGCAGCTCGGCAACCTCACGATGATCTACGACGACAACCGGATCTCCATCGAGGGTGACACCGAGGTGGCCTTCACCGAGGACGTCGCCGAGCGCTACGAGGCCTACGGCTGGCACGTCCAGACGGTGGACTGGACCAACGGCGGCACCGGGTACGCCGAGGACGTGCCGGCCCTGTACGAGGCGCTCGAGCGGGCCGACGGCGTCACCGACAAGCCCTCCCTGATCGTGCTCAAGACCATCATCGCCTGGCCGGCTCCGAACGCCCAGGGCACCGAGAAGGCGCACGGCTCCGCGCTCGGCGACGCGGAGGTGGCCGCCACCAAGGAGGCGCTCGGCTTCGACCCGACGAAGACCTTCGAGGTCCCGGCCGGGGTCTTGGAGCACACCCGCAAGCTGCTCGAGCGCGGCCGCGCCCGGGGCGCGGAGTGGGATGAGAAGTACGCCGCCTGGGCGGCGGCCAACCCCGCCGCCGACGCCCTGCTGCACCGACTGCGCAACCGTGCCCTGCCCGACGACATCGCCGAGGCCCTGCCGGTCTTCGAGGCGGACGCGAAGGGCATCGCGTCGCGGGCCGCGTCCGGCAAGGTGATCAACGCGCTCGCTCCGGTGCTCCCCGAGCTGTGGGGCGGCTCCGCCGACCTGGCCGGTTCGAACAACACCACCATCTCCGGGGTGCCCTCGTTCATCCCGACCGACCGCTCGACCAAGGACTGGAACGGGGACCCGTACCAGGGCCGGGTGCTGCACTTCGGCATCCGCGAGCACGGCATGGGCGCCATCATGAACGGCATCACGGTGCATGGCCTGACCCGGGTCTTCGGCGGCACCTTCCTCACCTTCTCCGACTACATGCGGGGCGCGGTCCGGGTGGCGAGCCTGATGGGCGTGCCGGTCACCTACGTGTGGACCCACGACTCGATCGGCCTCGGCGAGGACGGGCCTACCCACCAGCCGATCGAGCACCTGTGGGCGCTGCGCGCCATCCCCGGCCTGGACGTCGTCCGGCCGGCCGACGCCAACGAGACCGCCGCCGCCTGGCTGCAGATCCTCAAGACCACCGACCACCCGGCCGGGCTGATCCTCTCCCGGCAGAACCTGCCGACCTTCCCGCGTGGCGTCGACGGATTCGCCGCCGCGGAGGGCACCGCCAAGGGCGGCTACGTGCTGCTCGACGCCGGCGACGGGGATGGCGTGACCCCCGACGTGATCCTGATCGGCACCGGCTCGGAGGTGCAGTACGCGGTCAAGGCCCGCGAGCTGCTCGCCGCCGAGGGCATCGGCGCCCGGGTGGTCTCGATGCCGTCGATCGAATGGTTCGAGCGGCAGGACCAGGCCTACCGCGACAGCGTGCTGCCACCCGCGGTCAGGGCCCGGGTCAGCGTCGAGGCGGGCATCAAGCTCGGATGGCGCGAGTACGTCGGCGACGCCGGCCGCTCGGTCTCGATCGAGCACTACGGAGCCTCGGCCGACGGTGCGCTGCTGTTCCGCGAGTTCGGCTTCACCCCGGAGGCGGTCGTGACCGCCGCCAAGGAGAGCATCCAGGCCGCCGGCGCCTGAGCCGGCTCGCCGTACGACTCGACCCGTACGACTCAACAAGGAGATCTCATGAGTGATCGTCTCAAGGCACTGGCCGACGCCGGTGTGTCCATCTGGCTCGACGACCTGTCCCGCGAGCGCATCGAGACCGGCAACCTGGCGGACCTGGTCAAGGAGAGGTCGGTGGTCGGCGTGACCACCAACCCGACCATCTTCGCCGCCGCGATCGCCAACGGCGCCCGGTACGACGACCAGGTCAAGGCCCTGGTCGCCGACGGCGCGGAGGTCGACAAGGTGATCTTCGAGCTCACCACCGAGGACGTCCGCAACGCCTGCGACATCCTGGCGCCGGTGGCGGCCGCCACCAAGGACGACGGCCGGGTCTCCATCGAGGTGGAGCCGACCCTGGCCAACGACACCGAGGGCACCATCGCCAGCGCCCGGGCACTGTGGGCGGCCGTCGACCGGCCCAACGCGCTGATCAAGATCCCGGCGACCCTGGAGGGCCTGCCGGCGATCACCGCCGCGATCGCCGCCGGGATCAGCGTCAACGTGACCCTGATCTTCTCGACCGAGCGCTACCGCGCCGTGATGGATGCCTACCTGACCGGCCTGGAGCAGGCCAAGGAGGCGGGCCTGGACCTGTCCACCATCCGTTCGGTGGCCTCCTTCTTCGTCTCCCGGGTCGACACCGAGATCGACGCCCGGCTGGAGAAGATCGGCACCTCCGAGGCGGCCGCGCTGGCCGGCCAGGCGGCGGTGGCGAACGCCCGACTGGCCTACGGCGCCTTCCAGGAGGTCTTCTCCGGCCCGCGCTGGCAGGCGCTGGCGGCGGCCGGCGCCAACGCCCAGCGGCCGCTGTGGGCCTCGACCGGGGTGAAGAACCCGGCCTACCCCGACACCCTCTACGTCACCGACCTGGTGGTGGCCGACACCGTCAACACCATGCCGGAGAAGACGCTGAACGCCTTCGCCGACCACGGCGAGGTGACCGGGGACGAGGTCACCGGGAAGGCGGCCGAGGCGCAGGCCCTCTTCGACCAGCTCGCCGCCGTCGGGGTCGACCTGGCCGACGTGTTCACGGTGCTCGAGGTCGAGGGCGTCGACAAGTTCAAGGTCTCCTGGGCCGAGCTCGTCGAGACCGTCCAGGGGCAGATGGACCAGGTCGAGCGGTGAATGCGGCGCCGGTCGACGCCACGACGACGCAGGCGTGGCAGAGGCTGACGCGGCTCGCCGAGGGCTTCGTGCCCGATCTGCGGGCGACGCTGGCCGACGAGGAGTGGGTCCGCCACTCCACCCTCGAGGCGGGTGACCTCCACGTCGACCTGTCGAAGAACCTGGTGAGCCCGGAGATCTGGCGGGCGCTGCGCGCGCTGGCCGCCGAGGTCGGGGTGGCGGAGCGGCGGGACGCGATGTTCCGCGGCGACCACATCAACGTCACCGAGGATCGCGCGGTGCTGCACACCGCGTTGCGACTGCCCGCGACCGCGCACCTGACCGTCGACGGTCAGGACGTGGTGGCCAGCGTCCACGACGTCCTCCGCCGGGTCTACGACTTCGCCGACCGGGTCCGCTCCGGCGCGTGGACCGGCGTCACCGGCGAGCGGATCCGCACGGTGGTCAACATCGGCATCGGCGGCTCCGACCTCGGCCCGGTGATGGCCTACGAGGCGCTGGCGCCGTACCGGGCCCTGCCGGACGGACAGGGCGAGATCGCATGCCGGTTCATCTCCAACATCGACCCGACCGACGCGGCGACCACGTTGGCCGGGCTCGACCCGGCGACCACGCTGTTCATCGTCTCCTCCAAGACCTTCGGCACCCTGGAGACGCTCACCAACGCGCGATTGTGCCGGAGCTGGCTGCTCGACACCCTGGCCGCCGCCGGCGTCGCGGTCGGCACCGGGGCCGAGGCGGTCGCGAAGCACTTCGTCGCGGTCTCCACCGCGCTGGACAAGGTCGAGGCGTTCGGCATCGACCCGGCCAACGCGTTCGGCTTCTGGGACTGGGTCGGCGGTCGTTACTCGGTCGACTCCGCGATCGGCACCTCGCTGGCGATCGCGATCGGACCCGAGCGGTTCGCGGAGTTCCTGGCCGGCTTCCATACCCTCGACGAGCACTTTCGCACCGCGGAGCCGGAGCAGAACGTCCCGCTCCAGATGGGCCTGCTCAACGTCTGGTACGCCGACTTCCTCGGTGCCCAGACGCATGCGGTGCTGCCCTACTCCCAGCTGCTGCACCGCTTCCCGGCCTATCTGCAGCAGCTGACCATGGAGTCCAACGGCAAGGGGGTGCGCTGGGACGGCAGCCCGGTGACCGCCGGGACCGGGGAGATCTTCTGGGGCGAGCCCGGCACCAACGGTCAGCACGCCTTCTACCAGCTGATCCACCAGGGCACCCGGCTGATCCCGGCGGACTTCATCGGGTTCGCCAATCCGGCCTACCCGCTGGTGGACGCTCCGGAGGGTCCGGGCGGACCCGAGGTCGACGTACACGAGCTGCTGCTGGCGAACTTCTTCGCCCAGACCCAGGCCCTGGCCCTCGGCAAGACCGCCGACCAGGTCCGGGCCGAGGGGACACCCGAGGAGATCGTCCCGGCGCGGGTCTTCACCGGCAACCGGCCGACCACCTCGATCATGGCGCCGGCCCTGACCCCGTCGGTGCTCGGCCAGCTGATCGCGCTCTACGAGCACATCACCTTCACCCAGGGCGCGATCTGGGGCATCGACAGTTTCGACCAGTGGGGGGTGGAGCTCGGCAAGCAGCTGGCGCTCGCGCTGGCTCCCGCGGTCGGCGGCGACGAGGCGGTGAGGGCCGCGCAGGATCCCTCCACCAGGTCGTTGATCGGCTACTACCGCAAGCACCGCAGCTGATGCCCACCCAGGCGGTCGGGCGCGGCCAGACCAATCCGCTGCGGGACCCGCAGGATCGGCGGCTGCCGCGGATCGCCGGGCCCTGCGGGATCGTGCTGTTCGGCGTGACCGGCGACCTCTCCCGCAAGAAGGTGGTGCCGGCCGTCTACGACCTGGCCAACCGCGGACTGTTGCCGCCGGGCTTCTCCATGGTCGGCTTCGCCCGGCGGGACTGGGCGGACGAGGACTTCGCCGCCGTCGTCCACGACGCCGTCAAGCAGTACGCCCGCACGCCCTTCCGGGAGGAGGTGTGGGCCCAGCTCGCCACCGGGTTCCGGTTCGTCCAGGGCGACTTCGACGACGCCACCGCCTTCGAACGGCTGCGGGCCACCCTCGCCGAGCTCGACGAGTCCAGCGGCACCCAGGGCAACCATGCCTTCTACCTGGCGGTGCCACCGGCCGCCTTCGGCAAGGTGGTGCGCCAGCTGCACGATCACGGGCTGCTGGAGTCCTCGACCTCCGACCGGCCCGCCGGAGGCTGGCGCCGGGTGGTGGTGGAGAAGCCGTTCGGCCACGACCTCGCCTCGGCGCGCGAGCTGAACGACACCCTGCACTCGGTCTTCGAGGAGAGCTCGATCTTCCGGATCGACCACTACCTGGGCAAGGAGACGGTGCAGAACATCCTGGCGGTCAGGTTCGCCAACGAGATGTTCGAGCCGGTGTGGAACGCCCACTACGTCGACCACGTACAGATCACCATGGCCGAGGACATCGGCATCGGCGGCCGGGCCGGCTACTACGACGGGATCGGCGCCGCCCGCGACGTCATCCAGAACCACCTGCTGCAGCTGATGGCGCTGGTGGCGATGGAGGAGCCGGTCTCCTTCGATGCCGCGGCGCTGCGGATCGAGAAGGAGAAGCTGCTCTCCTCGATCCAGCTGCCCGCGGACCTCGGCGCCACCACCGCACGCGGACAGTACGCCGCCGGGTGGGCCGGCGGGGTGAAGGTGCCCGGGTTCCTCGAGGAGGACGGCATCGCCAAGGGCTCCACCACCGAGACCTACGCGGCGGTGACCCTGCACGTGGACAACCGCCGTTGGGCGGGGGTGCCGTTCTACCTGCGCACCGGCAAGCGACTCGGCCGACGGGTCACCGAGGTCGCCGTCATCTTCAAACGGGCGCCGTACCTGCCGTTCGAGGCGGGTGCGACCGAGGAGCTGACCCACAACGCGCTCGTCATCCGGATCCAGCCGGACGAGGGTCTCACGGTGCGGTTCGGCTCCAAGGTGCCGGGCACCCAGATGGAGATCCGGGACGTCACGATGGACTTCGCCTACGGCGGCTCGTTCACCGAGTCGTCGCCCGAGGCCTATGAGCGGCTCATCCTCGACGTCCTGCTCGGTGATCCGCCACTCTTCCCGCGCAGCAGCGAGGTCGAGCTGTCCTGGCAGGTGCTGGACCCGGTGCTGGCACACTGGGCGCGCGCGGACAAGCGCGGCAAGGGGCCCGAGCAGTACCCGTCGGGCGAGTGGGGTCCGTCCTCGGCCGACGCGATGCTCGCCCGCGACGGACGCACCTGGAGGCGACCGTGAACCAGTCCACCCAGCCCGCCCAAGCTGCCCAGGCCGGCCGGTCCGTCCAGCTGGCTCCCACCGAGCTGCCCGACACCAACGCGGCGGCCATCGCGGCCGAGTTCATCCGTGCCCGCCGGGAGGCGGGCAGCCCCGCGATGGGGATGGTGATGACGCTGGTGGTGGTCACCGACGACCAGCACGCCGAGGAGGCGATGGGCATCGCCCACGAGGCCGCCCAGGAGCACCCGGCACGCATCCTCGGCGTCGTGATCGGCGCCCGCCGCGGGCACGGACGGGTGCACGCGCAGATCGGCATCGGGGTGGGCCACGGCGGCGAGTCAGCGCTCATCCGGCTGACCGGCGAGGTGACCGCACATCCCGAGTCGGTGGTGCTGCCGCTGCTGCTGCCGGACTCGCCGGTGGTGGCGTGGTGGCCGGTCAAGGCGCCCGCCGACCCCGCCGGCGACCCGATCGGCCGGCTCGCCCAGCGCCGGATCACCGATGCCGCGAGCATCGCCGCGGCCGGCGGGAAGAAGCTGGTGGCGCGGTGTGCGGCGTACGCACCCGGCAACACCGACCTGGCCTGGACCCGGCTGACCCCGTGGCGGGCCCTGCTGGCCGCGGCGTTCGACAACCCGCCGGGCCGGCCGACCGGCGCGGTGGTGGCCGCCGAGCGCGGCAACCCGAGCGCCGATCTGCTGGCCGCGTGGCTACGCGACCGGCTCAAGGTCACCGTCACCCAGGAGGTCACCGACGGCCCCGGGGTCACCACCGTCACCGTCGGCACCTCCGGGGGCGACGTACGGATCACCCGGCCGGACGGCCGGCTCGCCCGCTACTCCATCCCGGGTGGCCCGGAGCGGCCGATCGCGCTCAAGCGGCGCGGCGTCCCCGAGCTGTTGAACGAGGAGCTACGCCGGCTGGACGAGGACGAGGTCTACGCCGCCACCGCGCGTGCGCTGGTCCGCGCCGCCGACGGCCAGGCCACGACGGGGGCCAAGACCAAGACCGGAGCCAAGACCGGGGCCGCGAAGACGAAGAAGGGGAAGAAGTGACCGAGGCACGCATCGAAGTCCATCCCGACCCGGCCGAGCTGGCCATTGCCGTCGCCGGTGAGTTCCTCAACCGGGTGGCCGACGCCCAGGCCGCCGGCCACGTGCCGCACGTCGTGCTGACCGGCGGCACCATCGCGGAGGCCATCCACCGCGAGATCGCCCGGTTGGCACCGGCCTCGGGGGTGGACTGGGGCGCCGTCGACTTCTGGTTCGGCGACGAGCGCTTCGTCGCGCCGGACTCCCCCGACCGCAACGTCGGCCAGGCCCGAGCCGCCTTCCTGGACGAGGTCGGCGTACCCGCACACCGGGTGCACGCGATGCCGTCCACCGCGGACGCCGCCGACGTCGACGCCGCCGCCGAGGCGTACGCCGCCGAGGTGCGCGCCCAGGGTTCGGGCCGCTTCGACATCCTGATGCTCGGGGTGGGCCCGGACGGGCACATCGCCTCACTGTTCCCCGGGTTTCCGCAGCTCGACGCCACCGACGCGATCGCGGTCGGAGTGACCGACTCCCCCAAGCCGCCGCCGGAGCGGGTCTCGCTCACCTTCGAGGCGCTGCGCCGCTCGTCCTCGGTGTGGTTCCTGGTCAGCGGCGAGGGCAAGGCCGCCGCGGTGGCCTCGGCGCTCGGCGACGCCGACGTGCACCAGACCCCGGCGGCCGGGGTCGGCGGGGAGGACGAGACCGTCTGGTTCCTCGACCGCGCCGCGGCCTCCCGGCTCTGACCGCCGAGTCGGCGCTTACTGCCCACCGAGTCGGCACTCACTACCCGCCGAGTCGGCGCTTACTGTACGGGTTCTCCACAACCCGGCCGCCACCCCTGTACCGCGCCCCGCGGCCGCAGCACGATCGCGGCATGGACATCGAGGAGATGCGCTTCGCCGGGAGTCTCGGTCGGGAGTTCCCGCTGCCGATCGATCGGCCGTTCACCGGCGCGATGGCTACGGATGCGGGGATATCCCGGCGACAGCTCGAACGACTGTTGGCCTCGGGCCTGATCAGACGCACGGTCCGCGGTGTCTATCTGGCGACCGAGGCCGGCGACTCGATCGAGCTCCGGGCGCGGTGTCTCGCACTGGTCGCACCGGACGACTGTGTGATCGTCGACCGGCACGCAGGCTGGTTGCACGGCGCCTCGATGGTGCTGGCGCCCGGCGAGCACATCGGGCTGCGTCCACTCTCCATCTTCCGGCCATCGGGCAAGGGCCGGCTGCGCAACCACATCGCCACCAGCGGTGAGCGATGGCTGCCGAAGGAGCACGTGACGGTGGTCGGCGGCATGCGGGTCACCACCCCGCTGCGGACCGCCTGGGACCTCGGCCGGGTGCCATGGCCCAACGCCGCGATCTCGGCCATCGACCAGATGCACCGGCTGGGCCGCTACCGGCCGGAGGAGTTCAACGCCGGCATCGAACAGTTCCGCGGCCATCGCTGGGTCCGAACACTCCGGGTCGTCGGTCCGATGGCAGACGGTCGCGCCGAGTCGCCACCGGAGTCGATCCTCCGTATCCTGTGCCGCGACTGCCGAGTGCCGGTCGTCCCGCAGCTCGAGGTCTTCGACCGGGGCCGTTTCGTCGCCCGTCTCGATCTGGGAAATGAAGAGCTGCGGTTCGCCCTCGAGTATGACGGTCTCGAGTGGCATTCCGCGCCGGAGGCGCTCGAGAGGGACCGCAACCAGCGGCAGGATCTCGCGGAGCAGGATTGGCTGCTCGAGATCTTCACCAAGGAGGACCTCTTCGTTCGGACCAGCTGCCCCGAGCTCAAGATCCGCCGACTGTACGAAGCCGCGCTTCGTCGCCGCGGCCACGCTCTTCCTCGCCCCGCCTGAATCGCCGAGTCGGCGCTACCTGGTCCAAGTAGTGCCGACTCGGCGACCTCAGGCGTACGACAAGCGCCGAGTCGGCGTCAGAAGATGACCTCGCCGGACCGGCGGCGCGAACGCAGGAGCTGGATCGCCTCGTCCAGGATGTCGGCCGCCTCGGCCTCGGAGCGACGCTCCTTCACATAGGCCAGGTGCGTCTTGTAGGGCTCGATCTTGGGGGCCGGCGGGGCGTTCTCGGCGTCGAGTCCGGCCGGCAGGCCACACTTCGGGCAGTCCCAGGACTCGGGCTCGGTCGCCTCGACGGCGAGCGTGATCACCGAGCGGTGCTCGTTGGCGCAGAAGTAGACGACCGCCTTGCGTGGCGCCGCCTCACCCCGCTCGGCCTCCCCCATCGGGCCAGCGCCGATCCGTGAGCCCCGGATCGCATTCCCTCCACCAGCCATCGGTGATTCTGTCCTCTCTGAAGTGGTGTAGCCGAACTGGTTCGGCGACCACACGCCCCGTGTGCGGGTGACGTCCGGCCCGTCGGACCGACCCGTCGCAGACGCGCCCTAATAAGCCAGCAACAGTCCGAGTGCGATCACGCACGCGAACCAGATCACCCCGATGCCGACGGTGAGCCGGTCGAGGTTGCGCTCCGCGACGGACGAGCCCCCCAACGAGCTGGAGACGCCGCCGCCGAACATGTCGGAGAGCCCGCCCCCACGGCCCTTGTGCAGCAGCACCAACAGGATCATCAGCACGCTCGCGATGACCAGGATGACGGTGAAGAGAAGTTCCACGGTTCCGAATCCTACGTCAGCCGCGCCCGATCAGAGCACCGGCAGGTCATAGAACCGACAGATCGCCGCGAACTCCTCGACCTGCAGGCTCGCGCCACCCACCAGCGCCCCGTCGACATCGGCCTGCTGCATCAGTCCGGCGACGTTGTTCGCCTTCACCGAGCCTCCGTACAGGATCCGCACCGCGGCGGCGGTCTCGGCACCATAGGTCTGCTCGGCCCAGGCCCGGATCCCGGCGCAGACCTCCTGGGCGTCCTCCGGGGTCGCCACCTCACCGGTGCCGATCGCCCACACCGGCTCGTAGGCGATCACCAGCCCGGCCACCTGCGCCGCATCCAGCCCGGCCAGCGAACCTGCCGTCTGCGCGGTGCAGTGCTCCAGGTGAGTGCCGGCCTGCCGGATCTCGAGGCCCTCGCCGACGCACACGATCGGCACCATGCCGGCCGCGAGCGTCACCGCCGCCTTGGCCGCCACGGTCTCGTCGCTCTCGCCGTGATAGGCCCGCCGCTCGGAGTGCCCGACCACCACGTAGCTGCAGCCGAGCTTGGCGAGCATCCCGGCCGAGATCTCGCCGGTGTAGGCGCCGTCGGGATGCACCGAGACGTCCTGGGCGCCGTACTCGATGGAGAGCCGGTCGCCGTCGACGAGCGTCTGCACCGACCGCAGGTCGGTGAACGGCGGGATCACCGCCACCTCCGCCTTGGCGTAGTCGTGGCGCTTGTCGGAGAGCGTCCAGGCGAGCTTCTGGACCAGCACCACCGCCTCGTGGTGATTGAGGTTCATCTTCCAGTTCCCCGCCATCAGCGGGGTACGCGTGCCGGCCATCGCTCACTCCCCCAGCACGGTGAGGCCGGGGAGCTCCTTTCCTTCCAGGTACTCCAGGCTGGCGCCACCGCCGGTGGAGATGTGACCGAACGCGTCGTCGGCGAACCCGAGCGTCCGCACCGCCGCGGCGGAGTCGCCACCGCCGACCACCGACAGCCCGCCGGCGGCGGTGACCCCGGTGAGCGCCTGGGCGACCGCCCGGGTGCCCTCGGCGAAGGCCGGCTGCTCGAAGACGCCCATCGGCCCGTTCCAGAACACCGTCCTGGCGTCGGCCAGCGCCGCAGCGAAGGCGGCTCCGGACGCCGGGCCGATGTCCAGGCCGAGCGTCTCGGCCGGGATCGCGTCCGCGGCCACCACCCGGGCCGAGCTCTCGTCGCCGAAGGAGTCGGCCACGACGACGTCGGTGGGCAACACGATCTCGACCCCCTCGGCCCGTGCCCGGTCGAGATAGCCGAGCACCGTCGGGATCTGATCGGTCTCCAGCAGGCTCTTGCCGACCTCATGGCCCTGAGCCGCGAGGAAGGTGAAGACCATCCCGCCGCCGATCAGCAGCCGGTCGGCCTTGCCCAACAGGTTGTCGATCACACCCAGCTTGTCGGAGACCTTCGACCCGCCGAGCGCCACCGCGTAGAGCCGCTCCGGCGTCTCGGTCAACCGCTCGAGTACGTCGATCTCGGCGGCGACCAGGTCCCCCATCGCATGCGGCAGCAGCTGGGCCAGGTCGTAGACGCTGGCCTGCTTGCGATGCACCACACCGAAGCCGTCGGAGACGAACGCGTCGCCGAGCGCGGCCAGCTGCGCGGCGAACGCGCGTCGCTCGGCGTCGTCCTTGCTGGTCTCACCGGGGTTGAAACGGACGTTCTCCAGCACCACCACGTCGCCGTCCGCGGCCGCGGCGGCCATCGCCTGTGCGCTGGGCCCCACGGTGTCGGTGGCCAGCCCGACCGAGAAGTCGGCGAGCTCGGCCAGCCGTTCGGCGGCCGGGCGCAGCGAGTAGGCCGGGTCCGGCGCTCCCGCCGGGCGCCCCAGGTGGGCGAGCACGAGCACGCGCGCACCCGCCCGGGACAGCTTGGTCAGGGTCGGCAGCGACGCGCGGATGCGTCCGTCGTCGGTGACCACCCGGTCCTCCGAGCCCCCGGGACCGTCCTCCAGCGGGACGTTGAGGTCACAGCGCACCAGCACGCGCCTGCCCGCCAGCCCGCCGATCTTCTCGGCGAGCTGCTCGATGGTGTCCGCCACGTCTACCCGACCCGCCTCAGAGGGTCTTGCCGACGTAGTCGATCAGGTCCGCGAGGCGGTTGGAGTAGCCCCACTCGTTGTCGTACCAGCCGGCCACCTTGACCTGGTTGCCGATCACCTTGGTCAGCGGCGCGTCGAAGATGCACGAGGCCGGATCGGTGACGATGTCGGAGGAGACGATCGGATCGGTGGAGTACTTCAGGATCCGGCCGTCGGCGGCCGCCTTGACGATCTCGTTGACCTCCTCGACGGAGGTCTCCCGGCCGGCCTCGAAGGACAGGTCGGTGATCGAGCCGGTCGGGACGGGGACGCGGAGCGCATAGCCGTCGAGCTTGCCCTTGAGCTCGGGCAGGACCAGGCCGATCGCCTTGGCCGCGCCGGTCGAGGTCGGCACCACGTTCAGCGCGGCGGCCCGCGCCCGCCGCAGGTCCTTGTGGATGTTGTCCTGCAGGTTCTGGTCGGCGGTGTAGGCGTGCACCGTGGTCATCAGGCCCTTGACGATGCCGAGGCCGTCGTTGAGCGCCTTCGCCATCGGGGCCAGGCAGTTGGTGGTGCAGGACGCGTTGGAGATGACCGTGTCCGTGTCGGGGTTGTAGGTCTCGTGGTTGACGCCCATCACCAAGGTGGCGTCCTCGTTGCTGGCCGGCGCGGAGATGATGACCTTCTTGGCGCCGCCCGCGTCCACGTGGGCGCGGGCCTTGGTGGCGTCGGTGAAGAACCCGGTGGACTCCACCACCACGTCGACGCCGAGGTCACCCCAGGTCAGGTTGGCGGGATCCCGCTCGGCGAAGGTCTTGATCACCTGGTCACCGACCGTGATCTCGCTCTCGCTGGCCTCGACGTCGGCGTCCAGGCGACCGAGGATCGAGTCGAACTTGAGCAGCGGGGCGAGGTGCTTGTTGTCGGTGAGGTCGTTGACGGCCACGATCTCGAGGTCGAGGCCGGACGCGCGTACCGCGCGGAAGAAGTTGCGGCCGATCCGGCCGAATCCATTGATGCCAACGCGAACAGTCACTGCAGATCTCCTGGGTCTGGGGCAGGCGTTTGGTCGCCGGCCGTGACGGTGGGTGGGCGTTCGGTCGCCCACCCCGACCCTACCCAGTCCGACCTCGGGGTCGCCAGGCAGCGGGGGTCAGGGGGAGCCTCAGTCGTCGGCGAGCATCTCCGCGGTCAGCGACGCCTCGGTGTCCGGTACGCCGAGCTCCTCGGCGCGCTTGTCGGCCATCGCGAGCAGACGACGGATCCGACCGGCGATGGCGTCCTTGGTGAGCACCGGGTCGTGCAGCTGGCCGAGCTCCTCCAGCGAGGCCTGCTTGTGCTCCAGCCGCAGGGTGCCGGCCTGGCGCAGGTGGTCGGGGATCTCCTCGCCGAGGATCTCCAGGGCCCGGTCGACGCGGGCTCCGGCGGCGACCGCGGCGCGCGCCGAGCGGCGCAGGTTCGCATCGTCGAAGTTCGCCAACCGGTTGGCGGTGGCGCGCACCTCGCGCCGCATCCGGCGCTCCTCCCAGGCCATCAACGACTCGTGCGCGCCCAGCCGGGTCAGCAGCTGGCCGATGGCGTCGCCGTCCCGGATCACCACCCGGTCCACGCCCCGCACCTCGCGTGCCTTGGCCGAGATCCCGAGCCGGCGGGCCACCCCGACCAGCGCCAGTGCCGCCTCGGAGCCGGGACAGGTGACCTCCAACGCGGAGGACCGGCCGGGCTCGGTCAGCGAACCGTGCGCCAGGAACGCGCCGCGCCAGGCGGCGACGGCATCGCAGGTGCCCCCGGAGACGACCGCCGGCGGCAGGCCGCGGACGGGGCGCCCGCGCTGGTCCAACAGCCCCGTCTGGCGCGCCAGTGCCTCACCGTCCCTGACCACTCGGACGATGTACCGGCTGCCCTTGCGGATGCCGTTGCCCTGCACCATCGCCACCTCGGCGGTGTGACCGTAGATCTCGGCGATATCGGTGCGCAGCCGGCGCGCCGCGGCACCGGTGTCCAGCTCGGCCTCGATGACGATCCGGCCCGCCACGATGTGGATCCCGCCGGCGAACCGCAGCGTCGAGGCGACCTCCGCCTTGCGACAACACACCTTCGTGACCTGGGTGGAGGCCAGTTCTGCTTTCACCTGTGCCGTCATCGCCATACGCCGGAGTCTTTCACGCCTCGTCAACGCCGGGAGGCGTCCCCTGCCATGATCCGTGCGTACGCCGCCGCCAACTTGGCCGGGTCGTGTCGCGGCGTACCGTCGCCGATCGACACGTCCTCGACGACCAGGGTGGTGCCCGAGGCCGCCACCAGATCGGCCAGCTCGTCCAGGCCGTCCATCGAGCCGTCGGCCAGCACCGCATGGATGCGCAGGTCGGGAGCGTGCTCGAGCAACGCGGTGAGATGATCCGCCGGCCCGAAGCCGGGCGTCTCGCCGACCTGCTCGGCGAGGTTCATCACCACCACGATCCGGGCCGCGGTCCGCAGCAGCGCCTGCCGCAGCGCGGCCACCATCAGATGCGGCAGCACCGAGGTGAACCACGACCCGGGGCCGAGGAAGACCCACTCCGCCGCGGCGATCGCGGCCAGCGCGGCCGGTGCGGCCGGCGGGTCGTCGGGGACCAGGGCGATGCTGTCGATGATCCCGTCGGTGGTCGCGACCTCGACCTGCCCGCGGACGGTGGTGAGCGCGTTCGGGTCGCCGGGGACCAGACCCCGGACCTCGGCGGTGATGTCCATCGGCACCAGCGCCATCGGCAGCACCCGGCCCTTGGCACGCAGCAGCCGGCAGACCCAGTCCAGCGCCTCGACGTGGTCGCCGAGCTGCTCCCAGAGGCCGACGATGAGCAGGTTGCCCAGGTTGTGGCCGTTCATCTCGCCGTCACCCGCGAAGCGGTGCTGCAGCACCTGCGCCCAGGTGCCGTCCCACCGGTCGTCGCCGCACAGCGCGGCCAGCGCCATCCGCAGGTCACCGGGCGGCAGTACGCCGAACTCGCGCCGCAGCCGCCCGGACGAGCCGCCGTTGTCGGCCACCGTGACGATCGCGGTGAGGCTGTCCAGGGTCAGATCGTCGACCAGCAGCCGCAGCGCGCTGAGCGAGGCGAACAGCCCGTGCCCGCCGCCGAGGGCGACGGCGGCCTGGGCCTGGTCGCCGTGCCGCTCGTCACGCTCGGGGGTGCTCACCGTCACTCCCGCCCCAGGTCGCGGTGGATCGCGCGGGCGACCAGCCCGTCGGCGCGCAGGCGGCGCGCGATCTCCTCGGCCATCGCCACGCTGCGGTGCTTGCCGCCGGTGCAGCCGACCGCCACCCGCATGAAGCGCTTCCCCTCGCGCAGGTAGCCCTCGGCGACGCCGGCGAGCACCGGCACGTAGCCGGCCAGGAACTCCTGCGCCCCGGGCCGGGAGTAGACGTAGTCGGCCACCGCCGGGTTGTCCCGGCCGTTCCCGGGCCGCAGCTCCGGGATCCAGTGCGGGTTCGGCAGGAAACGCATGTCGGCGACGAAGTCGGCGTCCACCGGGATGCCGTACTTGAACCCGAAGCTGACCACCGAGACCCGCAGTCTGGTGGTGTCCGGGGTGCCGAACGCCTCCGCGATCCGGTCGGTCAGCTGGTGCACGTTGAGCGCGGAGGTGTCGATGACCAGGTCGGCGGCCGCCCGCAGGTCGGCCAACGCCACCCGCTCCCGAGCCAGCCCGTCGAGCAGCCGGTCGCCGCCCTGCAGCGGGTGCGGACGGCGGGCGGCCTCCTGGCGCCGGACCAGGATGTCGTCGCTGGCGTCGAGGAAGACCATCGTGGTACGACGACCGGCCGCGCGCTGCGCCAGCGTCTCCTCCAGCTCGTCGAAGAACGCTCCGGAGCGGACGTCGATCACGACCGCCACCGGTTGCTGGGCGCCGCGGGAGGCGTCGACCAGGCCGACCACCTCGGGCAGCAGGCTGGCCGGCAGGTTGTCCACGACATAGAAGCCGAGGTCCTCCAGCTCCTTGGCCGCCGTGCTCCGGCCGGCTCCGGTCATGCCGGTGACGACCACGAGCTCGCCGGTGGCGGGTTGCTCCATTCAGGACTCCTTGGTGGCGGGGTCGGGTGAGGCGGCGGGGACGGTCTCAGTATCCGCCGAGGTGACCTCGCCGGTGGCGGTATTCACCGAGACCCGGCCGGACGCGCTGTCGGCGGCGACGGCCCGGACGATGGCGGCGGCGGTCGCCGGCCCGATGCCCGGCACCCGGGCGATCTCCTCGGCGGTGGCGGCGCGGAGCTTCCGCAACGAGCCGAAGTGCGACAGCAGGGTCTTGCGACGCACCTCCCCCAGGCCCGGTACGTCGTCCAGCACGCTCTCCACCATCGACCTGCTGCGCCGGGAGCGGTGGTGGGTAATGGCGAACCGGTGCGCCTCGTCCCGGAGCCGTTGCAGCAGGTAGAGCCCCTCCGAGCTGCGCGGCAGGATCACCGGATCCTCCTCCTCGGGCACCCACACCTCCTCCAGCCGCTTGGCCAGGCCCACCACCGGGATGTCGTCGATGCCGAGCTCGTCGAGCGCCCGCTTGGCCGCCGCCACCTGGGGCGGCCCACCGTCGACCACCACCAGTCCGGGGGCATAGGCGAACTTGCGCGGCCGACCCGTCTCGGGGTCGACCAGCATCGGGCCGAGCTCGTCCGCGCGCCCGGTGCCAGGTCCGGTGCCAGGTCCGCCCCCCGGACCGTCCTCGGCGGGGATGCTGGTCGCCTGCTCCTCCAGCAGCCGCCGGAACCGGCGGGTGATCACCTCGTGCATGGACGCCACGTCGTTGGCGCCGCTCTCCCCGCCCACCGACCGGATCACGAACCGGCGATACTCGCTCTTGCGCGGCAGCCCGTCCTCGAAGACCACCATCGAGGCCACCACCTCGGTGCCCTGGAGGTTGGAGATGTCGTAACACTCCATCCGAAGCGGGACCTCGTCCAGACCGAGCGCCGCCTGGATCTCCTCCAACGCCCGGTTGCGGGTGGTCAGATCGCTGGCGCGCTTGGTCTTGTGCAGCGCCAGGGCCTGGGCGGCGTTGGCGGCCACCGTCTCCTGCAACGTCTTCTTGTCCCCACGCTGCGGAATGCGGATCTGCACCTTGGCACCGCGGACGTCGGAGAGCAGCTCCTCCAGGGTGGCCCTGTCCGGCGGCAGCACCGGGACCAGGATCTCCCGCGGGATGGCGTCGGCGCTCTCGCCGGCGTAGAGCTGCAGCAGGAACTGCTCGACCAGCTCGTCGGTCCCGCCGTCGGCGACCCGATCGGCGACCCAGCCGCGCTGGCCGCGGATCCGGCCGCTGCGCACATAGAAGATCTGCACGCCGACCTCGAGCGGGTCCTCGGCCAGCGCGATCACGTCGACGTCGGCGCCGTCGCCGAGCACCACCGCCTGCTTCTCCAGGGCACGTTGCATGGCGGCCAGGTCGTCCCGCAGCCGGGCGGCCCGCTCGAAGTCGAGCTCCTCGGAGGCGGCGAACATCTCCTTCTCGATGCGCCGCATGAACCCGGTGGTGTGACCGGCCATGAAGTCACAGAAGTCCTCGACGATCGCGCGGTGGTCGGCCGCGCTGATCGAGCCGACACACGGCGCCGAGCACTTGTCGATGTAGCCGAGCAGGCACGGCCGGCCGATCTGGCCCGAGCGCTTGAAGACGCCGTTGCTGCACGAGCGCATCGGGAACACCCGGAGCAGGATGTCGACGGTCTCCCGGATGGCCCAGGCGTGACTGTAGGGACCGAAGTAGCGGGTGCCCTTGCGCTTGGCACCGCGGCCGACCATCACCCGGGGGAACTCCTCGCCCACCGTCACCGCGAGCCACGGGTAGGACTTGTCGTCGCGGTACTTCACGTTGAACCGCGGATCGAACTCCTTGATCCAGGAGTACTCCAGCTGCAGGGCCTCGACCTCGGTGTTGACCACCGTCCACTCCACGCTGGCCGCGGTGGTCACCATGGTGGCGGTGCGAGGGTGCAGGCTGGGCAGCGGCTGGAAGTAGTTCGCCAGCCGGGCGCGCAGGTTGACCGCCTTGCCGACATAGATCACCCGGCCGGCCGGATCCCGGAACCGGTAGACCCCCGGCCGGGTGGGGATCTCGCTCGGCTTCGGCCGGTAGCTACGCGGGTCGGGCACGTCCACAACCCTACGGCTCGACACCGACACGTACGCCGTACCGGCCGCCTCCTCGCCCGGGATTGTCTAGTGATCTAGTCTTGTTATGTGAGCCCCCGTGACAGCTACGGCTACGCCTTGACCACCGCCACCTCGGCAGCCGAGGCGTACGACGCGGGCCTGCTCGACGTGCTGCGCCTGCGCACCGGGGCACTCGACCACTTCGCCGAGTCGATCGTGCACGACCCGACGTTCGCCCTCGGACACGCCGCCCTGGCCCTGCTGGGACACGAGCTGTGCGCCCCCGTCGACGTCGACGCGCGGCTGCGTCAGGCGCGACTGCACGCCGGTCGCGGCGACGAGCGCGAGCGCAGCCACGTACACGCCGTCGTGGCGCACATCGGCGGCGACTCCCGCCCGTTGATCGACCACCTGGCGGCCTATCCCCGAGACGCCCTGCTGCTGTCCACCGCGGTGCCGACGATCGCGTTCGCCGGCGCCACCGAGGTGCCCGAGGAGGCCTGGGCGATCGTGGAGCGGGCGGCCCCGGCCTATGGCGACGACTGGTGGTACGCCGGCCTGCTCGCCTTCATCCGCACCGAGCAGCTGCGGTTCGACGAGGCGATGGAGCTCTCCTGTCGGTCGCTGGCCGTCGTCCCGGGTGCGGGGCACTCCGCGCACGCCCGCGCGCACGCGCACTACGAGACCGGGGACCACGAGAGTGGCCTCGCCTGGATGGACGCCTGGGTGCTCGGCGACGGGGCCGAGATCGACAGCCTCTCGCACTTCAGCTGGCACGCCGCCCTGCACGAGCTCTCGCTCGGCGACCTCGACGCCGTCCGACGTCGCTATCGGACCCAACTGCAGCCGGGGAACGCGCTCGGGTGCCGCGCGCTGGTCGACAGCGGCTCGCTGCTGTTCCGGTGGGCCCTCACCCCGGGCGCGAGCGCCGTGCCCGACATGAGCGAGGTGCTCCGGGTGACCGGCGAGACCACTCTGGAGCGGCCGGCGACCCCGTTCCTCGCCCTGCACGCCGCGGTGGCGCTGCTGGCCATCGGCGACACGGTCCGGCTGGACGCGCTGGCACGATGGGCGGGCGGCCACGCCCACGCCACCATGCGCGAGGTGGTGGCGCCGCTCACGGTCGCGCTCGGGCTGATGGCCACGGACCGTCCCGGCGAGGCTGCCGACCGGCTCGCCGTGCTCGCGCCGTCGATCCGGCGCCTCGGCGGCTCCGATGCCCAGCGCGAGGTGGTCGAGGAGGCCCGCATCGCCGCGCTGCTGCGCGCGGACCGGTGGGACGAGGCCCGGATCCTGCTGGATGCACGACTGGAGCGGCGCCGGTCCCCGCGCGACGAGCGGTGGCGACGCACGCTCCCGGCCACCGCCGCGGGATCACGCTGACTGTCCCGGCTGACTGTCCCGGTTGGCTGGCTAACCGGCGCTGCTCCTCGTGGCGGGCCGCTTGGCGGCGGCCTTCTTGGTCGCCCTGCCCGTCTTGGCCGTCTTGGTCGTCGTGCCCGTCTTCCTTGTCTTGGCGGTCTTGGCTGTCTTGGCTGCCGGGTCGGCGACCTCGGGCACCGACCGCGGCGGGCCGGGCTGCTCGGCGGCACGCCCCTCCAGCAGAGGGGCCAGGAACCGACCGGTGTGGCTCGCCGGGATGCTCGCCACCTCCTCGGGAGTGCCTTCGGCCACCACCGCACCACCGCGGTTGCCGCCCTCGGGCCCCATGTCGACCAGCCAGTCGGCGGTCTTGATCACGTCCAGGTTGTGCTCGATGACCAACACCGTGTTGCCCTTGTCGACGAGGCTGGACAGCACGCCGAGAAGCTTGCGGATGTCCTCGAAGTGCAGTCCGGTGGTGGGCTCGTCGAGCACATAGACGGTGCGCCCGGTGGAGCGCTTCTGCAACTCCGCGGAGAGCTTCACCCGCTGCGCCTCGCCCCCTGAGAGGGTGGTCGCCGGCTGGCCGAGGCGGACATACCCGAGCCCCACCTCGACCAGCGTGGTCAGGTGCCGCGCGATCGCCGGGACGGCCGCGAAGAAGTCGACCGCCTCCTCGATCGGCATGTCGAGCACCTCGGCGATGGTCTTGCCCTTGTAGTGCACCTCCAGGGTCTCCCGGTTGTACCGGGCGCCGTGACAGACCTCGCAGGGCACATAGACGTCGGGCAGGAAGTTCATCTCGATCTTGATGGTGCCGTCACCGGAGCAGGCCTCACATCGGCCGCCCTTGACGTTGAAGGAGAACCGGCCCTGCTGGTAGCCGCGCATCTTCGCCTCCGGAGTGGAGGCGAACAGCTTGCGCACGTGGTCGAAGACCCCCGTGTAGGTGGCCGGGTTCGACCGCGGCGTACGCCCGATCGGCGACTGGTCGACGTGGATGACCTTGTCCACGTGCTCCATCCCGCTGATCGAGGTGTGCCGGCCGGGCACCGCCCGGGCACCGTAGAGCTGCTTGGCCAGCGAGGTGTAGAGGATGTCGTTGACCAGGGTGGACTTGCCCGACCCGGAGACGCCGGTGACCGCGACGAAGAGTCCCAGCGGGAAGGTGACGTCGAGGTCCTTGAGATTGTGCTCGTGCGCGCCGTGCACGGTCAGCTCGCGGCCGACGGTCCGCGGGCGGCGGACCGCCGGGACCGGGATCTCGCGCTTGCCGGCCAGGTACTGCCCCGTCGCGGAGTGCTCGTTGGCGAGCAACGCGCCGACGGTGCCGCTGTGCACCACCTGCCCACCGTGCTCGCCGGCCCCGGGGCCGATGTCGACCACCCAGTCGGCCACCTTGATGGTGTCCTCGTCGTGCTCGACCACGATCAGCGTGTTGCCCAGGTCCTTGAGCCGGACGAGGGTCTCGATGAGCCGGTGGTTGTCGCGCTGGTGCAGCCCGATCGACGGCTCATCGAGGACGTACAGCACGCCCACCAGCCCGGCACCGATCTGGGTGGCGAGCCGGATGCGCTGCGCCTCGCCGCCGGACAGCGACCCGGACGGGCGGTCGAGGGAGAGGTAGTCGAGGCCGACGTCGAGCAGGAAGCGCAGCCGCTCCTGGATCTCCTTGAGCACTCGCTCGGCGATCTGCCGCTCCCGGGCACTCAGCTCGACCCGGTTCAGCCAGGCCGCGGTCTCGTTGATCGGCAGCGCGCACACCTCGGCGATGTTCAGCCCGCCGCTGGCGCGGTCGCCGAGGGTGACGCCGACCGAGATCGGCTTCAGCCGGCTGCCCCGGCAGGTCGGACACGGCACCTCCCGCATGAAGCCCTCGAACCGCTCGCGGCTGGTGTCGCTCTCCGCCTCCCGGTGACGGCGCTCGATATAGCGCCGTACGCCCTCGAACTCGGCGTCGTAGGAGCGGACCCGGCCGTACCGGTTGGTGGTGACCACGTGGACCTTGCGGCCATGGCCCTCCAGGATCGCCGCGCGGGCCCGCTCGGGCAACGCCGACCAGGGCGTGTCCAGGTCGAAGCCCAGCTCGTCGCCGAGCGCGCCGAGCAGGCGCTGGAAGTAGTCGGCGACATGCGCCTGGCTCCAGGGCTGGACGGCGCCGTCCGCGAGGGTGGCGGCCGGGTTCGGCACCACCAGCTCCGGATCGACCTCCATCCGGGTGCCCAGCCCGGTACAGGCCGGACAGGCGCCGAAGGGCGAGTTGAAGGAGAACGACCGCGGCTCCAGCTCGTCGGTGTCGAGCACATGATCGTTGGGACAGGCCATCTTCTCGCTGAACTTCAGCTGGGACTGCCCGTCCGGGAGAGGACCGTCGACGAAGTCGACCACCACCAGGCCGCCGGCCAGCTCCAGCGCGGTCTCCACCGAGTCGGTCAGACGGCGCTTCGCCGACTCCTTGACGGCCAGCCGGTCCACCACCACCTCGATGGTGTGCTTCTTCTGCTTGTCCAGCTTCGGCGGCGCGTCCAGGGTGTGGGTCTCGCCGTCCACCCGGGCACGGGAGAAGCCCTGGGTCTGCAACGAGGAGAACAGCTCGACGTACTCCCCCTTGCGGCCGCGGATGACCGGCGCCAGCACCTGGAACCGGGTGCCCTCGGGCAGGGTCAGGATGCGGTCCACGATCTGCTGCGGGGTCTGCCGCTCGATCGGCGCGCCACACACCGGGCAGTGCGGCCGACCCGCGCGCGCGTAGAGCAGGCGGAGGTAGTCGTAGACCTCGGTGATGGTGCCGACCGTGGATCGCGGGTTGCGCGAGGTCGACTTCTGGTCGATGGAGACCGCGGGGCTGAGTCCCTCGATGAAGTCGACGTCCGGCTTGTCCATCTGGCCGAGGAACTGGCGGGCGTACGCCGAGAGCGACTCGACGTAGCGACGCTGGCCCTCGGCGAAGATGGTGTCGAAGGCCAGGCTCGACTTGCCGCTGCCGGACAAGCCGGTGAAGACGATCAGCGCGTCGCGCGGAAGATCCAGCGAGACATCCTTGAGGTTGTGCTCCCTGGCACCCCGGATGATGAGCTGCTGCTCGGCCACTGAGCGATCCCTTCCATCGAACAACTGTTCGTCATAGTACGCGACCGCATCAATCGGTCAATCGGTCGATCGGCACGCACACTCCGGAGGGCACCCTGCCAGTCGCCACCGACAAGTTTGCGCGCCGCGTCCCGGCGCTGCATGCTTCCAGAGTGTCGATGCCCCCACGGCGGGGCCGGGGAGGACCAGATGAGCTACACCGGGGCGGTGAAGCCCGGCGGCCCCGCCGAGGCGCGCGAACTCGCCGAGCTGCGTATCACCAAGGTCGCCGTCGATCCGACCATGTCCAACAACTGCTACCTGCTGCGCTGTCAGCAGACCGGTGAGCAGCTGCTCATCGACGCCGCCGACGAGCCGCGAGTGCTGCTCGACCTGGTCGGCGCCGACGGACTGGCCACGGTGGTCACCACGCACCGGCACTGGGACCACCATCGCGCGCTCGCCGAGGTGGTCGCCGCCACCGGCGCGGTCACCATCGCCGGGGAGCGCGACGCCGCCGCGATCGAGGACGCCACCGGCGTGGGCATCGACCGTGCGGTGGGCCAGGGCGACACCGTCACCGTCGGTGAGTGCACCCTGCAGGTGATCGCGCTGCGCGGGCACACCCCCGGGTCCATCGCGCTGCTCTACTCCGATCCCGCCGGCACCCCCCACCTGTTCACCGGCGATTCGCTCTTCCCCGGCGGCGTCGGCAACACCCAGAACAACGCCGGTCGCTTCGAGCAGCTGATCAACGACGTGGACGAACGGGTCTTCCAGCGTCTCGGCGACGACACCTGGTTCTACCCCGGTCACGGCGACGACTCCACCCTCGGCGCCGAGCGGCCCCACCTGGCGGAGTGGCGCGAGCGCGGCTGGTGAGCGTTCGCCCGGCGCGAACACCGACCGGTCCGAGTCTCCGTACCGGTCTCCGCACCCGGTGCGCGGCTAGGGTGGGCGACATGGGTGAGTTGATTCGATTGCCACGCCCCATCGGTCCGCGCCCGGCGCCGTCGGCCGAGCCGCTGTGGCGGGACGCGGTCGGACAGGAGCTGCGCGCCGAGCGGGCCACCCAGCGCCGTACGCTCGCGGAGGTGGCCGGCGAGGCCGGGCTCTCCACCCAGTACCTCTCCGAGATCGAGCGGGGACGCAAGGAGCCGAGCTCGGAGATGCTGGGCGCGGTGGCGGCGGCGCTCGGCCTCCGGCTCGTCGATCTGACCGCACGGGTCACCCGACGCCTCACCACCGCGGCCGTACGCGGCCCGCTCGCGCTGGCCGCGTGAGGGCCCGCCCCGGATCTGCCCGCTACTGCGCCGCCTTCCTGCTCTCCAGCACCGCGTCGACGAGTCCGTACTCCACCGCCTGGTCGGCGCCCAGCACCAGGTCCCGCTCGGTGTCGGCATGGATCTGGGCACTCTCCCGGCCGGTGTGCCGGGAGAGGATCGCCTCCAGCTCCGCCCGTAGCCGAGCGATCTCCTTGGCCGCCACCTGGAGGTCCGGTACGTCGCCACGGGTGCCGCCCTGCCCCGGCTGCTGCAACACCGCTCGCGCATGCGGCAGGACGGTACGGCGCCCGGGCGCCCCGGCCGCCAGCAACACCGCCGCCGGACCGGCCACCTGGCCCACGCAGGTGGTGAGGACCGGAGCGTTGATGAACTGCATCGTGTCGTAGATGCCGAGGGCCGCGGTCGGGTCGCCGCCGGCGGAGTTGAGGTAGATCCCGATCTCGGTCTCGCTGCTCTCCGACTCCAGATAGAGCAGTTGCGCGATCACGACGTTGGCCACGCCGTCATCGATCGGGGTGCCGAGATAGACGATGCGCTCGGAGAGCAGCCGGCTGTAGATGTCGGTCGCCCGCTCCCCCGTTCGGGTCCGCTCGATGACCGACGGAATCGAGTAGCTGCTCATCGGCCGGCCCCGAAGGCCAGGCCGTGGCGCGCCGGCGTCACCGACCCGACATCGCTGAGCACCTCGTCGACCAGGCCGTACTCCCGCGCCTCCTCGGCGGTGAACCACCTGTCCCGCACCGAGTCGAGGTCGATCGTCGCCTCGCTCTGGCCGGTGCACGCCGCGGTGATCTGCAGCATCCGCCGGGTCATCCGCTCGAGCCGCGCGGCCTGCACCGCGATGTCGGCCGCGCTGCCGCCGATGCCGGCCGAGCCCTTGTGCAGCAGCACCTCGGCGTTCGGCAGCACGAAGCGCTTGCCGGGCGTCCCGGCCGTCAGCAGGAACTGACCCATGCTCGCGGCCAGCCCCATGCCGAGCGTCGAGACGTCGTTCGGGATCAGCTGGATGACGTCATAGATGGCCATCCCGGCGGTCACCGAGCCGCCCGGGGAGTTGATGTAGAGACTGATGTCGCGGTGCGGGTCCTCCGCGGAGAGCAGCAGCAGCTGGGCACAGATCCGGTTGGCGATCGGATCGTCGACCTCCTGGCCGAGCACCAGGATGCGTTGCTGCAGCAGCCGGCCGGCAAGCTGGTCGTCGAGTGCGGGTGCCGCTGCCGGCGCCGCTGCCTGCGCCGGTCTCTGTGCTCGGGTGGTGATCTGAGTCATGCCTCGAGCCTGGACGTCACGCCGTACGACGACCAGGGAATCCGCCGTCGGCAGAGCTGCCCTGAGCAGAACGCCCCGGCGGAGCGCCGGGCCGCCGCCTTCCCGGCTCGGGCTCGCGCGCCGGCCCGGGCTAGAGTCGCCTGCGTGATCGAGCTCCGCACCCCGACCCAGATCGACGAGATGAAGCCGGCCGGGCGATTCGTCGCCGACGTGCTCCTGGCCCTGGCCGACAAGGCGGCGGTCGGGGTGAACCTGCTCGAGCTCGACGCCCTCGCCCACCGGATGATCACCGAGCGGGGCGCGGAGTCGTGCTACATCGACTACCACCCCAGCTTCGGGGCGATGCCGTTCGGCAAGGTGCTGTGCACGAGCGTCAACGACGCGGTGCTGCACGGCCTGCCGTTCGACTATGCGCTCCAGGACGGCGACCTGCTCAGCGTCGACTTCGCCGCCAGCGTGGACGGCTGGGTCTCCGACAGCGCGCTCTCCCTCGTCGTCGGTACGCCGCGCCCGGAGGACCTGCGACTGATCGAGGTCACCACCGAGGCGCTGGCCGCCGGCATCGCCGCGGCCCAGCCGGGCAACCGGCTCGGCGACATCTCCTCCGCGATCGCCGAGGTCGCGCGCGGCGCCGGCCTGAAGATCAACACCCAGTTCGGCGGACACGGCGTGGGCCGCACCATGCACGGCGACCCGCACGTGCCCAACGACGGTCGCCCCGGGCGCGGCTACAGGCTGCAGCCCGGGCTGGTGATCGCGATCGAGCCCTGGTTCCTGCACACCACCGACGAGATCTACACCGACCCGGACGGCTGGACGCTGCGCAGCGCCGACGGCTCCCGCGGGGCGCACATGGAGCACACCATCGCCATCACCGCCGACGGACCGCTGATCCTGACCGACCGCGGCTGAGCCGGTCGTCCCCGGCCTCCCTTTCCGTCCCGCCCGTCCTACCCAATTTGGGGGATCTTTACCCAGGGCACCGCCGTTTCGAGCGATCCCCACCGCCGGGGCGGCTACAGTTCTTCTCGTTGAGCCGCTGGTGACCCGAGACGCCAGCGGCTCAACTCTTTTCTACCCGCCGTCAGCTCTCGTCGGCGGCGGCGAACTCCTCGCCGTGCGTGCCGGGCCGCGGCGCCCACGGCAGCTCCTTCGCCGGCCGCACCACGATCAGCCGGTCTCCGCGCGACAGCGTGGTCACGACCGGGTCGTAGTAGCGGAACACCTTCTCGTCTCGCACCACCGCGATCACCTGGTCGGCGAGCTGCTGCGGCTGCTTGCCCACCTCGCCGACCATCAGGTCGCGCTCGGCCACCTCCAGGCCGGCGCCGTAGGTCAGCAGGTCCTCCATCACCGCACCGAGGGTCGGCGAGACCGAGGAGAGCCCGAGCAGCCGGCCCACGGCGTCCGAGGAGGTGATCACCGAGTCCGCACCGGACTGCTTCATCAGCGGCGCGTTCTCGTGCTCCCGCACCGCGGAGACGATCCACGCGTCCGGGTTGAGCTGGCGCACGGTGAGGGTCGCCAGCACGTTGGAGTCGTCCCGGTCGGTGGTGATGATGATCTGGTCGGCCTTGCCGACCCCGGCCCGGTTGAGCACCTCGCGCCGGGTGGCGTCACCGCTGACCACCGCCAGGCCGTCGGCGTGAGCGTCGGCCAGCGCGGTCGACGAGGGGTCGACCACGACGATGTCCTCGCGGTCGTGGCCCTTGCGCAGCAGGGTCTCGACCGCACTCCGTCCCTTGGTGCCGTAGCCGACGACGACCACGTGATGCCCCATCTTCTTCCTCCAGCGCGAGACTCGGATCAGCTCCCGGCCGCGCGTGGCCAGGACCTCCAGGGTGGTGCCGATCAACAGCACCAGGAACCCGATGCGCGCCGGGGTGATGACGAAGGCGTTGATCAGCCGGGCGTGCTCGGCCACCGGCGCGATGTCGCCGTACCCGGTCGTGCTGAGCGTGACGGTGGTGTAGTACACCGCGTCGATCAGCGTCAGCGGCCGGTGCGGGTGGGCGGTGTCGCGGTAGCCGTGGCGGTCGACGTAGACCAGCAGCACCGTGCCGACCAGGATCGCGGTCGCCAGCAACAGCCGGCGGGAGAGCTGCCACCACGGCGAGCGCACCCGCTCCGGCAACGAGACCGAGCCGGGCCTCGACCGTTTGCCGGGTAGGAAGTCGCTGGTCTCCTCGGGCACCCCCGAAATCTAGCGCGGTCGGGCACTAATCTCGGTCTCATGGCTACCTCGCAGAACCGCACCGTGCTCAACCAGGCTCCCCCGCTGGTCGACTACGACGTGGTCGCGGCCGACCACGCCCTCCGCGACGCGGTCCTGCGTCACGCCGACGAGCAGGTGCTGGGCAGCCTCGCCGCGCTCGGCACCGCGGCGGGCAGTGCCGAGGCTCGCGAGCACGGCATGCTCGCCAACGAGAACGAGCCCACGCTCGCCGGCTACGACCGGTACGGCGACCGGATCGACCAGGTGCGGTTCCATCCGTCGTGGCACTGGCTGATGTCGCGCGCGGTCGCCCACGGGCTGGCCGCCGCACCCTGGGAGCGCGCCGCACAGGGGGCCGCACAGGGGGGCGAGCAGAGCGCCGGGCACGCCCATCTCCGCCGGGCCGCGGGGTTCGTCGCCTGGTCGCAGACCGAGCCGGGACACGGCTGCCCGATCTCGATGACGTACGCCGCGGTGCCGGCGCTGCGCACCGACGAGCTGCTCGCCAAGGAGTGGGTGCCGCTGCTCGCCTCGACCGACTACGATCCGCGCACCACACCCGTCCAGCACAAGCGCGGCGCCCTGGCCGGGATGGGGATGACCGAGAAGCAGGGCGGCTCGGACGTGCGCGCCAACATCACCGAGGCCCGGCCGACCGCGGTCGAGGGCGAGTACACCCTGCACGGGCACAAGTGGTTCACCTCGGCCCCGATGAACGACGTCTTCCTGGTGCTGGCCCAGGCACCGGGCGGACTCACCTGCTTCGTGCTGCCGCGTGTCCTCCCGGACGGGACCCGCAACTCCTACGACGTCGTCCGGCTCAAGGAGAAGCTCGGCAACCGCTCCAACGCCTCCGCGGAGCTGGAGTTCAACGGCGCGCTGGTCCGTCGGCTGGGCGACGAGGGCCGGGGCGTGCGCACCATCATCGAGATGGTCGCCGCCACCCGGCTCGACTGTGTGCTCGGCTCGACCTCGCTGATCCGCCGGGCCGTCGCCGAGGCCTCCTGGCACGTCGCGCACCGCTCGGCGTTCGGCGGGCCGCTGGCCGACAAGCCGTTGATGCGCAATGTGATCGCCGACCTCGCCGTCGAGTCCGAGGCGGCCACCGCGGTGGCGATGCGCCTGGCCGCCGCGGTGGACCGCGCCGACGACGCCGGCGAGGCGGCGCTGCGCCGGATCGGGCTGCCGCTGGCCAAGTTCTGGGTGTGCAAGCGGACCCCGGCGATGGTCGCCGAGGCGCTCGAGTGCCTGGGCGGCAACGGTTACGTGGAGGAGTCCGGGATGCCGCTGCTCTATCGGGAGGCCCCGCTGAACTCGGTGTGGGAGGGCTCCGGCAACGTCAACGCGCTCGACGTGCTGCGCGCGCTGGGCCGCGAGCCGGCGGCCCTCGACGCCTGGATCACCGAGGTCGGCCTCGCCCGAGGCGGCGATCCCCGACTCGATCGGGCGATCGAGGAGACGCTCGCCCTGCTCGGCGAGCTGATGGCCGCGCCGGACGCGATGGAGGCCTCCGCGCGCCGCCTGGCCGGCCGGATGGCCGCCTGCCTGCAGGGCTCACTGCTGGTCCGGCACGCGCCGGCCGCCGTCGCGGACGTCTTCTGCGCCTCCCGGCTCGCCGAGCCGCACGGGGTGTACGGAATGCTCACCGGCGGAGATCTGGCAGCGATCGTGGAGCGGGCCACGCCGGTCCGTTAGCGCTCCCGGTCTCCGCCGGCCCGGGACGCGGGTCAGGCCAGCTCGAGACCCGGGTAGAGCGGGTGGGCGTCGAGCAGCTCGGCCGCGGCCGCGCGGGTGCGTTCGGCGACGCCGTCGGCCAGCACGTACGACGCCTTGGACGCCGTACCGGCCTTGGTGGTGCCGGGGGTGGTCGCTCGCAGCACCTCGACGATCAGCTCCGCGACCCGGTCGAACTCGGCCGCCCCGAAGCCGCGAGTGGTCAGCGCCGGCGTACCCAGCCGCACCCCGGAGGTGTACCAGGCGCCGTTGGGGTCGGCGGGCACCGAGTTGCGGTTGGTGACCACACCGGCGTCGAGCAGGGCGGACTCGGCCTGGCGTCCGGTCAGCCCGAACGAGCTGACGTCGAGCAGCACCAGGTGGTTGTCGGTGCCGCCGGTGACCAGCCTCGCGCCCCGGCTCAGGAAGCCCTCGGCGAGCGACTGGGCGTTGTCCGCGATCTGCCGGGCGTAGCTGGCGAAGGACGGCTGACGCGCCTCGGCCAGCGCGACGGCCTTCGCGGCCATCACGTGGGAGAGCGGCCCGCCGAGCACCATCGGGCAGCCGCGGTCGATGTCGGCGGCGAACTCCTCGCCGGCGAGCACCATCCCGCCGCGCGGACCGCGCAGCGACTTGTGCGTCGTGGTGGTGGTCACGTGGGCGTGCGGCACCGGGTCCTCCTCGCCGGTGAACACCTTGCCGGCCACCAGACCGGCGAAGTGCGCCATGTCGACCATCAGGGTGGCGTCGACCTCGTCGGCGATCTCGCGCATCCTGGCGAAGTTCACCCGGCGCGGGTAGGCGGAGTAGCCGGCCACGATCACCAGCGGCCGGAACTCGCGCGCCTTCGCCGCCACCGCGTCGTAGTCCAGCAGCCCGGTGACCGGGTCGGTGCCGTACTGCTGCTGGTGGAACATCTTGCCGGAGATGTTCGGGCGGAAGCCGTGGGTCAGGTGTCCGCCGGCGTCCAGGGACATCCCGAGCAGACGCTGGTTGCCGAGCTCGGCCCGGAGCTCCTCCCAGTCGGCATCGGTGAGCTCGTTGACGTTCTTCGCACCGAGCTTCTCCAGCGCCGGGCTCTCCACCCGGTGGGCCAGGATCGACCAGTACGCGACCAGGTTGGCGTCGATCCCGGAGTGCGGCTGGACATAGGCGTACGGCGCCCCGAAGAGCTCGCGCGCGTGCTCGGCGGCGACGGACTCGACCGTGTCGACGTTCTGGCAGCCGGCGTAGAACCGGTGCCCGATGGTGCCCTCGGCGTACTTGTCGCTGAACCAGGTCCCCATCGTCATCAGCACCGCGGGCGAGGCGTAGTTCTCGCTGGCGATCAGCTTCAGGCTGGCCCGCTGGTCGGCGAGCTCGGCCCGGGTGGCCTCGGCGATGCGGGGCTCGACCGAGGCGATGACCTCGAGGGCGTGGGAGTAGGCGCTGCTGGTGAGGGCGTTGAGGTCGGCCATGGCGGACAGCCTATCGATGCGACCGGACGGCCGCGAACGGGAATGCCCGGCCGTCTCGACAGGTTGACCAGGCATGACCGCGGCGTGACACCTGTCACCCGGGCCTGCGTGATCGATCAACATTGTCCATTATATGGACGACCGTCTCAGACTGCGAGAAGCGAAGTTGCCGCAACCCCGTCCGAACCGTGAGACTGCTTGACATGGTCTCCGCTGCTACTCATGCGCATCTCGTGGTACGTCGCCACGTGGACTACTGCCGCATGCGCAGCATGATCTGTTGGTCGAGCTGAGGACCCAGCGCATCGCCGCAACGGCGCGACGAACCCGCTGGCCCATCGCCCCCCAACATCTAGGGCGTATGGCAACCGAGCAGCCCCCGTCGACACTCCTCCGGTCGGCCCAGCTCGCGCCGCGCGTCCCCGAACGCCAAGGAACCCCCATGTCAGACCCGCGCTTCCAGGCCCGCCGGGCGGAGAGCACCGCGATCCCGCGCCCCAAGCGTGCCGAAGGCCAGTGGGCGCTCGGCTACACCGAGCCGCTGAACAAGAACGAGCAGTCCAAGAAGGACGACGACCCGCTCAACGTGCGGGACCGCATCCTGTACATCTACTCCAAGCGCGGCTTCGACTCGATCGACCCGGCGGACCTGCGCGGCCGATTCCGCTGGATGGGCCTCTACACCCAGCGCAAGCCGGGCATCGACGGCGGCAAGACGGGGGCCCTGGAGGAAGAGGAGCTGGACGACCGCTTCTTCATGATGCGGGTCCGCTCCGACGGCCGGCTGCTCGACGCCGACCAGCTGCGCACCCTGGGCGGGATCGGCACCGACTTCGCCCGCAACACCGCCGACATCACCGACCGCAGCAACATCCAGTACCACTGGATCGACATCCGCGACGTCCCCGAGATCTGGGAGCGGCTGGCCGCGGTCGGGCTGAGCACCGAGGAGGCCTGCGGCGACTCCCCGCGCGGCATGCTCGGATCCCCGGTCGCCGGCGTGGCGGCCGACGAGATCATCGACGGCACCCCGGC
Source organism: Nocardioides sp. (assembly GCF_047606145.1). Classification (GTDB taxonomy): domain Bacteria; phylum Actinomycetota; class Actinomycetes; order Propionibacteriales; family Nocardioidaceae; genus Nocardioides. Next base: position 9,337 of record NZ_JASGET010000101.1, on the reverse strand, counting down.
GCTCGAGGAGATCAACCGGCGGCGGACCGGCAACCCGGCCTACTCGAACCTGCCGCGCAAGTTCAAGACCTCGGTCAGCGGCCACCCCAGCCTCGATGCCGCGCCGGAGATCAACGACGTCTCCTTCGTCGGCGTCCGCCACCCCGAGCTCGGGCCCGGCTTCGACCTGTGGGTCGGGGGCGCCCTGTCCACCAACCCGTTCCTCGCGGCCCGGATGGGCGTCTGGATCCCGTTGGACGAGGTGGCCGACGTCTGGGAGGGCGTCATCTCGATCTTCCGCGACTACGGCTACCGGCGGCTGCGCTCGCGGGCACGGCTGAAGTTCCTGGTCAAGGACTGGGGCATCGAGAAGTTCCGCGAGGTGCTGGAGAACGAGTACCTGGGCCGACGGCTGGTCTCCAACCCGTCACCGGAGCGGGCGACCCGCAACGGCGACCACATCGGCGTGCACCCGCAGAAGGACGGCCGGTTCTACATCGGCGCCACCGCCACCGTCGGACGGATCAACGGCGAGCTGCTCACCGCGCTCGGCGACCTGGTCGAGCGCCACGGCGTCGCCGGCGCCCGCCTCACCGCCTACCAGAAGCTGGTGCTGATCGGGGTCGACCCGGCGGTCGTCGACGACGTCGTGACCGGGCTGGAGAGGATCGGACTCAGCGCCCGCCCCTCGAACTGGCGGCGCAGCACGATGGCCTGCACCGGCATCGAGTTCTGCAAGCTCGCCATCGTCGAGACCAAGAGCCGGGCCAAGGCGCTGATCGACGAGTTGGAACGACGCTTCCCCGACCTGGACACGCCGATCACCATCAACGTCAACGGCTGCCCGAACTCGTGCGCCCGGATCCAGGTGGCCGACATCGGCCTGAAGGGCCAGCTGGTGCTGGACGATGACGGCAACCAGGTGGAAGGCTTCCAGGTGCACCTCGGCGGCGGGATCGGCCTGACCGCCGAGTTCGGCCGCAAGCTGCGCGCCCACAAGGTCACCAGCGCGGGCCTGGACGACTACGTCACCACCGTCGTACGGGCCTACCTCGACGAGCGCGAGGACGGGGAGTCGTTCGCCGCCTGGGTCGCGCGGGCCGATGAGGAGCAACTGCGCGGCGAGAAGACCCTCGAGGCGGTCTGATGACCACCGCCATCCCCTCCACACCGCCGACGGGTGGCCGGACCGATGTCTGAACGCTCCCAGCCGAACCACTGCCCCTACTGCGGCGACGACGACCTGCGGCCGCACGACGAGAGCCACGGCTCCTGGGAGTGCCGCTCGTGCCTGCGGACCTTCACTCTCCGGATGACCGGGATGATCCAGCCCAGCGCCCACCGAGGAGGTGGCTCATGACAGCGGCGACGACGGCTGCCGCGGCCGCCTACCGCGGCTCCAAGACGGCGGACCGCTCCCCCGAGGAGCTCCGCGAGATCGTCTCCCACATGGGTGCCGAGCTCGAGCTCGCGCCCGCCGAGAGCATCATCGAATGGGCGGCGGCGACGTTCGGCGAGCGGTTCTGCGTGACCTCCTCGATGGGCGACGCGGTGCTCGCGCACCTGGCCGCCAAGGTGGTGCCCGGTGTCGACGTGGTCTTCCTCGACACCGGATACCACTTCGTCGAGACCATCGGCACCCGCGACGCGGTGGCCGCCACCTTGGACGTCAACCTGATCACCATCACTCCCGTCCAGTCGGTCGCCGAGCAGGACGCCGAATACGGCAAGGACCTCTACAAGCGTGACCCCGATCTGTGCTGCGCGCTGCGCAAGGTCAGGCCGTTGGCGGAGTCCCTGGCCGGGTACGACGCCTGGGCGACCGGCCTGCGCCGCGCCGAGACCCACAACCGGGTGATCGCCCCGGTGGTGGGCTGGGATGCCAAGAAGGGCAAGGTCAAGGTCTCGCCGATCGCGCGGTGGTCCGACGAGGAGGTCGAGCGCTACATCGCGGAGAACGGCGTCCTGGTCAACCCACTGGTCTACGACGGCTACCCGTCGATCGGCTGCGCCCCCTGCACCCGTCGGGTCGCCCCGGGCGAGGATCCGCGCAGCGGCCGCTGGGCGGGGATGAACAAGACCGAGTGCGGGATCCACACATGAGCGCGCCGATCCGCGTGCTCGCGGGCGACCGCCGAGCCCCGCACGTCCACCACCTCCACCGCGACACCGAAGGGATGACCCACTGATGGCCGCTCCAGCCCTGGTGGCCCTGGCCCACGGCAGCCGAGACCCCCGCTCCGCCGCCACCATCACCGCTCTCATCGAGGAGGTGCGCGCGCAACGGCCGGACCTCCGCGTCGAGGCCGCCTTCCTCGACCTCGCCAAGCCGAGCTTCCCCACCGTCGTCGGCAAGCTGGTCCGGGCCGGCTTCGAGGAGATCGTGGTGGTGCCGCTGCTGCTCACCGAGGCGTTCCACGCCAAGGTCGACGTACCACAGCTGATCGGCGAGGCGACCGCGCGTCACCCCGGTCTGAAGATCCACACCAGCGCCATCCTCGGTCTGGAGGCCACCTTCCTGCGGGTGCTCGACGACCGGCTGCGGGCCGCGCTCCGCACGCACCGGGTGCGCGAGCTCGACGCCCTGGTGCTCGCCGGCGCCGGCTCCAGCGACCCGCTGGCGAACCAGTCGGTGGCCCGGCTGGCACGGATCTGGGGCAGCCACCACCGGCTGCCGGTGGTGGCGGCGTTCGCCTCCGCCGCTCCCCCGGCCGCGGGCGAGGCGGTGCGCGCCTTCCGCGGCGAGGGCCGCCGGCACATCGCGGTCGCCTCGCTGTTCCTCGCGCCCGGGAACCTGCTGGACCGGGTCAGCGAGCTCGCCCTCGAGGCCGGCGCGGTGGCCGTCTCCGACGCCCTCGGCGCCCATCCCGAGATCGCCCGCACCATCCTGGCCCGGTACGCCGTCGGCGCCGTCGAGCTGGTCCCGGTCTGAGGACACGTTTCGGGGCCCGCGGCCCGGCCACGGCTCCTCTCCGGGGTCAGGACACGAGGGCCGCGAGGAGACGCTGGAGCTCGGCGGCCGGATCCTCGGTGACGCCACCGTGGACCGGGCCGGGCTGCAGCACCGTGCTCCTGGGCGCCTTGAGCAGCCCGAAGCGGGTGCTCTGGTCGTCGCCGAGGAGCCGGACGCCATAGGCGGTGGCTCGCCGGCCGGCACCGAACCCGGCATGGGCGTCGCCCGCACAGATCAGGTCGACCGCCTCCAGCGCCGAGCGGACCGACTCCTGGTCGAGCTCGGGGGCGAACGCGGCGAGCCGTTGCCGGTCGAGTCGCCAGGCCGCGCCGAGGAACTCCGCCGCCGGGCTGTGCAGCACGACCCCGACGTTGAGGAACTCCTCCCGATCCGGGCGTGGCACACAGCGCAGCACCACGTACTGGTAGGGCTGGTGAGGCTGGTGAAGCTGGTGGGACTCGTAGGGCTGATCCGGCCGGCGAGGCCGGCCGATCCGGTCGGGGCTCATCCGGCACCCCCGGCCGTCGGCAGCCAGCGGCGGTCACCGGTCGACCGGGCCCGCAGGAAGCTCTCGTACCGACGGCGCAGCTCGTCCGGGGTCTCGGCGCCGGGCACCGGCTCGAGCCACTCCGCCGGCACGGCCGCGACCACCTCGCGCACCGCGGTGTCGGTCAGTCTCCGGGTGAGGTCGGCGTCCTGGGCGACGGCACGGTCGGCGTAGGCCAGCATGATGTGCTCGCCGGCGTCGTAGGGCTGGGCCGCGAACCGTTCCGGGCTGCCGGGCCCGCCCGGCCAGGAGTGGTGGAAGTAGAGCGAGGCGCCGTGGTCGATCGCGTAGAGCACGCCGTTCCAGACCAGCAGGTTCGGATTGCGCCAGCTCCGGTCGACGTTCGCGATGAACGCATCCAGCCAGAGGATCCGACCGGCCAGGTCGGGGTCGGGGCGGTGGCCGGCGTCGTAGCCGAACGCCCCGGCGAGGAAGTCGATCCCGAGGTTGGTGCCGGGGCTGGCGCTGAGCAGCGCCTGCACCTCCTCGTCGGCCTCGTAGCGGGCGAGGTCGGGGTCGAGGTCGAGCACGACCTGGTCGGGCGTCGGGATGTCGAGCACCCGGCACAGCCCGGCGACGATCACCTCGGCGACCAGCACCCGCAGCCCCTGACCCGCACCACGGAACTTGCAGACGTAGGTGCCCAGGTCGTCGGCCTCGACGATGCCGGGCAGGCTGCCGCCCTCGCGCAGCGGGGTGACGTATCGGGTCACCGCCACCCGCGTCAGCGCGGTCGACACGGCCGCCGTGGACTCCTCGGTCACGAGATGCCGTCCGCCGCGAGACGCGCCCGCTCGGCCTCGAGGTCGAAGGCCGGCGGCGGCCAGTGCAGGTCCAGCTCCTCGAGCGTCTCGACCAGCAACTGGGCGACCGCCAGGTTGCGGTACCACTTGCGGTCGCTGGGGACGACATGCCATGGCGCGGCGTCGGTGGTGGTCCGCTCCAGCGCGATCTCGTATGCCGAGCGGTAGTCCGCCCACAGCGCACGCTCGTCCAGATCGCCGGGGTTGTACTTCCAGTACTTGGTCGAGTCGTCGAGCCGGGCCTGCAGCCGCCGCCTCTGCTCGGCGGGCGAGATGTGCAGCATGCACTTGAGCACCACGGTACCGCCGGCGACCAGATCCGCCTCGAAGCCGTTGATGGCGCCGTAGCGCCTCTCGATCTCCTCGGCCGGGGCGAGCGCGCGCACCCGCCCGATCAGCACGTCCTCGTAGTGCGAGCGGTCGAAGACCCCCAGATAGCCGGGACCGGGCACGGCCTTGGCGATCCGCCACAGGAAGTCATGCGCCAGCTCCTCCTCGGTCGGCGCCTTGAACGAGGTGATCTTCACCCCGACCGGATCGACCAGCCCGACGGTGTGCTTGAGCACTCCCCCCTTGCCGGAGGTGTCCATCCCCTGCAGCACCATCAGGACCCGGTGCGGTGTGTCGGTCTCGCGGCCGGCGAAGAGTCTGGTCTGCAGGTCCATCAGATGCTCGCCGAGGTCGGCGAGCGCCCGTTCGCCGTCGCTCTTGTCGCCCTCGAAGCCGGGCGTGGCATCGGTGTCGTAGGCGAGCAGGTCCACCGGTCCGGCGGGGACGCGCAGCGCATCGAGCAGACTCATGGGCGCGAGCCTAGCCGTCGCCCTCCGGTCCCGGCCGCGATCCGGTGCCCACCACCCGAGGCAGGTCGAGGGAGCAGGCGACCATGGTGTCGATGCCGCCCCCGGGCGCGGGCTCGTCGAACCAGACGCCCCGGCGGAAGCCCAGCTTGTCCAGCACGCGCAGCGACGCGAGGTTGGCATGGTCGGGGGCGCAGAAGACCTCCCGCGCGGCCGGATAGCGGCCCGGGATCGTGCGCAACCAGGCCCACAGCATCCGGGTGCCGAGACCGCGCCCCGCCCAGGCGATCTCGCCGATCAGATAGTCGCCGCCGACCGAGTCCGGCTCGGTCGGGGCGATGGCGGCGAATCCCGGCACGTCCCCGATCCGGTAGTCCTGCACGTAGCCGATCGAGCGGCCGTTGACCTCGACCACCCACATCCGGATCGGACCGCTCGCCTCCAGCCGCGGACCGTACCTGGCGGTGACCGAGTCCAGGTCGGCCTCGTCGGTGCCGTGATACCAGCGGGCCACGTGCTCGGCGTAGCGCCAGCGCGAGACCGAACGCAGGTCGCCCGGGGTCATCTCGCGCAGCGCCACCGACGGCATCGGGTCGGTGGCGAACACCTTCACCTCGCCGGAGAGGTCGACCGCCCACGCCTCTCGCAGACCGATCCGTGCCGCCGCGGCGCCCCAGGACTCCCCGGGCTGGGTGAGCCCGGCGAGCTCTCGCTCACCGTGTCGTACGACGATCGGGGTCGGCATCGGTCACCTGCGGCTCAGTGGCTCAGTGCGCCATGCCTCCGTGCCGGTCGACCAGCGGCGGCTCGGCGGACCAGGGGAAGTCGATCCATCGCTCGGTGCGACGCCACACGAAGTCGGCGTTGATCACGGTGCGAGGCTTCTCGTAGATGACGGCCGTGCGCGCCTCGGCGACGTGTCCGGCGCAGAACTCCTGCACGATCTCCAGCGTCTTGCCGGTGTCGGCGACGTCGTCGGCGATCAGCACCTTCAGTCCGGTCAGGTCCACCGCCGTCGGCGTCGGCGGCAGCATGATCGGCACCTCGAGTCGCTGGTCGACGCCGGTGTAGAACTCGACGTTCACCGCCGACAGGTTCTTCACGTCCAACGCGTAGCCGAGCCCCATGCCCAGCCCCAGGCCACCGCGGGCGATGGAGAGCACCATGTCCGGCTCGTAGCCGCTGTCGACCACCTGTTGGGCGAGCTCACGAACGGCCACGCCGAAGAGCTCGTAGGTCAGGATCTCCCGCGGAGGCGTCTGCTCGCTCGTCACCCGCGCATTGTGTCATCACCGGATCGGACGCCGATCGGGCCTACTCGACCGAGTGCGGGAGATCTGCGCCATCGGTCAGCCTCAGCTCCTCGCGCACCACCGCGAACGCGAGCCCCGACGGGTAGCCCTTCCGGGCGAGCATGCCGGCGAGCCGCCGCGCCTTGGTGATCGCGTCCAGCCGGGTCATGCCGCGCAGCTTCTTGCGCACCAGCGCCCGGGCGGCCCGCTCCTCCTCGGCCGGATCGATCTCGTCGAGAGCCGCCCGGGCGGCCTCGTCGTCGACGCCCTTGCGACGGAGCTCCTGGGCCAGCACGCGCCGCGCCAGACCCTTGCCGTCGGCGCGTCCACGGGCCGAGACCCAGCTCCGAGCGAAGGCGGCGTCGTCGACCAGGCCGACCTCCTCGAAGCGATCCAGCACCCGGCCCGCCACCTCGTCGGGCACGTGGCGCCTGGCGAGCCGAGCGGCCAGCTCCTGACGACTACGGGCCTGGCCGGTCAGCTGATCCAACAGGATCTTGCGGGCGACCGCCTCGTGATCGGCCTCGGGGTCCTGCTCCGGCTCGGGCACGGCCGGCGTCGCGGAGCTCGAGCGCCGCGTCCACGCGTCGACCCCCGCCGAGACGTCACCGAGCCAGTCGGGCGGGTCCCCCTGGAGCGGGTCGCCGGCCCACGGATCAGAAGTCATCGACTCCGACCGGCTCGGCCAGCGGTGACTCGTCGACGGTCGCTCCGACACCCAGCTTCTCCAGGATCTTCTTCTCCAGCTCGTTGGCCAGGTCCGGGTTGTCCTTGAGGAAGTTGCGGGCGTTCTCCTTGCCCTGGCCGAGCTGGTCGCCGTCGTAGGTGAACCAGGCGCCCGCCTTGCGGATCAGCCCGGCCTCCACCCCGACGTCGATCAGGCCGCCCTCGCGGCTGATGCCCTTGCCGTACATGATGTCGAACTCGGCCTGCTTGAACGGCGGGGCGACCTTGTTCTTCACGACCTTGACCCGGGTCCGGTTGCCGACCATGTCGGTGCCGTCCTTGAGGGTCTCGATCCGGCGCACGTCGAGGCGCACCGAGGCGTAGAACTTCAGCGCCCGGCCACCGGTGGTGGTCTCGGGCGAGCCGAACATGACGCCGATCTTCTCGCGCAGCTGGTTGATGAAGATCGCGGTGGTGCCGGAGTTGTTCAGCGCACCCGTCATCTTGCGCAGTGCCTGGCTCATCAATCGGGCCTGCAGGCCGACGTGGCTGTCGCCCATCTCGCCCTCGATCTCGGCGCGGGGCACCAGCGCCGCGACCGAGTCGATGACGATCAGGTCGAGCGCGCCGGAGCGGATCAGCATGTCGGCGATCTCCAGGGCCTGCTCACCCGAGTCCGGCTGGCTGACCAGCAACGCGTCGGTGTCGACGCCGAGGTTCTTCGCATACTCCGGGTCGAGGGCGTGCTCGGCGTCGATGAACGCCACGATCCCGCCGGCGCGCTGGGCGTTGGCGACCGCGTGCAACGCGACGGTCGTCTTACCCGAGGACTCCGGACCGTAGACCTCGACCACGCGACCACGCGGCAGACCGCCGAGGCCGAGCGCCACGTCCAGCGCGATCGACCCGGTCGGGATCACCTCCAGCGGCGCGCGGGCCTCATCGCCCAGGCGCATCACCGACCCCTTGCCGTACTGCCGCTCGATGTTGGCGAGTGCGGCGTCAAGCGCCTTCTCGCGATCCCCACCAGCCATGATGTTCCTTTCCTGCGAGGCCTTCGTAGCCCGCCCGTCGCTCTTCCGCCGTGTCTTCGTCGTCATCGGTCCCGACGCTAGATGAGGCCACCGACAGTTTTCGGATCGGGCACCTTGATCGGCACGTCGCGATCCACTGTATGGCGAACAGATGTTCGATGAAAGATTCCCGCGCGGCGTGTCGCCCGCGTCGTCTCGCCCCGGATGAGCAGCGGTGCTCAGCGCTCGCGCGCGGGCAGCTCCAGGGCGTGCCAGACCGCCGCCCAGACGGTCTTCGGGCTCTCCCCCGCCTCCAGCGCCTGCAGCGCGGTGCGGCCGCCGAGATCGGCCATCACGAACTGGCCGGCCCACACCCGGGAGTAGTCCCGGCCCAGCGCATCGTCCATCCGCGACCAGAACTCGGTGTGCCTCACTCCCCCAGCCTACGAGTGTGGGGGAGCCGGCGGCCGGTCCGCCCGACGCGCGAGGACGTCAAGCCACGGCTCCCCGCGGTTGCCGATGCCGTGTCCCACCTCGACCACCTCCCAGCCGGTCGCCGCCAGCGCCTCCCGCAGTGGCCCCTCACGCCAGTAGACGAACAGTCGCGGCGCCGGCACCGACCCATGGGTGGACCAGCCCTCGCCGTCGCCTTCCTTCAGCGAGACGTGGAGCGCTCCCCCGGCCCGGGTGACGGCCGCGAGCCGGCCGAGCACCACCGGCAGGTCGGTCCGAGCCACATGCAGCAGGCAGGCGGCGGCCCACACGGCGTCGTAGGGGTCCTGGGGCGAGGCCGGGTCGCGCAGGTCGTCGGTAAGCGGGTCGAGCACGCAGGCCTCGTACCCCTGGTCGCGGAGCCGGTCGACGAAGCCGGGCGTGATGTCGGTACGGCGCACCCGCACGCCACCTGCCTCCATCGCGGCCGCGTCGCGGCCGCCGCCGCTGCCGATCTCGAGCACCCTGGCGCCGGGCTCGAGCAGGCCCAGGAACCGGTCGAGCGTCGACCGGACCTTCTCCGGCAGCTCGGCGACCGCCCGGCCGTAGTCGGCGGCATGGGCGTCGTACGCCGCGATGGTGGCCGCCTTCGCCGCCTGCTCGACGTCCCGGCGGCGAGGGCCGACGTCGTGGTCACGCCCGCGCGACCGGGACTCGGGCTGGGGCTCCCGGCTCACTGGTCCACCATCCTCTTGTCGGCGTTCTCAGACAGAGCGCCGATGCACCCCGGGTGCCACCAGGTCACTGCCCTGCTCGCTTGACCCGTTCCAGACCTGGAGCGATGTCCAGGATGAG
>NZ_JASGET010000100.1:0-32849 GCF_047606145.1 Nocardioides sp. | reverse complement strand
GGCGCGAGCCGGCCCGCGCCTGCGCCGTCTCGACCGCCTCGATCGCCGCGCGCGCGGCCCACCAGCCGGCGCCGTCCTCGACCCGTGGCTCGTCCTGCAGCACCCGTACGTCGCCCCAGCCGACGCCGAACCGGACCTCGATCTCGGGGGCCAGCGCCAGCCGGAGCCGCAGGGTGGTGGCGAGCGCGTCGCCCAGGGTGGCGAAGGCGCCCTGGAACTCGTCGCCGACGGTGATCCGCAGCGGGGCGAGGGGCGCCAGCTCGGTGTTGACGGCCTCCAGGCGCGCGGTCAGCGCGGCATGCACCAGGTCCCGGTCGGCGGCCCGGCGGGACCCGACCACGTCTCCGATCAACGTCGCGACCACGAATGAAGAATATAGCTTCATTCCTTCAATCTGAAGCCATTTCCTTCACTATTCGCGCCGCTCCTTCACCGGTCACTCCGCCTCAGCTCGGGATACGGGCCTCGATCTCGGCGAGCCACGCCTCCGCGGAGGCATCCGACGGCATCCGCCAGTCGCCACGCGGCGACATCGTGCCCCCGTTGCTCACCTTCGGTCCGTTGGGCAGCGCCGACCGCTTGAACTGGTTCGCGAAGAACCGCCTGACGAACACCTCCAGCCACCGCCGGATCTCGGCCAGGTCGTAGGCCCGCCGCCGATCGGCCGGGAAGCCGGGCGGCCACTCGCCGGACTCCGCCTCGTGCCAGGCGTGCCAGGCGAGGAAGGCGATCTTCGACGGCGTGAACCCGTGTCGCACCACGTGGAACAGGGTGAAGTCCTGCAGCGCATAGGGACCGACAGAGGCCTCGGTAGACTGCTGCTGCTCGCCCGGCACCAGCTCCGGCGAGATCTCCTGGTCGAGGATCTGCTGGAGCACCGCGTCGGTCGCCTCGTCGAACCGGTCGGTGGAGATCACCCACCGGATCAGGTGCTGGATGAGCGTCTTGGGCACGCCGGCGTTCACGTTGTAGTGCGACATCTGGTCGCCCACCCCGTACGTCGCCCAGCCCAGCGCGAGCTCAGACAGATCGCCGGTGCCGAGCACGATGCCACCGCGCTGGTTCGCCGCCCGGAACAGATAGTCGGTGCGCAGCCCGGCCTGGACGTTCTCGAAGGTCACGTCGTAGACCGGCTCGCCGGCGGCGAAGGGGTGGCCGAGATCGCCGAGCATCTGGGTGGCCGCCGCCCGGATGTCGAGCGTCTCCGCGGTGGTGCCCAGCGCCTTCATCAGCGCCAGCGCATAGCCCTTGGTGGCCTCGGAGGTGGCGAAGCCGGGCATGGTGAAGGCGAGGATGTCGCTGCGCGGCCGGTCCAGCCGGTCCATCGCCTCCGCCGCCACCAGCAGCGCCTGGGTGGAGTCGAGGCCGCCGCTGACGCCGATGACGACCTTCGTCCCGGGGCCGATCGAGTCGAGTCGCTTGACCAGCCCGGCCACCTGGATGTGGTAGGCCTCGTAGCAGTCCTGCGCCAGCCGGGCCGGGTCGTCGGGCACGAACGGGTAGCGGTGGACGGCACGGCGCAGGCCGCCCGCGGTCAGCGGCGGGCTCAGCTCGAACTCGATCTCGGTGAAGGCCGCGTCCTGGCCGAGCGCGCGGGCGTTGTCGTCGAAGGTGCCCTGCCGGATCCGTTCGGCCACGATCCGCTCGAGATCGACGTCGACCACCGTGCGGCGTGGCCCGTCGGGGAACCGCTCGCTGCGACCGAGCAGCTCGCCGAGCTCGTAGACCATCGTCTGGCCGTCCCAGGCCAGGTCGGTGGTGGACTCGCCCGGGCCGGCTGCAGTGTAGACGTAGGCCGCCGCACAGCGAGCGCTCGCCGAGGAGACCAGCAGCCGCCGGGACTCCGCCCGGCCGACGGTGATCGGGCTCGCCGACAGGTTGAGCAGCACCGTCGCACCGGCCAGCGCCGCCTCCGCGCTGGGCGGGACCGGCACCCACATGTCCTCGCAGATCTCCACGGCGAAGACCAGGTCGGCGACGTCGGAGGCCCGGAAGAGCAGCCGCGAGCTGAGCGGCACCTCCTCGCCGGCCAGCATCATGGTGGTCTCCAGGCCCGCGCCGGAGCCGAACCAGCGGCGCTCGTAGAACTCCCGGTAGGTCGGCAGATAGGACTTCGGTGCGACCCCGAGGATCTCGCCGGCATGGATCACCACGGCGGTGTTGAGCACCCGGTTGCCCACCCGCAGGGGGGCACCGACGACGATGACCGGCATCAGCTCCTCGCTGGCCACCGCGATCGCCTGAATCGCCGCCTCGACCGCCTCCAGCAGGGTGCGCTGGAGCATCAGGTCGTCGATCGCGTACCCGGACAGACACAGCTCGGGGAAGACCGCGACCGCCACCGCGTCCTCGCTGCACCGCCGGGCCTGGTCGATCACCGCCCGCGCGTTGGCCACCGGGTCGGCCGGGACCACCGGGATCGTGCAGGCGGCGACGCGGGCGAAGCCATGGGCGTACGCCGAGTAGAAGTCCACGCCGGCGAGTCTAGTGTCGCCCTCGGGAGCCCCGGTCCCGTCCGGCCAGCCCGTCCCGTCCGGCCAGCCCGTCCCGTCCGGCCAGCCCGGTCAGGCCGGTCGGTTCGGTCAGGCCGGTCGGTTCGGTCAGTCCGGCGCCGTACGGGCGTCCAGCTCGGCCACCAGCCGCCGCGGCGCGATCAGACGGTAGGAGGCGTCCACCAGCTCCCCGACCTCGGTCCAGTCCACCTGCGGGGCGGCCAGGTCGAGCCCGCGCCAGCCGCCCGCGCCCCAGTACGCCGGGAAGAGGAACCGCTCGTCGGCGTCGACCGCCGGCAGCTCGGCCGGATCGATCTTGACGATCAGCATGCTCGGCCACCGCCGATGCTCCCCCGGCCGGAGCTTCACCGAGCCACCGAAGCCGGCGAAGATCCGGCCGGTGTGGAAGACCGGGCGACCGTGCGAGATCTTCTCCTCCGCCCCCGGCAGGCCCAGGCACAGCCGACGCAACTCGGCGAGCCCCGGGTCATCGTCGGCGTACATGATCGGGTGCGGCATGCCGTCAGTGAACCACGGGCCGGGCCTCGGTGACAGCCGTCGGCGTGAGCAGCGCCACAGCGCCGTACCGCACGCGACGGACCTAGGCTGGACACGGTCCGTGGACTCCACCCAGGGAGCCGCGAGATGTCACGAGAGGCAGCTCGACGATGAGCAGTTCAACCGAGGAGCCGGCGCCGTACGGCGCCCCCAGTACCTCCACCGGCGGCAGCGGTGCCGCACCGATCAGACGGGTCCGCACCCACCATCTGCGGGAGTTCAAGGAGCGTGGGGAGAAGTTCACCATGCTCACCGCCTACGACATGTACGCCGCCGCCACCTTCGACGAGGCCGGCATCGACACCCTGCTGGTCGGCGACAGCGCCGCCAACAACGTCTACGGCTACACCACCACGGTGCCGATCACGCTCGACGAGCTGATCCCGCTGGCCCGTGCCGTCACCCGCAGCACCCGACGCGCGCTGGTCGTCGGCGACCTGCCGTTCGGCTCCTACCAGGGCTCCCCCGAGCAGGCCTATGCCAGCGCCGCCCGGCTGATGAAGGAGGCCGAGGTGGCCGCGGTGAAGCTCGAGGGCGGCGTCGACATGGCTCCGGCGATCGAGCTGCTCACCCGCGGCGGCATCCCGGTCTGCGCGCACATCGGCTTCACCCCGCAGTCCGAGCACGCCCTCGGTGGCTACCGGGTGCAGGGCCGCGGCGATGCCGCCGAGCGGGTGCTCGCCGACGCCCGCGCGGTCCAGGACGCGGGCGCATTCGCGGTGGTGCTGGAGATGGTCCCCGGCGACGTCGCGGCGGAGATCACCAAGGAGCTGGTGATCCCCACCATCGGCATCGGCGCCGGCAACCAGACCGACGGCCAGGTGCTGGTCTGGCAGGACGCCTTCGGGCTCAACTCCGGCCGGACGGCTCGGTTCGTGAAGAGGTACGCCGACCTGCACGGCGTACTCCTCGACGCGGCGCGCACCTACCGCGACGAGGTGAAGGAGGGCAGCTTCCCGGCGCCGGAGCACACCTTCTGAGCTGCGGGCTCCGGGGGCGGTTTCACCGGTTCACCGGTGAAACTGGCACTTCCTGCGCGATGCAACCCGCAAGAAGTGCCAGTTTCACGCAAGAAGTCCGGCCGGATGGCAGCGCGATGACCACCTGACAGATGTCATGGCGGACACGTGAGGGACAAGCCAGACACGAGGGCCGCCGCGCGTCGATGCTGGAGCCATGAGTGTTCCAGCGGTACGCCTCGAGGGCGTGACGAAGAGCTTCGGGAGGGTCGAGGCCGTCCGGGGCATCGATCTCGACCTGCGGCAGGGCGAGGTGGTGGCCTTCCTGGGTCCCAACGGCGCCGGGAAGACCACCACCATCGACATCATCCTGGGGCTGTCCCAGCCGACCACCGGCGCCGCCGCGGTGCTGGGGCTGAGGCCGCGCGACGCGGTCGCCCGCGGCCTGGTCTCGGCGGTGATGCAGACCGGTGGCCTGATCAAGGACATGACGGTCCGTGAGACCGTCGAGTACACCGCCAGCCTGTTCGCCGACACCAAGCCGGTCGACGCGGTGCTGGCCGACGCCGGGATCGAGCAGATCGCCGGTCGGAAGGTCGGCAAGTGCTCCGGTGGCGAGCAGCAGCGTCTGCGATTCGCGATGGCGCTGCTGCCCGACCCGGCGCTGCTGCTGCTCGACGAGCCGACCACCGGGATGGACGTCGAGGGCCGCCGTGCGTTCTGGGGCGCCATCCGGAGCGACGCCGACCAAGGGCGCACGGTGCTCTTCGCCACCCACTATCTGGAGGAGGCCGACCAGTACGCCGACCGGATCGTGCTGATCAGCCACGGCCGGATCGTGGCCGACGGCTCGGGGGCGGAGATCCGGGCACTCGCCTCCGGTCGGGTGGTGCGCGCCACCGTGCCCGACCCGGAGCGGATCCGGTCGCAGCTGGCCGCGATCGCCGGCGTCGACCGGATCGACCTGCGCGGCGACCAGGTCCACGTCCACGCCAAGGACAGCGACACCGTGGCCCGCTTCCTGCTGGTCAACACCGAGGCCCGGGACCTCGAGATCACCTCCACCAACCTCGAGGACGCGTTCCTCAGCCTGACCGGAGATGCACGATGAGCACCATCGACACCCGTCCCGAGGCGTTCGGCCGTCGGGTGCCGCCACTGGGCGGCTTCAACCTCACCCTGCTGCGCATCGAGCTGATGCGGATGCTCCGCAACCGCCGCACGATCATCTTCACGCTGCTGCTCCCGGCGGCGCTGATGTTGAGCTTCGGCGGTCAGTCCGGCTGGCAGGAGAAGGCCGGCTCGGGCAACGTGGCCGCCTACATCCTGATCTCGATGGCGCTCTACGGCGCCGCCCTGACCGCCGCCGCGACCGGCTCGATGGTCGCGCTCGAGCGCGCGGTCGGCTGGTCACGGCAGCTGCGCCTGACCCCGCTCAACCCGGTCGCCTACATCATCACCAAGGCACTGGTGGCGCTGTGCATGGGCGGCCTGGCGATCATCGCCGTCAACGTGGTCGGCAAGCTCCAGGGCAAGGCCGAGATGCCCACCCACGTCTGGGCCGCCTCGATGGTGGTGACGCTGTTCTGCACCCTCACCTTCGCCGCGCTCGGCGTCTTCGTCGGCTACATCGTGCCGGGCGAGAACGCCATGCAGATCCTCGGACCGGGGCTCGCCCTGCTCTCCTTCCTGGGCGGGCTGTTCATCCCGCTCAGCCAGTACGCCACGGCCGTCCGCGACGTCGCCTACTGGACCCCGATGTACGGCGTGGCCGAGGTCGCCCGTGCACCGCTGACCCACGACCTGCCCTGGTACGCGGTGGTCAACGCAGTGGGGTGGTTCGCGCTGTTCATCGCCGGTGCGGCGTGGCGGATGAGCAAGGACACCGCCCGCGTCTGAGGCCGCGGGTCCGAGGGAGGAGCCGAGATGAGCACCCGGCCGCTGGAGGAGACTACGGTTCTCGGTGTGGAGGAGCGAGCCGACGAGGCGGGCCCTGCCGCCGAGGAGGGCACCGAGTGGCCGATCGCCGGCGACCCATGGCGCAGCGGCCGGCCGTGGATCGGGCCGTTGGTGGCCGGGTTCTGGCTCTTCTTCCTGGTCAGTCCGCTCTACGCCGGCTGGCAGGACCGCGACACGGCTCCCGGCGTGGTCGGCATGCTCGCGACCCTCGCCTTCGCCGGCACCTACATGCTGGTCTGGCTGCGCGCTCGGGGGAACCGGATCGCGCTGGCCAGCGGCCCGGAACGGCGCTTCATCTACCTCTACCTCGGTGCCATGACGCTGCTGACGGTGCTGATGATGGTGTGCCTGGGGCAGGTCGGCTCGACCGCGGTGGTCTACCTCGCGGTCGGCTTCATCATGTGCCTCGACCGGCGGGTGGCGATGCCGATCGCGGTCGCTCTCGCGCTGCTCACCCTGGCCTCCGGCGCGCTGCCCGGCTGGGACGACCAGCTCGGCACGACGTTCGGAGTCTGCGCCGCCTCGGTGGCGGTGTTCGGCGTGCGTTCGCTGATGCGACGCAACCTGCAGCTCTTCGACGCCCACCAGCAGAACACCCGGTTGATGCTGGCCGACGAGCGCAACAGGTTCGCCCGGGACCTGCACGACATCCTCGGCCACTCGCTGACCGTGATCACCGTCAAGGCCGAGCTCGCCGGCCGGCTGATCGAGGTCGACCCGGAGCGCGCGATGCTCGAGGTCGCCGACCTCGAGCGACTCTCCCGCGACGCCCTGCACGACGTACGGCGCGCGGTGCAGGGCTATCGCGAGCTGACCCTGCCCGGCGAGCTGGCCCGGGCACGGGCCGCGCTGCGGGCCGCGGAGATCACCCCGGTCGTGCCGCAGTCCACCGACGAGGTGCCCACCGAGCTGCGCGAGCTGTTCGCCTGGACCGTGCGCGAGGGCGTCACCAACGTCATTCGGCACTCCGGAGCGGCGCGTTGCGAGATCCGGCTCAGCGCCACCAGCGCCGAGGTCCGCGACGACGGCCGCTGCCCGGTCTCGCCGACCGAGGGCAGCGGGCTGACCGGACTGCGCGAGCGGGCCGGCGCCGCGGGCGCCGTCCTCACCACCCGGGTGCTCGCTCCCGGCTTCTCGCTGGAGGTGGCGCTGCCGTGACGACTCCGCCCTCACCCAGCTCACCGGGCACACCGGGCTCGATGATCCGGCTCCTGCTCGCCGACGACCAGGCGCTGGTCCGGGGCGCCCTGTCGGCGTTGCTCGGACTCGAGGCGGACCTGGAGGTGGTCGCCGAGGTCGGCAGCGGCGATGCGGTCGTCCCGGCGGTGCTGGCGCATCACCCCCACGTGGCCCTGCTCGACGTGGAGATGCCCGGCCTGGACGGCATCACCGCCACCGCCGCCGTCCGGGATGCCTCGCCGCAGACCAAGGTGCTGATCGTGACCACCTTCGGGCGGCCGGGCTATCTGCGCCGAGCGCTGCAGGCCGGCGCCTCCGGCTTCGTGGTCAAGGACACCCCGGCGCCACAGCTCGCCGACGCCGTACGCCGGGTGCATCAGGGGTTGCGGGTGGTCGACCCGATGCTCGCCACCGACTCGCTGGTCGCCGGCGAGTCGCCCCTGACCCAGCGGGAGACCGAGGTGCTGCAGGCCGCCCGGGACGGCGCCAGCGTGGCGACCATCGCCGGCCGGCTGTTCCTCTCCGAGGGGACGGTCCGCAACCACCTGTCGGCGGCGATCGGCAAGACCGGCGCCGCCAACCGCACCGAGGCGGTGCTCACCGCCGAGTCCAACGGCTGGCTCTAGCCAGCGATGCCTCGGGGCTAGCTCTCCTCCGCGGGCGCGGCCTGACGGGCCAGGCCGGCGCGCTCCGCGCTCGGGCGGTCGAAGGCCGCCTGCAGGCCCTCGCGGACGGCCTCGTCGGTGGCGGCGGTCGGCTCGGAGAAGTCGGGATACATGTCGTACATGAGCAAATTCCTGGAGATACGTGGCCCGCACGCGGCGAGCCGGTGATGAACGAGGGAGCCAGGCGACGCCGCAACCACCGCGGCGGGCTGGCCCGGCTCAGGCCCCGCCGCGGCAGCCGATGAGTACGAAGCAACGCCGCATGGTTCTTCCACGGTACGTCGAGGACGTGGCCACGTCAGCGAATTTCCTTGGATGTCCGATATTTGAGATCCCTTTCTCGCCCCGGACACCGATCACCGGACACCGGTACACCGATCACTCGAGACCGATCACCCGGCCAGCACTCCCCCGCCGACCGCCACCGCGAACCACAGCACCACGCCGCCCACCGCGGTCCACAGCACGCGACGCGGGTGCGGCATGAACCAGCGACAGCCGAGCACGAACAGCACCGCCCAGCTCAGCAGCAGGCCGAGCGCCACCCACCACGGCGCGAAGCTCGCGCTCGCCGCGTCCAGGAAGAGCACACCCGCCAGGCCGGCCATGCCCACGAACCCCCAGGGCTCGACCCTCGGCAGCGCCAACGCTCAGGACTTCTCGGGCAGGTCGTCGTTCCAGTTCGGGTCGTTGTCCCAGGCGGCGTTGCGCTCGGCCACCTTCTCCAGCGCCCGCTCGGCCTCCTCGCGGGTCGGGTAGGGACCGAGCCGGTCCGCGATGTTGCACCCGTCCGTGGGCTCCACGGCGTGATGCTTGAGGCAGTACCAGAACTTGCCCTCGGTGCTCTCGCTCATGGGGAGAACCTACGCGCCGGCAACACGTCCGCAACACCCGATCCGGCCGGGCAACACCGGCGACACACGGAAGTGAGTAGGTTCTGGCCATGACCGCGATGTTCGACGCCTACCTGACGCGGGATCCGGCGTACGACGAGATGTTCGGCGACGGCGGACTGCGGCCGCCGTACCGCCGGCTCGGCGACTCGCTGCGTCGTCTGACCGCGCCGGAGTTGGCCAGCAGGGTCGAGGCGCTGCAGGCCAGCTACCTCGATCAGGGCGTGACCTTCGACATCGGCGGGGAGGAGCGGGCCTTCCCGCTCGACATCGTGCCGCGGGTCATCGAGCGGGACACCTGGTCGACCATCGAGGCCGGGGTGCAGCAGCGGGTCGCGGCGCTGGAGGCGTTCCTGGCCGATGTGTACGACGCCGGACAGGTCTTCACCGACGGCGTGGTCCCCCGCCGGGTGATCGCCACCTCGCACCACTTCCACCGAGCGGCGGCCGGGGTGCGCAGCCCCAACGGGGTGCGGATCCAGGTGGCGGGCATCGACCTGGTCTGTGACAACACCGGCGAGTTCCGGGTGCTGGAGGACAACGTCCGGGTGCCGTCGGGGGTCTCCTACGTGATGACCAACCGACGGGCGATCGCCGCAGCGCTGCCGGAGACGATGGCCGAGCACCGGATCCGGCCGGTGGCGAACTACCCGCTGAAGCTGCTCGCCGCGCTCCGGGCCGCGGCGCCGGCGGGGGTGGCCGATCCGACGGTCGTCGTCCTCACCCCGGGGGTGTACAACGGCGCGTACTTCGAGCACGCCCTGCTCGCCCGGACGATGGGCGTGGAGCTGGTCGAGGGCCGCGACCTGGTGTGCCGCAATGGGCACGTCATGATGCGCACCACCAAGGGACTGGCGCCGGTGCACGTGATCTACCGCCGGATCGACGACGAGTTCCTGGACCCGGTGCACTTCCGCGCCGACTCCATGCTCGGCTGTGTCGGGCTCATCGACGCGGCTCGGATGGGCAACGTGACGCTGGCCAACGCGGTCGGCAACGGCGTCGCCGACGACAAGCTGATCTACACCTACATGCCCGACATCATCGGCTACTACCTGGGCGAGGATCCGATCATCCGCAACGTCGACACCTGGCGGATGGGCGAGCCCGAGGCGCGCGAGGAGGTGCTCGACCGGCTCGACGAGCTGGTCCTCAAGCCGGTCGACGGCTCCGGCGGGAAGGGCATCGTGATCGGGCCCGCCGCCAGCGCCGCGGAGCTGGACGAGCTGCGCGCCAAGGTCCTCGCCGACCCCCGGGAATGGATCGCCCAGCCGGTGGTGCAGCTGTCCACGGTGCCCACCTTCGTCGACGGCAGGCTCGGCGCCCGGCACGTCGACCTGCGTCCGTTCGCGGTCAACGACGGCTCCAAGGTCTGGGTGCTACCCGGTGGCCTGACCCGGGTCGCGCTGGCCGAGGGCGAGCTGATCGTCAACAGTTCACGCGGCGGCGGCTCCAAGGACACCTGGGTGCTGGCCGGCCCGACGCAGACTCAGCTGGAGGTCCCGACGCAGACTCAGCTGGAGGTGGAGTGATGCTCAGCCGGATCGCGGAGTCGATGTTCTGGATCGGACGCTACGTCGAGCGCGCCGAGGACACCGCGCGCATCCTGGACGTGCAGACCTCGGTGCTGCTCGAGGACGCGACCCTCGACGAGGACGCCACCTGCCGGGGGCTGCTCGCGGTGATGGGGATCGAGGAGCAGCCGGCCGGCCGGATCGGGCTGCCGGTGATCTTGGACATGCTCGCCTACAGCACCGTCTCGCCGTCCTCGATGGCCTTCGCACTGGAGGCCGCACGCGAGAGCGCCCGGGGTGCTCGGGAGACGTTGAGCGTCCCGCTGTGGGAGGCGCTCAACACCACCTATCGCGCGCTGCCGGCCGGCCAGTTCCGGCACATGCGGGCGCCGTACCTCTTCTCCTGGGTGCGCGACCGGGTGGCGATGGTCAACGGCACCGCCGACGCCAGCATGGTCCGGGACGAGAGCTGGCAGTTCCTGATGCTCGGGCGGTACGTCGAGCGGGCCGACATGACCTCGCGGCTGCTGGCGACCACCTCGCTCTCGGGCGGGTCGAGCACCCCGTGGACCTCCACGTTGCGCGCCTGCGGAGCCTATGACGCCTTCCTGCGCACCTACCGAGGCCTGGAGACGGAGCACGGGGCGGCGGAGTTCCTGATGCTCGACCGGCTCTTCCCGCGCTCGGTGGTCTACTCGCTCAACCGGGCCTCGGAGGCGCTGGACAACCTGGAGGCATCCACTCGGCGGGCCGGGTTCACCGACGAGGCCCATCGGTTGATCGGACGCGCCCGGGCCGAGCTGGAGTACCGTCCGCTGACCGATCTGCTGCACGATCTGCCCACCGAGATGGAGCGGTTGCAGCGCACCTGCGCCGAGGCGACGGCGGCGGTCACCCGCCGCTACTTCGCCGGGGCCGAGGCGATGAGCTGGCAGGGGATCTGATGGGGACCGAGGGCCGGGGATGAGCATGCAGCTGCGCGTCGTACACACCACGTCGTTCGCCTACGACGGCAAGGCCGTCGCCTCCTACAACCAGGCCCGGCTGACGCCGTTGACCACGCCGGAGCAGATCCTGGTGCACCAGCGCTTCGACGTCTCGCCCAAGCCGTGGACCCACTCCTACCGGGACTACTTCGGCAACGAGGTGACCGCCTTCGAGGTGGTCGATCCGCACCAGGCGATGACGGTGACGGCGACCAGCACCGTGCAGGTGGACCGACGGCCGGGGACCGAGCCGACGCTCGACTGGGCCGAGCTGACCAGCCCCGCCGTCGCCGACCGGTGGGTGGAGTTCCTGATGCTCTCCGAGCTGGTGGCGCCACCGGAGGAGTACGCCGACCGGGTGGCTCAGATCGCGGCCGAGGCCGCCCGGCCGAGTGTTGCCGCGCACGCCGTCTGCGAGCTGGTCGCGGCCGAGGTCAGGCTGGTCGAGGGTGCCACTCAGGCGACCTCGCCGGCGGGCGAGGCATGGACCAAACGGGCCGGCGCCGGCCAGGACATGACCCATCTGGTGATCGGCGGACTGCGCTCGGCGGGGATCCCCGCTCGCTACGTCTCCGGGTATGTCCACCCGACGGCCGACCCCGCCGTCGGGGAGTCGGCGGTCGGTGGCTCGCACGCCTGGCTGGAGTGGTGGGACGACGGCTGGCACCCGCTGGACCCGATCAACTCCGCCGAGCCGGACGACACCTATGTCGCCGTCGCGGTCGGCCGCGACTATGCCGACGTACGACCCCTCGCCGGCATCTATTCGGGCGCCGACACCTCGACGCTGAGCGTCACCGTGCAGGTCACCCGGCTCTCCTGAGGGTGGATCCGCCGAGAGCCGTCGTCGGGACGTCGCGGTGTACCCTGAGCGGCGCGGACGGGCTGGCCGGGCGATCGCGTCGCTCCCTGGGTGACCGGGGCAGCGTCGAGGAAAGTCCGGGCTCCACAGGACAGGGTGGTGGGTAACGCCCACCCGGGGTGACCCGCGGGACAGTGCCACAGAGAACAGACTGCCTCCGCCCGAGCGATCGGACGGCGGCGAGGGTGAAACGGTGGGGTAAGAGCCCACCAGCGACCAGGGCGACCTGGCCGGCTCGGCAAACCCCACCCGGAGCAAGACCAGACAGCGTGCGACGGATCCACTCGTGGGTCCACCAGGGCGGTCCGCCCGAGCACGCGGGTAGGTCGCTGGAGGCCATCGGCAACGGTGGCCCGAGATGGATGATCGCCCCCTGGCGACAGGGACAGAACCCGGCTTACAGGCCAGCCCGTCCGCACCAGGCCTGTGACCTGCGGCTTTACCTATTCGGACGAGTCTAGTCCGCACACAGTCCGCAAGCGAAGAACCGTTCCGGGCATCTTGACGTGACGCAACAGCGTCACAACCGCTCGTTCACGGCCGTCAAACTGCGGGCCTCGATCCATCGCCCTCAGTGCTGGCCGTGGCCAGGCCAGTCGCCCTACCGACGAGCGGCGACACCAGCGCACCCGGGATGCCCCCTGCGAAGACACCGGTGTCGTCACCGATCAGCCATCAAGTGGCACGAGTCAGGTCCGAGCTTTCGCAACGGACTTACAGTCCGTCGGTCGGGTGTCCCCGCACAGGGAGCCGGTCGTACCTAGCCGCTCGTCGGAGAGTGACTCGATCAGCGTCCTGAACTGCAGGTGCGCACACTGCTGCAGGATCTCGGGATCATCGAGGGAGCGTAGCCCGACGTCTTGTACTCGGACGATGTCGACGTCGTCGACTCGACGCCGAAGACCCAGGACAACGTCGGGGTCGATGTTCTCGTCGGCCAGGAACCGTGGGCTCACGTGTCCGACCGCGCCAGCAACGTGGCGCGAAGCCTCGCGTTGAGCGGGTGCTCGGCCTCGATCCGCGCCTGGGTCGCGACGTCTTCGCGCTCCTGCTCGGCGAGGTAGGCATCAACCTCGACGCGGTGACGCAGGTAGTAGGTGAAGATCGCGTAGACATCGGCGAGTGACACCGTCTCGTAGGCGTCATGGATCGCCTCGGGGGTCTTGCCCCGCTTGAAGGCGGCCACCAGGACGTCGAGAGAGATGCGGGTGCCGGGCACCATCAGGCGGCCGGCCTGGTCTCGGACCAAGGGCACCGGCTCTGGTTCGATCGCCATAGCAGTCATCGCAACAGACCTCCTCGCTTCCTCAAGCGTAGCGGCCTCGAATGTCGGGATCAGGTGAAAGTCGAGGCCTCTCCCCGGCTACAGGCCGACCCGTCCGCACTACCCGGTCTGACCTGGCATTTCACCTTCAAAGGGCTCGCTGGGCGACTACTGGCCGATCACTGTCCGACGCAGCATCAGAGGAACTCTCGGCAGGCGCCGCGTCCATGCCGCCGAGCTCGACCTCCATCAAGGACCGGGAGCGCGGTCTCCCCCGCCACCGGGTGTCCGTAGGTGTCCCGGCCGCGTTCTTGTGGCCGCAGGCGCGCCTGGAGCACCTTTCGACTGACGGCCGCGGATCCGGACAGAGGCGAAGTAGTGCCGCCGGTCGTGGGGCATCGGCGCCGACCTTCATGGCGGCGATCTGCCAGGCATGGTGGCGCTGGTGTCGGCCAGAACCTCTGACCGGCCGCGCGCACCTTGCCGGCGCGGTGAGCCGGTCCGACACTCAGGGAAGCCCGGCGTCCTCGGAGCGAATCAAGACGGTCGACCCATCTCGTGTCTCCCCGCCTTCTCTACTTCGGCGGCCGCGTCGGACACCGCGCGGCCGTGGACGGCCGGCCGAGCGCCGTACGGATCCTCGGCCGTCCAGAGCGTTGTCGGCGCGGCCGCACGTACGACCGGAAGCACCTCGCTCGCGAGCCGCCCGAGCATCTCGAGTTGTTGCTCGTGCGGGAGCACCGTGGGCAAGCTGAACGACTGCAGATCGTGGCCGAAGGCGTCGTGCCACCACAGCAGCTTCTCCGCGATCTGCCGCGGACTGCCGACCAGGACCGGACCGAGGTCGATCGCGTCCTCGATGGTGCCGAAGGTGAACTCGTTGCCCGGAGTATGGTTGCCCGGCTGGTTGAAGAAGGCGACCATCCGCTCGTAGGTCTCGCCGAAGGCGGCCTTCGCCTCCTGGGTGGTGTCGGCGAGGTAGAGGAAGCCGGCGCCCGCACCGACGTAGGCGAAGCGTGGGTCGTGGCCGTGCTCGACGTACGCCTGCCGATAGATGTCGATCAGCCGGGTGTAGTTGTCCCGCGGCTGGATCGCATTGGCGCTGAAGAGTGGGTCGCCCCACCGACCCGCCAGAAGCGCGGAGGTCTCGGTGGTGGCCGAGCCGTGCCAGACACGGGGTGCGCCGGCGTACGGCCGCGGAAGGCTGGTGACCTCCGCCAGGGGTGGGCGGAACCGCCCGGACCAGGTGACCGACTCCTCACGCCACAACCTCCGCAGCAGTGCGTACTTCTCGGCGAGGGCATCCCACTGCTTCCCCGGCTCGATGCCGAACATCGGCAACTGGCGCAGTTCGTTGCCCTTGCCGATGGTGAGTTCGACGCGACCACGGGAGAGCTGGTCGAGGGTCGCGTAGTCTTCGGCGACCCGGAGCGGATCGAGGACGGAGAGCACGGTGACGCCGGTCTGGATTCGGACCCGGTTGGTCGTGGCGGCGATCGCGCCGAGTAGCACCGTGATGCCGCTGGAGATGAAATGACCCGCGTGCCGCTCGCCGATCGCGACGGCGTCGAAACCGAACTCCTCGGCGTAGCGGGCCGAGATCAGTGCCTGCGAGAGGCGCTCGTCGACGTTGATCTCGCGTCCGGTCACCGGGTTCTTCTGGTGTGGGATGATGTCGAGGATCTGAAATCTCATGGTGCTCCGCGGTATCCGCAGCCTCAGAAGGTCGGCTTGGGGTCGAACTCGGACTTGTCGATCCCGGCGCCGGCGAGGTCCCACTTGGCGAAGATCTTCGCGTACTCCCCATCGGCGATGAGCTCGTTGACCGCAGCGACCAGAACGTGGGCCAGCGAGGAACCCTTGGCGGTCACGAACCCAACATCGGTGGAACTCACCTGACCGAGGAATTTCAGGTTCGGCTGGTGCGCAACGAGGTACTCGTCGCCGAGCGTCGGGCCGAAGTAAAGATCCGTCCGACCGTTCTGCAAGCCGAGGATGACCGAGGAGGTGTCGCTGAAGTACTTCGTCTTGTAGGCATCGAGACCGGCCTTCGCGCACTCGTCCACACCGGCCCGGAGGATCTCCTGGAAGCTGGACCCAGCGATCGTGGACACCGTGTGGCCGCAGATGTCGGTCAGCTTGGTGACCTTGTCCAGGGAGCTGTCCGCGCCGGCGACGAAGCCCTGCCCGTCGGTCAGATAGGTGGCGAAGTCGACCACGGCCAGCCGTTCACTGGTGACCGCGAAGTTGTCCTGACCCACGTCGTACTTGCCGCTTTGCGTACCCGGCACGATCGTCTCGAAGCTGCCGTACGACACCTTCCACTGCACACCGAGCACCTTCGCCACCGCGTTGCGCAGGTCGACATCGAGCCCGATCTGGGTGCCGCTGGCGTCCGATCCGCTGTGCGGCAGGCCGGAGCTACCGGTCGCCTCGGTCGTGCCCAGGGTGATGACGCCGCTCGATCTGATTGCGGCAGGAAGTTCGGCGTGGAGCTTGGCGACCTCCTTGACCGCCGAGACGACGTCCGTGGTCGGGATCGCGGTCGAGGATGCGGCGGCCGTACTCCCCGTCGATGACGGGGTCGAGCCGACCCGCTGGTCGGAGGCGCTGAGCGTGTCGGAGCTGTTGCAGGCCGCAAGGGTGAACGACGCGACCAGCGCCAGGACAGGGGCCAGGACAGGGGCCAGGACAGGGGCCAGGACAGGCTTGAGGAGCTTCACGAGATCTTCCTTCGATCGTGGGGGTGACGTGCGGGCCGTCACAGGACGGCAGAGACGAACTCGCGGGCTCGCGAGTGGCGAGGATTGAGGAGTACGTCGGCCGGTGGGCCAGCCTCGACAACGACACCGCCGTCGAGGAAGACCACCTGGTCGGCCGCCTCGCGGGCGAACCCGATCTCGTGGGTGACCACGATCATCGTCATGCCACTGGCGGCGAGGTCCTTCATGACGCCGAGCACCTCCCCGACCATCTCGGGGTCCAGGGCGCTGGTCGGCTCATCGAAGAGGAGCAGCTCGGGTTGGTTGGCGATCGCCCGAGCGATCGCCACACGCTGCTGCTGTCCGCCGCTGAGCTGCCGCGGGTAGGCGTGCTCGCGCCCGGCCAGGCCGACCCGAGCCAACAACTCGCTGGCTCGCGCCTCGGCGGGCTTCCGGCGTACGCCGGCGACCAGCTGGCCCTCGACGATGTTGTCGAGCACGGTCTTGTGCGGGAACAGGTTGAACTGCTGGAAGACCATGCCGATGCGCTGACGCTGTCGGGTGACCGCCTTGTCGGCGAGCTCACGGAGAACGTGACCGTCCGGGCGATAACCGATGATCTCTCCGTCGAGCTCGACCAGGCCGCCGTCCGGCTTCTCGAGGTGGTTGAGGCAGCGCAACAGCGTGGACTTGCCTGAGCCGGACGGACCGAGGATGACGGTCACCGAGCCGCGCGCCACATCCAGGTCGATGCCATTGAGGACGGTCTGCAAGCCGAAGCGCTTCGTCAGGCCGCGGACGCGCACCAGCGCGCTGGCGTCCGGCCTGACGTCCGGGCCGGTGTCGGACCTCATGCCTGCGCCGCCGCTCGCCTCGGGCGGATCCGCAGGCCACGGCTCACGCCCTGCCAGACGATCCGCCCCCACTCCCCGCCGGTGGCCGGGGTCCCCCGGCCGCGGGCGTAGTGCCGCTCGATATAGAACTGGCCGATCGACAGCAACGTGGTCAGGATGACGTACCAGGTGGTCGCGACCAGCAACAGCGGGATGATCAGGTAGTTCTGGGTGTAGATCAGCTGCACGCTGTAGAGCAGGTCGTGAACGGCCAGCACGCTGATGATCGAGGTCGCCTTCAACATGCCGATCACCATGTTGCCGCTGGCGGGGATGATCGCCGGCATCGCCTGCGGCAGGACGATCCGCCAGAAGATCCGACTTCGGCCAAGCCCGAGCGACTTGGCCGCCTCGGTCTGGCCGTGATCGACCGAGAGCAGGCCGCCACGGACGATCTCCGCACTGAACGCGGCGACGTCGATGGTCAGGCCGATGTAAGCCGCCATCAACCCCGAGAAGAGGTGGGCCGTGTGGATCGTGGTGAAGCCCAGCGGGATCGAGGGGTAGAGCGAGGAGAGGTTGTACCAGAGCAGCAGCTGCACCAGGGGCGGCACCGAACGGAAGAACCAGACGAAGACGAAGCTGACGCCGGACAGCACCGGGTTCCGCGAAATCCGCATGACCGCGACCACGATGCCGAGGACATATCCACTGACCACCACCGCCGCGGTCAGCCACACCGTGGTCAGCAGGCCGCGCATGATCGAGGGCCGGAACAAGAAGTAGCGCACCACATCCCACTGGAAGTGCGGGTTGGTGAAGACGCTGGCGAGGACTCCGGCCGCGACGACGAGCACCACGGCAGCCGCCAGCCACTGACCCGGCTTGCGCCGTCCCGCCAGCCGGGTGCCGACCAGGACGTCGTCACTCGCGCGATGCTCAAGGCTCGGGACCCGCTCGAAGGTGGTGCTCATCTCTGTGACCACTCCTTGGCGAGCAGCTCGTAGGAGTGGACCCGGTCCGCGTGGTCATGGGTGATGGTGGTGATCAGCAGCTCGTCGGCCCCAGTCGCGTCGCGAAGCACCTCGAGCTGCTCGGCGACCTGGGCCGGCGTACCGACGAACTGGGTCTCGACCCGGTCGGCCACCAGCGTCTGATCCTCCGCGGTCCAGGAGTGCGCCCGCGCCTCCTCGGGCGTCGGAAACGGGATGGCGCCCTCGGCGGTACGGATCCCACGCACCCACAGGCGGTAACCGGCGGCGAGCTCGCGGGCGCTGTCCTCGTCCTCGGCAACGACGACATCGGCACTCACCATGACGTACGGGTCCGCCAGCTCGGCGGAAGGCCGGAACGCGGCCCGATAGGCCTCGACCGCGTCAAGCACCGTCGCGGGGCTGACATGGTAGTTCGCACCGAACCGCAGGCCACGGGCACCGGCGACCTCGGCGGACTCGCCCCGACTGCTGCCGAGGACCCAGACCTCGAGGTCGGCGCCCTCACCCGGGACGACGTGAGCCTCCTCGCCGGCGTAGGTGTACGTGCCGGCCAGCAGGTCGAGGATGTCGCCCACCTGCTCGGCGTAGCACGGCGCCTCGGCGCCGGGCAGCTGCAGTAGTCGTTTCTGGAGCGCGAACCGAGGCGACCCCAGCAGGTGCCGGTAGCTGAAGGGCTCCGGGATGCGCAGACCGTTCTCCGTCCGGCCCTCGACCACATGCGGGTGGCGGGCCCCCGCCCTCTCCGCGGGCGCGCGACCACCCGAGCGACCGAGGCCGAGGTCGAAGCGTCCGGGGTGGATCGCGTCGAGCAGGCCGAACTCCTCCACCGTCGCCAGCGCCGTACGGTGGCCCATCTGAACCGCTCCTGAGCCCAGCCGGATCGAGGTGGTGGCAGCCGCAGTCAGGGCCAGGACGACGGCTGGCGAGGTGCCACCCACGCCGGGGTTCAGGTGGTGCTCGGCGAACCAGTAACGGGCGTAGCCGGCCCGTTCGGTGGCCTGGGCGAGGTCGACAGAGTTGCGCAGCGCCTGACTCGGAGTCTGCCCCGAGGGGATCGGGACGAGGTCCAGCACCGACAGCGGCGTCCTCATGCACTCACCGCCGCCCGATCGGTGATGCCCGTTCGCGGGACCGGCAGCGGCGCGAGCCCGAGGTGGTCGCGCAGCGTGGCACCGGCGTACGCCGTGCGATGGGCTCCGAGCTCCTGCAGGATCGGAACGACCCGGTCGACGAACGGATCCAGGCCACCGGGGGTGAGGTGCGGGACGAGGATGAAGCCGTCGCACACGTCGTCCTGGACGAACCGATCGATCGTCTCAGCCACGGTCTGCGGGGTTCCGACGAATGCCTGGCGGCCGGTCACCTCGATGATCAGCTCCCGGATGGTCAGCCCCTCGGCGTCCGCCTTGGCGCGCCACTCTTGCGCCGTCTCGAGACGCTCACGGTGGCGCCGTACGCTCGCACGGCCCTGGGCGAACAGGCCGTCGACGTCGGTCTCGACCGGATCGAAGCCTGGCAGCGGCCCGTCGGGGTCGTGGTCGGACAGATCGGTGTTCCACAACTGCTCCAGGAACCTGATCGCGGTCGCCGGCGAGACCTGCTGCAGCCGGATCTCCCGCGCCGCGTCGGCCGCCTCCTGCTCGGTGTCGCCGAGGACGAAGGTGGCCGCCGGCAGGATCAGAAGCTCCTCGCGCGAGCGGCCGTACCTCGCCAGCCGGCCCTTGACGTCGTCGTAGAACGCCCGTCCCTCGTCGTACTGGCTGTAACGGGAGAAGATCGCGTCCGCGCCGGCCGCGGCGAACTCGCGGCCCTGGTCGGACTCCCCCGCCTGGAAGATCACCGGTCTGCCTTGGGGGCTGCGCGGAACGTTGAAGCGGCCCTCGATGTCGAAGTGCTTGTCGTGCCGGGTGAAGGCTCCCGCCTCGGCGCCGGTTGTCGAGTCGGCCAGGAACCGTCCGCTCCGCTTGTCGGCGAGGATCTCGTCGCCGCGCCAGGAGTCCCAGAGTGTGGTCGCGGTGGCGAGGAAGTTCCGCGCGCGCTCGTAGCGCTCGTCCTGCGGGAGATATCCGCCACGGCGGAAGTTCTCACCGGTGAAGGAGTCCCAGCTCGTCACGACGTTCCACGCCGCGCGGCCAGAGGAGAGATGGTCCAGGGTGGCGAACTGGCGTGCGACCTCGTACGGCTCGTTGAACGTCGAGTTGATCGTGCCGGTCAGGCCGAGATGGTCGGTGACTGCAGCGAGCGCGGCCAGGACCGTGAACGTGTCGGGACGGCCGACGACGTCCAGGTCGTAGATCCGCCCGTTCTGCTCGCGCAACCGCAAGCCCTCGGCGAGGAACATGAAGTCGAACATGCCGCGTTCGGCGGTTTCGGCGAAGTGCCGGAAACTGTCGAACTCGATGTGGCTGCCCGCGGCCGGGTCGCTCCACACGGTGGTGTTGTTGACGCCCGGGAAGTGAGCGGCGAGGTGGACCTGCTTGCGCGGCTTGTGCGGAGTAGGCATCGGGATCCTTCGTGGTCGGTGTCAGGCGGTCGCTGCGTAGCGGTTGACGGGGCGCGCCAGGCCGAGGTGGCCGCGCAACGTGCCGGCGTCGTACGCGGCGCGGAACGCTCCGCGGCGCTGCAGTTCCGGGACCAGGCCCTCGGTGATCTGGGTCAGGTCGTACGGCAGGGTGCCCGGCCGGAGCCGGAAGCCGGCCAGTCCTACGGCCTGCCAGGCCTGCAGCAGGTCGGCGAGCTCGGTCGGCGTGCCGGCGAAGATCTCTGCGTCGGAGGCGAACTCGCGGCCGGCAAGGTCGTCGAGCCGGGACAACCGCCCGCGGGCGGCGGCCGCATCCTCCTCCAGAAAGACCAGGATGTCGGCGAAGAGACCGGGTATGTGGCTGCGACCGGTGCCGGCCTGGGCTGCGCGGATCCGAGTCACGGTCCCGGCGGCCTCCTCGGCGGAGTGCGGCGTGACGAAACCAAGGTCGGCACAGGATGCGATGAACTCGTACGGGATCTGGGTGCGCCCGAGGGCCGCCACGATCGGCTGACCCTGTGGCGGACGAGGGGTGATCGAGGGACCCTTGACCGAGAAGAAGCGGCCCTCGAAGTCGATGTAGTGCAGCTTGTCGCGGTCGACGAACCGGCCGGTCGTGACGTCACGGATCTCGGCGTCGTCCTCCCAACTGTCCCACAGCCGGCGCAGGACCTCGACGTAGTCGGCGGCCTCGGCGAAGGCGTCCGCGAGGCGGGCGCGTACGTCGGGGCGCTCGAGGTCCGCCCGGTCGGCGGCGGTGAACGGGGTGATCGTGCGGCGGCCGAAGTGCGCCGCCTCGTCGGCACGACCGCTGATGCGTACCTGTACGCCGGCACGACCGGCAGCGGCGTAGTCCAGCGTCGCGATCGCCTTCGAGAGGTGGAACGGTTCGGTGTGGGTCACGATGGCCGTCGGCACCAGCCCGATCCGCCGGGTGGCCGGCGCCACCCTGGCCGCGATGAGCACCGCATCCAGTCGGCCGCGTACCCGGTCGATGCGATGATCATCGTGGGACGACGACTCGCTCTGGAGAGCGAGACCGTCCTCGATGGTGACCAGGTCGAGCAGTCCGCCCTCAGCCTGGCGCACGAGATCGGTCCAGTACGACGGCGTCAGCAGCGCCTCCGGCCGAGCGTCGGGCTCGCGCCAGGCGGCGGGATGCCAGCCGGCACCATCAAGGGCGACGGCTAGGTGCAGGTGAGGAGAGGGATCCGGAGCGCGGTCGAGGGCGAGGTCGCGAGGGGGCATGTCCGTCAGGGTGGCAAAATCGAACCGCTTTGTCTAGTAAGTCAATAGTGTTTCTTGTTTTCTTCGGATTCTTCCACCTGCGGTGACCATGAACCCGGCCGAGGCCAGGTCTGACCACGAGACGGCCTCCGCCGCGCGCCGGCGTTTCGTGGTCAGGCGCCAGGCCCGCCGTCGCCGTCATCGGACTCGTCTTCGAGGTAGCCGGTCCTGGGATCGACCGCCTCAAGGAAGGAGCGAATCGCCGCGACGTGCTCACGTGTGGTGCTCGTCCCGCGGTCGGAGCGGCGACTGGTGAACCCGTATCCGACCGCGGGCCCGGTGAGTCGGGTGTAGTGGTACGCGCCGGGCTGTGCCTCGTCGTACTCCACCTGAAAGATCTCGCCGTCCACCGTCACCCGGAACCGATCCGGTGACGCCCGCTCTGCTTCGTGACGGCCCCACTCCATGCCCGCATTCAACCAATCCACCCGTACCCACCCGACCCGCACGCCGGCATCCGGGTCGATCCAGCTGCACTCCGCACTCCGTCGCGCACCCCGGATCCGGGGCTCCCACCATGCTTTCTCAGGTGTACCAGGACGGCTCGGGCAGCTCGTCGAGCAGGACGTAGCGACCTACTTCGGCACGCTTGTGTGCGATCGGGTCATGCAGGCTGTGGGTGCGGATGTTGCGCCAGAAGATGTCGAGCCCGACGGAGCTGGCGGTGGCCCGCGCGCCGGTGACCTCGTAGATGCGGGTGCCGATCTCGAGGCCCGTGTCGATCGCGACCTGCTTGGCCGCAGCGATCACCACCTCTGCCTCACCACGCTCGTCGGGCGTCACGGTGTCGGCATGGGCGTTGATCGCCTCGATCAGGACCGCGGCCCGGTCGGTGAGGGCCTCCACGGCCCACAGCTTCGAGCGCAGATCACCGTAGGTCTCCAGGACGTGGAACTCCTCGGTCGCCTTCTGCTTAAGGTCCGGGGTGTAGGGCCAGGGCCGCGTCTTCTCCCGGGTGTAGGTCGCCGCGGTGGCGAGGGCGCCCTCGGCGATGCCGAGATACATGTTGGCGAAGATGATCTGGATCAACGGCACGTTGAGGGTGTTGTAGACCCGGGGCACGAAGACGTGCTCGCCGTCCTGCTCGACGTAGCCCGCCGCGGCGGCCCACGGCACGCGGACGCGGTCGACGACGACGCCACCGCTTTCGGTCAGGCGCTGCCCGAGGGCGTCCCAGTCGCCCTTGAACCGGATCCCCGGCTGCTTGGTCGGGACGATCGCGAACACGTGCTTGTCGGTGCCCTCGATCACGCCCTCCAGCACGGTCGCGTCGGCGACCCGTCCCCCGGTCGAGAAGGACTTCTCGCCGGTGAAGACGAGCTCGTCGCCCTCCTCGGTGATCACCAGGTCGGAGTCGCGCGGGTTGACGGCACCGCCGAAGAACCACCGCTCCTTCGTCGCCTGCTCCTCCACCGCTGCGATCTGCTCGGGGGTGGCGACCAGACGCGCCGCCCATGCCCACAGGTAGTGGTAGCCGAGGAGCTGGCCGATGGAGCCGTCGCCGGCCGAGACGGCGCGGACCACCCGCAACGCGGTGGTCCAGTTCTCACCGGCGCCACCGTGCTCGATGGGGCCGAGCAGCGTCACCAGGCCGGAGTCCCTGAGCAGTTCGACCTCGGCGTAGGGCGGTTGATTGGCCCGATCGCGAGCGACGGCGTCGACCGCCAGCTCGGTGGCGACCTGGCGGGCGCGCTCGATCCACTCGGCGGAGGTCGCCGGGCGAGGGCCCCATGCGGCAAGCGAGTCGGCGGTGGTGGGTGTCTCGACGGTCACGGGTTCTCCTGTTGTTTAAAGTCAAGTGACTTACTAGAGAATGCCTCAGTGGCCGGCGCCTCGCGACCCCTCAGGCATCGAAAGCCCCGACAGTCCGATCGGAGCTACCTGCCAGGCCGTCACCGCTGTACGGCGGAGTGCGTCTCTTAAGATGCGCCGGCGCTCGTGCAACGGTCGAGCGCAACGCCGATGTCCCCGTCGACGAGTACGGCGTTGTCTCCGACGAGTACGGCGTTCTCCACGACGAGCTCGAGGATCTCCTCGATGTCCGATCGAGGCGGCCAGGATCTTGCCTCACCGGTCCGATCGCCCCGGCCCTCGGTGCCTCATCGGGGCACGACCGGGGCGATCCCGTGTGGTGGGGACACGAACGCCGGGCGCATGAAATGCGGGGGACGCGCGCCTGGCTCGTTCGACGGTATCCGACCACGCGGGTAACACGCAGGTAAACCGAGCAACGATCTGGTTGCTCGTGGCCCGCCCGGCGATGCGGAGACGCCGCGGCCCGCAGCGAGTCGCGCTACCGCTGCACCGAGATCGGCTCCAGTCCGTTCCCTGCCGGGATCGAGCCACAGCTGCTGGGCGCGGTGACGCCGGCGAAACGGGCCTCCAGCCAGGCGGTGGCCTGCGGCAGCCAGGTGACGGCCGAGGTGAAGTGCGACAGCGGGTAGGACTGGTACTTCACGGTGACGCCGCGCGCACAGTACTCCCGCGCCAGCGTGCGCACATCGCCCGCGATCATGACGCCGTCACCGGCGCCGATCCCGGCCTTGCCGCCCGAGGTGCCCTCCAGCTCGCCACCACTGCCCTGGCCGATGAACATCGGCGCACTCGGCGTACCCGCCGTGCCCATGATCAGCCTGTTGGCCACCCGCACGTAGACCGGCACGCTCTCCGGAGTCGGGTAGGCCGGCTTGGCCAGCTGCTTCCAGGTCAGGCCCGGATAGGCGCCGAGCACCTCGGCGATGGGCGCCTGGTCCATCCGCGCCATCACCCGCTTGCCATAGGCGCTCAGGTACGGAGTCAGATCGATGTGGTAGCTGCGCGCGATCCCGATCAGTGCCATCGGCGCGACGCCGGCCCACACCGTCGACCCCTCGACGTAGTGCAGGTTGTGCGCCGGCTCGACGAGTACGCCGCCGATGGCGGTGCCGACGATCCGCTTCGCGATCCCCGGGGCGTACGTCGGCGCCTGCTCGGCGGCCCACTCGCTCGCGATCGCACCGCCGGAGTAGCCGATCAGCCCGATCGGGGACGACGAGCCGACCCCGGTGACCGTCGACCGCGAGACCGCGCGCAGGGCATCGAGGGTGACGGTCCCGTACTCCGGCCCGGCGGCGAAGTCGGCTCCTTGCCCCTCGGTGTCGGTGATCACGATGGTCGCCCCGGCGAGCAGCATCGGCGCGAACAGCACCGTCTCCACGTTCGTCACCGCGCCGCCCAGGCTCTGACCGCCCGCGATCGCCACCGACGGCTCGTCGGCCGGGCTGAGCGAGTCGTAGAAGGACTGGTAGGAGACGACCGTCGGGTCCGAGCCGGCCTGCACCAGCGGCCGGATCACCGTCGTCACGTTGACCGCCGGCCGGCCCAGGGCGTTCTCGGTCCGATACAGCAGCTGCTCGGTCTCGAGCGGCAGCGAGACGCCCTCGACGTGATAGTCGACCGTGCGGGTCTTGAGCACCGTGCCGACCGCGATGCTTCGCAACGGCTTGGCGCCGGTGTAGCGGTAGAACGCGTCGTGTGGCGAGGCGGTCGCGACGCCGGTCGTCACACCCGTCGGCACGCTGGTCCCCGCCGCCGCGGCCGGAACGGTGAGCGCGGTCGGCACACTCAACGCACTCACGCCGATCATCGCTGCCCGCAGCGCCCTGCCGAACCGTCCGCTCATGCTGCTCATGCCGCCCTCACTCCCGATCCTCGGTGGCACACGTCACAAGTCCAACGGGGTACGACGACCGAAGTTACTCTCCGGTCATATACGGCCCGTCCGGGCGGCAGCGGCGGCGAGTCGAGCCCGCCGAGGTGCGGTGGGCGCACCGGCCATCGGAGCTACCGGCCATCGGAGCTACCGTGGGCCTGAGGCAGCCGGCGAGCGAACCGGCCGGACGGATCCGAGGAGCCAAGGTGAGCGACGAGCCCGAGCCCAGCTATGCGCACGTCCCCGACCGAGGGCGCTACGAGGTCCGTCTCGGCGACGAGGTCGCCGGCTTCGCCCAGTACCGCCTCCCCGATCCGACCCACGTGGACGTCGTCCACACCGAGATCGATCCGACCCACCACGGCCGGGGCCTGGCCTCCGGGCTGGTCGGCTTCGCGCTCGCCGACGTCCGGGCGGCGGGCAAGCGGATCGTGCCGAGCTGTCCGTACGTCGCCGCCTGGATCAGGCGGCACCCCGGGGAGTACGACGACCTGACCGACTGGCCGCACGACTGACGCGACTGACGCGACTGACGCGACTGACGCGACCGGGCGGTGCCGGGCGGTGCCGGACCGAGCGTGCCCACCGGGGTCACCCGATCCCACCGGACACGGTCAGCCCGCCGTCGATGGCCAGGCACTGCCCGGTGATCCAGTCGGCGTCGTCGGAGAGCAGGAACGCGGTCGCGCCGGCCACGTCGGTGGGCACGCCGAGCCGGCGGAGCGGGTAGCCGGCCGCGACCTGCTCCTCCCGGCCGTCGTACAACACGGTGGCGAAGCTGGTCTTGACCACCGCCGGCGCGACCGCGTTGACCCGGACGCCGGGGCCGAGCTCGACCGCCAGCTCGGCGGTGAGATGGATCAGCATCGCCTTGGTCGCACCGTAGAAGGCGATGCCCGGGGCCGGCGTGATCCCGGCCGCCGAGGCGACGTTGACCACCGCGCCGCCGTGCTCGGCCATCCAGGCCTCGTGCGCCTGCCTGATCCAACGCAGCGGCGCCAGCGCGTTGACCTCGACGGTCTTGCGGGCCGCCTCCGGGTCGAGGCCGAGCAGCGGTCCGTAGGACGGGTTGATGCCGGCGTTGTTGACCAGCAGGTCCACGCTGCCGAACCGCTCGATCGCCTGCGCGACGGTGTCCGCCTGGTGCTCGGCATCGTCGGCGCGACCCGCCACACCCAGGGCATGCTCGGGACCCAGGGCCTCGACCGCCTCGTCGAGCGTCTCGGGTCTGCGTGCGGTGAGGACCACGTCGGCGCCCTCGGCACGCAGTCGGTGGGCGATGGCCAGGCCGATGCCACGGCTGGCCCCGGTGACGATCGCGGTCTTGCCGTCGAAGCGGGTGAGGCTCACGCGCGCCATCTTGGCATGCGCCGAGGTCACCCGGCAGCCCGCCCGGAGGCGCGCCGGGACGGGCGCGCCTAGCGCAGCTCGAAGGCGACGGTGCGGCTGGCCACGTCCGCGGTGACCAGGGTGACCTCGACCTCGGTGCCCAGGTCCAGCGGCTTCGCGCCGCGCACCGCGGCCTCCACCGCGGGTTCCTGCACCGTCACCGACCCCCGGGTCGGCTCCTTCTCGGCGACCTCGACGATCGCGCCCGAGAAGCGCTCCCCCACCCGTGGCGCCAGTACGCCGGCCTCGACCAGGTTGACCACCGCACGTTCGTAGGCGCCGGCCTGCCTCCCGGAGGCGCTCATCGTCTCCGGCAGGGTGGCGAACGCGTCGGTCACCCAGGTCGGCACCGACACCCCGGCGCAGAGCGCGACGCAGACCTCGCCGGCGTACCGGTCGACCAGCCGTCGCAGCGGCGCGGTGACGTGCGCGTACTCCGCGGCCAACGCGCTGTGCCGGGTCAGCGCCGGCAGCGAGCCGTCGAACGCGGCGTACCCACTGCCGCGCAGCAGGCGAGTGCAGGCCGACGCCATCGCGGCGTGATCGGCCCGAGCCGGGTCCAGCGAGCGGATGAACGCCGGATAGGGCTGGTCGTCCGGCCAAGCGATGCCGAGCGCGACGGCGGTGCGGTGCAACCGGGCGATGTCGCGTGGGTCCGGGTCCGGCAGGGTGCGCAGCACGCCGACCTTGGCCCGGGTCATCAGCGTCGCGGCGCCGAACCCGGTGAGCAGCGAGAGCTGGGCGTTCCACCGCTCGACCGGCAGCATCCGGCGGTAGCTCAGACTCCACCGGTCCCCGGCCACCTCGATCTCCTGGTCGGGCAGCGGAAGATCGACGCCGCCGCGCTCGGCCTCCTTCGCCAGCCGCAGCTCGCCGATGGTCTCGAAGAGAGCCAACGAGTCCGCGTAGGCGCCGTCGAACCGGCCGGCGTCGACCATCCGCTGTACGCCGGCGTAGTCGAGCCGGGCGATCGAGCGGACCGTGGCGCGTTCCACCCGGGTGTCGACGAGCTCGCCGGTGGCGTCCAGGGCGAGGGTCCACAACAGCGCCGGCCGGGTCCGGTCCGGCAGCAGCGACGCCGCGTCCTCGGAGAGTGCCGTGGGGTGCAGCGGGATCTTCGAGTCGGCGCCGTAGAGCGTCTCGCCGCGCCGGTGCGCCTCGGCGTCGACCGGACCGCCCGGTGCGACGAAGGCGGCCACGTCGGCGATCGCGTAGTGCACCAGGTAGCCGTCCCCGTCGCGCGCCAGATGCAGCGCCTGGTCGAGGTCCATCGACCCCGGTGGGTCGACGGTGACCAACGGCAGATCGGTGCGGTCCACCCGCTCCCCGGTCAACCCCTCGTCAGCGCCGGCCCCGGCCGCGGCGGCCGCGGCCCGCTCGACCTCGGCAGGGAACTCGGGGGTCACGTCCAGCTCGCGCTGGATCTGGGCGATGCCCGCGCGCAGACTCTGCCCCGCGACACCGTCGTCGGCTCGGCCGACCCGGAGGACTCGACTCGCGACCATGACGGCACCCTAGATGACTCGGGGTCGCCGGGCCCCGTAGGCTCCAGGACGAGCTCCAGGGTGGTCTCGGTCCGACAGGAAGGCGGCAGGTGAGCAGCGACAGTGACGATCTCGAGGACGGTCTCGAGGACGAGCTGGATGAGCTCGGGCTGGACGACCTCGACGAGACGGACCAGACGACCGGCCATCCCGATCCGACCCGTGAGGGGCTCGTGCTGCCGGTCTGGCTGCTGATCGCGGCCGTCGTCGGGCTCTATGCCGCCGCCTCGCTGGTGCTGGACAAGATCTCCTACTTCGAGCAGCTCGCCGCCGGGAAGAGCCCCGTGCTCGGGTGCAACCTCAACCCGATCGTGGGCTGCGGGAACGTGATCAACACCCCGCAGGCCTCGATCTTCGGCAACGTGCCGAACCCGGTGATCGGCGTGGTGGCGTGGTCCGCGCTCGGCGCGCTCGCGATCACCCTGATCACCCAGCGCCGGTTGCCGTCCTGGTTCTGGATCGGGCTGCAGGTGGGCGCGACCGGTGGCATCGTGATGGTGAGCTGGCTGCAGTACCAGTCGATCTTCCACCTGAACGCGCTCTGCCCGTGGTGCATGGTGACCTGGGCGGTGATGATCCCCACCTTCTGGTCGGTGACCTCCCACAATCTGCGGCGCTGGCTCCCGGGACTGCCCACCCGCCGCTTCGACGAGTACGTCGTGCTGGTGATCGCCGCGCACTACCTGGTGCTGTTCGCGGTGATCTGGAACCACTTCGGCTCCAAGCTCTTCGCCTGAGGCCGCTGGTGCTCATCCTGTTGCCGCCCTCGGAGGGCAAGACCGCGCCACGTCGCGGCGCTCCGCTCGATCTGGCCGGGCTCGACCTGCCGGTGTTGACCCGGGCGCGCGAGGAGGTGATCGAGGCGCTGGTGGAGTGCTGCCGAGCCGATCCCGCGAAGGCGGCCGAGATCCTCGGCGTGCCCAAGAGCCAGCCGGAGCTGGTCGACCGCAACGCCGATCTGCTCTCCTCCCCCACCGCGCGCGCCGACCGGGTCTACACCGGGGTGCTCTACGAGGCGCTCGGCGCCGCCAGCCTGTCCACGGCGGCCAAGACTCGCGCGGCGCGGCGGGTCAAGGTGACCAGCAGCCTCTTCGGACTGGTCGGGCTGGCCGAACGGATCCCGGCGTACCGGCTCTCCGGCGACACCGCCCTGCCGCAGCTCGGCGGGGTGCAGGCCCATTGGCGGCGCCATCTCGGCCCCGGAGTCCACGAGGCACTCGGCACCGGGCTGTTGGTGGACCTGCGCTCGGGCACCTATGCGGCGTTCTGGCGGGCCGCCGAGGTGGCCGAGCGGACCGCGACCGTGCGGGTGCTGCACGAGATCGGCGGCGTCCGCAAGGTGGTCAGCCACTTCAACAAGGCCACCAAGGGCCGGATCGTGCGCGCGCTGCTGGAGTCCGGCGCCCAGCCGCGCACGCCGGCCGAGCTCGCCGCGGTCCTCACCGAGCTGGGGTGGCGGGTCGAGGTCGGGCCGGCGACGAAGAACGGCACCGGCCTGGACGTGATCGTCAGCGAGCTCTGACCCCGCGCCCCGCCGCTCCCGCGACAGGCAGGGCCGGCAGGCCGTTGTAGAGCCGGAGCGAGGCGTTCTGGTCGGGGTAGAACGACATGATGGTGGCCGAGGCCGGCGAGAGCTCCAGGGTGTAGAGCGCGGAGAGCGGGGCGCTCAGCGCGTGCGCGACCAGCAGCTTGATCGGCGTGACATGGCTGAGTACGACGACCGTCCGGCCCGGGTGGGCGGCCAGTGTCCGGTCCAGCCCCGCCAGCACCCGCTCGCGGACGGCCACGAACGACTCGCCCCCGGGCGGCGCCATCTCGGGTGAGGCGTACCAGGCCTCGAGGTCCGCCGGATAGCGTTCGGCCACCTCGGCCATCGAGAGTCCGTCCCATTGCCCGAACTCGGTCTCGGCGAACCCCGGCTCCTCCTCGATCGGCAGGCCGAGGAGCTCCGCGACGATCTCGGCCGACTCCCGCGTGCGTCGGACCGGCGAGGTCACCACCGCCGCCGGGTCGACCAGCGTGGGCGCGAGCCAGCGGGCCGTCGCGCTCACCTGCGCGCGGCCCGCCTCGGAGAGCGGCGGGTTGTCGCCGCCCAGTCCGCCGGAGAAGCGCTTGGCCGCGGTGTGCTTGGTGACGCCGTGCCGGATCACCACCAGCGTCGTGCCCGGTACGGCGTCGCGTGACCAGCCGCGCATCGGGATGCCACCGGCCACGTCCGCCGTACCGGACAAGGCTCAGAGCCCCGACTCGGAGGTCCGCACCAGGATCCGGGAGCATTCCTCGCAGCGCACCACCTCGTCCGGCGCCAGGCCGCGGATCCGGGCGAGCTCGGCCGGATCGAGGGTGAGCATGCAGCCCTGGCACTGACGCGCGCGGAGCTCGGCGGCGCCGATCACCTCGCGCTCCCGCAGCCGGTCGTAGAGCGTGAGCAGGTCGGCCGGGATCGGCTCGGTGGCCGGCGCCCGCTCCGCCGCGATCTCGGCCAGCTGGGCGTCGATCTCGGCGAGCTGAGCGGTCTGCTCGGCGGTCGCGACCTGCGCCTTCTCGTCGATCTCGGCGATCCGGCGCTCGAACTCGGCCAACGCGTCCTGGGCCGTCTCGAGCTGCTCCATCACCTCGAGCTCCTCGTCCTCGAGCACCGAGATCCGCCGCTCGAGCGAGGCCAGCTCGCCCTGCATCCGCTCCAGGTCCTTGGGGTTGCCGACCGCACCGGAGTCCATCCGCTGCTGGTCGCGGGCGCGGCGGGCCTTGACCGCCTCCACGTCGGCGTCGGCCTTGCGCTGGGCGCGCTCGAGATCGTCCCGGGCGATCCTGGCGTCCCGCGCCTGGCCGTCGAGCCGCGTGCGGTCCGCGGCGAGCTCGGCCAGGACGGCCGCCTGGGGCAGGTGGGCGCGACGGTGCCGCAGTTGGTGGGCGCGGGCATCGAGTTCGGCGAGATCGAGCAGCTTGAGCTGCGCGAAGGGATCGGCTTTCAGTGCGGTCTCCTACAGGCGAAGGGTCCAGGGATCGGTGACGAGAGTACTCACCCGGGTCGCAGGCAGGTCGCGGCCACGGTCCTGCTCCGGATCCTCGCACAGCGCCTCACGCAGTCGCCGCGCCACCACCGGCAGCCAGGTCCATTCGGCCGCCCAGTGGGGTACGTCGATCAGGGCCGGCCCGCCCTTGTCGAGGAACTCGCTCGCCGGATGGTGCCGCAGGTCGCTGGTCAGGTACACGTCGGCGTCGCTGGTGGCCAGCTGATCGAGCAGGAAGTCGCCCGCACCGCCGCACAATGCGACCCGGGTGACCGGTCGCTCGGGATCGCCGGCCACCCGGATCCCGGCGGCGGTGGCCGGCAGCGCCGCGGCGACCCGCTCGGCGAAGCCGGCCAGTGTGGTCGGCTCCACGGCGCCGACCCGGCCGGTGCCGGTGAGCGCGGCCGGACCGAGCGGCGCCAGCTCGACCACGTCGTAGGCGGGCTCCTCGTAGGGGTGCGTGGCGAGCAGTGCGGCGATCACCCGGCCGCGGAGCCGGCGCGGCAGCAGGCACTCCACCCGGACCTCGTCGACGATCTCGAGATCGCCGACCCGGCCGATCCTCGGGGTGGCTCCCGGCAGCGGCCGGAACCGCCCCTCGCCCGGGGACGAGAACGACGCGGCCTCGTAGTCGCCCAGTCGCCCGGCGCCGGCCGCCGCCAGTGCCCGGCGCAGGTCCTCGGCGTGCTCGCTCGGCACATAGACGGTGAGCTTGTCGTAGCCGGTCGCCGCGGCGCTCGTGGCGGCCGGGACCAGCGGCGCCAGGTCGGTCAGGCCGAGCGCCAGCGCGAGCGACTCCGAGACTCCCCCGATCGCCTGGTCCGCGTTCGTGTGCGCGGTCAGCAGCGCGCATCCGGCCGCCGCCAGGGTGGCCAGCGTCCGCCCCTTCGGCGTGGTGGCCGGGACGCCGTGCACCGGTTTGAGGAAGAGCGGATGATGGACGACCAACAGGTCGGCACCCCACCCGGCGGCCTCCTCGGCCACCGACTGGACCGGGTCCACCGCGAACATCACCTTGCGCACCTCGGCGGCAGGGTCGCCGTACACCAGGCCGACGGCGTCCCAGCCGTCGGCCGTGTGCGGCGGGTACCACTCGTCCAGGAGCGCCATGACCTCGGCGAGGGTGGGGGCCGGTGACGTCATGGGCTCACCCTATTCGCCACCTACTCGCCTCGATTCGCCACGCCGGGCCGGTCTGGGCCGGGCTGGATCGTCCCGACGGCGACGCCTCCCTCGGGTCAGGCGTCCAGCCTCGGGTGCGCTCGCCTGCGCCAGGCGCGGATCTTGCCGGGCTCGATGTCCGGGGAGACCGTCGACGCCCACACCCGGCGCCACCGCGCGATGTCCGGACCCGAGGGATCCGGCGTCTCGCCGGAGGCGGCCCGGCGCAGCGCCGCGTACCAGTCGGTCTGGTCCTCGTCCAGCAACCGTGCCACCCCGGCCCGGACGCGGGGCGCGAAGTCGCGCACCGACTCCCCCTCGCCGGGCAGCAGCGGCTCGCCGAAGCGCACGGTCAGCTGTCGCCGGCCGCGCGCCG
This sequence comes from Nocardioides sp., assembly GCF_047606145.1. GTDB lineage: Bacteria > Actinomycetota > Actinomycetes > Propionibacteriales > Nocardioidaceae > Nocardioides. The sequence goes on along the minus strand of NZ_JASGET010000100.1, from coordinate 5 downwards.
GCCAG
>NZ_JASGET010000099.1:0-19925 GCF_047606145.1 Nocardioides sp. | reverse complement strand
GTGCCGAACTCGAGCGTGCCGGCGAAGCGGTCGGCGAGGTCGGCGGCCGCAGCCGGGTCGGTGGGCGCGGCGGCCAGCACGGCGCTCAGCTCGGCACGGGTCTGCGGGTCGGGATCCTCGGCGATCCAGGCGCGCGCCCGGGCCAGGAGCGGGTCGCCGGTCTCGGTCGCGGTCATGGCGGGCAGGCTACCTCGCGGTGCTTCCCGGACGGGGCATCATGGCCCGATGAGCGCTGCCCGCTACCGGTTCACCGACGACTGGACGGTGCCGGGGTCGCCGGCGGCCGTGCGTGACCTGCTGGTCGACCTCGGCGACTACCCGCGCTGGTGGCCACAGGTGCGGGCGGTCGCCTCGCTCGGATCCGATCGTGCGCGGGTGCGCTGCCGATCGGCGCTGCCCTACACCCTGGACCTGACGCTGCGGGCGGTCTCCCGGGAGCTGCCGAGGCTCGAGGTCGAGGTGAGCGGGGACCTGGCCGGCCGGGTGTCGTGGACGTTGCGGCCGGCCGCGACCGGGACCCGGATGCTCTTCGAGCAGGACGTCATGGTCGACGGCCCGCTCGCGCTGGCCTCGCGAGTGCTGCGGCCGGTGCTGCGCTGGAACCATGCCCGGATGATGGCCGGCTGCCGGGCGGGGCTGGTCCGGCGGCTCAGCGGCGGTAGTCGGCCAGCGAGTCGCTGAGCTCGGCGAAGAGTGCCTGGTTCAGGTTGAACGCCACCTTGACCTCCTCCACGATCCGCAGCTTCTCGGCGCTGCTCAGCGCGAGCGCGTCGAGACGACCCCGGTAGGCATCCTTGTAGAGCTTCGGCTTGGGCACCGCGGGGAAGTCGTAGAAGGCGATCCCGCGACCACCGAGGTCGAAGCTCCGGTCCAGGATCCGGCCGATCGCCTGGCCGCCGGAGAGGTCACCGAGGTAGCGGGTGTAGTGGTGCGCGGCGTACAGGCCGCCCCAGGCGCGGCTCTCCTCCAGCCGGCACTGGTACGACGTGGTGGCGGGGGAGTCCAGCGGCTCGCCGCGGTCGCTCGCGTCCGGGATCCGCGCCTGCCAGAAGGCGAGATCGGCGTCGATCGCCGTCAGTCGCTCCAGCCCGCGGTCGTGCACCGCCGCCACCACCGGGTCGTCGCTCAGCTCGCAGCCGACCTGCTCCAGCGTCGCGTAGACCTCTCGCAGCCGGCGGAGGTAGGCGACGTACCCGGAGGCGTTGACGCCCCCGTCGAGCAGGGCGCTCATGAACGTCGATCCCTCCGCCGCGGTGTGCTCGGCGCGCGAGCCGTCCCGCATCAGGGTGGAGAGCGCCGCGTCGACGGCGGGGGTGTCGAGGTCGGTGGGGCTGAGCGTCATGGTGCTCCAGTCGGTCTGCGAATGGCGGGAACGTCGATGAGGCGATGTTGACACATTGTCAGAATCTGAGCAAGACTTTGGTCAGGGGAACCTAACTTAGGTTAGCCTAAATTAACACTTGCTCCGGAAGGACCCTCGTTGAGCCGCCTTGTTCGCAACCGAGCCACCACCGTGTGCGCTGCCGTCCTGGCGCTCGTGCTGAGCGCCTGCGGCGCCGCCTCGACCTCGTCCGGGGGCGCCGGGGCCGGCTCCGGCGGGGCCGCGGTGAAGCTGGCGAACGCGAAGATCCTCGACGACCCGCGCTCGTACGAGGGCCCGACCCATGCCGGTCTCGCCGGTGCCTCGATCGACCCCATCGCCACGAACCCGGTCCAGCACCTTCCGGTGACGGTGACCGACTCCCAGGGGACCGAGGTGACGGTCAAGGACACCAGCCGGATCCTGGCGCTCGACCTGTACGGGACGCTCTCCCAGACGGTCTTCGACCTCGGCCTGGGCGACGACGTGGTGGGACGCGACCTCTCCACCCAGTTCAAGGAGGCGCGCAAGCTCCCGCTGGTCACCGGCGAGCACAGCCACGAGCTGATCGCGGAGCGGATCACCGAGCTCAACCCGTCGGTGATCATCACCGACACCTCGCTCGGGCCGTGGGACGTCATCTTGCAGATGCGCGACGCGGGCATCCCGGTGGTGGTCGTCTCCTCGCACCGTGGCATCGACAACATCGGCTCCCTCACCGAGCAGGTCGCCGACGCGCTCGGTGTCACGCAGGCAGGCAAGAGGCTCGCCAAGCGCAGCGAGCGACAGGTCGCCGCCACCGAGAAGGAGATCAAGGCGGTGGCCCCCCAGACCGTGCAGAAGAAGCTGCGGATGGTCTTCCTCTACGTCCGAGGTCAGGCCGGGGTCTACTACATGTTCGGCGAGGGCTCCGGCGCCGACAGCCTGATCGACGGCGTGGGCGGGTACGACGTCGCCAAGGAGATCAACTGGAAGGGGATGAAACCCGTCACCGACGAGGGCATCGTCGCCGCCCAACCCGACCTGATCCTGATGATGACCAAGGGGCTGGACTCCGTCGGCGGCGTCGACGGCCTGCTGAAACGCCTTCCGGCGATCGCGGACACGCCTGCGGGACAGAAGAGACGAATCGTCGACATGTCCGATGCCGCGATCCTCGGCTTCGGCCCGCGCACTCCGGAGGTGCTCAACTCGCTGGCCGTCTCGATCTACGCGCCCGAGTCCGCCATCGCGGACGCTCCCGGCGACCCGTTCGTCTCCACCACCGCCGACAGCGGGACCGGCTCGTGAGCACCACCCTCAGCCCGGTCACCCCGGCCACCGGTGCCGAGGCCTTGCCGCGCGCGCGGACCGGGCGCGCGGTGGCGCTGATCGCCGGGCTCGCGATCGCCCTGGTGGTGGTCGTGATCGTCTCCGCCGGCCGCGGTCAGCTCGCCATCCCGCCCGACGAGGTGCTCGGCTCGGTGCTGCACCGGATCGGTCTCGACCTCGGCCCGATGCCTCACCATCCGCAGGGCGACCTCACGCTGTGGGACATCCGGTTCCCCAGACTCACGCTGGCGGTGCTGGTCGGGGCCGCGCTGGCCACCGCCGGCGCGCTGATGCAGGGCGTCTTCGGCAACCCGCTCGCCGAGCCCGGCGTGGTCGGGGTCTCCAGCGGCGCCGCCTTCGCCGCGGCGATCGTGATCGTCACCCAGATCGCCTGGCTGGGCACCTGGACCACGCCGGTGTTCGCCTTCGTCGGCGGCCTGGTCACCACCCTGTCGGTCTACCTGCTCGCCCGTGCGGAGGGTCGGACCGAGGTGGTCACCCTGGTGCTGACCGGGGTGGCGGTCAACGCCGTGTGCAGCGCCGGACTGGCGCTGATGATCTTCCTCGGCGACACCCAGGAGCGCGAGGAGATCATCTTCTGGCAGCTGGGCAGCCTCAACGGGACCCGCTGGGTCTACGTCGGCGTGGTCACCCCGTTCGTGCTGGCGGGGCTGTGCGGGTCGTTGCTGATCGCACGCAAGCTCGACATGCTGGCGCTCGGCGATCGCGCCGCCCGGCATGTCGGGATCGATGTGGAGCGCCTGCGGATGGGAGCCATCCTGCTGGTCGCGCTGCTGACTGCGGCGGCGGTCTCCTTCGCCGGCATCATCGGGTTCCTCGGCCTGGTCGTCCCGCACCTGATCCGGCTCGTCCTCGGGCCGGGTCACCGGGTGCTGATCCCGGCCAGCGCGCTCGGCGGCGCCCTGCTGCTCTCCTGTGCCGACCTGGCGGCACGTACCGCCATGGCCTACGCCGAACTGCCGATCGGGATGCTGACCGCGCTCGTCGGCGGACCGTTCTTCTTCTGGCTCCTGCGTCGCACCCGGAACTCCGCCGGGGGGTGGGCCTGATGCTGCTCCTCGACCAGGTCTGCGTGCGTCTGGGCGAACACCAGGCCCTGACCGAGGTCTCCACCTCGGTGGCGGCGGGCGAGTTGGTCGCGCTGGTCGGGCCGAACGGCGCCGGCAAGACGACCCTGCTCTCGGTGATGTCCGGCGACCTGGCCCCGGACAGCGGGACGGCCCGGCTGGACGGGCAGGACGTGGCGTCGTACAAGGCGCTGGCGCTGGCCCGCCGCCGTGGGGTGCTCCCGCAGGAGAACCGGCTGGCGTTCGGATTCCGCAGCGTGGACGTGGTGCGGATGGGGCGGGCGCCCTGGGCCCGCACCGAGCGGGAGGACGAGGACGAGGAGGTCGTCGCCGCGGCGATGATCGACACCGACGTGCTCGGCCTCGCCGATCGTGCCTACCCCTCCCTGTCCGGAGGCGAGAAGGCTCGTACCTCGTTCGCCCGGGTGCTCGCCCAGCAGACCCCGCTGGTGCTGCTGGACGAGCCCACCGCCGCGCTCGACCTGCGCCATCAGGACCAGGTCCTGGCGCAGGCACGACGACTCACCGCGCAGGGCTGTGCGGTCGTCGCGGTGCTGCACGACCTGAGCGTGGCCGCGGCGTACGCCGACCGGATCTGTCTGATGCAGGGCGGCCGCGTGGTCGCCGACGGTCCGCCCGTCGAGGTCCTCCTCGAGGACCGGCTCGGCGAGGTCTATCAGCACCCGGTCGACGTGATCGAGCACCACGGCCGTCTGCTGGTGGTGCCTCGCCGGCTCAGTCTTGCCCCACCCACCGAGGAGATGCCGTGGCCTGCCGCACGTTGAGCACGAAGATCCCTCGGATCGTCGTCGCACTGATGGTGCTCGTCGGCGCCTGTGCGACGGTGGTGCTGGGCGCCAGCTCGCCGGCGGCGGCCGCGGCCCGGGTGAGCGTCGCCAACCAGAACGGCGAGGCCGTCGCCGATCCGGACTACGCCACCACCCTCACGCTGCACGGCAGCGGCTTCCAGTCGATCAAGGGCGGCTACGGCGGCATCTACGTCCTGTTCGGCACCGTCCATTCGGGCTGGCGGCCGAGCAAGGGCGGCCAGACCGGCCGGGACTACTTCTACGTGCCGGACACCGAGGCCAAGAACAACCACGGGTTCGAGAAGTTCGTCACCTTCCCGGGCAGTGACACCGCGGCCGCCGCCAACGGCGGCACCCTCCACGCCAACGGCACCTGGTCCACCACGCTGGTCGTCCCCGGGGCCACCTTCCAGGCGGTCGACCGCAACGGCAAGGCCACGACCATCAACTGCCTCAAGGTGACCTGCGGGATCATCACGATCGGCGCGCACGGTCTCGCCAATGCGCACAACGAGAGCTTCACCCCGGTGCGATTCGCCAGCCTGTCGAGCTCGGACGACGAGGCCACCTCGACCTCCTCGGCCCAGCCCGAGGCCACCACCAGCGCCGACGCCGGGGACGAGACCGAGACCGGCTCCGGCACGGCGAGCCAGACCACGGACCCCGGTGCGGGCACGACGACCACCGCGACGAAGCCCCGGGCCAAGGTCGACCGGTCCACCGCGGTGCTCGGCCGGGTCATGTCGTTCTCCGGGGTCGGGTTCACGCCGGGGGAGCAGGTGGTGGCGAGCTTCGACGACGGCCTGGCCGCGGTGGGCCCGCTGACCGCCGGCCCCGACGGAGAGATCGCGGGTGTCCTGCAGCTTCCGGCCGACCTGGAGGCGGGCACCCACACGCTCAAGCTCACCGGTGCGGCCTCGGGGGCCAGACCGCACGTCAACTTCGCGGTGACCGCGCCGACGGACGAGGCGGTCACCGCCACCGCCGGCACGAGCGAGCAGCGACATTGGCCGGCGTACGCCTTCGCTGCCGGCGGGGTGGCCGTGCTGGTGGCGGCGCTCCTCTTCGCCCTCGTCGCCGCACGCCGCCGGCGTCGGCGACACGCCGTGATGAAGGGAGTGACCCATGCCGCGTGAGCTTCGAAGCGCCCTGCTGGCGCTGCTGACGGCGACGATGGTGATCCTCTGCGCCGCCGTCGGGTTCGGCGTCAGCGCTCAGGCCGAGGACGGTGGCGAGACGTCGTCGTGCGCGTCCACCACGGACGCCGCGTCGGAGCAGACCGGCTCGGCGACCGACGACTGCGCCAGCGGCTCGAGTACGACGAGCACGACCACCGCCGGGACCACCACGAGCACCGCCTCGACGTCGGCCAGCGCGACGTCGAGCGACGTCCCGGACTCCGCGTTCGAGGTCAGCAACGCCTCGCTGCGCTGGGGGATCAACAACGAGTCCAACAACAAGGCGTTCGCGCCGGGGACCTACAACTTCCTCTCCGCCGGCAAGATCGGCAACCCCGGATCCGGCGGTCAGACCCTGACCGATGCCAGCAAGGGCGGCACCTGGAGCAACGGCACGTCGGCGGGCTGGAAGCAGAAGGCGGGCAACGTCAGCCTGGAGAAGTACATCACCGGCAGCGGCTATGAGAAGGCCACCTGGGCGGGCCTGAAGACCGACTCGGACGGCACGGCCATCTCCTCGGCGACGTCGGGGCAGTTCAGCAACCACCAGGTGGTGCTGGTCGGCGGCACCGGACAGGTCGACCCGGACAACGGGACCGCCTCGATCCGGTGGAAGGGCTCCTTCACGGTCGTCTACTACTCCGGGTACGTCTTCTTCTATGTCACCAACCCGCGGCTGACGGTCAAGAACGGGAAGGCGACGCTCACCGCCACGCTGGGCGGATACGGCTCCTCGATGGATGACATGACCACGTGGAAGAAGCTCGACGACACGGTGGTCACCCTGGCGAACCTGGGCAAGGTCGACCTCGGCGCCGACCTCGGCTTCACCAAGACCCCCGCCTACCGCAAGGTCAAGATCACGGTGGCCAAGGGATACACCGCCCAGGTGCGTTCGGGAGACGACTGGGGCTCGTTCCCACAGAGCTTCGTCGACTTCCAGCAGGTGGCGGGGTCGAGCTCCTACTGGTACTCCAGCGGCGGCTCGACCGACGCCAACAAGCCCGCGCTGCCGCTGAGCGTGAGCTATCGCGCCGGGAACCCGGTCAGCGAGCCGACGCCCACCTCGACCATCACCTCCGACCCGGTCGACAACCCGGTGAACTCGGCCTCGTCGACGCCCACCGCCACTGCCCCGATCCCCACCACCGGCTCGGCGCCGACCACCTCGTCGACCCAGAGCGAGGAGTCGGACGCCGAGACGGCGGTGAGCCAGACGCCGAGCTCGCTCGTCGGCGCCGGCACGTCCGTCCAGGCGGGCGGTCCGCAGACGACCGTCTTCCCGAACGCCGTCCCCGCCTCCGCCGAGGCCGACGACCAGCCGCTGTGGGCCTGGTGGGTCGGTGCGATCGCACTCGGCTCGGCACTCGCCGTCGTCGTACGCACCCTGCTCACCGGCTGGCTGAGCGGTCGCAGAGGGGGCTGACACCTGACCACCGGCCGCGACGGCGGCCACCAGAACGTCTCGGCCGCGCCGGCCGGTAGCCGGCACACCCCGCGAGCCCGGCTCGCCGGGATCCCATCCATGCCCAGAAAGCCCAGCTAAGCACAGGAAGGCTTCATCCGATGTCCCTGAAACCACGAGCCCGGCGGGGTCTCGCCGGCGCGCTGACCGCCGCTCTGGTCGGTCCCGGCCTGGTCGCACTCGCCGCGGCACCGGCCCACGCGGAGTCCGTCGAGATCACCGACGCGCAGTTCCGCTGGGGTCTCAACGACGAGTCGAACAACGCCGCCTACTACCCCGGCTCCTACAACTTCTTCTCCGCCGGCAAGATCGGCAATCCCGGTGCGGGCGGGAAGATGCTGAACAGCAGCGACGAGGGCGCCACCTGGAACAACGGCGCCACGGCCGGCTGGAGTGCCACCGACGGCAACGTGACCATCGAGAAGGAGCAGTCCGACGGCAGCTACGCCACCGCCACCTGGGCCGGTCTGAAGACCGACCCGGACGGCAACACCGTCACCGTGGCGGGCAGTACCTTCACCGACCACCAGGTGGTGATCGGCGCCGGCACCGGCACCCTCGACCCGGAGTCGGACGACGCGGACATCACCTGGGACGGCGACTTCACCGCGCTCTACTACTCCGGGATGACCTACTTCACCGTCAGCGACCCACACCTGGTGGTCGAGGACGGTCAGGGCGAGATCACCGCCACGCTCGGTGGCTACGCGACGTCCATGGACGACATGACGCAGTGGGACGCGCTGCCCGACACCGAGGTCACCCTCGCCTCGCTCAGCGACGTGGACGTCACCGAGGACGGCATCGAGGTGACGCCCGACTACGTGGGGGTGGCGTACGACGCTCCGGACGGTGCGACCGAGCAGACCGCGCAGACCGACGACAACGCCTCCTACTGGGGGTCGTTCCCGCAGAGCTTCGTCGACTTCCAGCAGCTGACCGGCAGCTCGTCGTACTGGTACTCCAGCGGTGGATCGGCCGACACACGCAAGCCGACCCTCCCGCTCGAGGTGCTGACCGAGCCGGTGCCTGCCAAGCAGAGCTCACAGGTGGGCGTGACGCTGAAGGCGGCGGCGTACGGCAAGGCCAGCACCGTCACCGCGACGGTCACCCCGACGGCCACCGGAAAGATCACCCTCAAGGACGGTAGCAAGAGCCTCGGCTCGAAGACGCTGAGCGGCGGCAAGGCCACCTTCACCCTGGCCAAGACCCTCAAGCCCGGGACGCACACGTTGACGGCGAGCTACGCCGGGAACGACACCGTGGCGGCCTCCTCGGCCACCAAGAAGCTGACCGTCGCCAAGGCCGCCAGCACCACCAAGGTGTCGTGGAAGAAGAAGCCGAAGGCCGGCAAGGCGGCCAGCCTCAAGGTGAGCGTCACCGGGCCGGCGGCGGTCGCCAAGCCGACCGGGACGGTCACGGCGAAGGTGACCCGTGGAGCGAAGTCGGTCTCGGTGAAGGGCACGCTGAAGTCCGGCACGGTGAGGCTGGCGCTGAGCAAGGCCAAGTCCAAGAAGCTCGGCAAGGGCAGCTGGAAGGCCACCGTGAAGTACGCCGGATCGGCGTACTTCAAGGCCTCGACCAAGAAGCTGACCACGAAGGTCAAGTGAACCGTCGATGAGCGAGTCCCTCGGGAAGCGACCCGCCGGGTGCCAGGCCGCCGAGCCTGGCGCCCGGCGGGGCTCCTCTATGCTCTCGCAGGTGCCCAAGATCGCTGCTGCCTCCGTGGCGGAGCATCGTGCCGCGGTACGACGCCGGATCTTCGAGGCCTTCGCCGAGCTGATGGCGAGCTCCAGCTACGACGCCATCACGATGGCGCAGCTCGCCGAGCGCTCCGGGCTGGGGCGTACCGCGATCTATCACCACTTCCACGACAAGGACGCGGTGGTGGTCGCCTTCGCCACCGAGGAGACCTCGCGCTACCTCGAGGCGCTGCGCGGGCTGCTCGCCTCGACCAGCGACCCGGCCGAGCGGCTGCGGATCTATCTGCGCAACCACCTCGACTCCGGCGAGCGCTTCCACATGGGACTCGGGCCGCAGCTCTACGGGATCCTGCCGAACGAGTCCAAGCGGGCGATCCACGAGCACGTCGTCGCGGTGGAGGAGGTCCTGCGCGACATCCTGCAGGCGGGCGTCGACCGGGGCCAGTTCGTGATCGACGACCTCGACGCGACGACCTCGCTCATCCACGCCTGCCTGGGATCGGCGAGGCTGCCGGCGGCCAGCGTGGAGCGGTTCATCCTGCGGGCGGTCGGCCTGCGGTAGCCACGGCGGGGTTCAGATCGCCGGGATGAGCTGGGAGAGCAGCCCACCCATCCGGGTCGCGGCGGCGCGGCCGGCGGCCAGGACCTCCTCGTGGTTGAGCGGCTCGCCGCTGATCCCGGCCGCCAGGTTGGTGACCAGGCTGATGCCCAGCACCTCCATGCCCGCCTCACGGGCGGCGATCGCCTCCAGGCTGGTGCTCATCCCGACCAGCGAGCCGCCCATGATCCCGGCCATCCGCACCTCGGCCGGGGTCTCGTAGTGCGGGCCGGTGAACTGGACGTAGACGCCCTCGTCCAGGCTCGGGTCGACCTGCTTGGCCAGGCCGCGCAGCCGGGTGCTGTACAGATCGGTGAGGTCGACGAAGTTGGCGCCGACCAGCGGTGACTGGCCGGTCAGGTTGATGTGGTCGCTGATCAGCACCGGGGTGCCCGGCGACCAGGCGGTGTTCAGCCCGCCGCAGCCGTTGGTCAGCACGATGGCGCGACAGCCCGCCGCCGCCGCGGTGCGCACCGGGTGCACCACCGCCGCGACGCCCTTGCCCTCGTAGTAGTGGGTGCGGGACCCGAAGACCAGCAGCCGCTTGTCGCCGGCGCGCACGCTGCGGATCATGCCGCGGTGCCCGGTGACGGCCGCCGCGCCGAATCCGGGCAGCTGGCTGGTGTCGATCTCGGCCGTCGCCTCGCCCAGCGCGTCCACGGCCGGCAGCCATCCCGAGCCGAGCACCAGCGCCACATCGTGGCGCTCGACGCCGGTGAGATCGGCGAGCTCCGTGGCGGCGTTCTTGGCGAGGTCGTACGGCGAGATAGGCGTCGGCTCAGTCACCCGCCGGAGCCTATCGGGCACGTCTCCATCTCCCGGACACGCCCGACCAACACGCCGGCAACGACGCGCCAACGCCGTCGGAGCCTGTGCACAACGTGGCGCTCTCGGCGGTCTGTGGAGGGAACGGGGACGTTTGACGGCCCCCTGTGGAGGAGCGATTGCCGACCGCCGAGGATCGCCGGACGGTGGGGGCATGAACATGCTTCCCGACGACACAGGCCATGCCGATCGCTCCGACGACGCCGATCCCTCTCCGGACCGCGACGTGCCCGATCGGATTCCGTTCACCCCGCTGATCAGCAGTCAGGCCGACCTGGAGGAGGCGTGGCGCCGGCTGATGCGACCGCTGGGCTGGTCCCGCCGGGCGCTCTGGTTCCTGTGCCTCGGCGACGACGACCGGCCACTGCCGGTGATCCATGAGGTCTCCGACCTGCCGGAGCCGTTCGAGCCGGACGATGCCGCCAAGGCGGCCGAGCTGTGGCGGGTGATGCTCGACGAGTTCGCCCCCGACGGGAGCCTCGCGGTGCTCCTGGTCAGGCCGGGGACCGGCTCCCCGGATCCGCTCGATGCGCGGATCGCCGCCGCCCTCTACGCCGCCTGCCGGCGGGCTCGGGTGCCCACCCAGGTGATCCATCTCGCCCACGATCACGCGATCCTGCCGATTCCGTACGACGTGGTCGGACAGGTCAGCGCATGACGGAACCGCCGCGTCGGGTAGGGCATGCTCCTGCTACAGTATGCTCATGAAGACGGAGCGTCTTCAGGTGCTCATCGAGGCCGGCCAGCGTGAGCGTCTGGAGCAACTGGCCGGTGCGAAGGGCCGTTCGGTGGCGGCGCTCGTCCGGGACGCGATCGACCTGGCCTATCCGGCGGTCGACGGGAGCCGCAGGCGGTCGGCCGCGCTCATCTTGTCGGCGGAGCCGATGGACGTGCCCGATGAGAAGACGCTCCGCACGGAGCTCGATGAGATCAGGGCGCGGCACGCGTGAGTCCGGCATGATCCTGGTGGACACCTCGGTCCTGGTCCACGCCGTGGGAGCGGAGCATCCGCTGCGGGAGCCCGGTCGAGCGCTCATCGAGGCGGTCGGTGCCGGCACGGTCGCCGCCACCACGACCGTCGAGGTGCTTCAGGAATTCGCTCACGTCCGCGCACAGCGCCGTACCCGCGCGGACGCCGCGAGGCTGACGCGCGCCTACGCCGCGCTCTTCGACCCGCTGCTGCGTGTCGATGCCGAGGACCTCGACATCGGCCTGCGCCTGTTCACCGAGCACGCCCGGCTCGGCTGCCTCGACGCCGTGCTCGCTGCCGCGAGCATGCGACGTCAGCACATCACGGGCATCGCCTCGGCCGATTCGGCGTTCGGTGCGGTGGCCGAGGTGACCTGGCACGATCTCGGCGATCCGGACCTCGGCTCGATCCTGGGGCTCTCGGTCTAGGCGTCCCAGGCGTCCCAGGCGGTCCGGATGACGCCGACGGCTCCTGCCCTCCGGGGTCCCGCACCATCGGCAACGGTCTCCTGACAGGCTTGGCCGCATGCCCGACGCGAGCGCTCTCAACCGGCCGCTCGCGCTCCTGGTGGCGGCGACGTTCTTCATGGAGAACCTCGACGGCACCATCATCTCCACCGCCGCCCCGGCGATGGCGCACGACCTCGGCACCCGGCCGGTCGCCATCAACGCCGCCATGACCAGCTATCTGGTCACCCTCGCCATCGGCATCCCGATCTCGGGGTGGCTCACCGACAGGTTCGGCGCACGCCGGGTGTTCAGCCTCGCGATCGTGGTCTTCACCGTCGCCTCGGCGCTCTGCGCGCTCAGCCCCGATCTGGTGGTGCTGTGTGCGATGCGGGTGGTGCAGGGCGCCGGCGGCGCGATGATGGTGCCGGTCGGCCGACTGATCGTGCTGCGCAGCACCCAGAAGAGGGACCTGCTCGCGGCGACCGCCTACCTGACCTGGCCGGCCCTGGTGGCCCCGGTGATCGCGCCGCTGCTCGGTGGCTGGCTGACCAGCGTCGCGTCCTGGCACTGGATCTTCTGGCTCAACGTGCCGCTGGGCGTGGCCGCGCTCGTGGCCGCCCTCCGGTTGGTGGTCGACCCGCCGCGGGCGGGTACGCCGGCCCCGGACCTGGTCGGCTTCCTCACCGCCGGGGGTGCCGCCGCGGCGCTGCTGATCGGGCTGGAGTCGTTCGAGGGCACGGGTCCGGTGCCGTGGTCACGGGTGGCGGTGCTGCTCGCGATGGCGGTGCTGCTCGGCGGCTGGTGCCTGCACGGCCTGCGACACCGCAGACATCCGCTCCTCGACCTCGGCGGCTATGCGGTCGCCACCTTCCGGGTGGCCAACGCCGGCGGAGCGCTCTACCGGCTGCTCATCTTCTCCGCACCCTTCCTGCTGCCCTTGATGTTCCAGGTCGGCTACGGCTGGAGCGCGACCAGGTCCGGGGCGCTGGTGATGACGCTGTTCCTCGGCAACGTGGCGATCAAGCCGGTCACCACGCCGCTGATCAGGTGGCTCGGGTTCCGCTCGGTGATCTGGTGGTCCTGCGTGGGCGGCGCGGCGTGCTTCCTGGGATGCGCGCTGATCGGACCGGCGACGCCGTTGCCGCTCATCGTGGCGCTGCTGGTGCTCAGCGGCGTGTTCCGCTCGGTCGGCTTCACCGGCTACAACTCCGTCCAGTTCGCGGACATCCCCGCGGCCGGCATGGGTGCCGCGAACACCCTCTCGGCGACCGTGCAGCAGTTGGCGGCCGGCCTCGGCGTCGCCGTGGGCGCGCTGGTCCTGCGCGCGAGCGAGGCCGTGACCGGCAGCGACGGTGAGCACCTCGGCGAGTGGCGGTTGACCTTCGTCGTACTGGCGGCGTTGATGCTGATCCCGGCCGTCGAGGTGCTGCGCGGCCTACGTCATGACGCCGGCGACGAGGTCGCCGCCGGGCGGTGAGCCCGGGTCAGCATCACCAGGGGGTCACCACGCTGGGATGGTCCGGATGGGCGCCGGCGAAGAGCCCCGGCAGGAAGCGGGAGAGGAAAGTGAACTCGTTGTAGCAGTGCTGCAGCAGGTTGAAGCCGAGCACCTCGGGGGTCTGCTCGGTCACCTCCTCGGCGCTGGCGCCGCCGGCGGCGAGGTCGACGCCGAAGTAGAAGTGGCTGCGCATCGCCAGCCCCCACTCGGTGTCCCGGCCCAGATGCAGCAGTCGGCCACCCTGGATCCTGCCGTCGGCGTCGCGCGGGGCGTCGAAGCCGATCCCGGTGCGGCCGACCACCGTCGCGGTGATCGCTCCGGTCTTGGTGGCCTGTTGGTAGAGGGAGTCGTCGAAGAACTCGCTCGGGTCGCGGAACTGGATCAGCAGGTCCGCCGTCGGCAGGTCGGTGAGCCTCTCCTGCACCACGTGGATCGAGCCGACGTGGGTGTCCGCGCGCAGGTCGCCGGTCCACTCACTGGAGACGTGATCGATCGGGTGCCACCAGCGGTATCGCTCGGTGTCCGGCCGGGAGCGGAACCACCACTCGAACATCTCGCCGCGGCAGTGGTGCATGTCGGTGCGACAGGCGACGTGGAGGACGCCGTCGTCTCCTCGCTCGACCCCGGTCTCGAGTGCGAGCGGGAAGGGGTCGAGCAGCTGGTCTACGTCGCTGAGTTTCACGTGAGGTCCTATCCGGTCGTCATGGGGTGCGGAGGTCGGTGAGGAACGCCTCGGCGGCTCCGGTCGGATCACCGGGGCCTGCCGCATAGAGGTGGAAGTCGGGTCGGACGAGGACCCAGTCGGAGCCGAGGTCGTCGAGCCAGACGTCATAGCTGCCGTCCACGTCCTTGACCACGCTCGTCCCCGGGACCTCGGGGCCGCCGAGCGCGACCACCGAGACGGAGAGCTCGCCCAGCCCGGCGATGGTCTCCTCGGTCAGCCGACCGAGCAGGTCGCTGGTCCGGACGATGAGCGCTCCGGGGCCGTCGAAGGCGTCGTCGAAGTGGACCGGCGGGCCACCGCCGAGGCTGACCAGACCCTGCCGAGCCAGCTGCCCGCCGTACGGTCCGCGATGCAGGCCGGCGCCGAGGCCGGGCCGGGGCGGCGCGGGTGGGCGGGAGTCGCTGGCGGCGAGCATCCGCGCGTCGCGGGCGGCGGCCTCGTCGGGATCGGTCAGACAGATGACCTGGCCGAGTCCGACCGAGAAGTCGATGAACGCGCCGGCGTGGTGCCGGCGCTCGGGGCCATAGCTGTCCAGGAGCTTCTCGGCGGCCAGGCCGCGCAGCACCGCGTCGAGCTTCCACGACAGGTTCATCGCGTCGCGTACGCCGGCACCCAGACCCTGTCCCGCGAACGGGGGCATCAGATGGGCGGCGTCGCCGGCCAACAGCACTCGTCCGGATCGCCACTGCTCGGCCAGTGCGGCGCGGAAGGTGTAGACGCTGTGCCGTTCGAGCTCGGCGTTGTCGGGGGAGAGGCCGAACGGCTCCAGCAGCCGCCAGGCGGTCTCGCTGGAGTCCAGATGCTCGCGGGTCTCGGTGGGCAGCCGCATGAACTCCCAGCGTCGCCGCCCGGGTCCGCCGGGCACCATCGTCGCCGGCCGCCGATAGTCGCAGTTCTGCGAGGCGACGTGCGGAAAGGCGAGCTCCGGCTCGGGCACCACGTCGACCACCAGCCAGTCATAGGAGAAGCCGCGGTCGACCCAGTCGATGCCGCACCAGCGGCGTACGACGCTGTTGGCGCCGTCGGCGCCGATCAACCAGGAGGCCTCGAGGGTGGACTCGCCCCCGCCGTCGCGCAGCCCGAGTCGTACGCCGCCCGGCGACTGGGTCAGCGAGACGGCCTCGGTGCCGCGACGCACCTCGACCGTCGGCAGCGCGCCGACCAGCTCGTCGAGCCGGTCCTCGAGTGCGGGCTGGTGGAAGAAGTAGGTGTTGAACCAGCCCGACTCGCCCCGACCGCTCCAGTCCACCTCGACCAGGGTCTGGCCGGCGCCGTTGCGCCAGACGTACATGTCGTCGTACGGCTCGGTGATCTCGGGAATCGTGTCCGGCGCGAGCCCGACCGACTGCAGGATGCGGGCGAAGTCGGAGCAGTGCGTCACGGCGCGAGGGAGCGGGTAGCCGATCTTGTTGCGGTCGACGACGACCACCCGGTGGCCCCGTCGGCCGAGCATGATCGCGAGCAGCTTGCCGACCGGCCCGTAGCCGACGATCGCGATGTCGGCACGCGCACGATCCTCGGCGGCGGCGATGTCCATACCGCAACGCTGCGTTGCGAATGTGTCCACTGTCACGTTGCTGTCCCGTGCCGTGGGACGAAGGCGTTCGCCGGGGACATGGACGGCGCGGTCCGAGGTCGGCTAGTCGTTGTGGGCACGTCGAGTGATCGCGCCGAGGCCCGCCAGCCCGACACAGCCGGCGACGACGGCGTACGACGTGCTGGCGCCGAGATGCGCCGCGCCGAAGCCGAAGGCGAGTCCGGTCAGCGGCATCGCCCCCGGCATCGCCATCGACCAGACTCCCATCACCCGGCTTCGCAGTGCCGGTGCCGGCGTCAACAGGACGTGGGTGTTCGCGGCCGCGATCAACCAGATCGAGGTGAGGCCGACCAGCCCCATCGAGATGGCCAGTCCTGCGACGCTCGAGGAGCGGGCGCAGACGGCGACGGCGCCCGCGGTGGCCAGCGCGATGACCCCGATCGAGCGCAGCGAGGGCGCCACGTGACGCAGGGAGCTGAGGTACGCGCCGGGCAGGGCGCCGACTCCGAAGCAGGCGAGCGTCAGCCCGTACGCCCCGGCGGCTCCGTCGATCCTCTCGATCAGCAGCGGGACGACCACGCTGACATTGATCACCGCGCAGGAGAGCACCGCCACCAGGAGGCACATCCGGATGCTCGGGTGGCTGCCCGAGTAGCGGATCCCCTCGCGCAGCCGGCCGCGATGGTCGTCTCGGGCGTGGTGGGTCGGCGGGATCCGATGGGTCCGGCGCCATCGCGGCGAGGTCAGGAGTGCCAGCGCGGGCAGCGTGGTCAGGGCGTTGAACAGGAAGCAGGTTCCGGCGTTGGTCAGCGTCAACAGCGCCCCCGCGGCGGCCGGTCCGAGCACCCGAGCGGAGTTGATCATGATCTCGTTCAACCCGACGGCGCTGGCGAGCATGCGCGGGCCCACCAGGTCCAGCACCAGGACCTGACGGCTGGGGGAATCGAAGGCCGTCCCGAGGCCGAGCACCAGAGAACCGACGGCGAGCAGCGGGACCGAGATCAGGTGGGTGAGGGTGAGAACGCCGATGCAGACTGAGACGGCACCCTGCAGCGTGGTCGTCAGCACCAGGATGCGGCGAGGCGACAGCGTGTCCACCAGCATCCCGGCCGGCGCGCCCAGGAGGAGCGTGGGCACGAAGACGAGCCCGGACACGATGCCGAGTGCGACGCCTCCGCCGCCGAGCTGGAGGACCAGCCAGGACTGTCCGACCCCCTGGGCCATGGTGCCGGCGCCGGACAGGGTCTGGGTGAGGAACCAGCGCCGGAAGTCGATGCTGCCCAGAGCCTGGAACCCGGTCGCGAGACGACGGCTGCGGGGACCGGGCTGCGATGCCATCTCGGACGTGCGGTGTTCGGGCAAGCCACGCCTCTCCATGTCGGGCGCGACCGTGGGCTGCGCGGTGAGGGCCAAGGTCCGGGTCCGCCGCACCGTCGACTCAGGAGCGGCGCGACCGAGCCCGAGAGGTTCTGACGACCACGATATGACCGTACAGGGTTGACTTCTGCATGGCAAACGCGTAACTATTCCATCAGCAACCGAAACTTATGACGGCTGTCACATATTTGCCAGAGGCTGGGACTCGGACTGGTGCCCGTCACGGAACAAGCAGGAAGAGGAGTTCAGATGGCTGGGATGTCTCGATCGAGGTGGGCGCGAAGCGCCGGGGCCTCGGCTGCCTTGCTCGCGGTCGCGGGCCTCGTCACCGCATGTGGCAGCAGCGGTGGCGGCAGTGCCTCCGGTTCGTCCGACACGCTCAACATCGCGATGACCGAGAGCGGGTTCAACGACTACAACCCGTGGGGCTCGGGCAACGGGATCAACGGGACGCTGTGGAGCAACGAGGCGCTCTACGACTCCCTGACCCGGCTCGACGCGGACGGGAACGTCGAGCCGGCGGTCGCAACGAGCTGGAAGCAGAGCGCGGACGGCAAGACCACCACGCTCAAGCTCAGGTCGGGCATCTCCTTCGACGACGGGACCGCGCTCGACGCCACCGCCGTGAAGAAGAATCTCGACTACGGCATCGCGCACCCCGAGGGCGCCGAGTGCAACGCCTACCTGGCCGGCGCCACCACCAAGGTGAACTCGGCGACCTCGATCACCATCACCACGCCCGAGCCGGTCCCGGGGCTGCTGCAGGACTTCGCCCAGTGCGCCGGGTTCATGGTCAATCCGAAGTCGCTCGGCAGCAAGAGCCTGACGACCTCCTCGGACGGAAGCGGCCCCTACACCATCGACAAGTCGCAGACGGTCTCGGGCACGAAGTGGACCTACGTCAAGCGCGACGACTACTGGGACAGCAAGGCCTTTCCGTACCAGAAGATCGTCTTCACCGTCTTCAACGACAGCACCGCCGCCGACAACGCGGCCAAGTCCGGTCAGGTCGATCTGATCCAGCGGGTGGACGCCAAGGACGACTCCTCCGGGTTCACCCTCGGCAGCAGCGATCCGGACACCTACGTCGGCCTGTACATCTCCGATGCGGACGGGAAGATCGTGCCGGCGCTCGGTAACACCAAGGTGCGGCAGGCGATGAACTACGCGATCGACCGCGATGCGATCAAGAAGGCGTTCTACGGTGACTTCGCCGACGTGATCGGGTCGACGCCGTTCTCCAAGTCCTACACCGGCTACAGCTCGTCGCTCGACGACTACTACACCTACGACGTCGACAAGGCGAAGCAGTTGCTCAAGCAGGCCGGGTACGCCGACGGGTTCACCGTCAAGGTGCTCGTCGACCCCACCCACCAGAAGCTCGTCCAGGCCATCGCCGGCTATCTCGAGGCCGTCGGGATCAAGCTCGACCTCAGCGTGCACTCGACCGACTTCATCACCCAGATGCTCAGCGGCAAGTGGGCGATGGTCTCCGGCAACTACACCCTCAACCCGGCGCAGTACCAGACGCTGACCGGCATCCTCGGCCCGAACGGCTTCTGGAACCCGCAGCACGTCAAGAACCCGAAGTTCACCTCGCTGCTGAACAAGATCGTGAAGACCACCGACGAGAGCCAGCTGACCAAGCTGTACGGTCAGCTGGCCACGACCGCGGCGTCCGAGGCCTGGACCATCAACCCGATGCTCGCCTACAGCCCGGTGGCCTACGACTCCGACAAGCTCAGCGTCGGACTCACCAGCGGTGTCCCGGTCCCGATGATCTACAACATCACACCGAAGTGACACGCGCGATCGGCCGGTAGGAGACAGACAGGATGAACGACGTGGAGCTCTCGGAGACGAGGTTCGAGCCATGTGGAGAGTAGTGGGACGGCGCCTTCTCATCGCGGTGCCGACGATGCTGGTGGTGTGCACCTTCACCTTCATGCTGCTCCAGCTCGTCCCCGGGAGCCCCGCCGACTTCATCCTGGGGGGCAAGGCGACGAGCGAGCAGGTCGAGGCGATCAATCGATCTCTCGGGCTCGATCGGCCGGTGCTGACCCAGTTCTTCTCCTGGATGGGCAACCTGCTCACCGGGAACCTGGGCACGTCGTACACCTCCGGAACACCGGTCACCCAGGCGCTCGCCGTGGCGCTGCAACCGACCGTGTCGCTGGCCATCGGATCCACGATCGTCTCGATCGTGATCGGGCTCGGGCTCGGGATGTTCGCCGCGGTACGCGGTGGGAAGGTCGATGGCGCGATCCAGACCGTCAGCAGCCTGCTGATGGCGGTGCCGAACTTCTGGCTCGCGGCGATCCTGGTGGTCGTCTTCGCGCTCAAGATCGAGCTGTTCCCGGCGACCGGGTACACCGACTTCGGTGACTCGCCCGGGGCATGGATCGCCGGCCTGGTCCTTCCCGTGGTCGCGATCGCCGCCGCGGCACTGGCCCAGCTCACCCTGCAGGCGCGATCGAGCGTGCTCGACGTGCTCAGCAAGGACTTCATCCGGACCCTGCAGGCCGCCGGCGTGCCGCGTCGGCGGATCCTGTTCAAGCACGTGTTGCGCAACTCCGCGATACCCGTGACGACGGTCGCGGGTCTCAACTTCGTGTTCACCCTCTCCGGGGTCGTGGTCGTCGAGACGATCTTCAACATGCCGGGGATGGGCACCCTGATGCTCAACGCGGTGACCCGACACGACCTGCCGGTGCTGCAGGGTGCGGTCATCTACTTCAGCCTGATCGTGGTGGTGATCAACCTGGCGACCGATCTGCTCACCGCCTGGCTCGACCCGAGGGTGCATGTCGCATGAGTGAGCGTCAGCGAGCGACCATCGGCCTCAGGCGGCCGCGTCCGTACCCTTGCCCCTCCTGGACGGGGGCGGCGGCAGTCAGCGAGCGTCAGCGAGCGACCATCGGCCTCAGGCCGCCGCGTCCGTACCCTTGCCCCTCCTCGACGGGGGCGGCGGCAGTCAGCGAGCGTCAGCGAGCGACCATCGGCCTCAGGCCGCCGCGTCCGTACCCTTGCCCC
>NZ_JASGET010000098.1:0-24360 GCF_047606145.1 Nocardioides sp. | reverse complement strand
GGTCATCGTTGGTGTCCTTCTTCGAGTCGGATGTGAGAGTTCACTCGAAGGATCACCCGGTGGCCGTCGCCTACTTCGGCAGCGACACGCTCACCGGGATCCGTACACCACTCTGCCGGACGTCACTGAGTGAGACTCGTTGTGGACGCCCAACCGTGAGTAGACACGAGAGAGGAGACATTGGTCCGAAAGCATCTTGCGTACGTCACCGAGACAGCACCACCAACCACGGTCGACGCGCCAGCGCGTCTGATCCGGACCGTCGACTCGATCGCTCTCGACGCTGGTATCAACCCTTGACACCTCCGATTGCACGCCCCTGACTCACCCGGCACCGTCATGCCGCCAACGTGCCCTGCGGCCACTCGGTCCGCACTGACGGAGAACAGCATTGGACGAGATCGAGCGCATGGAATGGCTTCCGGACGGGAGCATGCGGATGTTCCGCACGGACGGCACGTTCATTGACGTTCCGAAGCGAGTTCTGCGTGGCGCCGCGCCCAGCGTTGAACCGCCGGGGGCTCCAAGGACACCTAAGAAATCCAGCCGCACAGACAACTCACACCTCGGCCCAGCGTTCGTGCCCGTCGAGAGCTTCGAGCGGCTGCCCAATGGCGGTGTGCGCATGATCCACGTCGACGGGACATCCACCGACGTCTCCGCGACCATCGTGCGCATCGTGGAGACTGGGCGTGGTTCTGCCTAGCAGCGACTGACCGGAGCGCCGTCACCGAAACTGTCGCCGCCGTACGACAAGATTGCTCCATGCTGCCCGGGGACAACGCTGATCTGCGCAAGGCCCGCGGAGCCTTCTTCACCCCTGAGCCCATCGCCAAGTTCATCACTCGATGGGCTGTCAGAGACAGTGCCGACGCCGTCATCGAGCCGTCCTGCGGCGAAGCCGTTTTCCTGCATCAGCTCGAACAAGGTCACAGCGGCAGGGTCGTCGGGGTCGAGATCCATCCAGCCTCATCCTCCGAAGCCGAACGAACACTGAACCAAGCCGGCATCGGCGCCGTGGTCAAGAACCTCGACTTCTTCCTCATGGAGGAGTTCGGCAGCTACGACGCAGCCGTAGGCAATCCTCCGTACGTCCGCTACCAGGGATGGACCGGAGAGGCCCGAACCTACTCCCGCGCAGCCGCACTGCGTGCAGGTGTGAATCTCACCAACCTGGCGTCGTCATGGGCCGCCTTCACTGTGCACTCTGCGCTACACCTTAAGGACGGCGGCCGTATCGGGCTTGTCCTCCCGGCCGAACTGCTCACCGTCAACTACGCCGCCCCCGTGCGCCGCTTCCTGCTCGACCACTTCTCCTCGGTCACGCTGGTCCTCTTCGAACAGCGCGTCTTTCCGGGAGTCGAGGTCGAAGCAGTCCTCCTTCTCGCAGATGGTTACGACAGTGCCGGAGTCAAGGGCAGCGACCACATGGCCGTCCATCAACTGCGAGACGCTTCGGACCTCGACAACCTCCAGGTGCCTCGTCATTGGCGGCCTCCCAGCAAGGGCGCAAAGTGGTCCGCGGGGATGCTGAGCCGCGATGGCCTAGCCGCATATAGCGCGGCGACCTCCCACAAGGGCTTCACACACCTGGAGCAGTGGGGCGACACCACGCTCGGCATGGTGACCGGTAACAACAAGTTCTTCAGCCTGTCCCCAGCGAAGGTTGCCGAGCTACGACTCCGGCCCTCTGACGTGATCAAGTTGTCACCTCCGGGATCGCGCCATCTCCGCGGTCTTTCGCTCTCGCAGGAGCGCTTGAACCAACTCGGGGCTGAGGGCCAAGCGACGTTCCTGTTTCGCCCATCAAGAAAGCCCTCAGCGGCTGCATTGCGGTACATCCAGTCCGGCGAGAACCTCGATGTTCACGAGGCATACAAGTGCCGGGTCCGGAGCACTTGGTGGCAGGTCCCCTATCTCCGGCCGGCAGACCTGCTACTGACGTACATGAACGCTGACACCCCGCGCCTCACCACCAACAGAGCTGGCGCCCACCACCTCAACTCCGTGCATGGCGTCTATCTCCATGAGCGCACACGCAAGGTAGGCATGGATCTGCTTCCGCTCGCGTCGCTCAACTCCGTGACGCTGCTCGGTGCCGAGACCGTCGGTCGTGCCTATGGCGGCGGCATGTTGAAGATCGAGCCGCGCGAGGCAGACCAGTTGCCGGTCCCCTCCGCTGCATTGGTGGAGAAGCACGCTGACGCACTCCGAAGCATCCGACCGAAGGTCTCCGCTGCTCTGCGCTCGGGGCGTCTGCTGGACGCAGTCGCACTCGTTGACGAGATTGTGCTGACCCGAGGGCTGAGGATGAGCGCCAAGTCCATCAAAGCGATCCGATCGGACCACGCCGACCTCACGGCGCGCCGGGTGGCGCGCGGGAAGGGCGAGTAGATGGTCAGCATGCAGACCCGCGCCTGGCCGCTCTTCGACGAGATCGTGAAGAGCGCTCCTCAACGTGCGTTGAACCCGTGGGACGAAGGCACCTATCGTCCCGACTTCGACACGCTGTGCCTGCTTCTGGCGGTTCCGTTGCATCTGGGAGCGAACACTCAGTCCCGCGTACCAGCGCTGGCCCTCGACGTCTGGGTCGCCTACGAGCTTCGACGAGCAGGACTGGACCCGGACGCGGTGTGGCCGCGAGAAGAAGCACCCCGCGTGATCGACACCGAGATCCTCCGGATGGTGCGCGCACTCAAGCCTCAGGCGCTCAGCAAGCAGATCCTCGACAAGTTGAAGAAGGGCACCGGCGTGGGTGGTGTAGCCGGTGCCAACGCGAACATGCTCGGCAAGAACTACTTCAAGCAGGTCGACGTGGTGATGACGTCGTGGAAGACCGGCCCCGAACTGATGATCTCGACCAAGCGCATGGACTCCTCGTTCGGGAAGAACATGCAGAACCGTGTCGAAGAGTCCTACGGCGACGCCAAGAACCTGAGCCTGCGGCATCCGCTCTCCTCGATCGGCTTCTTCTACGCGCTTCGGTCCACGGCATACGACGAGGCGAAGACTCAGTACCTCTGGCTGGTCGACATGCTCACCAAGCTGGGCCGCGAAGAAGATGCCTACGACGCCTGCTGCCTCGTCATGCCCCAATGGGCCGGAGCGGCCCCGGCTGACGATGGTTCTGATACCGAGGACGAGAGCACGGACGAGGTCGAAGACGTCGAAGCCGAGGAGCCCGTCGAGGACATCGAGGCGGTCATCGCCTCCATGCCGACCGTCACCCTGCGACACGAACTTGTGCCCGAGGAGCTGTCCGCCTCGCGCTTCTTCAAGGTCATGGTTGACGGAGTGCTCGACCGAAGCCCCATCAGCCAACACAAGCAGGCCCGACATCTGCGGTCGCCCCAAGACCCCGCATTCACCTAGCCGGAGTGCGAAGCACCCAACGCGAAGAGGTTGACCGCATGGCCGATTACGAACTGTCGCATCCCGTCTACCTAGACGTACCGATGATGCTGAGCTTCCTGGCAGCGCTTGAGGGTGGCGTTGCCGTCGTACACGACACGACCGAGACGTCGAGCGAGACCTCAGCTCGACGAGCAGCGGCGACCGCGGGACTTCGGGCGAGGCTGTTTACTGTCGCGTCAACGGATCTAAAGGCGGACGGCAGTTTGGAGAGCACCGAGACCACAGGATCCACATCCCAGGTTCAGAGACAGCACACTGCTGAGAGCCTGTTCAACGCGCTCATCGCAACGCTGCGAGAGGACGGCCAACTCCGCAAGGTAGGGGACGAAGACGACCTGAACAGCCTTGCAGGCGGCGCGATCGTTGAGTTCGAGGGAACGTTCCGAGGAAATCCACTCGAGGACATCATCGCGTTCTTCGCGATGCTATTGCCCTACGTTGAGGCTGAGAAGCCCAACCCGAAGTCGGGGAACCCCGCCCAACGAGCTGCTGCCGAGAAGGCGGTGGGCGGTGCGGCACTCGGCCAGGACGTCATTCGGATGTTCCATCTCATGGCGAGCGACATCGCCGCCAGCCCCGTCCGCGACCTATTGTTCCGGACCCCGGGCGGCGTTCCAATCGTCGTAACCGCCGCGACGGAGTTCTACGGCCCGGCAACGGTCGAGTACCTGCGCGAAGGTACGTTCCGCGTGATCGGCAAGGTGACCAGGGTTCTAGGGCCGGACGGTTCCATCAACTTGGCTCGACGCACTGTGCTCGGACTCGCGAACCCTGACGTCTCCAGCGGAATGGTTGAGGCAGCGCGTGAGCTAGACGGCGTGAGCCTCGACATCGCCGACGCACTTGTGTCCGGGCCAGCACTACAGCTCCTCCCACTGGCTATCTACATCTGAGACGGAGGAACTCTGCGGCCGACTGGTCCGTCGAGTTCGGCAGCAAACGTCACGGCACCGCTTCCACCGGGACCCTTACTAGGGCGACCTTGGCGAAGCCCAACCGATTCATATCCCGAGCGGTCTGCATCAGGGTCAGTCGACTGAAGAACGGAAGCCATTCGACTCCGGTCGCCTTCGAGTTCGCGATCACTGCATATGTCACGTTGAGTTTGTCGCGATCGACTTCTTCGGTGCTTGGCGGAACGATGTCGAACCAAGCAGCCTCCTTGCCCTCGCCCACCGCCTTGGTGATAGCTGCCCGCACCTGATCGCGGAGAACGCCGTCGACCAGTGCCTCTGCCGACACGTGCCCCTGAGCGAAGAGGTGGCTCAACGTGGACGAACGCGACTTCCTCTTCACATGCACCAACGACCCGTCCCTGCTTAGGAGATCGCAGAACTCGATCTTCGTGTTGGCGCCGTCGGCCGTCACGAGCTTCGCGTCGAGGAGGGCAAGGTCCGCACATGCGGCAACGGCGCGCTTGTTGTACGCGCCCTCGGTCTCCCCGGGCCGCCCTGGCGGCAGGAGCACAGTTGCTGCAGGAATGGCCTGAACGATCGTGTCGACCTGCTTGACGAGGGTGTCTGCGATCTCGAACCATCGGCCCTCAACAAGCGCGAAGAGCTTGCCTTCCATGCGCTGCTCGGAGACAAGGCAGTGATAGACGCTCCAACGAGCAACGGGGTCTGCACTGCTGAGGAACTTGACGGAGACCTTACGACTCTTCAGGAGCTCGATAGTGAGGTTCGCTGCGTCGCACGCCTTCTCTGCGAGGTACTCGTCCAGGTCAAGCTCGTCGAAAGTCCGCTGTCTCTTGGTCGGCACGATGACGAAGCTCTCGATGTCCTCCCAGTCCAGGTTCTCGGGCATCGCCATGTGGGTGGTGCTGGTGTCGCTCAGCCGCAGTTGATCGACAAGCTGGCTGTCGAGCTTCGAGACCAACGACGGGTCCTTCACCTCCGCGAGGTGGTCCACCCAGCCGAACGTCGCCTGATACTTGGTTGCTTGGAAGTGTCCGTATAGGTCTCGCAGAACCCGTGGGAGGTCATCTACAGGCTTGTCGACGCCGAGGACGAGGGCGTCGGCCCCGCTAAGCGACTTGTAACCGCTGGCCGTTGGGGCGATACCCGTGACCGCTCGCAGGATGTCTCGGATGATGTCTACACCGAAAGTCGGGAGCTCGGTCGTTCGGCTCGTCTGCGTGTTGGTGGACACCACCATCTCGTCAAACTTCTTGGTGTCAAGACTGCGGATCTGGCGCTCGTCGATCAGGTTGAGAGCCACCTTGAGGCCGAACCGGCGCTCGATCTTGGCTTGGTCGAGGAAGGTGCGGCCGTACCCGAAAGTCAACGCGAACGTGTTGCCGTCGACCTTGAGGAATAGCAGTCCTGACGACGATGCCGACTGCACGTCCTGGACTCCGCCGTCAACAACTGGCTCTACGTACTTCGCCCAGCTGGGGGTCCTCGGGAATGACTTCTTGGAGTAGAAGCGACCAGTCAGGCCGGACGCCTTCTTCAGCTCCCTAACCTCCAGCTCCTTGACGACATCTTCAGCGAGCGCATCATCGAAGTCGCCGACGTCGCGCAGCAGGAAGATCGTGAGTCGCTGGATCGCCATGTGCCCTCCTTGGCCCGGTAGAAGGACGCTAGCCGGGGCGGTGCCCCCAGCGAAACCGATTGCAAAGAATCGGGACCTGGGACCGTTCGATCACTGGTTCAGGTGCGACGCCCATGTGCTCTCAAAGCGTCGGGCGTCGTTACTGGCAGCTCGCACACCATGCCGCGACAGAGATACGCGGCAGGTCGATCTTCGACGGGGCCGCGCTGGCTCAACAGCGGGATCTCGTCGGTCGGGCTGTCACTGACCACGACAGTTGACCCCGGCAGTGCTCGCGCGGTTGCGACGAGCGCGTCCCGTTCTGGTGACGGCGACCCGACGACTGCGACCTCGCACTCGTCCTGCATCCGCTGCGCGGCGACAAGTGCCCAACCAGCGAATCGAGGAGCTTGACCAGCAACCGCGGACAACACGGCAAGGGCTTCCTCGGCTGCAGTGCGATAGCGCCCCTCCCCCGTGATCGCAGCGAACGTCAGGAGCGCGTTCACCATCGCAGACTGGCCGCTTGGGGTCGCATTGTCGGTGAACTCTCTCGGCCGAGCCACCAATAGTTCTGCGTCGTCAGCGGTGTCGTAGAAGCCGCCGTCGTCGGCTCGGAAGCGATCGAGTGCGGCGTCGAGCAGATCGCGAGCAGCGGCAAGCCACTGAGGATCAGCGGTTGCGCATAGAAGGTCAAGGTAGCCCGCGGCAACACACGCGTAGTCCTCAAGAACGCCTTCGATCGGTGAGACACGGCCTTCACGCGAGACCCGCCGCAGACGTCCCGGCTCAACGGTGTGAAGGGACCGCAGGAGCTCGGCGTTCTCTATGGCGGCGCTCAAGTACTTCTCGTTCCCCAGCGCGAACCAGCCGTCGACCAAGGCACTGATGGCCAACCCGTTCCAGGCCGCGACGACCTTGTCGTCGCGCGCCGGAGGCGTACGCAGCGCCCGAGCCTCAAACAAGCGGGCCCGCACCTCCTCGAAGCGGCGCTCCTCGCCCTTGGGGATGCCGTGACGCAACTGCAAAGTGGACGCTCCGCGCTCAAAGGTGCCCTCGGGCGTGACAGCGAACAGTTCAGCCGCCCACTTGCCACGTTCAACACCCAGCGCCTCGACCAACTGCTCCGGCGTCCAGACGTAGAACCGGCCCTCAACACCCTCGGTGTCGGCATCGAGCGACGCAGCAAAGCCGCCCTGAGGCGTCCTCAACTCACGCAGCATGAAGTCCAAGGTCTCCCGAGCGGTAGGAGAGTGAGACTCGTTGTGGA
This sequence comes from Nocardioides sp., assembly GCF_047606145.1. Lineage (GTDB taxonomy): Bacteria > Actinomycetota > Actinomycetes > Propionibacteriales > Nocardioidaceae > Nocardioides. The sequence goes on along the minus strand of NZ_JASGET010000098.1, from coordinate 17,141 downwards.
CGCCCAACCGTGAGTAGACGCGGGAAAGGAGACATTGGTCCGAAAGCATCTTCTCGAAGTGCGGCACCGCCCAGCCGCGGTCGACGCTGTAGCGGGCGAACCCGCCGCCGATCTGGTCGTAGAGCCCGCCACGCGCCATCGCCGCCACCGTGCGGTCGAGCATGTGCCGCACCCGCGAGTCGGTCGCCGGAACCGCCGAGTCGGTCGTTAGAACCGTCGAGTCAGTCGTGGGAACCATCGAGTCGGTCGTTGCGGCAGCGAGCCGGCGTAGGAACTCCAGCACCATCGTGGGCGGGAACTTCGGCGCTCCCCCGAAGCCGCCGGCCATCGGATCGAACTCGGCGGCGAGCCTCTCCACTACCGCCGGTACGTCGAGCGGCGCCGCCGCCGGCGCCGCGGTGGCCGTCTGCAGGTGCCGCCGTACGTTCTCCGCGACGCCGCGGATCTCCTCGGGCCGGTCCCGCCAGGCCTCGGCGATCGCCTGCAGCACCTGGGTGAAGGCCGGCTGACCGTGGCGCGGCCGGTCCGGGAAGTAGGTGCCGGCGAAGAACGGGTTGCCGTCGTGGTCGAGCACCACCGTCATCGGCCAGCCGCCCTGCCCGGTCATGGCGGTGGTGGCGGCCATGTAGACGGCGTCGACGTCAGGCCGCTCCTCCCGGTCGACCTTGATGCTCACGAAATGCTCGTTGAGGTACGCCGCCGTGGCGGGGTCCTCGAAGGACTCGTGTGCCATCACGTGGCACCAGTGGCAGGCGGCGTAGCCCACGCTCAGGAGGATCGGCACATCACGCCGCTTGGCCTCCTCGAAAGCATCGGAGCCCCACTCCCACCAATCCACCGGATTCTGAGCGTGCTGGAGCAGGTACGGGCTCGTTGCGGCGGCGAGACGGTTCACGCGATCCATCATGTCTCAGGCGGTGTGAGCGGCTCTTCGAGCGGCCATGTGATGCAAACTCGCGCCCGATCGTGATGCAAACTCAGACCTGCCACTGACCACCAGTGATGTTCGCATCAAACTCGGCGACTTTGCATCACCGTGAGCGTGCCCTACCACTGACAGACAGTGACACGGCACGGTCGTTGGCGCACGTGACCTTCGCCGGAGTCGCCGCGCGTCAATCGCGGCTACTAGACGATTCCTGCAGGGCCGGTGTCTGGCCAGACTCGGTCCAGGCGCTCGGGTCGTCGCTCTCATTTCGGCTGCCCACGCTGGTCGTGTGGCTCTCATTTGGCCTGCGTGACCCGGGCGTCGCCAGGGCCAGGAGAGGCTCAAGAGGGGTTTGCCCAGCTCGAAGCAGCGTTGCCCTCCCGGCTCGACAACCAGCACTGGTTCGAGCATCGGGGAACCGACAGATCAACCGGGTCCTGCACACCATGGCCCGCGTCCAGCTCCGCAACCCCACCGAGGGCCGGGCTTACTACGAGCGCAAACGAGCCGACGGCAAAGCACCCATGGAAGCCATGCGCTGCGTCAAGCGCCGACTGTCCGACATCGTCTACCGACAGATGCTCAACGATGCTGTGCGCACCGCGGTGAGGACGAGCCCGGGAGGGCAACAGGGCAACGACTCTGACTCCAGCGCGGCCGGCTCACAGCCCCACACCAACTCTTCGGACAAGCCACTTCCCGGACCCGCCACAACGAAGCCTACGGCGGCGCTACCGGCCCAGCTCAGCCCGAAGTCGAGGCGGCCAGCGGTCGAGCAACTCGTCTGATTCACCGGCGTAGGCACCAAAGTCCTCGACGAAAGAGACGGCGACTGCGTTGACCACGTCTTCGTCGCCCTCGCGAAGGCAGCGGTCGACGAAGGCCAGCAGCTGATCGGTCGTGTCCAGTCGACCGTCGGCAAAGGTGACAATCGTCAGCCGGAGCAGGTCGCTCATGAGTGGATGCAGCAGCAGTTCATCTTCGTTGTCGGCGAAGTGTTCGGTCACTGAGCCGCGAGCCTCCGGGACCGCAGCGCGGAGTTCACCAACGAAGTCGTTCCGCTCGATCACGACAACCAGCATTCCGTAGAAAGTCACCGTCGGACGAACCTTGACACAGAGGGGAGTCAGCATCGGGCAGCGGTAGCCGTTGCCACGGGAGTCTCCGGTTGGTTCGTCCGGCAACAAGTACGGAAGATGAAGCGCCGGACAGACCTCCAGCAGGCGATCGCCGAGTCTCCTCCGCCCTACATCTGGGGACTCCGCGACCGCCCCTCGGTGATGCCGGCCGTTCACCTTCGCCACCGCCGACCCGGCCCACGACGTGACGAGAGCGGTCAGACGGCCGCCTCGAGCGCGGCGTACTCCTCGTCGGTGAGCTCGATGGCGGCAGCGGCGAGGTTGTCCTCGAGATGCGCCACGCTCGACGTCCCCGGGATCGGCAGCATCACCGGCGAGCGCTTGAGCAGCCAGGCCAGCGCCAGCTGGGACGGCGCCGCTCCCTTCGCCTGAGCGATGGCGGTCAGCGGGCCGTCCGGACTGGCGAGGGCGCCGGTGGCCAGCGGGAACCACGGGATGAAGCCCACGCCGTGCTCCTCCGACCAGCTCAGCAGGTCCTCCGCGGAGCGATTGGCGAGGTTGTACAGGTTCTGCACCGTCGCGATGGTGGCGACCTCGGAGGCGGCCTCGACCTCGTCGACGCTGACCTCCGAGAGGCCGATGTGGCGGATCTTGCCCTCGTCCTGGAGCTTCTTCAGCTCACCCACCTGGTCCTCCAACGCGACCTCGGGGTCGATGCGGTGCAACTGGAAGAGCCCGATCTGTCCCACCCCGAGGTTGCGCAGGCTCAGCTCGGCCTGCTGGCGCAGGTACGCCGGCCGGCCGACCGGGGTCCACACGCCGGGACCCTGCCGCGTCAGGCCGGCCTTCGTCGCGATCACCAGGTCGTCGGCATACGGGTGGAGTGCCTCCTTGATGAGCTGCTCGGCCACGACCGGACCGTAGGAGTCGGCGGTGTCGATGAAGTTCACACCGAGCTCGACCGCGCGCCGCAGCACCCGCACCGCCTCGTCGGGATCCTCGGGATCGCCCCACACACCCGGCCCGGGCAGCTGCATGGAGCCGAAGCCGAGCCGGTTGATGGTCAGGTCGCCGATCGTGAACGTACCGCTGAGGGCAGCAGGGCTCTGAGTCATGTGAGGTCAACCGGGCCGGCCGTCCGGACATTCCGGCGTGGCCGATGCTCCACGGACCGCCGCCGATCGCGTTGCTAGTGTCGCGGCGATGGAATCGGGAGCCGCCACGCAGGTACCGGTGGTCGTCCTCACCGGCTATCTCGGAGCCGGGAAGACCACGCTGCTCAACCATCTCCTGCGCCAGCCCGGAGCGCGGGTCGGGGTGGTGATCAACGACTTCGGTGACGTCAACGTCGATGCCGGCCTGGTGAGCGGGCAGGTCGGCGATCCGGCCTCGATCACCGGCGGCTGCCTGTGCTGCATCGAGGACACCAGCGGGCTCGACGACGCGCTGGCGCGGCTGAGCCGTCCGCGGCTCCGGCTCGACGTCATCGTGGTGGAGGCCAGCGGCCTGGCCGAGCCGGGGACACTCGCCTCGCTGGTGCGGCTCAGCGACGTACGGCGAGTGCGGCTCGGCGGGGTCGTCGACGTGGTCGACGCGGCGGAGTACTTCCACACCCTCGACGACGGGTCGGGCCAACCACCGGTGCGGTTCGACGCGGCCACGCTGGTGGTGATCAACAAGGTCGACCGACTGCCGGCGTCGCGGCGCGCCCCGGGCCTGGCCCGGCTGGAGCAGCGGGTCCGTGAACGCAACCCCTCCGTCCACCTGGTGCACGCCGTCGGCGCCCGGATCGACCCAACGCTCATCTACGACGCCGCGTCCATCGAGGACCCGCCCGACCAGCTGCCGATCGGTGCCCTGCTGCGCGAGCATCGCGCCGGCGATGGCCCCCACCACGACCATCGACACGCCGCCTCGGTCACGGTGTCGGCCGATGGCCCGATCGAGCCCGCCGACCTGGTCACGCTGTTCGAGGACCCGCCGGCCACGGCGTACCGGATCAAGGGCGTGGTGAGGATCGCGACCGACGGCGGCACGCACGCCTATGTCGTCAACATCGTCGGCCGTGCGGCCCACATCGCCCGGATCTCGCGGCCGACCGCGGAGCCGACGAGCGAGCTGGTGGCCATCGGCCTCGACCTGGACACCGTGGCGGTGGGCGAGCGACTGCGTCGCGCACTGCAGCCCACGGCCCGTCCCAGCGCCGACGGATTGCGTCGGCTGCAGCACTGGGTGCGCCTGAGCCGGTGACGGCGCACGTTCACCTCTCCCCGCACCGGGCCGTCTCGCACCCCTACCGCCGATCCGAGCTCACCGGAGGCTCTCTACAATTCGTGTAGTGACCCGCCGGACCGCATCTTCGCGCCGCCGCACCGCCCGCCGTCTCGCGGCGGCCGGTGTCGTGGCGGTGCTCGCCACCCTCGTCTCCGGCTGTGGCTCCTCGGGCGACGAGACCAGCGCGGCGAGCTCGTTGGCGTCGATCACGCAGTACCAGGACATGGGCAGCCAGCCGCTGGGACCGGCGACGGAGCAGATCTCCCAGGCGACAGAGTCCGGCACCTGGTCCTTCTCCGCCCCTACCGGGGGCAAGCTGACCTTGCTCTACTTCGGCTACACCAGCTGCCCCGACGTGTGCCCCACCACGATGGCGGACCTCGCCTCCGCACTGCGCAGCCTGCCCTCGGATCAGGCCGACCAGGTGTGGGTCCAGTTCGTCAGTACCGATCCGCACCGGGACACCGCCGCTCGGCTCACGCAGTGGATCCATCACTACTCCCCGACCTTCCACGCCGGGCGCGCGCCGATCGGGACGGTCATCAAGGCGGCGCGCAGCTACGGCATCGGCATCGCCAGGCCGAAGGTCACCCGGGGCGACTACCAGGTCACCCACGGTGCCGAACTGGTGGTCCTCGACCAGCAGGGCCGGATGGTCGGCTACTTCAAGGAGCTGGCGTCGCTGAAGACCTACACCGCCGCGATCCCGACCCTGATCAAGGACTACGCATGAGACTCCGGGTCCGTTCCCAGTGCGAGGTCCGGTCCGAGGCCCGACGCACGTCGCTCGCCCTCCTCGGGGCGGCGCTCGCCCTCGGCACGATGCTGGCCGGCTGCGGCGGCTCGGCCGGCTCCGCCGACCCGACCGACTCCACCCGGCCGACCGACTCGGCGTCGTCCGGGTCATCATCCGGGTCGTCGTACGCCACGGCTCAGGCGGGCCAGATCAGCCTCACCGATGGCTGGGTGGCCGCGGTCGACGCCGGCACGTCCACCGGTCAGCCCACCGACATGCCGAGCATGGACATGAGCGGTATGAGCGACACGGGTGACATGGGCGAGATGGACATGAGCACCGGCAGCGCGACCGTCGCCGGCGAGAGCGCCGCCTACGCCACCCTCACCAACACCGGCAGTACGGCGGACGCGATCATCGGCGTCTCCACGCCGGCCGCGACCAGCGCCACCCTGCACAACAACGTGACCAAGGGATCCTCCGGGACGATGGTCTCGGTCCACAGCATCCCGGTCCCGGCCGGGGGTGCCGTGACCCTGCAGCCGGGCGGCTACCACGTCATGCTGATGGGCCTGAAGCAGGACCTCTCGGTCGGTTCCACGATCGCGATGACCTGGCGGTTCCGCAGCGGTGCCCAGGTGACCACGTCATTCCCGGTGATCGACGTCGTCGACCGCCCCACCGAGGCCGAATAGCGACGACCATGACCGACCCCGCCGACGAACCGGAGCGCCCGCACCCCGAGCAGCCCGATCAGCCCGGCGAGCCCGATCAACCCGGCGAGCCCGCGGAGCGCCCGACCGGCGCGGCGCCGGGTGGACGGCAGATCGGACGTCGTGCCGTGCTGGGCTGGTCGGGCTCGGCCGGGGTCGCCGGCCTGGCCGCCGGGGCGGCGGGCGGATTCCTGCTGGGCCGCGCGAACGACGAGACCGCCGAGGACGGTGGCGGTTCGGCGTCCGCGTCGGGCACCGTGCGTCGGCGGATCGCGCCGGCCGACACCTACCGGGTCCCCAGCGATCTGCCGGCCGGGCTGGGGATGCGGATCCCGGCGTTCGGGACGGTGCTCGCCTTCGACCTGACGGCCGCCGTACGCCGCCATCCGGCGAAGGCCCGGGCGAGCGCCATCGCATTCCTCACCCGGCTCGCCGAGATCGCCGACCGGGCCGACACCGCCTCCTCGTTCCCGGCCGGCGACGACGCCGAGGAGCGAGTCGACCCGCGAACGACGGCTGCCGCCGCGCTCGACCTGCGACCGGCCAGCCTGCAGATCACCCCCGGCGTCGGGGCCTCGCTGCTCACCGCCTGCGACCTCGCGCACCGCCGTCCGGCCGCGTTCGTCGACCTCCCCGAGTTCGCCACCGACCGATTGGTGGACCGCCTGTGCGGCGGCGACCTGCTCGTCCAGGTCGGCGCGGAGGACCCGCTCAAGATGTCGGGGGCGGTCCAGGCGGTGCTCTCCTCCGTACGCAGCGACCTCGCCGACGCGGTCGAGCTGAGGTGGTCACGACCCGGCTTCCGGAACACCGCCGTCGCCTCCACCGATCCGGCGACCACCACCCGCAACCTGATGGGCCATCGCGACGGGACCAACAACCCCGAGCTCGGCAGCCCGCTGTGGCAGGCCACCGTGCAGGCCCGTGCGCCACACTGGATGAACGGCGGCAGCTACCTGGTCGCACGACAGATCCTGATCGAGCTCGATGGCTGGTTCGACCACTCCGAACAGGCCCGCGACCGAGTCATCGGACGCGACACCCTCACCGGCGCACCGCTCGGCCGACGCCGCGAGCACCAGGAGGTGGACCTCTCCGCACGGTCCTCCGACGGGTCGCTGGTGATCCCGGCGGATGCGCACATCCGACTGGCCAGCGCCCAGAACACCGGTGGTGCGCGGATCTACCGCCGCAGCTGGAACTTCGACGACGGCTACCGGGACGGCGAGCGCCATGCCGGCCTGATGTTCCTGGCCTGGCAGTCCGACATCCGGCTGGGCTTCCTGCCGATCCAGCGGGCACTCGCACGCCACGGCGATGCGCTGAACCGGTTCACCACCCACGTCGGCAGTGCGGTGTTCGCCGTACCGGCACGCGGTGCGGACTCCTACGTCGGCCAGCGGCTGCTGGAGGGGTCGTGACCGACGCGCAGCCGCGGCGGCGGCACGGCGCGCTGCGCGACGAGGTGCTCGGCATCCTGCTCCATGCCGATGAGCCGCTGACCGCCCGCCGTCTCACCGATGCACTCGCGGGTCCCGGTGGTCCGGGCAGTCCCGGCGGTCCTAGCGGTCCCGGGCCGGCGTTGACCACCGTCCTGACGGTGCTCGACCGCCTGCACCGCGCCGGCGAGGTGACCAAGGCGCGCGCGGAGACCGGCGAGCTCGTCTTCGAGATCGCACCGCAGCCTCCGGACGCGGTCGCCCACGACATGCTGGCGGCGCTGCTGCGCAGCGGTGACCGGACCGGAGCCCTGCTCAGCTTCGCCGGCAACCTCAACGCCGAGGATCGCGCGGTGCTGCGCCATCTGGTGTACCGGGACGGCGCCGGCCGCGGTGGTCCATCCGAGGACACCGGCGGCAGCTCGTGACCGGCCCGCCGATCACGATCGGCCTGACGGCGCTTCTGGTCGCGATGGCGCTGATGGTCGGGGCTCCCTCGCTGCTGCTGCGTCGGCACTGGACGGCGCGCTTCCCGCGGATCGCACTGACCGCCTGGCTGATCGCGCTGCTCAGCGGCGCGCTGGCCATCCTGGTCGGCCTGGGCTGCGCGATCGCCGCGGTCTCGGCGCTCTCCGCCCCGCGCTATCGGGCGCTCACGCTCGACCATGCCCTGAGCGGTGTCGGCGTCACCCTGGCCGCCTTCGTGCTGACCTCGATCGCCGGGGCCGCCGGCTGCGCGGTGCTCTACCGCGGCGTGGTCGGCATGACGCTGCGACACCGGCTGCGGACGGCTCTGGTCCCCGTCGGCCGCCGTACGACGCCGGTGCTGGTCGACAGCCCGCAGGCCGGCGCGGTCAGCCTCCCCGGCCGCCGGCCGGTCATCCTGGTCTCCGCACGTCTCCAGCACGAGCTCAGTCCCGACGAGCTCGAGGCGGTGGTCGAGCACGAGCGCGGCCACCTGCGACAGCATCATCACCTGATCCGACAGATCGCGGATCTGCAGTACCACTGCCTGCCGGGGCTGCCGTGCGCCCGCGCGCTGGAGCGGTCGGTGCCGTTGCTCATCGAGCTGGCCGCCGACGATCACGCCGCCCAGCGCTGCGGCCCCGGCACCGTCGCCACCGCGCTGCGCACCCTCGCCCGGACCAACGACGACCCGGCGATGACGCTGCGTGCCGAGCGACTGGAACGTCGGCTCAGCCCGCGGGGTTGACCGCGGTGAGGATCCACACCGCGCCCGGGAAGCGGAGCACGCCGTCGACCAGATGGCCGCGCAGCTCCTCGCGGATCTCGTCCAACAGGTCGCTCCATCCGGTCGCGCCGAGCTGCGGCTCGAGGATCCGGCGGGCGTCCTGTCCGGAGGTGATGGAGAGCAGCGTCGCGAGCCGGTTCTCGACCCCGTCGGTGCCGTCCCGGCCGTAGTCGCACACGAAGTCCAACCGCCGGACCTCGACCTCGGCCCAGCCGGCGCCGTCCAACACCTCGCGCAGTCGTTCGATGCGGCCGAAGGCGGTCGGCCCCGGCCCCTCGGGGTCGGGCACCGCGAGCGGCGGGTCGACCCGGCCGATCAGGATGTCGCTGCCGAGGCTGAACATCGGGTTCTCGGCGCGCGTGCGCCAGCAGGCGAAGGCCAGACGCCCACCCGGAGCCGCGGCGCGGCGGATGTTCCCGAAGGCAGCGACGGGGTCGTCGAAGAACATCACCCCGAACCGGGAGACGATCGCGTCGAACGGACCGCCCAGTCCGGTCACGTCGGCGGTCTGGGCGTCGGCCACCACCACCCGCGCCGAGCCCACCCGGCGCCGGGCGGCCTCGGCCATCACCGGCGAGATGTCCAGGCCGACGGGCGTCGCACCGGCCTCGACGGCGGCGGCCAGCAGGGTGCCGGTACCACAGCCCACGTCGAGCACTCGTTCCCCGGCGCCGATCCTGGCGGTGGCGAGCAACGCCTCGGTCACCGGGGTGAAGACGGCGTCGAAGACCGCCTCGTGCTCGACCCAGCCGCCGGCACCGGTCACCCATCTGGATTGTTCGTCCGTCATCTCACCCACCCCACCGCAAGGCTCTGCCGAGGTTCACCCTAGTGCCGCGGCGTCGACGTGGGTGGAACGGTTGGCGTCCACCCACGTCAACGACGCGACGTCAGCCCGCCTCGGCCACGCCGCTGCCGAAGAGAGCGCGTCGCTGCCGACGAGACTCAGGGGTGTGGTGCGGTCGAGACCGACCGCGCCGTCCGGCGTCTCCGAGGCGCAGGTGCGACCACGGGGCTCCAGCGTCATCGTCGGCCTCAACGGCCTCCGGCTGCTCCGCGAGAGCGTCTGGCCCGGCGCGGCGAAGCACGGTCCCGACCCCCACGCAGCCCCGCCTGCCGAGCAATGTGTCGCAGACGTTTCCGACCGGTGTCGTTGACATGGCGAAGCCCGAAGGGCACTACCGAGCGCGAGATCCACGCTCAGCACGGCGTTCTGGTCGCGTCGTACCGAGCTGGCACCTAACAGGTTGTCAACCACCGTCCGGCGAAAGGAGCCAGTCTGTCGATTGTGGCGGTCCCCGGCGAAAAGCACGATGACCTCAGGCGCCGATTCGGGAACAGGTGCTCACCCCCACGTCACGGGAGCCACCCGCTCACCCTCAGGAGACCCGCATGACCCGCCATCGCCCCACTCGACGTCGTTCCTCCCGCCTCGTCCTCCTCGCCGCCGCGGCGGCCGTCTCACTCGCCCTCGGTGCCTGCTCGAGCGGCTCCAGCTCGGACGCCTCCGACAGCGGGGCGACCACCCAGGTGAACTACCAGCTCAGCTGGCTCAAGATCACCCAGTTCGGCGGCTTCTTCGCCGGCGACAAGGAGGGCTTCTACGGCGACGAGGGCATCACGCCCACCTTCACCGCCGGCGGGTCGAACATCCTGGCCTGGCAGCAGGTCACCGGCGGCAAGGCCCTGCTCGGCGACGAGGACAACACCCTCCTGCTGCAGGCCATCGCCAAGGGCGAGGACCTGGTGGCCATCGGCGCGGTCTTCCAGAAGTCCCCGATGGCGATCATCAGCCGGGCCGACGACCCGATCACCTCGGTGGACGACCTCGAGGGCAAGACGATCGCCTACCCGGACAACGGCGTCGACCAGCTCAAGTCCGCACTCAAGGCCGACGGCGTCGACGTCTCCACGATCGACTTCGTGCCGGCCGGGACGGACCCGACCCAGCTGGTCACCAAGCAGGTCGACGGCTACGGCGGCTACTCGACCTCACAAGGCGCCTCGCTCGCCCTGCAGGGCGTCGACGTGGACTACCTCTACCTCGACGACATCGGGGTGCCGAGCTACGGCAACGTCATCATGACGACCCGGGAGAACCTCGACCAGCACCGCGACGAGATCGAGCGGTTCATGAAGGCCACCGTCGAGGGCTACGAGTGGATGAACGCCCATCCCGCCGACGCCGCCAAGCTGGTGGTCGACGACGTCAACCCCACCGGTGGCCTCGACCTCAAGACCGAGACCGAGACCGCCAAGATCCAGGCCGACCTGATCGAGTCCCCCACCGGCGTACTGCGGATCACCGTGGCCAAGATGCAGAAGGTGATCAACTCGCTGGTCGCCTCCGGGACGCTCAGCAAGAAGCTGAGCGCCGCCGACCTCGTCGACACCTCGGTGCTCGACGACGTGTACGGCAAGAAGACCTCGCTGCTGAGCAAGTAGGAGATCGCCATCGCAGCTGGACCCGCCCCGCCTGCGCGCGATGCGGCGCTCCCCCGCCCGCGTGCAGGCGGTCCACCCGCCACCCTCCGCTGCCACTCCCCCTTCGGACCACAGAACGGGTTCTCCATGATCATCGACGCCTACAACAACATCTGGGAAGCCTCCGGCAACTCCGACTACCTCACCGCAGAGTCCTTCACCCCGGACCGCATGATCGCGCACCTGGACGAGGCGGGCGTCGACATCGCGGTCGGCTGCTCGCTCGGTCAGAGCATCGACAATCCCTACATCGCCTCCGTGGTCGAGACCTACCCCGATCGGATCATCGGTTTCGGGCAGGTCAACCCGCGCCAACCCGGAGCGGTCGAGGAGCTGCGTGCCTGTGCCCGGCTCGGGCTGAAGGGGATCAAGCTCCATCCCACGCTGCACGGCTACCACTTCGCCGACCACGGCATGCTCGACCCGATCTTCGCCGCGGCGGGCGAGGAGGGACTGGTGATCCTGGTCAACGCCCTCGACGATCCCTGGTGCGCCCCGCTCGCGATCGAGGAGATCTCCCGGGGATTCCCGCAGACGCCGGTGCTGATCGCGCACATGGGCACCGTCTGGAACGTCACCGAGGCGCTCATCGTGGCCGAGCGTCATGACCACATCTACCTGGAGACCTCCAGCACCCAGCTGCTGGAGGTGCAGATGGCCTACCGACGCGTGGGCCCGGAGAAGATCGTGATGGGGACCGACTGGCCCGGCAGCCACTTCGTGCTCGAGCGGGCGAAGATCGCCCGCGCGATCCCGAACGACGCCGACCGCGCCCTGGTCGAGGGCGACAACCTGGCTCGCATCCTGCGGCTGGCGGCGTCATGAGTGCCGCCTCGGTCGACGCACCCGCCACCCTGAGCCTGCGCGGCATCACCAAGACGTTCGCCACCAAGCGCGGCCCGCACCAGGTCCTGGCCGACATCGACCTGACCATCCCGGAGGGCGGCTTCGCGACGGTCCTCGGCCCGTCCGGATGCGGGAAGTCGACGCTCCTTCGGATCGTCGCCGACGTCCTCCCGGCCAGCGGGGGCGAGGTCGACCTCTTCGGCCGGACCGCACACCAGGCCCGTGGCAACGGCGAGTTCGGGTTCGTCTTCCAGGACCCGGTGCTGCTGCCCTGGCGCTCGGCCCGGACGAACGTCGAGCTGGCGCTGCAGGCCCACGGCATCGCCAAGAAGGAGCGCCAGGAGCGCGCGATGGACATGCTCGCGCTGGTCGGTCTGGACGGCTTCGAGCACCACCAGCCGGCGAAGCTCTCCGGTGGGATGGCCCGACGGGTGGCGATCGCCCGCGCGCTGGTCGGCCAGCCTCGCGTGCTCTTCCTCGACGAGCCGTTCAACGGCCTGGACGAGTTCCGCCGCCGTCAGCTCAACGCCGAGCTACAGCGCATCTGGCAGGCCACCGGCACCACCGCGATCCTGGTCACCCATGATGTCTCGGAGGCGGTCTTCCTCTCCGACGTCGTCTTCGTGATGGGCCGCAATCCCGGCCGGATCATCGCGACCCGGCCGATCGACCTGCCCCGACCCCGCACGATGGAGCGGATGCTCGATCCCGAGTTCGTCGCCCACCAGCGCGAGCTCACCGAGCTGCTGAGCACGGCGTACGGCTCCGAGGACCAGGAATGAGGACCCTCACCCGATGGAGCGTGCCGGCGGTCTTCTACGTCGCGCTGGTCGCGGTCTGGCAGCTCGCCGGCAGGTCCGACGACCCCGGCTCGGTGCTGATCCCGCCATCGGTCATCCTGGACACCATCCGCGAGCGTCGGGACGCGTTGCTCCTGGTCACCCGGACCACCCTGGTGGAGGCCGGTCTCGGGTTCCTGATCGGCGTCGCCGCCGCCCTGCTGCTGGCGGTCGTGATCGACCGGTTCCGCCTCGTCGGTGAGGGCGTCTATCGCCTCGCGCTGATGCTGTACGCCGTCCCGGTGATCGCCGTGGCCGCGCCACTGGCGGCCTGGCTGGGCCTGGGCAGCGCCAGCAAGATCGCGGTTGCCGCGCTGGCGTCGTACTTCCCCGTCCTGGTCAACCTCACCGGCGCGCTGCGCACCCAGGATCCCCGCATCGACGAGCTCGGTCGAGTGCTGGCGCTGGGCTACTGGCGTCGGCTGTGGTCACTGCGCGCGCCGGCCGCCCTGCCCGCACTGCTCTCCTCGTTCACCATCGCCGGGCCAGCGGCGTTCCTCGGCGCGATCATCGCCGAATGGATGGGCGCCGAGATCGGGCTCGGGGTGCTGCTGTTGCAGGCGATGTTCAACTTCAACGTCCCGCTGCTGTGGACCGTGCTGCTGGTCACCACGCTGCTCAACGGCCTCATCGTCGTCGGCTTCCAGCTCCTCGCCCGGCTCTGTGTCCCGTGGCATGCCTCCGGAAGGAGCGCCCGATGAGCCTGACCCGCGCGGTCCGGTCCGCGACCCCGCAAGACCCACCGTCCGCGGCCCGTCGTGGCGTGCCCGCCGGCGTGCCGGGGGCGACCCTGCGCAACGTCGTCGCCCTCGTCGTGGTGCTCGTCGTCCTGATCGGCTGGCAGCTGGCGACCACCGTCACCGGCACGTCGGTCACGGTCCTGCCCAGCCCGACCCAGATCCTCGGTCAGGCCGACTGGTCGGCGATCGCCAGCGCGGCGGCGCACACGTTGCTGGCCACCGTGCTGGGCTTCGTCATCGGCAACCTGGTCGGGCTCGCCCTGGCCATCGTCATCACCGCCTCCAGGGCGATCTCGGACATCGTCTATCCGCTCGCGGTGGTGATCCGATCGGTCCCGGTGGTGGCGCTGGCGCCGTTCATCATCCTGGTCTTCGGCCGCGGCTCGTCGGCGGCGACCGCCGTCGCCGCCCTCATCGTCTTCTTCCCGACCCTGGTCAACGTCGTCCTCGGCCTGCGCTCGGTGCCGGCGGAGGTGCACGAGCTGACGGCGGTGATCAACGCCTCGACGGTCTTCGAGTACACCCGGATCCGGATCCCGTTCGCGCTGCCCGCCTTCGTCAGCGCGTTGAAGATCTCCGCCCCCAACGCGGTGCTCGGGGTGATGACCGCCGAGTGGGTGCTCGGCGGCAACGGCCTGGGCCGGCTCGTCGTCCAGTCCTGGCTCGGCCTCGAGGTGCCCACCATGTGGGGCGGGGTGATCGTCTCCGCCCTGGTCGCCTGGCTGCTCTTCTCCGCGATCGGCCTCGCCGAGCGCACCCTGCTGACCTGGGCGGTGCGGACGTGAGCCGGGGCGAGACCACGAGCGAGAGCCGGAGGCTGCTGCGAGCGGCGGTGGTCCTGCCCGGGGCCGAGCAGCCCGCACTCGTCGACGGTGCGGTCCTGGTCGGCGAAGGTCGCATCCTGGCGCTCGGGCGGTACGCCGACCTGCGCACCGAATCCGCCACCGTGACCGACGCCGGGGAGGTGCTCATCCCCGGGCTGGTCGACGCGCACTCCCATCTGCGCGGCCTGCCGCTCTCGGCCCAGGGCATCGCCTCGGCGCCGCTCGAGCAGTGGCTCTGCTCGCTGACCACCTGCACCGCGCTCGATCCGGGCGACGAGGCCTTCCTCGGCGCCACCGACCTGCTGCTGGGCGGGGTCACCGGGGTCCAGGCGATGGTGCACGCCGCCGGCGACGCGAGCGAGCTCGGTGCCGTCGCGGCCGCGGTCGAGGACAGCGTACGGCGAGCCGGCATCCGCGCCCTGCTGACACTCGGCTACACCGACCGTGCCGAGTACGCGCCCGAGCCGACCGGTGGAGCCTGGAGGCTCGCCCCCGCCGCCGAGCACCGACTCGATCCCGACGGCTACCGCGCTCTCGCCGGCGGACTCGGCTCGAACACCCCGGACGGACCCGTCGACGGACTCGTCGAGTGGGGTGTCGGCCCGGTGGCACCGCAGTGGGCCAGCGAGGCGGCACTCGCCGCGATCGCCCGGGCGGCCGACTCGCGCCGGGTCCACCTCCACCTCCACGAGAGCCGCGCGCAGCGGCACTGGATCGGTGGCGAGGACACCGCTCTGGACCGGCTCGATGCCCATGGTCTGCTCACCGAGCGACTCTCCGCCGCGCACGCCGTCGACCTCACCGATGCGGAGATCGACCGACTCGCCGCCGCCGGTGTCGGGCTGGTCCACTGTCCGGTCTCCAACCACGCGCTTCGCGTCGGCACCGCCCGGGTCGCCCAGTGGCTGCGTGGCGGGATCCGGCCCGCGCTCGGCCTGGACAGCCACGGCGACGACCCGTTCGTCGCCATGCGCTCCGCGTGGAGCGCGGCCGAGGCGCTCGGCGATCCGCTGACCGGGCCGCAGGTGTTCGCGATGGCGACCAGCGGGGCGGCACGGGCGATGGGCGTCGCCGGCGGCGTGCTGCGCCCCGGGGCCCCGGCCGACCTGACCTCGCTCGACCTGGGCTCGCTCCCTCCGGGTGCGGGCGAGGGGACGGTCGACCTCCTGGTGGAGCAGGCGTCGCGGGCGCGGGTCTCCTCGGTCTGGGTCGCCGGCCGGCGAGTGGTCCGGGACGGGCGCGCGGCGGCCGACACCGCCGCCGTCCGCGCGCGCCTGCTGAGGGCCGTCGACGCGGACGAGGCCGACCGTACCGCCCGGCAGCGCGCCCTGGCGCCGGCGTTGCAGGCGATCGCCTCTCTCCCGGCCGGAGGTCCGCGATGATCACCGCACAGCTGTGGTCCGAGGGTCTCGCCCGGCTCGGCGAGGGCCCCCGGCTGCTCCCGGCCGCCGGGTCGCTCGAGCCGCCGGGGTCGCACCAGTCGGCGGCGCTGCATTGGGTCGATCTGCTCTCCGGGACCGTCCACACCCGCGGCCATGCCGGTGACAGTGCCGTCGTGGCCAGCTATCCGGGCGAGACCGTCAGCGCGCTGATCCCACTCGGCGACGGCACCCTCGCGGTGGCGCTGCGGCGCCGGCTCGCCATCGCCGACCGGCGCGGGGACGTGCTGACCACGCTCGACCCGCGGCTCGCCCCCGGGCTGCGGTTCTCCGACGGCACCGCCGGCCCGAGCGGGCACCTGTGGCTCGGCACGGTGCCCGACCCGGATCAGACCGCCGGCGCCCTCGGCGGCCTGCTGCGCATCGGGCCGGACGGCGTCCACACGGCTCGGGACGGGGTGGGATTCGCCAACGGCGTCGGCTTCAGCGCCGACGGCAGCTGGCTGTTCCACGTCGACTCGGTGGCCCGGACGATCGAGCGGATCGCGCACGACCCGACCACCGGGGAGCTCGGCGAGTCCCGGCTCCTGTTCCGTCTGCCCACCGGCCCGGCGGAGCTCGACGGGCTGGCCGTCGACGAGTACGACCGGCTGTGGGTGGCGGTCTTTGGCGGCGGACAGGTGCTCTGCATCCCGACCGACGGCGCCCGCGCCGGCGAGGTGGTCGACCACGTCGCCGTACCCGCCCGCCGGGTCACCAGCTGCGCGTTCGCCGGGTCCACCCTCCACATCACGACCGCCCGCGTCGACGCCTCCGTCGACGAACTCTCCCTCGAGCCTCTGGCCGGCTCCGTCTTCGCTGCCTCCTGTGGCTGCGCGGGCGGGCCGACCTGGGAAGGAAAGCCGCTGCTATGACCATCGACCAGCATCCCGGGCCCCAGCTCCGGACCCGTTCGGGCCGGCCCCTACCCCAGGGATCGGGCATGGGCGGCGGCATCGTCGCCGGCGCCTTCGCCCAGGCGAGCGCGATGAGGCCGACGCTCTACGGCGAACGCTGGGCTGTTGTGGCCGGCCACCCGCTGGTGACCGAGGTCGGAGCCACGGTGCTGGCCGGTGGCGGGAACGCGATCGACGCCGGTGTCGCCGCCGGATTCGCCTCGAACGTCGTCCAGGTCGACATGTGCAACCTCGGCGGGATCGCGCCGATCCTGGTGCGTGCCGCCGGCTCCGCCCAGGTGCACTCGATCGCCGGCGTCGGCGTGTGGGGCGAGGCCGCAGACCTGGCACGGATCCGCGACCGGTACGACGGCCGGCTTCCCCTCGGCGGGGTGCCCTGCATCGTTCCCGGGGCGGTCTCCGGCTGGCTCACCGCGCTTCGCGACTTCGGCACGATGGGACTCCCCGAGATCCTCACCGCGGCGATCGAGTACGCCGAGCGCGGCTTCCTCCTCGATCCCGCGACCGCGTCCCACTTCGAGACGATGTCCGACTCGCTGCGCCGGTGGGAGTCCTCGGCCCAGGTCTACCTGCACCGGGGCCGGGCGCCGCGGCCGGGACAGCGCCTGCGCCAGCCCGCGCTCGCCCGCACGCTGCGCCGGCTCGCGGAGGC
>NZ_JASGET010000097.1:0-62454 GCF_047606145.1 Nocardioides sp. | reverse complement strand
GCGTCCGCCTGGGCGCGCCGCTCCCGGGCGGCCTGCAGGTCGTCGGCCCGCGCCGTCGGCGGCGGGGTGGTGGGAGGCGCGGTCGGCGTCGGGGCCTCGATCCGGTCGCCGATCAGCCAGCGGGCGTCGTCGTTCTCGATCGCCACGTAGTTGCCGGCCGGATCGAAGGAGAGCTCGGCCTGTCCGGAGCGGGCCCGCGTCTCGTAGTGGGCGATCAGCTTCCAGCGGCCGTCGGTACGACGGTAGGAGTCCCAGGTGACCACCTCCGGGGCGAGGTCCAGCCGGCCGAGATGGCCGGCGACGGCGTCCCCGAGGGTGCGAGCGGTGCCCGCCGGCTCGCCTGCCCGGCGTCGTACCGAGGCCTTCTGGGCACGTTCGGCCATGTGCTCGCGCTCGGCGAGCACGGGACCGGCGAAGGCCATGATCTTCTCCACCGAGGTGCCGGCGGCCTCCGCGACCTGCTCGGCGCTCTCACCGCTGCGGATCCGAGACTGGATGTCGCGCGGACGCAGACTGCTGGGCGGGTTCTTGGCGGACTCGTTCACGAGAGGCTCCGATCGGCGGGGTGAGGCAGCCGGGAGGGCTGCTCGAAGACGGTCATCGACATCCAGCGCGAACTCGCGACCGGTCTCGTCGACGAACAACATCCGGTGTCCGTCCCGGCTCACCGAGACGAGTGTGAGACCGGCCGGTCCGGCGTCGGGCTTCGCCCCGGCGAGCGGCGGCTCGAGATCCGGGTGGGGAGTCACGGGTAGTTCTTCGGCCGACATCCTCGTCTTCGTCTCAATCCTTCGAATGGTGAGATCGACCCTACGCCACCGCACCACTCCAACCCGGCCAGACACGGCGAGCCGGGTCGTGCGATCGGCCACGGATCGGCGAATGTGAAGTGCGGCCGACGATGCGCTAGAGTCTGCGACCGCACCTGGGTGATTGGCGCAGTGGTAGCGCGCTTCGTTCACACCGAAGAGGTCACTGGTTCGAACCCAGTATCACCCACCCACCTCGATCAGGCCCCTGAGCTGCGGGAACGCAGAATCAGGGGCCGTTCTCATCCGGCCGCATGTCCACCGTGTGTCGACCAGATCGGGTCCTCTCCACCAACCGAGAGGAGTCCTCCACGATCACCACGATCACCGCCGACCGTACGACGCGACACGTCCGGGGTCTGGGGCCCCGATCGACCTACCTCGTCGCACGTTGCCGGCGGCCCGGAATCGAGAGCGACCGCTGCTCCGACCCGGCCGATGGCCGAGGCGGCCGGGTCGTTCTCGATCTCAGAACTCGAAGACCAGCCGGGCGGCCGTGCGCGCGTGCAGCACGTCGTCGATGCACTCGTTGACGTCCTCGAGCTTGCGTGACTCCGCGATGACGCGGGTCCGCCCCAAGGCGTGCAGCCGGAAGACCTCGGCCAGGTCCTCGCGGGTGCCGACGATGGAGCCGATGACGCTGATGCCGGACAGGACGGTGTCGAAGATCGGCAGATGCATCGGGCCGGCGCTCTCCGGCGGCAGCGCCACGCAGACCAGTCGGCCACCGCGACGCAGGGACGCGAACGCCTGCTCGAAGGCCCTGGGGGTGACCGCGAGCGCGACCGCGACATCGGCGCCGCCGAGGTCGGCGATGGCGCGGACGGGGTCGGTGGTGGCGGCGTCGACCGTGTGGTCGGCGCCCAGCTTGCGAGCGAGCTCGAGCTTCTCGTCGGCGAGGTCCACCGCGATCACCTCGGCCCCGACCAGCCGGGCGTACTGCACCGCCAGATGACCCAGACCACCGATCCCGAAGACCGCGACCCTCTCGCCCGGGGTGATGCCGGCGACCTTGATCGCCTTGTAGGTGGTCACACCGGCGCAGGTGAGCGGGGCGGCTTCGAAGGACGCCACCTGGTCGGGGACGGGTACGACGTAGTCCGCGTCGGCGACGGCGTACTCGGCGAAGGCACCGTCGACCGAGTAGCCGCTGTTCTGCTGCTCCTCGCACAGCGTCTCCCAGCCGCTGACACAGTGGTCGCAGTGCCCGCAGGCGTGACCCAGCCACGCGATGGCCACCCGGTCGCCGACGGCGCGGTGCGTGACCCCCTCGCCGACAGCGGTGACCACCCCCACCCCCTCGTGGCCCGGGACGAACGGCGGTGTCGGCTTGACCGGCCAGTCCCCGTGGGCGGCATGGATGTCGGTGTGGCACAGGCCGCAGGCTTGCACGCGTACCTGGACCTGCCCCGGACCCGGCTCGGGAACGGGACGGTCCTGGATCTCCAGGGGACGATCGAAGCCGATGACGACAGCTGATCTCATGTCTCTTCTCTCTTTCGGCAGTGGGCGGCGTCCTCCGGCGCGCCGCCATCGGAGGGGACGATGTCCCGACGCCCGGTCCTCTCCATGGCACATCCGGCGCGGTGCCGGGCGCGAGAGTCGGAGGACCCGACCCGGAGGGCACTTCGGGTCATCCGGCCGAGTGGCGTGAGCCGAGGGGAGGGTCGAAGGTCCTGCGGCATCGGGACGGCCGCGCCCGTGGCGATCGTCGACGAGGCCGACGACGACCCGTCTCCCGCCACCTCCCGCCGGACCAAGGTCCCGGCGACGAGGACCCTCGTCCCCTACCGGGGCCGGGTCGGCCGGAGCACGGTCGAGGTCGACGGCCCACCCAGGCCGACCATCCGGGCCGACCGGGCCGACCGGGCCGATGAGGAGGGCGTCATGACCACACCCGACCAGATCCTGGTGGGGATCGACGGCTCGGCGGGAGGACGCGCCGCCATCCGCTACGCGATTGCCCAGGCGCAGCGGTGGCACGCCGATGTGCGGCTGGTCCACGTGATCCCGGAGATCGCACCGGTCGTCTCGGCATCTCCGATGGCCAACCTGCCCCTGCCTGTCGAGACCCGGCGCGTCGGCGCCGGGTTGCTGGCCGAGGCGGCGAAGGAGGCGGGGGCGGCACTCGGCGCCGATCGCGTGAGCACCACGCTGCTCGCCGGCCGTCCGGTCGCCGGCCTCGTCCACGCCGCCCCATCGGCACGGTTGGTGGTCCTCGGCGACGAGCCGCGGCCCATCCTGAAGCGTCTCTCGACGGGAGCTGTTCTCGGCGCGGTTGCCGCACATGCGCCGGCACCCGTGGTCGCCGTACCGGCGAGTTGGCGGCCCGGCGAGGGCAGCAGGCGGGTGGTCGCGGCGATCAAGGACTGCGAGGGCTCCGTCGGCCTGATCGCCCGAGCCCTTCAGGAGGCCGCCGAACGTGACGCCGAGCTGGTGCTGCTCCATGCCTGGGCGCTGCCGACGGCGTACGACGACCTGACGGTCGCCCGACTCGACCAGAGCGAATGGGAGATGACGGCGCGGCGGGCGCTGGAGCAGGGGGTCGACCATGCCCGGGCTCGCCTGCCCGAGCGGACCGCAGGGCTCGCGGTACGCATCGAGGTCCATCACGGGCAGGCGGCGCGCGTGATCGCGGACGCCGCCGCGGACGCGGACCTGTTGCTCATCGGACGCCGGCGGCACCTCCTTCCCGAGGGTCACCTCGGCAGCACCGGGCGCGCCGTCCTGCGCACGAGTCCGTGCCCCGTCGAGGTGCTGCCGCCCGATCTCGGTGTCGTCGAGCGGGACGGCCTCGCGCTCGAGCACGACGGGATCTTCGAGAAGGAGAAGACGCAGGGGTGAGCGCCGGAGGCTCGCCTCCGGCGCTCAGCTGCTCCCTGGACCGGATCGCCCTGGACCGGATCGCCGAGACGGTCCAGATCGGAGGGGACACACGGAGAGCGGCGAGACGATCGAGAGAGGATGAGGAGACGACGAGGAGACGACATGGACACGATGCGGGCCTGGCAGACGGCGGTCGCTCACCAGCTCTCGGCCGTCGAGCTTCCGATCCCGGAGCCCGGACCGGGGGAGGTCCTCGTGCGGGTCGAGGCATGCGGCGTGTGCCGCACCGACCTGCACGTCGTCGACCGTGACCTGCCTCCGCACCGGTCGCCGGTGGTGCCAGGACACGAGATCGTCGGGACGGTCGCCGCGCTCGGCGACGCGGTGGATCGCGCACGGGAGGGTGTGCGGGTGGGCGAACGGGTCGGCATCCCCTGGCTGCGGGCGACCTGCGGCGCGTGCCGGTGGTGCCGGAGCGGCGCGGAGAACCTCTGCGAGAGCTCCCGCTACACCGGTTGGGACGCCGACGGCGGCTACGCGGAGTACGCCGTCGCGCCGATCGCATACCTCTACCCGATCCCCGACGCGCTCGAGGCGCGCCAGGCCGCGCCGTTGCTGTGCGCGGGGATCATCGGCTACCGCGCGTTGCGGCGGGCCGCACTCCCACCCGGTGGCCGGATCGGGCTCTACGGGTTCGGCGCGAGTGCCCATCTCACGGCCCAGATCGCGCTCGCGCAGGGGGCGGAGGTGCACGTCGTGACCCGCGATGCCGCGGCCCGCACGCTTGCCCTCGACCTCGGCGTCGCCTCCGCGGTGCCACCCGGCGGCGCCGTCCCCGCTCTCGACTCCGCGATCGTCTTCGCGCCCGCCGGCGAGGTGGTGCGCGAGGCGCTGGGCGACCTGGGGCGGGCGGGCACGTGCGCTGTCGCCGGCATCCACCTCACCGACGTCCCGGTCCTCGACTACCAGCGGCATCTCTTCGGTGAGCGGACCCTCACGAGCGTCACCTCGAACACCAGGGCCGACGGCGCCGAGCTGTTCCGCCTCGCCGGTCGACTGCGCGTCCATGCCGAGGTGACGTCGTATCCGCTCGCCGACGCCGCGCAGGCTCTCGCCGACCTGGCGGCGGACCCGATCCGGGGCGTGGCGGTCCTCGACATCGCCGGTTGAGCGGTGCGTCGATCCGCCGGTCGCATCGACCAGCAGACACCCGAGCAGGCGCCGCCACGATCGCGGCGAGACCGCGTCAGGCGCGACTGCTCGTCGGTGCGAGTCCGGCCACACCGGCGAGCGGCGTCTCGGCCGGCAACGCCTCGGCGAGCAGCGCGTTCGCCTCGTGCACGCCACCGCAACCGGCGAGGTGGTGCGGTGTCCCCGGCCGTACTACCCGCAGCGCACGCACCCACGCCTCCGGTCGCGCGTCCCAGTCGGCGCAGTGAACGAGGTCGATCAGATCGAGGAAGGGTCGCTCCTCGGCGACGCAGGCGAGGATGTCCTCGGGCGCGCGGCCGGCCAGGTGGAGTACGCCGATGGGCCAGGCGTGGACCAGTTGGGGGAGCGCCGGCTCACTCATCAGCACCAGCGCGCGCAGCGGGTCGCCGCGTCGCAGCTGCGTCTCGGCGACCTCGCCCCACCCCACCGGGAGGCCGTCGGTGTGGTGGGGTCGGGCGAAGAGCGAGTGTTCGGGTCGGTGACTGCGGCCGATCGCCGACCCGACGGTGGCGTGGACCTCGACGCTGATGCGTGGCATGACGACAACCCTTTCTACGAGCGCGGAGCAGTGCACGTAGAGGCCATCAGCACCGGTGGGATGCAGTTGCGGCGAGCCTCATCACCATCGCCCTCATTCTCCCGCGGGAACGGACCCCGATCAATGCCGGGCCGATGCCGGGCCGATCTCCGGGCGACGGTCAGGCACTGCGTCCGGGGATCGCCGGCCGGACCAGACGGCCGAGCTGGAGGGCCAGCACGCGGTCGGCCTGGGCGAACGCCTGGTACTTGCTGCCGGACGGCAGGCGCGGGTCGATCTCCAGGCGATGCAGCGAGGTCAGTACGGCGGGGGTGTCGGGGCCGTCCCCGACAACCCCCACCGGCCCGACCGTCCCGTCGGTCGCGTCGGCATGCAGCGCCCGGCGTACCTCCTCGGCGTGCCCCGGCGGCATCGGGCCTGGTGGCATGTCGGCCCAGCCGGCCACCTTGATCTGCCAGCGCTCGAGCGTCTCCTCGGCGCGATGCAGGCGGGCGATCGACACCTCCGCCGGCGCGGCGCAGCGAAACCGCAGCAGCGCGAGCCGGAGCGAGAGCGGATCACGATCGTCGGCCGGGCCGGAGACGGCGAAGGTGGCGGCAAGCGACGGCGAGAGCCTCGTCGTACCGACACCGAGGCGCCGGTGCTGCCGACCCGGACTCGGGCGGGCGGCGCGAGTCGCGGGCGTGGCCGGGTCGGCGGGCCCCACCACGAGGTCGGGTCGGCCGAGCAGGCACTCCAGCGCCTCCTCGGGGTCTCGAGCGCTCGCCAGCGGATCGCGGATCTGGAGCGCCCCGGACCACGCCGAGCGGACCGCCGCCGCACCGCGGTCCTCGAGCACGGCCAGCACCTGATCGCCGCCCGACCGTTCCCGGATCCGGGCCAGCACGTCCGCGGTCACCAGGACCCGCAGTGCGTCGATCGGTCGCTGCTCGAGGCCCCGTACGTCGACCAGCAGCCGGCACAGCGGAGCCCGATCCTGGTGCTGGTCCCGGTGCTGGTCCCGGTGCTGATCCTGGGCCATGGTGTCTCGCCCGTCAGGTCCTGACCGGGTCGGTCGAGGCGGTGCTGGCCGATCCCGGATCCGGCGACCGATCGGCGGGTGGCTCGGACGAGGGCGCGTGCTCGAAGATGCGCTGGTAGAGGTCCATCGCATGGCTGGTCGCCTTCGGCAGCCCGGGCAGGATACGGAAGGAGCGTCCACCGTCGTCGCGGCGTTCGGCACGCAGGAACACCACCGTCGAGGTGTCCGTGCGCAGGCGCTCGGCGAGCTCGAACATGTGGGTGACCATGACGACATCGACACTCGAGTCGGCCAGGCCACGCAGGACGTCCTCGGCGATCTGGCTGCCCTCGCGTTCGTTGGTCGAGGAGAACGACTCGTTGCTCAGGAAGAGCGATCCCTGGCTCAGCTCGTCGACGGCGGTGGCCATCCGGGTGAGCTCCTCGTCGAACTTCCCGGAGGCCAACTGCTCGTCCTCCTCACGACGGAAGTGGGTCAGCACCGCGCGGTAGAGCGGCACCCGGTAGCTGGTGGCCGGCGCGTAGGCCCCACAGCGGGCGAGCAGCGCGGCGATGCCGACGCCTCGCAGGAAGGTCGACTTCCCGCCCCGGTTCGCCCCGGTGATGATGGTGATCGCGGCGCCCCGGCTGTCGTAGTCCGAGGACACGGTGCGGGTGCTGCTGTCGAGGGCGAGGCCGGCGTCGTACAGGCCGATGGCGTGGTGTTGCAGGCTCCCGGTCGCGATCACCTCGGGCACGCAGCTCTGCTGGCCGCGCCCGGTGAGGGCGTCGGCGAGGTTGAGGCAGCCCAGGTAGAACCCGAGCTCCTGGCGGAGCACGGTGAAGAAGTCGATGACGTGATTGACCGACGCGACCGCCGCCTCGGCGGCATCGGCGACGGCATCGCTGCGCAGGGCGCCGAGTGCGTTGAAGCTCGCCTCGTCGCGCTCCGGGATGGTCACGCTGCGGGTGGGCTTGCGCAGCGGGATCCGACGGAAGAAGGTGCGCTTGGACTCGTCCGGTGCCCGGAGCACGAAGTCGACCCCGGTGTTGCCCTCGCCGAGGGCGGCACTGAGCAGGAGCCCGCCGCGGAAGCGGAGGGCGGCGAGCTCGCGCTCGATGGTGGCGAGATAGTCGGCGTCGAGCTCCTCGCTGAGCACCGCGAAGAAGGCCTTGAAGGCGGGCGAGGTGAAGGTCGGCGGGGCGGTCGCGGACATCTCCTGGAGCCGGTGGAAGTAGGGCAGGCAGGCCTCGAGCACGGAGACCGACTGATGCAGGCCCGACTCCAGGCTGAGGAAGATGTTGGCCCGGTGGATCCGCTTGCGATCCTCGAGCACGCCGGTGGCCATCTGGTACAGCTCGGTCACCACGGCGCGGTTGGCGGCGCAGTCGGCGAGGACCTGGTGCCGGTAGCCGATCTGGTCGGTCGACTCGCAGCCGGCCATCAGGGCGGCCCGGCACATCTCCAGGATGAACGCGTCGCCTCCGGCCATCGCCTCGAAGACCGGGTTCAGCTGGAGGTCCTGGACCAGATCGTCGGCGCCTGGCGGCTCGGTCAGGGTGGGATCGAAGTCGGCGTCGGGGAACATCAGACGGACCTTCATTGCACCCGCCTCCTCACATCGTCGTAGGTCAAGCCGTGTTTGACCGCCAGCGCGGTGGCGTAGGCCCGCCCGTCCGCCGGGGCCCGGATCACCCGGAAGGTTCTGCGGGTGACGTCGTCGGGGTCGACCTGGGCGACCAGGGTGACCGTGTGCGGTGCCTGGGCGATCTCGTCGAGGAAGGTGACGCAGAGACAGAGTGCGCCCGAGGCGCTGAGCCGGTCGAGGACGCCACGGGCGAGGTCGACGGCATCGGCGGTGGTGGTCGAGGCGAAGATCTCGTTGAGGACCACCACGCTGTGCGAGGTCGCCTGCTCGAGGATGGCCTGGATGCGGAGGAGGTCGTCCTCGAGCTTCCCGGTGCGGTGTCCGAGCTCCTCGCGTTCGAAGTGGGTGAAGATCCGATCCGGCGGGGCGAGCGCTACCTCGCTGCCGGGCACCGGACAGCCGAGGGCGGCCAGATGGTGGATCTGCGCGATGGTGCGGGAGAACGTCGTCTTGCCGCCCTGGTTGGGGCCGCTGATCACCACCCGGCGCTCGTACGGCGCGAGATCGAGGTCGTTGCCGACGATCCCGCCTGTCGATGATCCGCCCGTCGATGATCCGCCCGTCCGCGATCCGCCGGGCTCGGCCGGCGTCGCCTGCTGGCTGGCCAGCACGATGTCGTAGACGTCGCGCGCCGTGACGCCGTGCTCCTCGCGCAACGTCGGACGGACGGTGGGCAGGCCGGCCCCCTCGAGACGCTGCCTCAGGTCCTGGTAGCGCAGGTAGAACTGCAGCTCGCGGTAGAACAGCGAGACGGTGGGGTCCAGGAACGAGGGATGCCGGGCCCGGAAGGCGGCGAGCTCGGCGAACAGCGCCGGGTGGAGCTCGGCGACCAGGGCCACGATCCGCTCCCGCACGGGGTCGCCGCCGGCGTACCGCACCTTCCGTCGCCGTTGCTGGGTCTGCTTCGCCTCCGGATCCTGATCGTGCTGACGGAAGCGGGAGAACATGTTCACGATGTGCTCGCCGTAGTCGGACTCGCCGTCGTAGGCGCCCACGGTGATCCGTGCACCCTGGAGGAAGACGCTGTAGTCCAGCGCACGCAGCTGCTCCTCGAGCCGGGACGACTCGCCGTCGAGCCGGCGGAAGTCGTCGGAACCGGCCAGGTCGCGCAGGCCGCGCACGATCTCGCGCAGGCCGCCCGAGCGCAGGCCCGAGCCGCCGATGGCGCTCACCGCGGTGCGCACCGCCGTGCAGTAGCCGGCGGCGGCGTTCAGGTGCCAGCGGTCCTTCTGGGCGCCGACGCGCAGGTTCTGGCTGGCACGCAGGGCGCTGTGTACGGCGGCCATGTCCTGGGAGAACCCGTCGAGCGTCTGCCGCACCCCCGGCTGCTGTATGTCGTCGAAGACGTCCTGGCGCAGCCGGAGCGTCTCCCGGTCGGCGACCATGGCGCGGAACAGCGGCGCCAGATGGAACTGGTCGACGTCCCCGGTGAGGCCGGCGACCAGCTGGTCGAGACGCAGGTCGCCGAAGTAGCTCGGCTCTGGCGTCTCGTCGATCCGCTCGGGCCGGCGACCACCGAACAGGATGCTGAACGACGCGGGCGTCATCGCGCCACGTCCCGACATCGGGCCATGGTGAAACCCCTCTCTTGGAGAGGGGCCATTAGCGAGTCGTTGCGGTTCAGCCTCGGTCTGTTCCCAGGCTCGGCGGGCTCCATCGCCGTGTTCCCAGTGAAGCGCGCGGGACTGCGGATCGCAAGTCGACGTCCGGCGGGCGTGGCCGCTTGACCGTTCGATGGCCGGTTGCTTCACTTGTCGTGGCGATGGAGCTCGCCGGAACCCTTGGTGCGACACAAGCCGACAGGTGTTCGAACCGCGACGTGCTGATGGCTCCTGCTGACCAGGAGGTCGCAGGTGCCGTCGTACCCGTTCCGCTCGCACTCCCAGGACTCCCCGGGTGCCGATCCCGTCGAGGCTGCGTTGGCCGGCGACGAGTCGCTGGTCGAGCTTCGCTGCGCGGTGATCGTGGCGCGGGGCGAGGACGTGTTGCTGCTGCGTCGTCCTGGTGAGGGGCCCGCCAAGCCCGGCAGACCCGACGGAGAGGTGTGGGTGCTTCCCGGTGGCCGGCCGCGCCCGGGCGAGGGGATGCTCGCCTGTGCCCGGCGCGAGGTCGCCGAGGAGACCGGCGTGGTGGTGATGCCGGACAGATGCGCGTTCGTCGCCGATGTCATCGCCCCCGACCGGGGGCGTCGTTGTGTCGAGCTGGTCTTCGTGGCGAGGGTGGGCGCGAGGGAGGAGGTGACCCTGGCCGGTGAGCACGGTGTCGAGCCGGCCTGGATGTCGCTGGAGCGGGTGCGGCAGGTCAACCTCCGTCCGCCGATCGCGGGCTTCCTGCCGGACGTGGTCCGGGGCAGGGCCCAGACCGCTCCCTATCTGGGGAATCTGTGGCGCCCCGAGGGGGCGGAGAACGAGCCCGGGCACGGATCCGGCGGCGTTCTCGACGACGCCACGCGTCCGAGCGAGCCGCGTCGAGGGACGTGGGAGTGAGCGTCCAGCTGGCGCCGTCACTGATCCAGGTGGCGCAGGTGCTGACGATCGCGGTCGGGTCACCGCTGGTCACCGGTGTGATCGCGCGGGTGGAGGCGGTCCTGCAGGGCCGTCACGGGCCGCGCGTCCTGCAGCCCTATTACGACCTGGCCAAGCTGTTCCGCAAGGAGGCGCTCGCGCCGGTCGGGGTCGGGCCGTTCTTCCTGGTCGCGCCGTTCCTGGCGATGGCCTGCTACCTGACCGTGCCGTTGCTGATCCCGGTGCTGACCAGCTATGCGCTGCCGCTCGGGTTCGCCGGGGACATCCTCGGCTCCGGCTTCATCCTGGCCCTGGCCAGCTTCGTGGTCGCGGTGGCCGCCGCCGAGACCGGCGACAGCTACGCACAGGTGGGCTCGAGCCGGTCCAAGACCTTCGCGGCGATCACCGAGCCGGTGATGCTGCTGGTGGTCTTCACGGTGGCCATCGTGACCACCACCGACCTGCCGTACGTGCTCGGTGCCACGGTCCGCAGCGGTCCGGACCAGATCGTCCGGCCGGCCCACCTGCTGGCGTCCGCGGCGCTGTTCATGGTGATCCTGTTCGAGACCGGGCGCATCCCGATCGAGACCCATACCGGGACCACCGAGTTCGGCATGATCGAGGAGGGTCGCCCGTTCGAGCACTCCGGCCCCTACTTCGCCCTCCTCAAGTGGGGTTCGATGGTCAAGCAGCTGGTGCTGTTCACCGTCTTCCTCAACGTCTTCGTCGCGCCGTGGGGCCTCGCCTCGACGCACTCGCCGGGTCCCGTGCTGCTGGCCGTGCTGGCGCTGCTGGGGAAGGCCTGCGCGCTGGGCTGCGTGATCGCGGTGATCGACGACTCCTTCGCCAAACTCCGGCTCTTCAAGATCACCGAGTTCGTCGCGGCGGCGTTCCTGCTGGCGACGATGGCGATCTTCACCCTCTACCTAGGAGGCGGCTGATGTCCCACGGCAGCGTCCCGTCCCTGTTCGACGGCACCGCGAACACCGTGGCGGTCGTCGTACTGCTGCTGGAGTTCCTGATGTTGCGCTCGGCGCTGCTGCGGGCACAGGTGAGGCTGTACGCCGCCCAGTCCCTGGTGGTCAGCATCCTCGCCGCCGTGGTGGCCGGCGGCCGCGACGTCCCGGAGCTCTACGCGCTGGCGGCGGTCTCCTTCGCGCTCAAGGCCGTCATCGTGCCGTGGCTCATCCTCCGGCTGATGCGTGACGCCTCGACCGAGATCGCCGGCAGCGGGGTGCTGGGCGTGGCCAGCGAGATCATGATCGCGATCGTGGTGGCGGCCTTCGGGTTCTTCACCGTCAACGTGCTCGGGATCGACTCCGAGGTGCTGCCCGCGACCGCGCTGAGCCTGGCCTTCGCGGTGGTGCTGGTCGCCTTCGTGCTCATCATCATGCGCCGCGACGTGGTCAGTCAGGCGATCGGGTTCTTCTCCTTGGAGAACGGCGTCTCGGTGGTCAGCCTCGTCGTGGCCGCCGGCATGCCACTGATCCTCGAGGTCGCCTTCCTCTTCGACCTGCTCGTCGCGGTCGTCGTCTTCGGGGTCCTGATGCGGGTGCATCACGGCCGCACCCGGTCCCTGTCCACCGAGAACCTCACCCGGCTGAAGGGCTGACCCATGAGCATCTCGACCCTGCTCCTCGTCCTGGCCGTCCTGCCGGCGCTGGGAGCACTGGCCTGCGTCGTGCTGCCGCACCGACCGGCCGCGATCACCACCTTCGTCGTCGGCCTGATCTGCCTGGCCGCGGTGATCCGGCTCGTCCCGGCGGTCGGGGACGGCACCGTCTCGGTCGGCTTCCTCCGGGTCGACGCGCTCTCGGTGGTATTCCTGCTCCCCACCGGATTCCTGTACGCCGCGACCGCCGCGTTCGCGATCGGCTACCTCGGCGACGAGGCCCGGCACGCGGCCCGGGCCGATGCCGTCGAACAACGGGTCTTCGGTCGCTACAGCCGGCTCTTCTTCGTCGGATTCAACGCCTTCGCCTGGTCCATGCTGTGCGCACCGATGGGCGACGGTCTCGCACTGCTCTGGATCGCGGTCGAGGTGACCACCGTGGTCTCGGCTCTGCTGGTCGCACTCGACAACACCGAGGGCGCCACCGAGGCGGCCTGGAAGTACGTCCTGATCGCTTCCTGCGGACTGGGCGTCGCGCTGCTGGCCACGATCGTCATGTACTACGCCGGCGCGCAGTCCCTCGGTCAGTCCTACGACCTCGCCCTGGACCCGCTGATCGCCCATGCCGCCCAGCTCCCGGCGACCCCGGTCCGGCTGGCCTTCGTCCTGGCCGTGGTCGGCTTCGGCACCAAGGTCGGCCTGGTGCCGTTGCACACCTGGCTGCCGGACGCGCACGCCGAGGCGCCGACGCCGGTCTCGGCGCTGCTGTCGGGATCGCTGCTCGCGGTGAGCTTCTACGCCATCCTGCGTTACTACCAGGTCGCCCACGTGGCCCTCGGACCGGCGTTCCCGCAACGGGTGCTGCTCGTCTTCGGGATCGCCTCGCTGCTGCTCGCCGCGCTGAGCCTGCTCCGGCAGAGCGACGTCAAGCGCCTGCTCGCCTACTCCAGCGTCGAGCACATGGGCATCCTGGCGATCGGCGTCTCCTTCGGCGTGCGGCTCGCGTTGGTCGGCGTACTCCTGCACGTGCTCGCCCATGCCGCCGCCAAGGGCAACGCCTTCATGGGATCGGGGGTCATCGTTCGCGTCTTCCAGACCAAGTCCCTGGACCGGATCCGGGGGGTGATGGACCGGTTGCCCTGGAGCGGGCCCATCTTCCTGGCCTCGGTGCTGGCGCTGTGCGCGTTGCCACCGTTCGGCCTGTTCCGCAGCGAGTTCGACATCGTCGCCGGTGGCGTGGGCGCGGGGCGTACGACGCCGGCGGCGATCCTGATCGTGCTGGTCACCGTCGCCTTCCTCGGCCTGGTCGGTGCGGTCGGGCGGATGGTGCTCACCCGTCCCGCCGAGCCGTCCGGAGCGTCCGGAGAACCGGCGGGCGAGTCGGCACCCCAGCTCGTCCTGGCGGGAGCCGTCGCGGGCGACCGGAGCGATCAGGGCCCCGCGAGTGCCGCGGGCGCCCCGGGTGATCGGCGTACGCCGCCCCGACACGCGCGCGGCGGTAGCCCGGGGAGCACCGGCGAGGGCGCCGGCCAGGATCGCTCACCCCGCGGTGAGGACCACCCCGGACGCGAGCCGAGCTACTGGATGGTGGCGCCGACTCTGGCGGGGTTGGCGGTGCTGCTCGTGCTGGGGATCCATCCGCCGGGCGATCTGGCAGCGGTCCTGCAGACGGCCGCCGACCAGCTCACCGGGGCGGTGGCGCGATGACCGCGTCGGTCCCGGTCGGTCCGCGGGGGCGACTGCTCGCCCTGGGCGAGTGGGAGGGCGTCGTCCGGAGCCGAGTCGGCGCCGGCAGCCGGCTGGCCGGCCTGTACGGCACCGACGAGGAGGGCAGCTGCCAGCTGACCGCGCTGCTGGCCGACGCCGACCGGCTCGAGGTGGTGAGCACGATCGTCGCGCCCGACCGGGACGGGGTCATCTGCTACCCCTCGCTGAGCCGGGACGTGCCGGCCGCCTTCTGGTACGAGCGGGCCCTCCACGATCTTTCCGGCGTCGTGCCGCTGCGGCATCCACGACTGGATCCGCTGCTGCTGGATCGCGCGGGGACCTCCCCGGCGCCGCTTCCCGGAGCGCCGGCGAGCGAGACCACCCGGCCGACGATCGGCGAGCGACCCGGGCCGGTGGACGTCGCCGGGCACGGCATGTTCACCCTGCCGCTGGGGCCGGTGCGCTCGGGCGTCTTCGAGTCGATCGAGTTCCTCATCGAGACGCCCGGCGAGGACATCCCCCACCTCAACGTGCGCCCGCACTACAAGCATCGCGGCATCGCCAAGCAGTTCGAGAGCCGTCCGGCCGGCGACGCCGTGCTGGTCGCCGAACGGGTCGAGGGGATCAGCTCGGTGGCCCACGCGCTGGCGTTCTGCCACGCCATCGAGACGCTCGGCGACCTCGAGGTGCCGGCCGAGGCGCGCCTGGTCCGCACCGTGCTGGCCGAGCTGGAGCGGATCTCGAACCACCTCGACGTCACGATGCGCCTCGCCGACGCCGCCGGCCTGGCGGTGGCGACCAGCCGGTTCGGCTGGCACAAGGAGCGGGTGATGCGACTGCTCTCCGAGCTGTGCCGGAGCAGATTCGGTCGGGGCACCGTCACGGTGGGCGGGCTGAGCCGCGGGGTCCGGATCGACGCACCGGCGCTGACCACCGAGCTCCGGCGGCTGGATCAACGCATCCGTGCCGACGTCGCCGCGCTGGAGTCGTCCGCCTCCTTCCTCGACCGGCTGCGCACCACCGGCCCGCTGGAGGCTCAGGTCGCTCGTCGGTACGGCGCGCTCGGGCCGATCGGCCGCGCCAGCGGCGTCGACAACGACGTCCGCCGCGAGCGGCCGTACGACGGCTACCTGGATCTGGCTCCGGTGCCGCGGCCACGGGTCACCACGGGTGACGTCCTGGCCCGGGCCCGGGTCCGCTGGCACGAGCTGACGACCTCGCACGAGCTGGCGATCGACGCGCTCGAGATGCTGGGCTCGCGCGACGTGGCGCCGCTCGCCGCACCCGCGCCGGCACCGCCGGACGGCCTCGGCGTCGGTGCCGCCGAGTCGGCCCAGGGTGAGGTCGTCCACGCCGTGGAGATCAGCCGAGGCGTCGTACGGCGCTGCTTCGCCCGATCGGCCTCCTTCCACAACCTGGTGCTGTTCCACGACGTGTTCGCCGGTGACGTCTTCACCGACTTCCCCTTCATCGAGGCGAGCTTCGGCCTCGGCTACGCGGGGGTGGCGATGTGACCACGCTCGACGCACGTCCCCAGACGAGTCCCGCATCGACGAACGGAGGCCATTGAGATGCCCCTGCCCTGGGCGATGCGCGGCCTGCGCAACGGAGTCCTGACCAGTCGCTATCCGCACCGCTCGGACCGCTACTTCGAGGAGTTCCCGGGCACCGTGGAGGTGCGATCCGACCACGAGCCGGCGAACCCGGCCGGCGGCCTCGGCTCGCAGGCGGCCCTCGACGCGATCTGTCCGACCGGCGCCCTGGTGGCCCGAGACGGCATGGCGGGAGGCATCGCCGTCGACCGCGGCGCCTGCATCAACTGTGGTCGATGTGTCGCCGAGCGGCCGGACCTCTTCGCCTGGCGCTCCGGCGCGGATCTCGCCGACCTGACCCGGCGGGCCCTGGTCGCCCGGGCCGGTCCGGGCAGCGAACGAGGCGTCCGGGAGGTGCGGGACCGGCTGGCCGGCCGGGTCCGCGCGCTGCGGCGGTCGGTCCACATCCGACATGTCGACGTCGGCTCGGACGGCAGCGACGAGTGGGAGATCCAGGCGCTGGTCAACCCCGTCTACGACGTCCACCGGCTCGGCATCTTCTTCACCGCCAGTCCACGACACGCCGACATCTTGATGGTGACGGGCATCGGCTCCGCCGGGATGCACGCGCCCCTGCAGCGAACCCGGCAGGCGATGCCCGACCCGGTCGTGGTCATCGCCGTCGGGACCGATGCGGTCAGCGGCGGACTGTTCGGCAGCGGCTATGCCAGCGACGGCGGGGTGGGCAACCTGGTCGACGTCGACGTCTGGGTCCCCGGCTCGCCGGCGTCCCCGTTCAGCATCCTGC
Organism: Nocardioides sp.; assembly: GCF_047606145.1. Lineage (GTDB taxonomy): Bacteria > Actinomycetota > Actinomycetes > Propionibacteriales > Nocardioidaceae > Nocardioides. The sequence goes on along the minus strand of NZ_JASGET010000097.1, from coordinate 46,258 downwards.
ACGGCATCCTGCTCGCGCTGGACCGAGTGCCACCTCGCCGGCCGGGCGTCCGTGACCAGCATGGAGGAGGGGCCCGATGATCCTGCTCCTGGCCTTCGTCGCCTGGGCGCTCGCCGCACTCGCGTCGGTCGTGCCCGGCCCGGCCCGGCGCCCGGCGGTGGCCTGGCTGGCCAATGCGGCCGGCTGTGCCCTCGCGGTGGTCGGCGGGGCGAGGGCGCTGACCGGCCACGACGTACGGGTGCCGCTCGGTCCGTTCGAGGACCTGGGTCAGGGCCTCGGCTCCGGTGGACTCGAGCTGGATCGGCTCGGCGGTCTCTTTGTCGTCATCGCGCTCGGCGTGGCGCTGCCCGCGTGTCTGACCGGGCTGCGCGGCTCGTCGCAGGCCTCGGCGAGGCTGCCCCGGCTGCCGGCCGCCGTGGCGGCCTGTCTCGCCTCGGTGCTCTTCGTCCTCGCCGCGAACCATCTGTTCTGGCTCCTCTTCGGTTGGGAGGGCCTGACTCTCGGCTTCTTCCTGCTCACCGGGTTCGACCGAGCGGATCCGCGGGCCCCCTCGGCGGCACTCGCCGCGGCCAGCTTCGGCAAGGCCAGCGGCGCGGCGGTCCTGCTCGGCGGGCTGCTCGCCGCACGCTCCGGGGGCGGTCTGGGGTACGCCGACCTGCAGCAGGCGCACGGACACCTCGCCCACCTCGCCTTCGCGCTCCTGCTCGTCGGGTTCGCGGTCAAGATCGGCGCCGTGCCGGTCCAGGTCTGGCTGCCGCCGGCGTACGCGACCGCGCCCGGGCCGGCCCGGGCGATCATGGCGGGCGCCGCGGTGAACGTCGGCTTCTACGGGATGTGGCGCACCCTGGACCTGCTCGGTCCGGCGCCCGCCTGGCTCGCCATCGTGGTGTTGATCGTCGCCGGCGTCACCGCCGTGCTCGGCATCGCCCATGGCGCGGTGCACCCGGATCTGCGCGGCCTGGTGGCCTGGTCGAGCGTGGAGAACGCCGGCGTGATCGGGGCCGGGTACGGCGTGGCGCTGATCGGCTCCCACGTCGGGGATCGGCGCCTGATGGCCGCTGGTCTGCTGGCCGCCACCGCCCAGGTGATCGCGCACGCGCTGGGCAAGAGCCTGCTGTTCGTGGTGGTGCGCGAGGTCGAGGAGACGCATCGCACCGCGGACCTCGATGCCCTGCGCGACGTCGCCCGGAGCCAGCCCTGGACCGGTGCCGGGCTGGTCGTGGGCGCCCTCACGCTCGCCGGCCTGCCGCTGACCGCCGGGTTCGCCTCGGAGTGGCTGACCCTGGAGTCGCTGATGCAGCAGTTCCGCATCGATCACCTGGGCATGCAGCTGGCCTCCGCCGTCGCCGGTGCGCTGGTCGCGCTCTCGATCGGCGTCGCCGGGGTCACCTTCGTCAGGCTGATCGCGCTGACCGGCTTCGGCGCCGCCTCGGGGGTGCGCCGCCGTCACGAGGCGCTCGGCCTCAAGGTCGCCGTGACCCTCCTGGTCCTCGGCTGCCTGGGGGCGGCGGCCGCGGCGCCGTGGGAGATCGACCTGATCTCGGCCGGGGTGCGCCCGCTGGTGGCCGACGCGGTCGACCAGGCACACGCGTCCGACTGGGCGATCCAGCCGGTGTTCTCCGGGTTCTCCTCCCTCTCGCCGTCCTGGCTGTGGCTGGTGATCCCCGGCTATCTGGTCCTGCTGGTCGTGGTGGTGAGCTGCCTGTCCGGCCGCCGGCCCTGGCGGGTGCGCCGGGTGCCGGCGTGGTCCTCGGCGTCTCCCGGCGTGGACCGGGGTGTGGGGTACACCTCGTTCGGTTACGCCAACCCCATGCGCAAGGTGCTGGCCAACCTGCTGCTGACCCACCACCAGATCCAGGAGGTCTCGGCCGCCGAGCGGCGCGCCGCGGTCCGGCTGGCCGGAGACCGCGGGGCGAGCGTGGACCGGTCCGCGGAGTCGGTCTCCGGCACGAACCTGGCCTATGAGGTGGACGTGGTCGAGATCGTCGGGCGCTACCTCTACCGTCCGGCGTACGCGGTCCTGCAGGCGGCGGCCCGGATCGCGACCAGGCTCCAGTCCGGCCGGCTCGACGCCTACATGGCCTACATGCTGCTGGTGCTGCTCGCGGTGGTGGCGCTGGTGGCCGCCGTCTCCTGACCGGCCGGCGGGCTCAGCTGCTGGAACCCGCGGGTGAGACGCGGAGTCACTCGCACGGACCGTCGTGCAGCGTGCCGGCGTGGCCGTTGACCACGATGGCCCGCCAGCCGGACGGCGTCCGCTCCAGCCGGTTCCAGCATGCGGTGTCCTGCGTGATGTCGTGGGCGGCGCCGAGGGCCGGGTCGAGTGCGGCGAGCAGGTGGGAGTTGACCGCATCGTGCGCCACCAGGACCACCGGCCCGGCGAGATCGGAGGCCTGGGCGTCGAGTGCCGCGCGGGCGCGCCGGACGACCTGGGCGACCGGCTCGGCGCCGGGGAGATCGACCAGCCCCGGGCCGTACTGCGCCCGGACCTGGTCGGCCGGCTCTCCGGTCCACGGGCCGTAGTCACGGTCGACCAGGCGCTCGTCGGTGAGCACCTCGAGCCCGAGGGCGCGGGCGATCGCGCCGGCGGTCTGCTGGGTGCGGGTCAGTGGACCGGCGACGACGCGCCGCGGCCGTCGACGAAGCTCGGCGAAGGCGGCGCCGAGCATCTGGACCTGCCGTTCTCCCTCCTGGTCCAGCGGTGGATCCAGCAGTCCGCGGAGCCGACCGCCGGCGTTGAGGGCGGTCTGTCCGTGCCGGACCAGGTAGACGACGGCGCTGGGCTCGGTGGGACCGTCGGACTCGTTGGTGGGTTCGTTGGTGGGCTCGGCGGTCGCACGGTCGGTTCGCCCGCGGGGAGTGCTCATCTCGCCTCGATTCCGAAGGCCAGGCCGGTGCTGCCGTCGGGCCGCCGGGCCTCGCCGGCGATCTCGAGGAGGCGGTTGTACTTGGCGACGCGCTCGCCACGGGCAGGTGCCCCGGACTTGAGCTGGCCACAGCCGGAGCCGACCGCGAGGTCGGCGATGAAGGTGTCGGGGGTTTCGCCGGAGCGGTGCGAGATCATCGCGGCATAGCCGGCCTGACGGCACAGGCTCATCGCCTCCAGGGTCTCGGTCACGGTGCCGATCTGGTTCACCTTGATCAGCGCGGCGTTGCCGATGCCGTCGGCGATCGCCTGCTCGATGATCCGCGGGTTGGTGACGAAGTTGTCGTCGCCGACCAACTGCACGCGTTCCCCGAGCCGGGCGGTCAGCTCCTGCCAGCCGGTCGAGTCGTCCTCGCCCAGGCCGTCCTCGATGCTCCAGATCGGGAATCGGTCGACGATCTCCTCGTAGTAGCCGATCAGGTCCGCGGAGGACCAGCGCCGGCCGGCCACGGTGTAGCTGCCGTGCTCGCCGAACTCGCTGGCCGCCGGATCGAGCGCGATCGCGACCCCATGCCGGTCCGGTCGGTAGCCGGCGTCGTCGATGGCCGCCACCAGGATCTGCAGGACCTCGTCGGGATGGGACAGCTCGGGCGCGAACCCGCCCTCGTCGCCGAGCCCGCCGGCATGGCCCGCGGCGGCCAGTCGGGTGCGCAGCCTGCCGTAGATCTCCGCTCCGGCCCGCAACGCCTCGGGATAGGACGGCGCCCCGATCGGCGCGATCATGAACTCCTGGAAGTCCAGCGCGTTGGGTGCGTGGGCGCCGCCGTTGACGACGTTGAAGTGTGGCACCGGCAGTCGTGGCGCCGCACCGTCCACGCTCAGCTGGGACCACAGCGGCCGGGCCGCCGCGGCGGCGAACGCCCGGACGGCGGCGATCGACACCCCGACGATCGCGTTGGCCCCCAGGGCGGACTTGTCGCGGGTCCCGTCCAGGTCCAGGAGGGCGGCGTCGAGGTCGGCCTGAGCGGCGAAGGGCCGCCCGACCAGGGCGTCGGCGATCGCCTCGTTCACGTGTGCGACGGCGGTGAGCACCCCCTTGCCGTCATAGCGTTCGGGATCGTGGTCGCGCAGCTCGACGGCCTCGCCGCTCCCGGTCGAGGCTCCGCTGGGGACCTGCGCGGTGAACTCCTCACCGGTGGAGGTGGTCAGCGCGACCTGCAGCGTCGGGCGCCCGCGGGAGTCGAGGATCTCGTGGGCCTGGAGCGAGGCAAGGGTGATGGTCATGGAGGCTCCTCAATCGGACTCAATCGGACTCAATCGGATTCGGGTGTGGACGTGGTGGGCTCGGTGGTGTCCCGGGTGGCGTTCCTGGTGATGCCGGTGGCCGCCACCGCGAGCACCATCCAGCCGGCGGCGTACACGAAGGCCGCGGTGGGGGAGACGAGCGACCAGATCAGGCCGGCCACCAGGGTGGCGCCGAGGTCCCCGAAGGACTGGATCAGCCCGAGGAAGCCGAAGCCGTTGCCGCGCAGTCGATCGGGCAGTGCCCGGGCGACCATGGTCGACTCGGCCGTCTCCGCACAGCCGATCCCGACGCCGGCCAGGCAGAACGCGAGGGCGATCAGCCAGATCTCGTGCCGGGTGGGTGCGAAGAGCGCGTAGGCCGCGACGTAGGCGCCCGAGCCGACGCCGAAGACCAGCCGGGGACCGAACCGGTCGGCGGCGAACCCGGCGACCACCGAGCTCAGCGCGGCGAGCGCGTTGTGGCCGGCGTAGAGCAGGATCGCGATGGTGGTGGCGGTCGAGGGAGAGTGGCCGTCGGACTGGAGGAGGTCGGTGGCGCGCAGGATCAGCAGGGTGGTGGCGAGATTGCCGAGCTCGAAGAGTCCGGGCGCGATCAGCACGCGCAGCAGCCCGGCGCGGCGCAGCTCGCCGACGTGGAAGCTCAACGCCTCCCGGCCGGCCGGAGCGGAGACGACCCGGCCGGCCTCGCGAGCGGCGGCGGTGATCGCCAGCGCCGCCAGCAATCCCGGTACGGCGGCGAGCACCAGCGTGTGTCGTACGCCGATGAGGCCGACCAGCCCGGCCGCGAGCAACGGTCCGATCAGGGCGCCGAGGTTGTCGCCGGCGCGCTCGACCCCGCTGGCCCTGCCGTACGCCGACCGGTCGACCAGGGACATGAGCATGGCGTCTCGCGCGGGCGACCTCAGCCCGCGCGAGGTCCAGGCGAGCGCTCTGAGCACGGCCACCTGCCACACGGCCGTGACGAGGCCGATGAGACCGGTCGCCACGGCCGTGGCCAGATAGCCACCCGAGGCGAGCCGGCCGCGTCGCGCCGGACTGGTGCTGAGCGGGCCGCCGGCGAGCTTGCTCAGGCCCACCAGGGCGTCCGACACGCCCTCGATCACGCCCAGCGCCCCCGGCCCGGCATGCAGGGTGGAGGAGAGGAAGGTGGGGAGCAGGCTGGTGGTCATCTCGTGACCGGAGTCGCTGCCCAGGGAGGCCAGCCCCACCGAGAGCACCCCCGTGGACAGCCAGGGCCGATCCGTGTCCTCGCGCGCGAGGGTGGAGTCCTCACTCACTCCCGGCTCACTTCGGCTCACTTCGGCTCACTTCGTCTCACTTCGTCTCACTCCGCGTCGACCGCGGGCCCGGGGTCACGGGCGGGGCCGGCCGGCTGACGATGGCGACCTCGACGGTGTCGATGATGGCGATGCCGTGGTCGAGGATCTCGTCGAGCTGGGAGAGGAACTCACGGAGGCGCTCGGGTGAGGGATCGACGATGACGACCTCGGCCGGAAGGCTGCTCATGGTGTCGGGATCGATGTCGGTGTGCAGCCGTCCCGAGCGGCCGAAGCCTTCGATGCCGTGGAAGCGGCTGGCTCCGGCGAGGCCGGCCTCGAGCGCGCGGTGCAGGATCTCATCCGAGAGCGAGTGATGGTGCCAGTAGGCGTCGGCGTGCAGGATGATCGTCAGCCGGGCCGCCGGCCCGGTCGCGAGGCTCATCGGCGACCGTCCCGGGAGCCGACGTAGTGCACGACCTCCACCGGCTCGAGGAACACGATCCCGTCCTCGAGGATCTCCTCGATGCGCGGCAGGAACGCTCGGATGCGGTCCTCGGCGTCGATGATCATGACCGCACAGGGCAGATCGCCGTTGAACGAGAGCAGGTGGGTGGTGTGGATGTGCTCGGACTTGCCGAAGCCCTCGTTGCCATGGAAGACGCTGGCTCCGGCCAGCCCGGCCGCGTGGGCCCGCGCGACGATCTCGGAGTACGCGGGCTTGTGGTGCCAGCGCGCGTTCACCTTCAGATAGACCGTCAGCCGCAGCGCCGGACCGGGCCCGAGCATCATGACGCTTCCCGAGCGCTGGCCGGAGGTGAGTCGTCTCGTGACACGCGGGACGGCGAGGGGCACGCCTCGCCGGAGTCGAACGTCTCGCCCGCGGTGGGGAGGGGCACTGATCGGGACATGAGGTCTCCTACCTTCGTCAGGTAGGGACTGTTGGCGATGGTCGTCGCGGTTGTCGGCGAGCCCCACCGCCGTCGGTCACACCATAGCGCCCGGCGGCCGAGGGTGGGCAAGGCTCGCCGACCCCATCAGGTGGCCGGTCGGGATTGTTTCGGCCGTATGCCGATCGCGAGAAAACTCGCGCAACCCCTTCACAGCCGTCGGTCGCGCCGCTAACCTGAACCGAACTTTGAATCACATTCAAAATTTCGGAGGAGCGTCACATGCCGAGTCGCCGACGTCTCAGGCTGGTCGTCGCCACGGTGCTGGTCGCGAGCCTGGGCGCCAGCCTCGGCGCCTGCGCGACCGGGGCGTCCTCGTCCGGTGGGACGCCGGTCCATGGGGGTGTGCTGCACACGCTTCGGGCGAACCCGTTCGAGGGCTTCGACCTCGACAAGGGCACGCTCAACTCGACGTACCAGATCTCGCAGGCGGTCCTCGAGCCGCTGGTCCGGGTGGGCGACGACGGCACGTCGTTGGCTCCCGGGCTCGCGAGGTCCTGGCGGTACAACAAGACCGGCGATCAGCTGACCCTGCACCTCCAGCCGCGGGCGAGGTTCAGCAACGGCAAGCAGCTCACCGCCGAGGATGTGAAGTTCTCGATCCGGACCTGGCAGTCGGGCCCGAACTACGGCGCCACGTTCGCCGACATCAAGACGATCCAGATCGTGAACCCGAAGACGCTGGTGCTGCATCTGAGCGGGCCGGACACCACCCTGATCGCGTTCCTCTCCTGGGCCAACGCGGGTGTCGTCCCGCAGGACTTCGCCGGGATGTCCGAGGCCGACTTCTGGCAGCACCCGATCGGGGCCGGACCGTTCACCGTGGAGAAGTGGAGCGGCAACGGCGAGGTGATCCTGAAGCGGAACCCGCACTACTACCGCAAGGGTCTGCCGTACGTCGATGAGATCGACAGCGACTTCGCCAGCGACCCGAACTCGGTGACGCTGCAGATCCAGTCCGGTGAGGCCGACATGGCCGACGAGATCCTGCCGGTGACGGCGGCGACGCTTCCCAAGAACGAGGTGTACGCCGGACCCGAGCACCTCACGCCGGTGCTGTTGATGAACACCAAGGACGGCGCGCTCGCCGACGTGGACGTCCGGCGCGCCATCGCGAACGCGATCGACTACGACGCCATCTCGAACAGCGCGCTGCGCGGCTACGGCCGTTCCCCCCGAGGCGCGCTGCCGACCAATCTGGAGAACTGGGCCGCGCCGAGCACGCCGTACTTCACCCACGACGTGGACAAGGCGAAGTCCTACCTCGCCTCGGCCGGCGCCACCCCGGCCCACCTCTCGCTGATCTACCCCAACGACGCCAGCTCCAGCGTGATGGCACTGGTGATCCAGGACGATCTGGAGCAGATCGGCATCACCGTCGACCTCAAGCAGTCCGACTCGGCTACCGAGTTCGGGGCGATGAGCAGCGGGCAGTACCAGCTCGCGATCTTCTCCAACAACGCGATCTCGCCCGACGCCTCCGATCCGGCGTGGTACATCGCGGCCACCAACACGATGTTCACCGGGTACCCGACCGGCAAGGCGTTCGCGATCCTCGCCGCCTACGGCGCGGCGACGACGCCGGCGGAGAAGAAGGCGCAGATCACCAAGCTCCAGGACCTGTGGACCGGCCAGGTCCCGTACGTCGCCCTGGCCAACACGCCCGCCCTCGAAGGAGTCGGCGCCAAGGTCCACGGGGAGCACGTCACCCCGTGGGGCGTCTACTACTTCGACACGATCTGGAAGAACCAGTGAGGCACCGATGAACGGAAGATTCGGATTCGTCGCGCGGCGCTTCGTCAGCCTCGTCCCGCTGACCCTCGGGGTGCTGCTGCTGACCATGCTGCTGCTCAGCCTGGCGCCGGGTGACCCGGCTCGGATGGTCGCCGGCCCTCGGGCCCCGCAGTCTCAGGTGGACGCCGTCGCGCACCAGCTCGGTCTCGACCAGCCGGTGTGGCAGCGCTATCTCGACTACGTGGGCCACGTGATCACCGGCAACCTCGGCACCTCGTTCAAGACGGGGCAGTCGGTGGCGGGCCAACTCGGGGAGCAGCTACCGCTCACCATGGCTCTGGCCGGCTTCGGCGTCCTGCTGGCCCTGGTGCTGACCGTTCCGCTGGCCGTCGCGGCGGCACGCAAGCCGGACGGTGCCGTCGACCACGTCGTCCGGCTGCTCGCCGTGTTCGGCATCGGTCTGCCCACCTTCTGGGTGGCCATCATGGCCATTCGGCTGATCGCGCTGCCGACGGGCTGGTTCCCGGTCGCCGGCATGGGAGACACGCTGGCGTCCCATCTCGGGGCCTTCGTGCTTCCGTGCCTGGTGGTCGCGCTGAGCATCCTGGCGCCGATGATCCGCAGCCTGCGCGCCACCATGATCGAACTGCACGAGGCGGAGTTCGTGCTCGCCGCGCGCACGCTCGGCTACCGCGGCGGTTCCCTGCTGCGCCGCTTCCAGCTCCGCAACGCCATCTCGCCGCTGGTGGCGGTGACGGCCGCGCAGGCCGGCTATGCGCTCTTCGGCACCGTCGTGGTCGAGGTCGCGTTCACCCTCCCGGGCATGGGGCAGGGGCTGGTGGTCGCCGCCCGCACCCAGGACTTCCCCCTGGTGCAGGGCTACGTCGTGGTCTTCGCCGCGCTGGTCGTCGCGCTCTACCTGCTCGCCGACGTCGTGACGGCCGTCGTCGACCCGCGCGTCAGGATCGCGGCATGAGTGAGCGTCAGCGAGCGACCCATGACCTCAGGTCGCCGCGTCCGTACCGTTGCTTCTCCTCGACGGAGGCGGCGGCGTGAGTGCCCCGGTGGCACAGCCGGCCGCACCGGTGGTGACGCCCGGTCGGCGTGCCTCGGCACGGTCGGCGCGGATCAAGCTCGTCGCGGGGGCGAGCATCGTGGCGGCGTACGTTCTCGCGGCGCTGATCGCGCCCTGGATCGCGCCCGACGATCCGTTGCAGCAGCACATCGTCGACCTGCTGCACGGTCCGTCCTCGACGTATCTCCTCGGGACCGACGCGGTCGGGCGCGACGAGGTCAGCAGGCTGCTGTACGCCGCCCGTATCGACCTCCCCGTCGCCGCGCTGGTCACCGTGCTGCCCTGCGTCCTGGGCACCGCGCTCGGTGTGGTCTGCGGCTACGTCGGCGGTTGGCTCGACGCCGTGGTGATGCGGGTCAGCGATCTGTTGCAGGCGTTTCCGATGTACGTGCTGATGATCGTGCTGGTCTTCAGCCTGGGCCCGGGCGTCCGGTCGCTGCTGATCAGCTTCACGCTGGTCGGGTGGGTCGTCTACGCCCGGCTGGTGCGGATCGAGGTGCTCCGCATCCGCGAGTCCGAGTACGTCACCGCCGCCGTGACCGCCGGCTTCCGGACGCCGCGGATCATCCTGCGCCACGTGCTGCCGAACACGCTGCGCCAGACCGTGATCTACCTGACCTCGGACCTGGTCTTCGCGGTCACGGCACTGGCCGCCTTCTCCTTCCTGGGCTTCGGCATCCAGGAGCCGACACCGGAATGGGGCAACATGATCGCGGGAGCCGATCCGTACATGGCCCAGCACCCGCTGCTGACGATCGTGCCCGGCCTGGTGATCACGGTCCTCGCGCTCGGCTTCGCGTTGCTGGGCGACGGTCTCCAGGACAGGAAGGCCACGTGATGGTGCTCACCGTTCATCACCTGCGGCTCGAGGCCGAGGACGGGATGCCGCTCGTGCACGACCTCTCCTTCGAGCTCGCCCGCGGCGAGACGCTGGGCATCGTGGGGGAGTCGGGCAGCGGCAAGAGCCTGACGCTGCGCGCGGTCCTGGGCATCTTGCCGGAGTCGATCGGCCGCACCGGCGAGATCAGCTGCACGGGCCGCGCGGCGATGGTCTTCCAGGAGCCCGCGACCGCGCTCAACCCGACGATGCGGGTCGGCTCGTTCGTGGCCGACGTCTGGCGCCGGCACCACCGCGGCGAGAGCCGGTCCGTCGCGCGTACGGCGGCCGTCGAGCTGTTCGACCAGGTGGGCATCGCCGACCCCGAGCGCCGGCTCAGGGCATGGCCGCACGAGCTCTCCGGCGGCATGCGCCAGCGGGTGATGATCGCGGCGGCGCTGGCCTCGGCGCCGGAGATCCTGTTGTGCGACGAGCCGACGACGGCTCTCGACGTGCGCGTGCAGGCGCAGATCCTCGACCTGCTGCACGGGCTCGTCGCCGAGCGGGAGATGGCGATGGTCTTCGTCAGTCATGACCTCGCGGTCGTCTCCCGCGTCTGCGAGCGACTGCTCGTGATGCGTCGGGGCGAGCTCGTCGAGGCCGGCCCGCTGGCCGAGGTGGTCGCCGCCCCCGCGCAGGAATACACCCGTGAGCTGCTGGCGGCCAACCTCGCCCGCCGGCTGGCCGAAGGAGCCGCATGATGACCGACCTGCTCGAGATCGACCACGCATCGGTGCACTTCGGCAGGTCCGGAGCGCTTGCGCGGATGCTCGGTCGCGGCACGGCCCCGGTGATCGCCGTCGACGACGTGAGCCTCGGTGTCGCGGCCGGAACGGCCACCGGGATCGTCGGTGAGTCCGGGTCCGGCAAGTCGACCCTGATGCGCTCGGTGATGGGTCTCAACCAGCTGGCGTCCGGGGAGATCCGCTTCCGCGGTCGCGCGCTCGCACGCACCCGGGACCTGGCCACCCGACGCGCGATCCAGATGGTCTTCCAGGATCCCGGCACGACGCTTAACCCGGCCCGCACGGTGGGCTCGGTCCTCGAGGAGCTGCTCGCGGTGCACCGGGTCGTCCCGGCCTCGGAGGTGGACGCGCGGGTGGGCCACCTCCTCGACCTCGTGCATCTGCCCGCCTCGATCCGAGACGCCCGCCCGAAGCGGCTCTCCGGCGGCCAGAAGCAGCGCGTCGGCATCGCCCGGGCGCTCGCCCTGGAGCCGGACCTGCTCATCGCCGACGAGGCGACCAGTGCTCTCGACGTCGTCGTCCAGGCCTCCGTGCTGGACCTGCTCGCCGAGTTGCGCGCGACAACCGGGGTCACGCTGGTCTGCATCACCCACGATCTCGACCTCGTCCGGTACGTGTGCGACGACGCCGTCGTGATGCGACACGGCAAGGTGGTGGAGCAGGGTCCGGTGGAGACGGTCTTCGCCACCCCGTCGGATCCGTACACCGCCGAGCTGATCGCCGCCGCTCCGACCCTGGTCGGGGCCTCCGGAGAGGAACCCGCATGACGACCAAGAGACAGGCCCGCCGGGCCGAGATAGCCCGCGCCGCGGTGCGCCCGCTGAGCGCCGAGGGGGTGAACAACGTGCGCCTGGCCGACGTGGGGAAGAGCCTCGGCATGACCGGGGCGCACATCCTCTACTACTTCGAGAGCAAGAACGACCTGTTCATGGCCGCTCTCACCACGGTCGAGGAGGATCTGCGTGCCCGCGTCCAGGGGCGGTTCGAGGGCATGGAGTCCGCCCGCGAGCGTTGGGACTGGCTGCTGGAGACCGGCGCCCCGACCGGGCTCGACGACAGCGGACTGCTGCTGTGGCTGGAGGGCTGGGCCGGCGCCGTCCACCAGAAGGAGGTGCTCGAGCTCATCACCGAGCTCGAGGCGGCCTGGCAGCAGCTGCTCCGCGATGTCCTCTCCTACGCCGTCTCGCGCGGCGAGCTTCCGGCCGAGGTCGACATCGACCTCCTCGTCGAGGGCGTCTCCGCGCTGCTCGACGGCCTGACCATCCGGGTGGTCGTCGGCTACCGCCCGGTCGACCACGACCGCGCGATGGAGGTCGTGCGGATGTTCCTCGACCCCATCGTCCCGTGGCAGGACCCGCCGCGAGACCGGAGAGCGGGAGAGCAGTCGGAAGAGCAGTAAGGCCGACGCGACGCACGCCCCGCCGGAGAACCCACGACCACACCGAGATCCCACAGGAGAGATCCGATGAACGCCCACACCGCCCCGACGCCGCCGTACGTTCTCGTCCGCCCGCCGGCGGACACGCTGCAGGACGGCATCGTCACCTTCATCGAGGCCCAGCCGCTCGATGTCGACCTCGCGCGTCGCCAGTGGCGCGGATACGTCGACGCGCTCGAGGCGCACGGCTTCGCGACGGTGGAGGTCGGGGTCGACCACACCCTGCCGGACTCGGTCTTCATCGAGGATGCCGTGGTGATCTTCGGCGACCTCGCCGTGGTGACCAACCCGAAGGAGCCGGCACGCAACCCCGAGACCGTCGCGACCGAGAAGGTCGTGGTCGACCTCGGCCTCGAGACCGCGACCATCACCGAGGGCAACCTCGACGGCGGCGACGTGCTCAAGGTCGGCACCCGGGTGTACGTCGGCCTCACCGGCACCACCGATCTGCGGGCGGTCGCGCAGTTGCGCGACCTCCTCGAGCCGCGCGGGTGGACCGTGACCGCGGTGCCGGTCACCAAGGCCCTCCATCTCAAGAGCGCCATCACCGCCCTGCCCGACGGCACGATCATCGGCTTCGGCCCGGTCGTCGACGATCCGAGCATCTTCGAGCGCTACCTCGAGGTCCCCGAGGAGCCCGGCTGCCATGTCGTCGTGCTCGACGAGGAGACGGTGCTGATGAGCTCCGCCGCCCCGCGGACCGAGGCATTGCTGCGCGAGCGTGGTCTGGAGGTCGTCACCGTCGACATCTCCGAGTTCGAGAAGCTCGAGGGCTGCGTCACCTGCCTGAGCGTGCGGGTGCGCGGATGAGCACGCTCTACCGGGCCCGCCGGGTGCACACGCTGGACGGCACGGCGTCGAGCACCGACGCGGTGCTGGTCGAGGAGGGCCGGATCCTGGCCGTCGGCGAGGCGGACGACCTGTCCGCCGACCGGGTCGTCGACCTCGGCGAGGCGGTCATCACCCCGGGGCTCGTCGACGGCCACAGCCATCCGGTCTCCGGCATCGACCTGACCAGCGGCGTGGACCTCTCCGAGGCCTTGACGCTCGAGGCCGTGCGGGATCTCCTGGCACAGCAGCGCGACCGGCTGGCGCCGGGGGAGTGGCTCCGGGGCTGGGGGCTGAACCCTCGCGTCTTCGCCACGCTCGGGCCCTCCGCCGCCGCGCTGGGTCCGGCGTTCGCCGGGGTCCCCGGCTACGTGCAGGTCTACGACGCGCACGCCGCGGTCGCCTCCGTCGAGGCGCTCGCCCTGGCCGGGGTGGACGGTCCGGTGAGGTTCGCCTCCCGCTCCCGCGTCGACGTCGACGCCGACGGCGTCCCCACCGGATACCTCGTCGAGTCCGACGCCTGCGAGCTCGTCGAGCGGGTCATCCCGCCGCTCTCCCTCGCCGAGCGGGCCGATCGGCTCCGGTCCCTGCTCGCGGGCATGGCTGCCACCGGCTACACCGGTCTGCACGCGATGGACTTCCACGACCCGGCGCGGGAGCTGGTCACCCTGCTCGAGCAGGACCACCAGCTCCCGCTGCGTCTGGGCTTCAACCCGATGCTGATGCCGGAGGACGTGGGCCCCGAGCACGTGCTGGCGCTGCAGGGCGCCGGCGGGCGGCGTTGGCGTGTCGAGGGGGTGAAGCTGATGGTCGACGGCACCATCGACCACGGCACCGGCTGGCTGGAGTACGCCGACACCCGCGGCGAGGGCCTCGACCCGCTCTGGCGTGACTTCGACCGGTTCACCGCGGCGGTGACCACGCTGCACCGCGCCGGCGTCAACTGCGCCGTGCACGCGATCGGCGATCGCGGCGTCCGGCAGGTGCTGGAGCTCTTCGTGGCACTGCGCGCCGAGTACGGGGCGCTGGCCCAGCACAGGATCGAACACATCGAGACGATCCCCGACGACCTGGCGGCGCTCTTCGGCACCCGCGCGGCGGCCGCGAGCATGCAGCCGCTGCACTGCACGTGCTTCAACCAGGCCGACCGCTCCGACTCCTGGTCGCAGCGCCTGGGCGACGTCCGGGTCGACCACGGCTTCCGCTGGCATGACATCCGTTCCGCCGGTGGCGTGGTCGCGCTCGGGTCGGACTGGCCGATCGCGCCGTACGACCCGCGCTGGATCATGGCCGACGCGCAGCTGCGCCGTCGGTTCGACCGTCCCGGCACCGAACCGCTCCAGCCGCACCAGGCGTTGTCGGCGCGCGAGGCGCTGGAGGGCTTCACCGTGCAGGCGGCGCTGGCCTCCGGCGAAGCGGGTCACCGCGGGCGCATCGCGCCGGGCTACGACGCCGACCTCACCGTGTTCGCCGAGGACCCGTTGGACCTGGCGCCGGAGGAGCTCGGCCGCATCGAGGTGATCGGCACCATCGTCGCCGGCGAGCAGGTCGTCGGCGAGGGGTGAGGAGCGACCGGCTGCTCGCCGGACGTCGCCCTCAGCTCCGGTCGCTCAGCTCGATGCTGAGGTACTGCGTCTCGAGGTACTCCTCCAGGCCGGCACGGGCCCCCTCGCGTCCGATGCCGCTCTGCTTCACCCCGCCGAACGGGGCGGCCGGGTCGGAGACCAGGCCGCGATTGACGCCGACCATGCCGGCCTCGATCCGCTCGGCCAACCGCAGCGCCTCGCCGAGCTCGGCGTAGACATAGGCGGCCAGCCCGAACTCGGTGTCGTTGACCATGGCGAGCAGCTCCTCGTCCGCGCGCCAGGTGACGATGGGCGCGATCGGACCGAAGATCTCCTCGCGCACCAGCGCGGAGTCGGCCGGTACGCCGCTGACCACCGTCGGTGGGAAGAAGTAGCCGTCGCCGTCCGGGACCGGCGCCTGGTGGGTGATGGTCGCACCCGCGGCGGTCGCCTCGGCGAGGAGCCGGCCCACACCGTCCAGCGCCTTGCCGGAGATGAGCGGACCGATGTCGCTGCCGGCCGCGGCCGGGCCCACCCGCAGCGCCTCCACCCGCGCACCCAGTCGGGCGGTGAACTCCGCGGCCACGTCGGCGTGGACGTAGAACCGGTTGGCCGCGGTGCAGGCCTGCCCGCCGTTGCGGAACTTGGCGACCATCGCGCCGTCCACGGCGGCGTCGAGATCGGCGCTCGCGGTGACGACGAACGGCGCGTTGCCGCCGAGCTCCATCGAGGTGTTGATCACCCGGTCGGCGGCCTGCCGCAGCAGCGTCCGGCCGACCCCGGTGGATCCGGTGAAGGAGATCTTGCGGACCCGGGGGTCGGTGAGCCAGGCGGTCACGATCCCGGCCGCGTCGGTGCCCGGCACGATGTTCACCACCGCGTCCGGCACCCCGGCCTCCGCGATCAGCCGTCCGATGGCGAGCGCGGTGAGCGGCGTCTCCGCGGCCGGCTTGAGGACGACCGTGCAGCCGGCGGCCAGGGCGGGCGCGATCTTCCGGGTGGCCATCGCCGCCGGGAAGTTCCACGGCGTGACCAGCGCGGCCACGCCGACCGGGCGGTGGGTGACGACGGTCCGGGTGCCGCCGGCCGGTGAGATGCCGTAGTCGCCGTGCGGGCGGACGGCCTCCTCGGCGTACCACCGGAAGAACTCGGCCGCGTAGCCGACCTCGCTGCGCGCATCCGCGAGCGACTTGCCGTTCTCCAGGGCGATCACGGCGGCGAGCCGATCGGCGTCGCGCAGCATCAGGTCGCGGACCCGGCCGAGGAGATCGCCGCGGGTACGGGGCGGTACGGCGGCCCAGGCCGGCAGTCGCTCGGCGGCGGCGTCGACCGCCGCGATCGCGTCCGTCGGGTCGCCGTCGGCCACCTCGGCGAGCACGGCCCGGGTGGCCGGATCCTCGACCGCGAAGAGGCCCGCCGAGCCGGGCCGCCACAGCCCGCCGACGAGCACGCCGTTCGCCGGGTCGAGCGCGTCCAGACAGTCACGACAGTCACGACCGTCACGACCGTCACGACCGTCACGACCGTCACGACCGTCACGCGCGGAGGAGTCGGGCCGGCTCGGGTCGCCGGTGGACGGGTCCTCGGCCGGGCCGTCAGCGGCCGCGCCGTCGACGAGCAGGGTCATCGGGTGGCCGCCAGACCGGCGGCGACGATGTCGAGCCCCTCGGTCAGCAGCTCGTCGGAGATGCTGAGCGGGGGCAGGAACCGGATCACGTTGCCCCAGGTCCCGCAGGTCAGCGTGATCACGCCCTCGGCGTGAGCGTGTGCGGCGACCGCCTTGGCCAGCGCGGCATCGGGATCGCCGGTGGTCGGGTCGACGAACTCGGCGGCGACCATCGCGCCGCGGCCGCGGACGTCGCCGATCCGCGGGTCGCCCGCCTGGAGGTCGCGCAGTCGACCCAGCAGGATCTCCTCGATCCGGCGGGCGCGGGCGAGCAGGTCGTCGGCCTCGATGGTCTCGATCACTGCCAGCGCGGCCGCACAGGCCAGTGGGTTGCCGCCGTACGTGCCGCCCAGGCCGCCCGCGTGCACCGCGTCCATGACCTCGGCGCGGCCGGTGACCGCCGAGAGCGGCAGCCCGCCGGCGATGCCCTTGGCACTGACCACCAGGTCGGGGACGACGCCCTCGTGCTCGACCGCGAACCAGGTCCCGGTGCGACCGAAGCCGGACTGGACCTCGTCGGCGATGAAGAGCACGCCGTGGGACCGGCACCACTCCGCGAGCCCGGCCAGGAAGCCCGGTGCCGGCACCACGAAGCCGCCCTCGCCCTGGATCGGCTCGATCACGATCGCGGCCAGGTTGTCGGCACCGACCTGGACCTCGATCTGGTCGATCGCGCGCTTGGCGGCGAGCTTGCCGTCCATCGCCGGGTCGTCCCGGAACGGGTAGGACATCGGGGCGCGGTAGACCTCGCCGGCGAACGGGCCGAAGCCGTGCTTGTAGGGCATGTTCTTGGCGGTCATCGCCATCGTCAGGTTCGTCCGGCCGTGATAGGCGTGGTCGAAGACCACCACCGCGTCCCTGCCGGTGTAGGTCCGGGCGATCTTGACCGCGTTCTCCACTGCCTCCGCCCCGGAGTTGAACAGCGCCGAGCGCTTCTCGAACTCGCCCGGGGTCAGTCGGGACAGCTGCTCGGCCACGGCGACGTACCCCTCGTACGGCGTCACCATGAAGCAGGTGTGGGTGAACGCCGCCACCTGAGTGGCGACCGCGGCGACCACCCGCGGGTCGCTGTTGCCCACGGTGGTCACCGCGATGCCGGAGCCGAGGTCGATCAGCCGGTTGCCGTCGACGTCCTCCACGATGCCACCGGCGGCCCGAGTGGCGAAGACGGGCATGGTGGTCGAGACGCCGACGCTCACCGCTGCCTGCTTGCGGCTCATCAGTTCCCTCGACACCGGGCCGGGGATGGCGCTCGCCAGGTGCCGGGTCTGCTCCAACCGAGGCGCGGGGGTGGATGCCGGGGACTCTTCGGGGGAGGTCATGGCGTCAGTCTGACGCGGATCGACCCATGCTGTCTAAGGGCAATGGGGCACTACGCTCATGCCTTGTGAGCATGGACTTGCGTCTTCTCCGCTACTTCGTGACCACCGTCGAGGAGGGCTCGGCGACGCGCGCGGCCCAGGTGCTGCACGTCACCCAGCCGGTGCTCTCGCGTCAGCTGCGCGAGCTCGAGCGTCGGCTCGGCCTGCGGCTCTTCGAGCGCGAGGGCCGCCGGTTGCGGCTGACCCGTGCGGGCGAGGACTTCCACCAGCGGGCGGGCGAGCTGCTGCGCCACGCCGACCGGGTCGAGCGGGTCACCCGCGCCTCGGCCTCCGGCGCCCTCGAACAGCTGCACCTCGCGGTGCCGACGACCACGCTGACCGACGTGCTCGCACCGTTCATCGCGACCCTGGATCCCGCCGATCCGGTGCCGATCCTGCGCGGGCTGGACCCGCGCGGATCACTGGCCGCGATCCGCTCGGGCGCCGACCTGGTGGTCGTCCATCGGCCCCCGGCCCGTTCGCTCGCCGTGCGACCGCTGGCGGTTCTGCCGGTCTTCGCCTACGTGCGACCCGACGACCGATGGGCCACCAGGGACTCGATCGGCCTCGCCGAGCTCGTCACGCGTCCGCTCGTCGTGATGACCGAGGAGTTCCGGCCCCGGATGCTGCTCGAGGCGGCGCTGGACGCCGCCGGCGTCGCCTACGGCGAGATCCTGGAGTGCACCAACGCCCAGGTCGCGCAGGCCCTGGCCGCGGCCGGCCGCGGGGTCGCGGTGGTCTCCGACGACTCCCGCTTCGACCTGGTGCCGTTGCGCATCGACGCGCCGGCCGGTCCGATCCTGATCCGGCTCTACGCGGCCTGGGACCCGCACCATCACGCGGCCGCCGCGCTGGCCGCGTTCGCCGACCGGCTCGCCGCCTTCTGCGTGGCCCGGTACGGCGACCAGGTGGCGCCGGCGGGGTGAGCTCGGGCTGGCCTGGCGAGTCGCGCGCGTTCGTCTAGGTATGCAGCCGAATGACCACATCCCTCGCGGAACTCCACCGGGGATGTGCCCATTGACCTGCATACCTAGACGAACGCGCAGGGGTGTGCGCCGGATACTGATGTGCGCCGGGCCGCGCGGCGCCGATACCCTCGAGGTCGGCGCCGGCCTGCGGCGCCGTCATCATCAGGAGGAGCCATCGTGTCCGAATTGAAGGTCGTCGTACTCGCCGCCGGGGAGCGGACGGAGCGGACGGTCACCACGGGCACCAGGGCCTGGGAGCTGTTCACCGACCAGCCCGACGTCATCGCGGCGCGGG
Source organism: Nocardioides sp. (assembly GCF_047606145.1). Classification (GTDB taxonomy): domain Bacteria; phylum Actinomycetota; class Actinomycetes; order Propionibacteriales; family Nocardioidaceae; genus Nocardioides. Next base: position 27,328 of record NZ_JASGET010000097.1, on the reverse strand, counting down.
TCTCGACGGACTCGACCAACGGATCGTCGCCCCAGGGCGTCGGCTCGTCGCTCAAGGACCTCTCCTACCAGCTCGCCGAGGGTGATCTCGTCGAAGGCGTGGCGATCGACAGCAAGGATGGTCGCGACATCCTGCGGCACTCCACCGCGCACGTGCTGGCGCAGGCGGTGCAGGACCTCTTCCCGGAGGCGAAGCTCGGCATCGGCCCGCCGATCACCGACGGCTTCTACTACGACTTCGACGTCGAGACGCCGTTCGTGCCGGAGGATCTGGCCAGGATCGAGACCCGGATGCGCAAGATCATCAAGGAGAACCAGCGGTTCTCCCGCCGAGTGGTCTCCGACCACGACGCCATCGCCGAGCTCGCCGCGGAGCCGTACAAGATCGAGCTGATCGGACTCAAGGGGTCCGGCCACGCCGAGGGTGCCGCCGAGGGCGCGGACGTCGAGGTGGGCGCCGGCGAGCTGACCATCTACGACAACCTCGACCGCCGCGGCGAGATCGCCTGGAAGGACCTGTGTCGCGGGCCGCACCTGCCCACCACCAAGCGGATCCCGGCCTTCAAGCTGACGCGGTCGGCGGCGGCGTACTGGCGCGGGGATGAGAAGAACAAGCAGCTGCAACGCATCTACGGCACCGCCTGGGAGTCCAAGGAGGCGCTGGCGGAGCATCTGCACCGGCTCGAGGAGGCGGAGCGGCGCGACCACCGCAAGCTCGGTCGTGAGCTCGACCTGTTCTCCTTCCCGGACGAGCTCGGCTCCGGCCTGCCCGTCTTCCACCCCAAGGGCGGCGTCATCAAACGAGAGATGGAGGACTACGTGCGCCGCCGGCACATCGAGGAGGGCTTCTCCTATGTCGGCACCCCGCACATCTCCAAGGACGGCCTCTTCCACACCTCGGGCCACCTGCCGTACTACGCCGACACCATGTTCCCGCCGATGGAGCTGGAGGGCAGCAGGTACCGGCTCAAGGCGATGAGCTGTCCGATGCACAACCTGATCTACCAGGCCAAGGGTCGCTCCTACCGTGAGCTGCCGCTGCGGCTGTTCGAGTTCGGCACCGTCTACCGCTACGAGAAGTCCGGAGTCGTGCATGGGCTGACCCGGGTGCGCGGGCTGACCCAGGACGACTCGCACTCCTACGTCACCCGCGAGCAGGCGCCGGCCGAGATCAGGCATCTGCTCGACTTCGTCCTCGGCGTGCTCAAGGACTTCGGCCTCGACGACTTCTACCTCGAGCTGTCCACCCGGGACGCCGACAACGAGAAGTTCATCGGCTCCGACGAGCAGTGGGAGACCGCCACCGCCATCCTGGAGGAGGTCGCCACCGCCTCCGGGCTCGAGCTGGTCCCGGACCCGGGCGGCGCCGCCTTCTACGGGCCGAAGATCTCGGTCCAGGCCCGCGACGCCATCGGCCGCACCTGGCAGATGTCGACCATCCAGTACGACTTCAACCAGCCGGCCCGCTTCGGTCTGCAGTACCAGGCGGCCGACGGCTCCCGTCAGGAGCCGGTGATGATCCACTCGGCGAAGTTCGGCTCCATCGAGCGGTTCCTCGGCGTCCTGGTCGAGCACTACGCCGGTGCCTTCCCGCCATGGCTGGCGCCGGTCCAGGTGCAGGCCATCCCGGTGGCCGAGGCGTTCATCGACTATCTGTACGACGTGGCCGACCAGCTCAAGCGGGCGGGGATCCGGGTCGAGGTGGACGACTCCGACGACCGGATGCAGAAGAAGATCCGCAACGCCCAGCTGGCCAAGGTGCCGTTCATGCTCATCGCCGGTGCGGACGACGTCGAGAAGGGCGCGGTCTCCTTCCGCTACCGCGACGGCCACCAGGAGAACGGAGTCCCGGTCGCCGACGCCATCGCGCGGGTGGTGGAGGCGGTCGCCTCGCACGCGCAGGTCTGAGTCCTGCCGGTCTGGGCACGTTCTGAGAGGTCGGTCGAGAGGCCACCCCGCGAGCCCCCGAGGAGCGTCTCCTCGGGGCTCGCGCGTCGCTGGCCGGCGTACGGCGCCCGGGCCGGATGAGATGAGTGCGACATGCGTCCCGCTAACGCTTGTATCCGCGACACGTGTCGCAGTAACCTGCCGGTATCCAACCGATCAGCAAGGACGGTGCGCCATGACGATCCTCGAGCAGCGCGAGCACGACCACGACCGGTCCACGACCGAGGAGTCCGCGAACGAGCGGGACAGCCGGCGGCAGGCCTATCACGACGCACTGCGCACGCTGTCGCAGGCGTCGGTCGACCAGCACTTCGACGCCTTCAAGGACGTGGACTGGGACGACCCCGAGATGGCGGTCGTGGCGAACGACGAGCGCTGGATCCTGCCCACCATCGATGAGGTCGGCGCGCATCCGTGGTACCAGACGCTGTCCAAGGAGCGCCAGATCGAGATCGGGATGTACCGCTGGGCGCAGATCGCCAAGGTGGGACTGCAGTTCGAGCAACTGCTGATCGGCGGCGTGATGAACCATCTGATGTGGGCTGAGAACGACAACCCGGAGTTCCGCTACGCCACCCACGAGGTGACCGAGGAGACGCACCACACCCAGATGTTCCAGGAGTTCACCAATCGGGTGTGCCCGGACGCCGTCGGCGCCTCCCCGAAGTTCAAGCGGCTGGTGCCGCTGCTGGCCTCGGCCGGTGCGTGGTTCCCGGAGGCGTTCTTCACCGGCATCCTGGCCGGTGAGGAGCCGATCGACCACCTGCAGAAGGCGACCTTGCGCAGCGGCGGGATGCACCCGCTGGCGAACCGGATCATGCAGATCCACATCGCCGAGGAGGCCCGGCACATCGGGTTCGCCCACCAGTATCTCGAGCAGCATGTCCCCGAGCTCGGGCCGGTCAAGCGTCGTCTGCTCGCGATGCTGTTCCCGGTGATCATGCGGGCACTGTGCGACGTCATCATGGTGCCCTGCAAGCAGGCCCGCGAGGACATGGGCATCCCCGACGAGGTGGCCCGCGAGATCTGGTGGGACTCGGCGGAGTCCACCAAGCTGCTGCGCGACCTCTTCGCCGACGTACGGATGCTGGCGGACCGGCTGGAGATCCGGACCGGACCGGCCCGCTGGGTGTGGCGTCGGATGGGCATCGACGGTCGGGCCGCGCGGTTCCGCAGCGAGCCGGCGCACGCGGCCTCCTGAGGCCGGCGAGACGATCGGGCCGGTCGAGTGCCACACGTCGTCACCCAGTCGTGCTGTGCCGACGCCTCCTGCGTCGTCGCCTGCCCGGTCAACTGCATCCACCCGGCTCCCGGTGAGCCCGGCTTCGCGACGGCGGAGATGGTGTACGTCGACGCCTCGAGCTGTGTCGACTGCGGCGCCTGTGTCACGGCCTGCCCGGCCGGGGCGATCGTGCCGCACACCAGGCTGGAGCCGGCCCAGCTGCCGTTCCTCGGGCTCAACGCCGAGTACTACCAGGTGTTCCCGCATGCCGACCGTACGCCGCTCGCGCTGGTGCCCGAGCAGCGCCGGCTGCGGCGTCGCGGTCCGTTCCGGGTCGCGATCGTCGGGGCCGGCCCGGCCGGGATGTACGCGGCCGACGAGCTGCTCAAGCATCCCGAGATCGGTGTCGACGTCTACGACCGGCTGCCCACGCCGTACGGGCTGGTGCGCGCCGGGGTGGCGCCCGATCATCGACACACCCGGGAGGTGGAGCGTCTCTTCTCCCAGATCGAGCAGGAGCGCGGGTTCCGCTACTTCCTGGACGTCGAGATCGGCAAGCACCTCTCCCACGCGGAGCTGGCGATGCGCTACGACGCGGTCCTCTACACCGTCGGTGCGGCCAGCGACAAGCCGCTCTCCGTGCCCGGGGACACCCTGGCTGGCTCGCTGTCGGCGACCGACGTGGTCGGCTGGTACAACGGCCACCCGGACAAGCAGGAGACGCCGGTGCGGCTGGACGCGGACGCGTGCGGATCGGGGCGGGCGGTCATCGTCGGCAACGGCAACGTCGCCCTCGACTGTGCCCGACTGCTCTGCCTCGACCCCGAGTCGCTGGCATCCACCGACATCGCCGATCCGGCGCTCGAGGTGCTGCGCGGCAGCGCCGTACGCGAGGTGGTGGTGCTGGGCCGGCGCGGGCCGGCGGAGGCGGCGTTCACCGTGCCCGAGCTGCTCGGCCTGGCCGGCCACCCGGGCCTCAACGTGGTCGCGGACCTCGGCGGACTGCGTGCCGAGGAGGTGTTCGCCGCCGACGGACCGGGTGGGCCGACCACGAAGAGCCGCATCCTGCGGGAGCTGGTCGACCGCGTCCCGGAGCCGGGCAAGCGAACGATCGTGCTGCGCTTCGCCGCCTCCCCGGTGCGCATCGTGGGGGAGGAGCGCGTCACCGGCGTCAAGGTCGGTCGCAACCGGCTGGAGACCACCGCGGCCGGGACGGTGCGTGCGGTGCCGACCGGCCGGACCGAGCTGATCGAGGCCGGCCTGGTGCTGCGCGCGGTGGGCTATCGCGGACTGCCGGTGGCCGATCTGCCCTATGACGCGGACACCGGGACCGTGACCAACCGGGCCGGCCGGGTGCGCTCCGGGGTGTACGTCGCCGGTTGGGTCAAGCGCGGACCGACCGGCTTCATCGGGACCAACAAGACCGATGCCCAGGAGACCGTCGAGGCGATCCTGGACGACCTCGACACGGGCCTGTGTCCGGTGCCGACCGGCACCGCCGAGGAGACCGCGGCGGTGGTGCGGCGACGGCAGCCCGGGGTGGTGGACCGGGAGGGCTGGCGTGCCATCGACGCCGAGGAGCGCCGCCGTGGTGCCGCCGCGGGCCGGCCCCGGGTCAAGATCACCGACCTGTCCGAGCTGCGCCGGATCGCGGCCCGAGCCACCGCCGGGACCCGGGCTCGTTAGGGTTCGGGGTGTGACCGAGCCCAGCGACCGGCCCAGCCAGCCCGATCCCGACGGCCTCGAACGGCTGTGGACGCCGTACCGGATGGCGTACGTGCGCGCGATGGTCGACGACGACGGCTGCCCGTTCTGCGCGATCCCGGCGATGACGGGGGAGGACTCGCTGGTGGTCGCCCGCGGAAGCGCGGCGTACGTCGTGCTCAACCTGCATCCCTACAACCCCGGACACCTGATGGTGGTGCCGTATCGCCACGTGGCGGATCTGGAGGAGCTCACCGCGGAGGAGTCGGGGGAGCTGATGGCGTTGACCCAACAGGCCATCCGGGTGATCCGCGAGGTCAGCAACCCGCACGCCTTCAACGTGGGTCTCAACCTGGGCGGCTCGGCGGGCGGCTCACTCGCCGACCACCTCCATCAGCACGTGGTGCCGCGGTGGTCGGGGGACGCCAATTTCATCACCGTGATCGGTGACACCAAGGTGTTGCCCCAGCTCCTCGCCGAGACCCGGCGGTTGCTCGCCGACGCCTGGCCGACCGGACGGTAACCTGCTGCCGCCATGCTTGAAAGATTCCGCGCCTTCTGGACGAAGGTCATCTCGCCCGTCGCCCACCTGCTGATCCGGCTCGGCGTCAGTGCCGACGCCGTCACGCTGGTCGGCACCGTCGGCGTCTGCGTGGGGGCGCTCGCCTTCTACCCCCAGGGCCACCGGCTCGGCGGGACGATCTTCATCACCTGCTTCGTCTTCAGCGACCTGATCGACGGCTACATGTCCCGGCTGACCGGGACGACCAGCAAGTTCGGGGCGTTCCTCGACTCGACGCTCGATCGGATCGGCGACGGCGCCATCTTCGGCGGACTGGCGCTCTACTTCGCCGGGCCCGGCGAGAGCCGGCTCTATCTGTGGCTGGCCCTCATCTGTCTGGTGATGGGCTCGGTCACCTCCTACGCCAGGGCGCGTGCCGAGGCGTTGGGCTTCCAGGCCAAGGTCGGCATCGCGGAGCGCTCCGACCGGCTCGTCTCCATCCTGGTGATGACCGGCTTCGCCGGCATCTTCGACGTCGACTGGCTGATCTATCTCACGCTGTGGGCGCTGGCGGTGGCCTCGACCATCACCGTCGGGCAGCGGATCTGGGTGGTGCGCAGGCAGGCGCTCGCCGAGGGGACGCCGGCGTCGTCGTGACCGACCTGTGAGTTCGGGATGTGTTTCCGGATGCATAGACAGGAAACCTGTACAGTCCGATTTCCCGGTGGTTGACTGCACGCCATGAGTGACTCCGCAACGGCCGCCGTCCCGGCGGCACGATCGACCCTGACCAAAGGAACCCTGGCGGCGGCGGTGTTCGCCTGCTTCGTCGCCCAGATCGGGGTCAGCATCCCGGCGACCATCAACGGGTACATCAATCTCGACCTGAGCACCAGCTCGACCCAGCTGACCTGGGTCTCGGACGCCTTCATGGTGCCGGTCACCCTGTTCGAGCTCTCCTTCGGCGTGCTCGGCGACCTGTTCGGGCGCAAGCGCCTGTTGGCCATCGGCGCCGGCCTGATGATGGTCGGCGGCATCCTCGGCTTCCTCACCCCGTCGGGCGGGATCGGCGTGCTGCTGGTCGCCCAGGTGCTCGCCGGACTCGGGGCGGCGGCGATCTTCCCGACCTCGATCGCGATGCTGGCGGCCGGCACCCACACCGTCGCGGAGCGGGCGCACGCGCTGTCGCTGTGGGCGGCGGCGTTGACCACCGGCGGCTTCATGTCGCCGGTGCTCGGCGGGCTGCTGACCCGCATCCACCACTCCGGCGGTGATTACTCCAGCTGGCGCTACTCCTTCGTCGCGATGGCGATCCTCGCGCTGGTCAGCGTGGTGGTCACCGCGTGGAAGTCGGAGAACTCCTCCGCGCCCGAGGGCCGGTCGCTCGACTGGCCCGGCCAGATCACGGTCGCCGTCGCGCTGTTCTGTCTGATGTACGGCGTGATCCAGGGCGCCGAGGATGGCTGGGGCAGCGGGATCGTGATCGGCAGCTTCGTGCTGGCGGTCGTCTTCCTGGTCGCGTTCGTGATGATCGAGCTCCGGGTGGATCGGCCGTTGATCCAGCTGGAGCTCTTCGCCAACCGGGTCTTCGCGGTGTCCGCGGTGGTCACGGTGCTGGCCATGTTCGCCTACCTCGGCACGGCGTACGCGACCAGCCTCCGGATGGAGAGCATCCAGCTCTACTCGCCGCTGACCACCTCGGTGGCCTTCATCGCATTGAACATCGCCGGCGCCATCCTCTTCCCGGTCAGCACGAAGATGCTGGAGCGGTTCAACCCGGGCTGGGTGCTCGCCGTCGGTGCCGCCATGATCGGCATCGGCGACATCGTGATCGCGGCGATCCCGGCGACGAACATGGCATGGGGTCTCATCCTGGCCCCGTTGTTCGTGGTCGGTGCCGGCTTCAAGGTCGCGGTCACCGCCATCACCGTGGTGGCGGTCAACAGCGTGCCGACGCAGAAGGCCGGCATGGCCAGCGGCGCCACCAGCATGCTGCGCGACTTCGGCCTGAGCCTCGGTCCGGCGATCGTCGGCGCGATCGCGCTGACCACGGCGGCGAACGCGATCGCGGACAAGCTCACCACGGCGTCGGTGGCCGCCGAGCTGGCCAAGCTGCCGGCGGCCGCGCAGGCCGAGATCCATGCCAGCCCACTGGCGGCTCGAGCGATCACCAGCAGCTCCTCGGGTGACCTCAGCGATGCGGTGCTGCATGCCCTCTCCCACGGCTACGGACTCGGCTTCCTGGTCTGTGGCATCGCCGCGCTGGCCGCGGCGGTGATCGCGGCGGTGTTCATCGGCGGTCACACCCACCGCGACGCCTTCCTCGAGGAGTCCGAGCCGGAGCCGGCCGCCGCCTGAGCCCGGCCGGTCGAGCCGGATTCCAGCGCTGCCCGGCCCGCCTGGAGCGGGTCGGGCAGCATCGCGTGAGTCGTCATGTCGCGCGACTGACCCTCGGCTCTCGAGCGACGTTGGTCCGGCACAAGGGGCACGTGACGATCGTCAAGGCCAACGGCAAGAAGCGCCAGCGTCTCCCACATCAGGTGCGGAAGAAGAAGCGTCTGGCGACGCTCACCTACAAGATCATCGACCGGCATCACGCTCGGGTCACGATGCGCGTGGTGAAGGCGCGACCGATGTACATGTGGGGCTGGCTCAAATGCACGCTAGGAACTGTCGGTGCGACGCTCACCGGCGCCTTGGGTGGTGCCGCGATCGGAGCCGGTGAGACTCCGATCGGCGTCGGAGCCGGCGCTATCTGGCTCGGAACAAGTGGTGCGATGGCCGGTGCAGCGGCGTCCTGTTAAGGGGGTGGATCTGAGATGCCTGAGAAACGCATGACGACGGAGCCCGTGCCTAGGTGGGCGCTCGTCGCGCCCTTCGCGGGTGCCGGACTCTGGTTGGCGGTTCAACTGCTGATCGGCATTTCGCTTGGCAGGGCTCTGACCTCTCCGCTCTTTTTCTTCTCCCTCGTCATCGGAGTTGTGATGGTCGCCTCAAAATCAGGAAGGAGAGACACATAGCGGCCGAGGAGGTCTTCGGCCGCGAAGCGGACTATCGAGGGTGACGCGGCTATGAGTGTTCCCGTCATCCTCGACCGGCATCCTGGGCGGTTTGCCGCGCGAAGGGGCCGCGATGCGGCGAGGAGGCCCGGGGTGACCTTCGTCGCCGGCCGCGAGTCGCTGGATGCCGGCGAGGGGATCTACGCTTCGCGGTATGGCTGCGCACGAGGCTGGACAGACAGGAACCTCCCGGGTCAAGCGGGGGATGGCGGAGATGCTCAAGGGCGGCGTGATCATGGATGTGGTCACCCCGGAGCAGGCGAAGATCGCGGAGGATGCCGGCGCGGTGGCGGTGATGGCGTTGGAGCGGGTGCCGGCGGACATCCGGGCCCAGGGCGGGGTGTCGCGGATGAGCGACCCGGACATGATCGACGGCATCATCGCGGCGGTCTCGATCCCGGTGATGGCCAAGGCGCGGATCGGTCACTTCGCCGAGGCGCAGGTGCTGCAGAGCCTCGGCGTGGACTACGTCGACGAGTCCGAGGTGCTGACCCCGGCGGATTACGCCAACCACATCGACAAGTGGTCGTTCACGGTGCCGTTCGTGTGCGGTGCCACCAACCTGGGTGAGGCGTTGCGGCGGATCACCGAGGGTGCGGCGATGATCCGCTCCAAGGGCGAGGCCGGCACCGGTGACGTCTCGAACGCGGTGACGCACATGCGGACGATCCGCAAGGAGATCCGTCGGCTGGGGGCGCTGGAGGGCGATGAGCTCTATGTGGCGGCCAAGGAGCTGGCGGCGCCGTACGAGCTGGTCAGGGAGGTGGCCGAGACCGGCAAGCTGCCGGTGGTGCTGTTCACCGCGGGCGGGATCGCGACCCCGGCGGATGCGGCGATGATGATGCAGCTCGGCGCGGAGGGTGTCTTCGTGGGCTCGGGCATCTTCAAGTCCGGCAACCCCGCCCAGCGGGCCGAGGCGATCGTCAAGGCCACCACCTTCCACGACGACCCGGACGTGGTCGCGAAGGTCTCGCGCGGCCTGGGTGAGGCGATGGTGGGGATCAACGTCGAGGAGATCCCCGCCCCGCACCGCCTCGCCGAGCGCGGCTGGTAGCGCCCCGCCGCCGGTCGAGTAGCGAGCCGAGCCCTCGAGACTCGGCGGCGCTGCTCGACGGGGTCGATGACGACCGATCACTACCGGCCATGCCCACCTGGGCCATGGCCGGTAGTGATTTCGGGCTGTTAGATCCCATCGCCGGGACAAGGTCAATACCCATGTTGTGGTATTTCCACCGCCGGGCGTCCGAACCCGGTCGATCCCGGCGCGGTCACGGCCGCAGAACCTCTGGAGCAATTGATTAAGAAGTCGACCAAGGGCTCACTCGCCGCCGGAGCCGCGGCGGTACTGCTGCTCGGCGGTGCCGGCTCGCTCGCCTACTGGAACTCCACCCAGGACGTCGCCGGTGGCGATATCGTCACCGGCGACATGAGCATCACCGCCCCGACCTGCACCGACTGGACCCTCGACAGTGCGGAGGAGACGGCCGGTGACACCTTCGACCCCACCAGCGACACCCTCGTGCCCGGCGACGTGATCACCGAGACCTGCACCACCACGTTCAACGGCACCGGCAATCACCTGCGGGCGACCCTCGACGCCGAGGCGGGGACCAACGACGGCCTGTTCACCAGCGGGGAGCTGAGCCTCGACGTGGGTTCGCTGGAATCCAGCTCGGACGGCACCACCTGGACCACGGTCCCGGCCACCGGCCTGACCGAGGATAACGACGGCGACAGCGTGGAGCTCGAGGTGACGGTGAGCTTCGACGGGAGCGCGGACAACGACACCGAGGACGTCACCAGCGCCCTCGGCGACATCGTCATCACCGCCACCCAGGTGCACAGCTAGGGACGCCGTGCGCAACGCGCTCGGGTGGGCGTGGCGAGTGCTGGTCTGGGTGGTGTTGCTCGGTGCGCTCGCGATCCTCACGGTCGCGGTGGTCGTTCCCCGGATCGGTGGTGCCACGCCGTACACCATCCTCACCGGCTCGATGCGTCCCGGTCACCCGCCCGGGACGCTGGTGGTGATGCGGCCGGTGGCGGCCGCGGACCTTCGGATCGGGGACGTGGTGACCTATCAGCTCGCCTCCGGCGAGCCGGAGGTGGTCACCCACCGCATCGTCGCCCTGGGGTACGACGCCAGCGGCGGCAGGATCTTCCGCACCCAGGGGGACGCCAACGACGCACCGGACCAGGCGTGGGTGCGGCCGGTGCAGATCCGGGGACGGCTGTGGTACTCGGTGCCCTACCTCGGGTGGGCCGAGGAGGCCCTCACCGTCTCGCAGCGGCAAGGGGGGATCGATGCGGCGGCGGCCGGACTCTTAGGCTACGCCGGGGTCATGTTCGTCGGTGCGCTCCGGGACCGGCGCAAGGTGGCGGCGACGTGAGCGACGTCCTGCGGCGCCTGCTGGTCGTGCTCGGAGTGGCCGTCGCGGGCACGTGCTGGGTCGTCGCGCCCGCCGGCGCGGCCGCCGATCAGCTGCAGCTCTCGTGGGACCGCGCACACTGGTCGAACTCGCTCGCCGGGACCGTCTTCGACTCCACCGAGCGCTGGGTGCCCGGCGACGTCGCCCGGCGTACCTTCTACGTCCGCGACGACGGCAGCGGTACGGCGACGCTCTCGGTCACCATGACCAGCACGATGTCCGCGGCGCCGAGGGACCTGAGGCTCGCGACGCGCATCGGCGCCGGGAGCTGGGAATCCGCGGCCGGTGCGACCGCCCGGGTCCGCCTGGGCGGGCTCGAGCGGGGCGCGGTGCTGCCGGTCCGGTTCCGGGCCGAGCTGCCCGCCGGGTCCACCGGTCTCTCGGCTGGTCGGACCGCGACGCTGCGGGTCCGGGTGAACCTGGCGGGCACCGGCTCGACCGGCTCTGGGGACGGCTCGGGCGGCCGGGACGGGACCGGTGCCGGACACCTGCCGGCGACCGGCGCCCCGGAGCTGGGCTGGTGGGTGCTGGCGGCGGGCGCCTGTCTGGCCGCTGGCGCGGTGCTGATCCGACGCGGCTGCGGCGTGGGCACGAAGGAGGACCATGGCTGAGCATCGGGACCGACGGCGCCGGAGCACGGTCCGGCTCCGCGCACTGCTGGCCCTCGGGGCCGTCGCCGCGCTCGGAGTGGGCGGCACCTGGGCGCAGTGGACCGACAGCGCCACCGTCGAGGGCATCACCATCACCACCGGCGGCCTCGATCTGCAGATCGATGGCGAGGACAGCGTCGATGACGTCGACGACGGTGTCGGGCTGAGTGTGAGCGGCATGGTGCCGGGCAGCACCACGGCCGCCGTACTCACGGTGACGAACAGCGGCACCGTCGCCCTCGGCTACACCGCCGCGGCCGCGGCGAGCACCGGATCGGAGCTCGCCGGGGTCCTGACCGTGGACGTCTCCGCCGGCGGTACCGTCAGCGGCAGCGGCACCAGCGCCACCTGCACGGGCGGGACAGCGGTGGACACCGGTACGTTGACCACCAGCATCGTCTCGGCTGCCCGGACGCTGGCCGCCGGTGCCAGCGAGGAGCTGTGCGTGCAGGTCACCCTGCCCACCGACGCAGCCAGCTCGCTGCAGAGCGCGAGCACCACCGTCACCCTCACCTTCACCGCGAGCCAAGAGTGAGACCGCAGGTGAGAGCCGTCTGGGCGCGGCAGGTCGGAGGAGTGCTGCTCACTCTTGCCGCCGTCGTCGGCGCGCTGTGTCTGCTGGCCGTGCTCGCCGGCGTCGTGGCCGGGGTGCAGCCGCTCGTCTTCCGGTCGGGATCGATGAGCCCGGCCATCACCGCCGGCAGCCTCGGCGTGACCCGACAGGTGCCGGTCGCCGACCTCGAGGTCGGCGACGTGGTGACCGTGCACGAGGGTGGGGTCAGGGTGACCCATCGGATCGTCGACCTGACTCGCGACGGCGATCGCGCCACCCTGCGGCTGCGCGGCGACGCGAACAACGCCGACGATGCCCGGCCGGTGGTGGTGACCGGCCACGCCGACCGGATCTGGTTCTCCCTGCCGGGGCTCGGGACGGCGATCGCCTGGTTCTCCCGGGCCCCGGGGGTGTTCGTGCTCGCCGGGTACGCCGTGCTGTTGCTGCTGCTCGTGCGGCCGGGTCCCGGATCCGACGACCGGCCGCGCCGGCACGGTGGCCATCGACGCCGCGGCGGGCGCCGGAGCGCTCGCACGGTGGGCGTCGGTGCCGGTGTCCTCATGATCGGGGTCTGCACGATCGGATCGGCGGCGGCCAGGTGGAGCGACACCGGGAGTGTCGCGGACGTGACGATGGCGACCGGGGCGGCGTCCTCCCCGGTGGCGCTGGGCACGTCCGCGAACTGCGTGGCGAGCAACGGGCTGACCAGCAGCACCATCACGTTCAGTTGGACGGGGATCACGCCGGGGACCGGCCAGAGCGTCGACCAGTACGAATACCTGCTCACCTTCGACAACCGGAGCACCGGCACCACGGTCACGACCCAGACGGTCTCGCACAGCGGTGCGGCCGGATCCACCCAGTCGGTGACGTATGGCGGCACCCTCCTCGGCAACCTGCTCGGCCTGGATCTGCTCAGCGCACAGACGCTCCAGGTGCAGATCCAGGCACACCTCGTGGGATCGACGTACTGGTACGGCGCGACCACGGTGAGCATCAACTTCAGCACCAGAGCGGTGCTGACCATCCCGAGCTTCACCTGCAATGCGTGACGCCGTCATCGCTCACTCCCGGCCGCACTACACTCCGCCCGTGCCCACCATCGGTGTCCTCGCCCTGCAGGGCGACGTACGTGAACATCTGACCGCGTTGACCGGGCTCGGTGCCCGTGCGATCGCCGTACGGCGCCCCGCCGAGCTCGACGCCTGTGACGGCCTGGTGCTTCCCGGTGGCGAGTCGACCACGATGTGGCGGCTCGCGCGGATCTTCGACCTGCTCGATCCGCTGCGGGAGCGGGTGCGCGAGGGGATGCCGGCCTTCGGCACCTGCGCCGGGATGATCCTGCTGGCCGATCGGGTGCTGGACGCGGTCGCCGGGCAGGAGACCGTCGGCGGGCTCGACGTGACGGTGCGGCGCAATGCCTTCGGCCGGCAGGTGGACTCCTTCGAGACCGAGCTGAAGGTGACCGGACTCCCCGATCCGGTGCCCGCGGTCTTCATCCGCGCCCCGTGGGTCGAGGAGGCCGGCCCGGAGGTCGAGGTGCTCGCCACGGCGATGGATCACCCGGTCGCCGTACGGCAGGGGCCGCTGCTGGCCACCTCGTTCCATCCCGAGGTGGACGGCGACGGACGGATCCATCGGCTGTTCCTGGACGTCGTGGCCGGCGGCTGACTCGGGCCGACTCGGGTGGACCCAGGCGTCAGGAGGCGACCGCCTCGTGGCCGTCGCGGGCCCGGGTCATCGCCTGCACCGCTCGCCAGCTGAGCTCGACCCCGAACGCACCGGCGGCACCGCAGGCCAGCGCGATGGCGATGCGCAGCGGGGTGAAGTACAGCAGGAAGACGGTGCTGCTCAGCGGCATCAGCACCACCAGCACCACGCATCCGGCCATGGCCGCGACCAGGGCCAGCTTCCAACCGGCCAGCGGTCGGGCCTGCACCATCAGGGTCCACAGCGACACGATCAGCACGGTGAGCGCTGCCGAGGTGCGTGCCCCGTCGACCCCGGCGGCGCCGCCGGCGCTGTCCAGCGAGCGGGCCAGCAGGTAGGCGGCATACGCACAGGCTCCGGTGACGATCCCGGTCGGCAGCGCGAACCGCATCACCCGACGCAGGAAGCCGGGCACGTAGCGGCGCCGGTTCGGGCCGAGGGCGAGGAAGAAGCCGGGCACGCCGATGGTGACCGCGGAGATCAGCGAGAGCTGGATGGGGGCGAGCGGATAGGCGGCCAGGGTGACCGCGGTGACCGCAGCGAGCAGCACCGAGTAGACGTTCTTGACCAGGAACAGGTTGGCCGCGCGCTCGATGTTGGCGATCACGCGCCGGCCCTCGGCCACCACGTCGGGCAGGTGTGCGAACTGGCTGTCCAGCAGCACCAGCTGGGCCACCGCGCGGGTGGCCGGCGAGCCGTTGCCCATCGCCACGCCGATGTCGGCGTCCTTCAGCGCCAGCGCGTCGTTGACCCCGTCGCCGGTCATCGCCACCACGTGTCCGCGGCGCTGCAGCGCGCCCACCATCGCCCGCTTCTGGTGCGGCGTGACCCGACCGAACACGCTGTGCGCCTCGACCTGGGCGGCCAGCTCGTCCAGGTCCTCCGGCAGCTCGCGTGCGTCCACCGCGTCCCGGGCGCCGGCCACACCCGGTACGCCGACGGCCGCCGCCACCGCGCCGACGGTGCGTGGGTTGTCGCCGGAGATCACCTTGAGCGCCACGCCCTGTTCGGTGAAGTAGCGCAGCGTGTCCGCGGCGTCCTCGCGGACCCGCTCGGCCAGGATCACCAGCGCCGCGGGCCGCTGACCGTCCGGCAGCGCCCAGTCGGTGCCGTTCGGTGCCATGGTCGGCGGCTGCTCGGCGCGGGTGAGCAGCAGCACCCGGCTGCCCTGTCGGGCGATCTCGTCGGCCCGGCCGCGGGCGGCGCGCTGCGCCGGGGTGGCGGGCGCGGGCAACACCATCTCCGGCGCACCGAGCACCCAGGAGCGCTCGCGCAGTGTGCAGGCCGACCACTTGCGGGCCGAGGAGAACGGCACCGCCGAGCTCGGCTCGGCGACCGGGTCCGGCATGGCGGCGGCGATCGCGGCCGAGGTGGCGTTGCCGTCTCCTCGACACAGTACGGCGAGCGCCTGCTCGATCCTCGTACCGGTTGTACCGGTTGTACCGGTTGTACCGGTTGTACCGGTTGTACCGGTTGTACCGGTTGTACCGGTCGTACCCGTCGCGGCCGGCTCCTGGTCGGATCCGTCGAGCGTCTCGATCCGGTCGAAGCCGACGTCGCCCTGGGTCAGGGTCCCGGTCTTGTCCAGGCAGACCACGTCCACCCGGGCGAGGCCCTCCACCGCCGGGAGCTCCTGCACCAGGGTCTGCCGCCGGGCCAGGGTGAGCGTGGCGACCATGAACGCCAGGCTGGTGAGCAGCACCAGACCCTCCGGGATCATGCCCACCAGCGCGGCGACCGCTCCGGTGACGGCGTCCTGCCAGGTGTCGTTGTCCGGGCTGCGGAACTGGCTCCACAACAGCACCGGGCCGACCACCACCATCGTCAGCGCCACCCATTTCAGGATCGTGTTGGTGGCGGTCATCAACTCCGATCGGGTGACCTGGAAGCGCCGCGCCTCGGTGGCGATCCGGGTGGCGTAGGCGTCGGCGCCGACTCCGGTCGCCACGAAGGCGCCGGCGCCGGCGACCACGATCGAGCCCGACATGACCTCCTCGCCCTCGCCCTTGGCGATCGGGTCGGACTCGCCGGTGAGCAGCGACTCGTCCACCTCCAGTCCGTCGGCCGAGACGACCTCGCCGTCCGCGGGCACCTGATCCCCGGCACGCAGCAGCACCAGGTCGTCGGCGACCAGGTCGGCCAGCGGCAGCTCGTGCTCGGACCCGTCACGGCGTACCCGGGCACGAGGGGCGTGCAGGATCGCCAGCCGGTCGAGGGTGCGCTTGGCCCGCACCTCCTGCACCACCCCGATCAGGGTGTTGGCCAGCACGACGAGGCCGAAGAGCGCGTTCTGCCAGCGTCCGGTGACGGCGATGATCACGAACAGCACGGTCAGCAGGCCGTTGAACGGCGTGACGACGTTGGCCCGGACGATGTCGAGCAGCCGACGGCTGGTGCGCGCGCCATCGGCGTTGGTGCGCCCGTCCGCCACCCGGGCGGCGACCTCGGCGCTGCTCAGTCCGCCCGAGCCGGCCCGTTCGTCGAGACTCTGCGTCACCGACCCACCCCTCCGTCCGTGCGCGACGTGTGGGTGACGCCGTCAGTGACGCCGGTCGCCCGCTCGGTCTCCTGCCGCATCGTTAGGATATCGGGGGTCGTCGAAGCGGCGACCGCGGATCGAGGACGGACGGGATACAGATGAGCGGCCACTCCAAATGGGCGACCACCAAGCACAAGAAGGCGGCCATCGACGCCAAGCGCGGCAAGCTGTTCGCCAAGCTCATCAAGAACATCGAGATCGCGGCGAAGATGGGCGGCCCGGACCCCGCGGGCAACCCGACGCTGTACGACGCCATCCAGAAGGCGAAGAAGCAGTCGGTCCCCAACGACAACATCGATCGTGCGGTCAAGCGCGGTGGCGGCCTCGACGGTGGCGCGGTCAACTACGAGACGATCATGTACGAGGTCTACGGCCCCCAGGGCGTCGCACTGCTGGTGGAGTGTCTGACCGACAACCGCAACCGCGCCGCGATGGAGGTCCGCACGGCCGTCACCCGCAACGGCGGCACGATGGCCGACCCGGGCTCGGTCTCGCGACTCTTCAACCGGAAGGGCGTGGTGGTGGCCGCCAAGTCCCAGGAGGGCAAGGAGGTCAGTGAGGACGACGTCCTCGAGGCGACGCTCGATGCCGGGGCCGAGGAGGTCAACGACCTCGGCGAGACCTGGCAGGTCGTCTCCGAGGCGACCGACCTGGTCGCCGTACGGTCGGCGCTGCAGGAGGCGGGCGTGGACTACGACTCGGCCGACGTCGAGTTCGT
The DNA here is from genome assembly GCF_047606145.1 of Nocardioides sp. GTDB lineage: Bacteria > Actinomycetota > Actinomycetes > Propionibacteriales > Nocardioidaceae > Nocardioides. Next base: position 10,299 of record NZ_JASGET010000097.1, on the reverse strand, counting down.
GGCGAGCATGGACATTCCGGTGGCCGACCCGGCTGCCGCCGGCAAGGTGTTCCGGCTGATCGACGCCGTCGACGACCTCGACGACGTGCAGAACGTGTTCAGCAACGCCGACGTCGCCGACGAGGTGCTGGCCCAGCTCGACGACGCCTGATCGACCGATCGGCTCCGCGGCGGATCCGGCGACGACCGGGGCTCGAGGCACCACGATGTCCTTGCCTCGGTTCCGACCGCGCCGAGGGGCCGCGAGCCCGTCTGCGCGAACGTCGAGGACACCAGTGGCTGCCAACGACCCGCGTGTCGCCTCTCGAGGTGTCGCCCGGAGCGGCTAGCGTTGCGCTACGAACAGACGTTCGAGGTGGGAAGGATGCTCGATGCGGGTGCTGGGGATCGATCCCGGTCTGACCAGGTGCGGCATCGGCCTGGTCGAGGGGGAGCTCGGCCGACCGCTGAGGTTGCTGGACGTGAACGTGGTGCGCACCTCGGCGCAGGTCCCGGTGCCCGAGCGACTGGTGACGATCGAGCGCGGGATCGAGGCCTGGATCGAGGAGTATCAGCCGGACACAGTGGCGATCGAGCGCATCTTCGCCCGCTCCGACGTGAGCACGATCATGGGCACCGCCCAGGCCAGCGGGCTGGCGATGGTCTGTGCCGCGCGTCGCGGGCTACCGGTGGCGCTGCACACCCCCAGCGAGGTCAAGGCCGCGGTCTCGGGCAACGGGCGAGCCGCCAAGGCCCAGGTCGGGGCCATGGTCGCCCGCATCCTGCGGCTGACCTCCCCGCCGAAGCCGGCCGATGCCGCCGACGCGCTGGCGCTGGCCATCACCCACATCTGGCGTGGCGGTGCCCAGGCCCGCGTCGAGGCCGCACTCGCCCGCAGCAGGACAACCGGAAAGGTCGCTCGATGATCGCTTTCGTCCGAGGCAGAGTGGCCGCGGTGACGCTGTCCAGCGCGGTGGTCGAGGTCGGCGGCGTCGGCTTGGAGGTGCTGTGTACGCCGGGCACGCTGGCCGGGCTGCGGACCGGGGCCGAGGCCACGCTGGCCACCTCGATGGTGGTCCGGGAGGACTCCCTGACCCTCTTCGGCTTCGCCGAGGAGGAGGAGAAGACGCTCTTCGAGCTGCTCCAGACGGCCTCGGGGGTCGGACCCAAGCTGGCTCAGGCGATGCTCGCCGTCCTGTCTCCGGACGGGATCCGGGGCGCCATCGCCGCCGACGACGTCAAGACCCTGACCAAGGTGCCGGGCATCGGCCAGAAGGGCGCGCAGCGGATCATCCTGGAGCTCAAGGACCGGGTCGGTGCGCCGGTCTCCGGACCGGCCCGGACCGCGACGGCGGCGGCGCCGGGGTGGCGTGACCAGGTGTGCGAGGCGCTGGTCGGCCTCGGCTACAGCGCGAAGGACGCCGACAAGGCGACCGAGGCGGTGGCCGACCAGGCCGGGGACGCCGGCCACGCGCCCGACATCGGGCAATTGCTGCGCGCCGCGCTGCGCAGCCTGTCGAAGGCGTGAGCATGCACGAGGACGAGATGTTGGCGGCCGAGGCCGAGCGCCTGGGCGAGCTGGGCTCGCTCACCGCCGCCGAGGCCGAGGGCGACGAGCGTGCCGTCGAGGCGGCGCTGCGGCCCCGGACGCTGGACGAGGTGGTCGGCCAGCACCGGGTCCGAGCCCAGCTGGGCCTGGTGCTCGAGGCCGCGCGGCAGCGCGGCCGCTGCCCGGACCATGTGCTGCTGTCCGGCCCGCCGGGTCTGGGCAAGACCACGCTGGCGATGATCATCGCCGCCGAGATGGGCTCGCCGCTGCGGCTCACCAGCGGACCGGCGATCACCCACGCCGGCGACCTGGCCGCGATCCTGTCGGGGATGAACGAGGGCGACGTCCTCTTCGTCGACGAGATCCACCGGATGTCGCGGCCGGCCGAGGAGATGCTCTACATGGCGATGGAGGACTTCCGGGTCGACGTGGTCATCGGCAAGGGCCCGGGTGCGACCGCGATCCCACTGGAGATCCCGCCGTTCACCCTGGTCGGCGCGACCACGCGCGCGGGACTGTTGCCGGGACCGCTGCGGGACCGATTCGGCTTCACCGGCCATCTGGAGTTCTACGAGCCCGACGACCTCGACCTGATCGTCCGCCGCTCCGCCGGGTTGCTCGGGGCCGAGGTGACCGACGGCGGTGCCGCCGAGATCGCGTCGCGCTCGCGCGGCACCCCGCGAATCGCGAACCGGCTCCTGCGGCGGGTCCGCGACTACGCCCAGGTCAAGGCGGACGGCGTGCTCACCCGGACGGTGGCGCAGGCCGCTCTCGACCTCTACGAGGTCGACCCGCTCGGCCTGGACCGGCTCGATCGCGCCGTACTCGACGTGCTCTGTCGCCGGTTCGGTGGCGGACCGGTGGGCGTGTCCACCCTTGCGGTCGCGGTCGGGGAGGAGCGTGAGACGGTCGAGGAGGTGGCCGAGCCGTTCCTGGTCCGCAACGGGTTCCTCGCTCGTACGCCGCGCGGCCGGATCGCCACCGCCTCCGCCTGGACGCACCTGGGCCTGAGTGCGCCGCCGGGCGCGGGGATCGTCGACGAGGGACTCTTCGAGGAGTAGCTCGGCAGCCCGGTGGCTCGGTGGTCCGCCCTGCGGTCGGGCCGCGATTGCTTGTCGCACCTGCCAGGCTGGTTACACTTGCCCGTCGGTCGGCCACCGGTCGATCCACTCCACCGACCCAACGGAAGCCAACATCCCGTGACTCTCCTGCCACTGCTGCTGATCGTCGTCGTCTTCTGGTTCCTGCTGATCCGACCGCAGCAGAGGCGGGCCAAGGAGGCGCGGGCCATGCAGAACGCCCTCGGTCCCGGTGAGCGGGTGATGCTGACCTCGGGGATCTTCGGCGAGGTGGTCCGGATCGAGGACGATCACATCGTGGTCTCGATCGCCGACGGCGTCGAGATCAAGGTGGTACGGGCGGCGATCGGGAACGTGATCCCGCCGGACGTCGCCGACGACTCCGACAGCTCTGGCGGCCTCGGCGACTCCGATGGCTCCGTCGATGACGTCGATGACACCGTGGACCCCGGGGGCTCGGAGGTCTCCGCCGGCTCCGCGAGCTCCGAGGCCGAGAGCCGCGAGACCGGCGACCCGGTCGCGGACGAGGCCGCCGGGGACCAGGAGGTCAGCCTGGACAAGCCGGCCCGTACCGGCGGCACCGACGACGACCTGTGGAAGGAGAGCGGGCGCTGATGGCACGCAAGACCGTGCGGCCCGGCCGCACCCTTGCCGTCTTCTTCCTGGTGCTCGCCGTGGTCTACGGGCTGGTCGCCGCCGGCGGTTCGTGGAAGCCCGAGCTCGGGCTGGACCTGCAGGGCGGCACCGAGATCACCATGACCGCCAAGAGCACGCAGGGCGGCTCGGTCAGCAAGACCAGCCTCAACGCGGCCCGCGACATCATCGACCAGCGGGTCAACGGCTCGGGCGTCGCCTCGGCCAAGGTGACCACCCAGGGCAGCGACACCATCGTGGTGAGCATCCCCGGCACCGGCAAGGTGCAGAAGGAGCTCGCCGACCGGGTGCGGCAGACCGCGAAGCTGCGCTTCCGGCTGGTGGCCTGTTCGACGAGCAACGGCTGCGGTGGCGCCTCGACGTCCTCCTCGACCACCACCCAGAGCGGGCTGAGCACCTCCACCGCGAGCGCCAGCACCGCGAGCAGCACGTCCACCAACTCCGGCGCGAACCGGGCCGCCTTCGGCACGGTGTCGACCAAGAAGGCGACGAAGAAGGCCAGCAAGAAGGCGACCACCAAGTCGAGCGCCTCCGCCAAGGCGTCGGCCACGTCGAGCGCCTCGGCCTCCGCGTCCGCGAGCGGGTCGGCCTCGGCTTCTTCGTCGGCGTCGGCCTCCTCTTCGGCCAGCGCCTCCTCCGGCTCGACCATCACCGGCACCGGCGACGACGCGGTGATGAGCGTGAGCGCCGCGGTGAAGTTCATGCGCAACGTGCCGAGCAAGTGGCAGACCAAGTTCTCCAACTTCACCTGCCCGAGCGACACCTCGACGATCAAGGACGACCCGACCAAGCCGCTGCTGACCTGCGACCAGAGCACCGGTGAGGTCTACCTGCTCACCCCGGCGATCATCGAGGGGACCGAGGTCTCCGACGCCGACTACGGCATTCAGTCCGGCCAAGCCAACTACGTCGTCACGCTCGACTTCCACAGCGCCGGCCGCAAGGCCTTCGCCGAGGCCACCGGCGACATCGCCGGCAACGACTCGGAGCTGTTCGCCATCACGCTCGACGGCGACGTCATCTCGGCCGCCACCGCCAGCTCCCGGATCTCCGGCAGCGCCCAGATCACCGGCAGCTTCACTCAGGAGGAGGCCAAGAACCTGGCCAACAACCTGAAGTACGGCTCGCTGCCGCTCGACTTCCCCGAGTCCGGCATCCAGACGATGAACATCGGGCCGACCCTGGCCGGCAACCAGCTCACCGCCGGGCTGTGGGCCGGTGCGATCGGCCTGGCGCTGGTGATGCTCTTCTGTCTGCTCTACTACCGCGGGCTCGGCATCGTGGTGGTCGGCTCGCTGATCGTGGCGGGCGCGTCGACGTACGGCATGGTGGTGTTGCTGAGCAAGACCGCCGGCGTCACCCTCGACCTGCCCGGCATCGCCGGTCTGATCGTCGCGGTCGGCATCACCGCGGACTCCTTCATCGTCTACTTCGAACGCATCAGGGACGAGATGCGCGACGGGAAGTCGATGCGGGTCGCGGTCGACCTGGGCTGGAAGCGTGCCCGGAACACCTGTCTGGCCGCCGACTCGGTCTCCTTCCTGGCGGCGTTGACGCTCTACATCTTCGCCACGAACGAGGTGAAGGGCTTCGCCTTCATGCTCGGCCTGTCGACGGTCATCGACCTGCTGGTCTTCTTCTTCTTCACCCACCCGATGGTCAAGATGCTCTCCGGCCTGCGGTTCTTCAACCGTGGTCATCGGCTTTCGGGACTCGATGCGAGCACCCTCGGCGTCGACCAGATCACCCTCGGAGGTAGGGCCTGATGGGCAAGCTCTCCCAGATCGGGAACGACCTCTACACCGGTCGTCGCTCGGTCGACTTCGTCGGCCGCCGCTGGCTGTGGTACTCGATCTCGCTGCTGATCATCGTGGTCGCGCTCAGCGGGCTGGTGTTCAAGGGGCTCAATCTCGGCATCGAGTTCAAGGGCGGCACGACCTACACCGTGAGCGTGTCGAAGGCGACCCAGGAGCTCGCCGACGAACTGCGCGAGTCGGTGGGCTCGACGGGAGTCGTGGCGGCGGAGACGCCGACGGTGATGACCGCGGGCGGCAAGTCGATCGTCATCGAGACCGGCGCCATCACGGAGAACTCCGCGTCCGACCAGAAGGTGCGCGAGGCGATCACGTCGACCGCGGGGGTCGCGGACTCCAAGATCTCCCAGACGGTGGTCGGCGCGAGCTGGGGGGAGCGGGTCGCGAAGAAGGCCGCGACCGGCCTGATCGTCTTCCTCATCCTGGTCATCTTCTTCATCTGGGGCTATTTCCGAGAATGGAAGATGGCCGTCTCCGGGGTGGTCGCGCTGGTGCACGACGTGGTGATCACGGTGGGCGTCTATGCGCTCAGCGGCTTCGAGGTCACGCCGGCCACGGTGACCGGCTTCCTGACCATCCTCGGGTTCTCGCTCTACGACACCGTCGTGGTCTTCGACAAGGTGCGAGAGAACACCAAGAACCTCCGGGCCTCCAAGCGCACCTACGCCCAGCAGGCCAACCTGGCGCTGAACCAGACGCTGGTGCGCTCGGTGAACACCTCGATCGTGGCCCTGCTGCCGGTGCTGGCCATCCTCTACGTCAGTGCCGTTCAGCTCGGCACCAGCACGCTGAAGGACATCGCGCTGGCGCTGTTCGTCGGCATGGCGGCCGGCACCTACTCCTCGATCTTCATCGCGACCCCGCTGCTGGTCCACCTGAAGTCGGGGGAGAAGGACGTCATCGACGCCGAGCGGCGCGCTCGCGCCCGGATGAAGAAGGCCGACCGGTACGCCGACGTGCCCGCCTTCACCGAGGACATGCCGGTCGCCGAGGACCCCGAGGAGCTGCGCGGGGCGCGGTTGGCCAGCGACGCCGACGACCTCGACGACCTGGATGACCTGGACCGGGACGACGGCGTCGGTACGTCGCCCCGCGGCCGTCCGCAGTCGCGCACCGACGCCATGGGCCGCGGGCGCACCGCCCCGACGGAGCATCGCCCGGTCCGGGAGAGCGGCGCGTCCGGGCGGCGGCAGCCGACCCGGCAGCCGCGCTCCAAGCGCGGCAAGTGACGCCCGGCGCGATGGACCCCGACCGGCTCGCCGAGGCGCTGTCCCGGTTGGTGGTCGACGTACCGGACTTCCCGGAGCCCGGCATCGTCTTCAAGGACATCACGCCGCTGCTCGCCGACCCGGATGGGCTGGCCGCGGTGGTGGCGGCGCTGGCTGCGCCGGCGCGCGACCGCGACGGGCGGGTGACGGTGACCAAGGTGCTCGGGATGGAGTCGCGCGGCTTCATCCTCGGTGCACCGGTGGCGCTGGCGCTCGGCGTCGGCTTCGTGCCGATCCGCAAGGCCGGCAAGCTTCCACGCGAGACGCACACGGTCTCCTACCAGCTCGAGTACGGCACGGCCACGCTCGAGGTGCACGCGGACGCGGTGGCTCCCGGCGAGCGGGTACTGCTCGTCGACGACGTCCTCGCCACCGGTGGCACCATCGCCGCGACCCGCGAGCTGGTCGAGCGCTGCGGTGGCGTGGTGGCGGGCGTCGCGGTGCTGATGGAGCTCTCCTTCCTGCCCGGCCGGGACGCGCTGGGCGGGATGCCGCTCACCGCCCTGCTCACCGTCTGAGCCACCCGGAGCCACCCGGAGCCACCCGGAGCCACCCGGGGTGAACTCGGCTCGGTCGGCGCTGGGTCGGTCTCTGCCGGGTCACGCCTGCCTCGTGCTGGGTCGAACGGGGCCGAGGGGCTGTGGCTAAACTCGGTTCATGAGTGAGGACCGAGCCGTCGCGAAGCCGCGCGAGCGCGCGTCGGAGGTCCCCGAGCAGCCGCCGTCGGGTCGCAGCATGCGGGCCCGACTGGCCCGGATGGGCTCTCGCGGCAATCCGAGCAACCCGGTGTTGGAGCCGCTGTTCCGTGCGGTGCGGGCCAACCACCCGAAGGCGGACCTGGCGCTGTTGGAGCGCGCCTACAAGACGGCCGAGCGGCTGCACCGCACCCAGAAGCGGAAGAGCGGTGACCCCTACATCACCCACCCGCTGGCGGTCACCACCATCCTGGCCGAGCTCGGCATGACCGAGCCGACCCTGGTCGCCGCGTTGCTGCACGACACGGTCGAGGACACGCCGTACACGCTCGATGAGCTGACCCGTGACTTCGGCGCCGAGGTGGCGCTGCTGGTCGACGGCGTCACCAAGCTCGACAAGGTCACCTACGGCGACTCCGCGCAGGCCGAGACGATCCGCAAGATGATCGTGGCGATGTCCAAGGACATCCGGGTGCTGGTGATCAAGCTGGCCGACCGGCTGCACAACATGCGCACGCTGCGCTACGTCTCCCCGAAGAGCCAGGAGCGCAGTTCGCGGGAGACCCTCGACATCTATGCCCCGCTGGCTCACCGGCTCGGCATGAACACCATCAAGTGGGAGCTCGAGGACCTCGCCTTCGCGACGCTGCACCCCAAGATCTACGACGAGATCGTCCGGCTGGTGGCCGAGCGCGCGCCGGCGCGGGACAAGTTCCTCGCCGACGTGATCAGTCAGGTCGAGAACGACCTGCGCGAGGCCAGGATCAAGGCGACGGTGACCGGCCGGCCGAAGCACTACTACTCGATCTACCAGAAGATGATCGTCGGGGGGAAGGAGTTCTCCGACATCTACGACCTGGTGGGCATCCGCATCCTGGTCGCCGAGGACCGGGACTGCTACTCGGTGCTCGGCGTGCTGCACTCGCGATGGAACCCGGTGCTCGGCCGGTTCAAGGACTACGTCGCGATGCCGAAGTTCAACATGTACCAGTCGCTGCACACCACGGTGATCGGGCCGCAGGGCAAGCCGGTGGAGATGCAGATCCGGACCTTCGCCATGCACCGCCGCGCGGAGTACGGCGTCGCGGCGCACTGGAAGTACAAGGAGGACGGACGCAACGGCGTCGACACCGACCGGCTGGCCAACGACGACATGAGCTGGGTCAAGCAGCTGATGGACTGGCAGTCCGAGGTCGAGGATCCCGGGGAATTCCTGGAGTCGCTGCGGTTCGAGATGAACCGCACCGAGGTCTACGTCTTCACCCCGCGCGGCGACGTGATCGCGCTGCCCCAGGGCGGCACCCCGGTGGACTTCGCCTACGCGGTCCACACCGAGGTCGGACACCGCACCATCGGCGCCCGGGTCAACGGCCGGCTGGTGCCGCTGGAGTCCACCCTGGAGAGCGGCGACGTGGTCGAGGTCTTCACCTCGAAGTCACCCACCGCCGGCCCGTCGCAGGACTGGCTGGGCTTCGTGAAGTCGAACCGGGCGCGGGCGAAGATCCGGCAGTGGTTCACCAAGGAACGGCGCGACGAGGCGATCGAGAAGGGCCAGGAGCAGATCGCCAAGCTGATGCGCAAGGAGGGGCTGCCGCTCAAGCGGCTGATGTCGCACGAGTCGCTCGGGCTGGCCGCGCGGCACTTCAACATCGCCGACGTGACCGCGCTGTACGCCGCGGTCGGCGAGGGCAACCTGAGCGCCCAGGCCGTCGTACGACGGGTGATCGAGGAGCACGGCGGTGCCGAGGGGGCCCGGGAGGACCTCGCCGAGGCGGTCACCATCACCGGCCGGCGCAACCGGAAGGTGGCCTCCGGCGGCGACGCCGGCGTGGTGGTCAAGGGGGCCGGCGACGTGTGGGTCAAGCTGGCCAAGTGCTGCACGCCCGTCCCCGGTGACAAGATCCTCGGCTTCGTCACCAAGGGCGGGGGAGTCTCGGTGCACCGGATGGACTGCACCAACGCCGCCGAGCTCACGACGCACCCGGAGAAGCTGGTCGAGGTCGAGTGGGAGCCGACGGTGAACTCCACCTTTCTGGTGAACATCTGCGTCGAGGCCCTCGATCGCTCCCGGCTGCTCTCGGATGTCACGATGGCCATCTCGGATGCCCACGTGAACATCCTCTCCGCGCAGCTGACCACCACCCGCGACCGGGTCGCCAAGAGCCGCTTCACCTTCGAGATGGCCGATGCCAAGCACCTCGACACGGTGCTCAAGTCGGTGCGCGGCGTCCCCGGCGTCTTCGACGCCTACCGGATCACCCAGTAGCGCCGACCGTCGCTCGTCCCCCGCGACTGCTACTCGACCAAACGAGAGCAGCACATGAAGCGGTGGTCAGTCACGCTCGGCTCGATGGCTCACCGGCGAGTGCGACCGCATCGCGGAAGGCCCCGACGATGTACGGCGGGACCCGCAAGCCGCGCCGGCCGGCACCGAGGAGCTCGGTCTCGACTCGCGCCACCTGCTCGGCCAGCGCATCGATGCTCGCCGGATCGCCCAGGTCCAGGTCGATGATCATTCGGCCGACCTCGGCGCGGCGGTGACGGTCCCCGGCGCCCACCGGAGAGAAGGACAGGGCCCGCAGGCGGCGTACCAGCCACCGCTGCCAGTGCGCGAGCTGGTCCCACAGCTGGCGGGCCGCGAATTGGTAGTAGGCGTAGTGGCCCGGCTCCTGTCGGCGGATCGGTGCGATCACGCTGGCGGCCAGCGCCTTCTCGGTCATCTCCTTGGCGCCGTCGTGCAGTCGTTGATAGGCGATCAGCGCCGACCGCTCGGTGGTCATGCCGGTCAGGTAGTAGAGCATCCGTACGACGTCCTGGATCGGCGTGAGATGGGCGAGCAGCCCGAGCACGCGGATCTTGGTCGAGACGGTGGTCAGATCGGCGTCCGTCGGTGCCATCCCGAGCCTGGTCTGCAGGGTATCGAGGATCAGGCCGTGCTGTCGTTCCTGCGGACCCCAGACCTCGGCGTAGAACCGCCGGTCGATCTCGGGCGGGTCCGGAAGCAGGGTGGTGAGTTCGAGGACGTTGCGCTCGACCTCCAACTCGGTGCGGGCCATGTAGTCGAGGACTCCACCGAACCGCTCGGCGACGGCGCGTGGGTCGCGGATGGTGAAGTCGACGGAGGCGATCGGGATCGGCGGGTGCTCGCTGGCGAACCGGTCGACGTGGTCGGCGAGTCGGAGTCGGGTCGATCGCGGCGATGTCATGGCGGGGGTTCGCGGCCGCGTCGCGATCGGATGGGTCATGCGACCGATCCGATCG